>JAXLWW010000005.1:0-244638 GCA_046328265.1 Dehalococcoidia bacterium
GCGGATGGAACGGTCCGGCCGCCAACGAGTCCCGGCCCCGCCGGTGGGCCGGGCGCACGCGGCCGATCCAGACCGCCCAAAGAAAAAGCGGCGCTCGAAGGTGAAGTGAGCGTCCTTAGCGGCGCGGGTCGATCCCAAGGGCTTTGAGCACCTGCCAGCCACCCGGCAGGATGACCACCGCGGCGGCGATCTTGACCGCATCACCCGGCAAGAAGGGCAACAGCCCGACGCTCCAGAGCGTCGGCGGGGCAACGAAGCGGGCGAGGTTGAGTAGCCCAACGGCATAGATGATCAGGTTGCCGATCACCATCGCGAGGGCGGTCAGCCAGACGTTGCGCGTCCAACCACGCTCGGCAAGCCAGCCGACGACGAAGGCCGCCGGCAGGAAGCCAAAGAGATACCCGGCGGTCGGCCCGAGAAAGTACGGCACGCCGCCTCGCACGACGCTCCAGGCGCTGTTGCCACCGGCAAAGACCGGCAGACCGGCGACACCTTCGAGGATGTAGAGCAGGACGGCGGCAGCGCCGAGGCGGCTGCCGAGCAGTGCGCCGGTCAACAGGACCATCAACGTCTGGAGGGTGATCGGCACCGGCCCGATCTCGATGCTCACCTGAGCCGAGATCGCCAGTAAGACCGAGAACAGGACGACCAGGCCGGCCCTGGTCAGCCAGCCGGCTCGGGGGAGCAGCGCGCCAGCCATCGTCAGGTGCGGCGTGGTTTGCATGAAAAACGCTCCGGGAAGAAATCGTCGGCAGTATACCATTTGGCTCGGGCGAGGATGGCTCGCCCGACGTTTCCTCTCCGGGCAGGTTCGCGCCCACTGGTGTTGCCCGGTCTCACGCTTGGGACCCGGTCACGCCACCAGTGAGATCGTCAGCGCGAGGCCAGGGAGAGCGCCAGACCGTTCGGCCTTGCCAGCGACGCGCCTGCCCTCAGGGCCGGCCCGATTTCTTGGTGACCGAGATCGGGCGGTGATCTGGTCGAGGTGGCGGTCGTTGGTGGCGGCGTCCTCGGGGATCGTCATCGCGAAGAGAACAGCCTATGGCGTGAGTTGGGGGACGATGTAGCGCCAGAGGGCGAACAGGTCGAGGGCGGCCAGGCCGCCGTAGACGTAGGCGAGTGGCAGCCATCCCCAACGCTCTGAGAAGACCCAGCGCAGCCCGGCGGCGATCGCAAACGCGATCGCCGGTATCGCCGCAAAGAGGTAGCGGCCCTGCGGCTGGAGATAACGCAGGTTGTACCAGAGAAACCCGGCGATGATCAGGGCGAACAGCAACCCGAGTAGCGACAACAAGCGCCGGCCGGCGTCGTCGATAGGGACGAGCCCGCGCCGTAGGTCGACGAAGAAGGCGAGCAAGCCGAGCAGGGCGAGGATCGTGCCGGCCCAGAGCAGCCCGTAAACCCAGCCGTCCATCAGAACGCCCATCCAGCCGAACTGCCCCCAGAAGCTCTGAAACCCGACGGCGGCAAAGGTGCGCAGCGTGCCGAGGCCGATCGCGCCGGTGAGCGGCTGACCGGCGACGACGAGATCGTGGCGAGCGAGGCCGAGCGGGTCGAGCGGGCCATAGAGCGCGACATTCCGCCCGGCCCAGAGCAGACCGGCAACGGCCGGCGGTGCAAACGCGAGCGCGACGCCGCGCCAACCAACGCCAGCCCAGAGCAGCCCGACAAGCGCAACTGGCAGGACGACGTAGGCCGTCACCTTGGTGAGGATGCACAGCGCCAGCACCAACCCGAGCAGAAGGAGCTGTCGGGCGGTTGGCGGCCTGCCCTCGCGATACCGTTGCGCCACCAGTCTGACCGTCAGCAGCAGCGCGAGCGCGACGCCCACCGAGGCGAGCGCGTCGTTGCTGGCCGATGCGAAGATCGCAAGGTGCTGCGGGATGACCGCCGGGAGGGCGGCGGCGAGCAGGACGAGGTCCGGCCGGTTCGGCAGGATCGTTCGGACGATCGCGAAGATCACCACGACCAGCACCCCGCCAAGGGCGACCGAGAGCAGCCGAACCGCCGTCAGGGCGTTCGGGCCGGCCAGGGCAACCAGCGGTGCAGCCAGCAGATAGGCCGCCGGCGGCTGGTGCCCCTCGTAGCGCACCGAATCAATCGGCAGGGCGAGGGCGAAGCGGCTCGCCTTGAGCAATTCGAGGTAGGTGGCGTCGTAGTCACCAAGTTGGAGGACCGGCAGCGTGCCGGTGGCAGCGAGATGGCGGGCATAGTTGAAATGCGCTGGCTCGTCGGGCGCCTGCCACGGCGGCGTGAACAGCGCATAGAGCGAGCCGATCGCCAACTGCCAGAGGACGATGGCGGCAAGCGCCGCGCGGGTCACCGGGGGTAGCGGCCGCGCAGCGCGTTCAGCCGGATCTTGAGCGTCTCGCCGAGCATCGTCATCGTGTCGTGGATTGGCCGGACTTTACTCTGGTCGCCGTGATACCAGTCGATCGGCACTTCGGCGACCCGATAGCCCCGCCGTTTGGCAAGCAGCAAGATCTCGATGTCGAAACCCCAGCCATCGATCTGCTGATGACGGAACAGCCAGTCGGCCGCCTCGCCGCGAAACATCTTGAAACCACATTGGGTATCGTCGAAGCCGTTGACGGCGACGAGCCGGATTATCAGGTTGTAGACACGGCCCATCAGGTGACGGTAGGCCGGCTCGCCGATCCGGCGAGCGCCGGGAGCTTCGCGCGAACCGATTGCGACATCAGTCCCGTTGAGGGCGGGCGGGAGAAAGCGTTCGAGTTGCTCGATCGGCATCGAGAGATCGGCATCGGCGAAGAAGCGATAGACACCACGCCCGGCGAGCATACCGGTGCGTACCGCTCGTCCTTTGCCCGATTGCGGCAACCGGATCAGCCGGACGGGCACGCCAGGTTGGCCGGCGGCTTCCTCGACGATTGCGGCGGTCCGGTCGGTGCTGGCGTTCTCGACGACGATCACTTCCGCGCTGTAGCTCTGGTGGCCGAGGTAGGTGCGCACTTTTTCGAGCGCCGTGGCGATCCGGCCCTCCTCGTTATAGGCCGGAATGACGACCGAGAGATAGACCGTCATGCCGCCTCCAACATCGCCTCGATCGCTGGGATCGAGGTTCGCCGAGCGGCCTGGATCCGTCGGCGCTTGGCGAGCATCGCTGGAAGCTGGCCGATTGCGGCGGCCTGACCGCGAAGCCAGGCTCGCGCCGAGCGGTGGCGAAGGTGGCGCAGGGCGTCGAGGCTCAGAGCAAGTTGGGCAGCGACGATCTTCGGCCAGTGGCGACGCAGCAGCCCAGCCGGCATGTTCTTGACGACGACATTGACGAAATTCTTGCCGCACAAGAAGCTTGCGCCGGCGCCTCCGCCAGTCGCCGAAACGTGGTGATAGACGCGCGCCTCGGGGACGAAGACGCAGCGATAGCCAGCAAGCTGAGCGCGAAACGACAGGTCGACATCCTCACAATAGGCAGTGAAATCTTCGTCGAAGCGGCCGATCTCGTCGAGCATTGCCCGGCGGTAGGCCGCCGCCCCGCCGCAGGCGCCAAAGACCCAGGTTGACTGATCGAACTGACCGCGATCTTCCTGCCAAACGCCGCGGTTGCCGGGCCGGCCGTCCAGCCGCAAGAAATCGCCGGCCGAATGCAGCACCGTCCGGCGGTCGAAGAGCAACAGCTTGCTGGTCGCCATCCCGGCCTCAGGGTGAGCATCGAGGCTGGTGAGCAACGCATCGAGCCAGGTTGGCTCGGCTTCGGTGTCACTATTGAGCAGGACGATCGTGTCGGCGCGAGCGGCGTCGATGCCGGTGTTGACGGCGCGGCAGAAGTGGCCGTTGCGGCTGCGACGGACGATCCGGACCGCGGGAAAGGCGTCCTCGACGTAGCGCACACTTTCGTCGGTCGATGCGTCGTCTACAAGGATCGTCTCAAAGTCGTGACGGGTCTGGCGCGCCAATGCGCCGAGGCAGATCGGCAGATGAGCGAGCCCGTTCCAGTTTGGGACAATCACCGAGGCGGCTGGCTTCACTTGGCCTCGTCCGTCAGATAGGCGACGAGCGCCTCACGCCAGGCCGCAGCCGGATGCCGAGTTGTGCGCCGACGAAATTGCGCAACGGAGTGTAGGGCGGCACCTGCGATGGGCGCGGCCAGTCGGCGAGGCAAGTTGGGGTGACCGGCACGTCCAGTCCGGCGGCCTCGACGACGGCCCGGGCAAGTTCCAACCGGCTGGCGATCCCTTCGTTGACGAGGTGATAGACGCCGAACGCGCCGGTGCCGACAAGCGCGACGAGTGCTTCGGCGAGGTCCGGCGCGTAGGTGGGCGAGCCCACTTCGTCGGCGACGACCGCAACGGTGCCAGTCTGAGCGCGGGCGAGGATCTTGCCGACGAAGTGATTGCCGCCCGGGCCAAAAAGCCAGGCGGTGCGCACGAGATACGACTCGGGTGCCAGGTGACGGATGAAGGCTTCGCCCGCGGCCTTGGAGCGGCCATAGGGATTGATCGGGTCGGGGGTGGCAAACTCATCGTACGGCTCGCCGGCCGTGCCGGAGAACACTTCGTTGGTCGAAATGGCAACCACGACCGCGCCAACCTTTCTCGCGGCGAGCGCGATATTGCGGGTGCCAAGGGCGTTCTGCCGATAGGCGGCATCGGGGTCGCGGGCGCAGCCGTCGACGTCGGTCATTGCGGCGGTGTGGACGATCAGGTCGGGGCGGATGGCGGCGATCGTCGCGAGTATCGCCGGGTCGGTGATATCGTGATCGGGGATGTCGAGCACCGGATCGACGATTTCGAAACCATGCTCGGCAAACGCCCGCCGCACCTGGCGCCCGAGCTGGCCAAAGCCTCCTGTCACCGCGACCCGCATAGCCCCCCGGTTACCCGTCTGGGTCGCGGGATTATACCGCAGCTACTTCGTCGAAAACGTCGCTTTGAAGCCCCAGGCCGTTGGCCCCGTCGTTCTCACCTTCTTCAAATGCCGGGCGCCTGGTGGCTTCGCTACAATGAAGGTGAGCTTCGATGAGATGAAGGTGAAGAGTCGTGCCAATCTATGAATATGCCTGCCAAAGCGGCGGGCACCGCTTCGAAGTCAAGCAGAGCTTTAGTGACGACCCTTTGACGGTTTGCCAGGAGTGCGGCGCGCCGGTGAAGCGGGTGATCTTCCCGGCCGGCATCGTTTTCAAAGGCAGCGGGTTCTACAAGACCGATAGCGTCAATGGCAGCCGCAGCGAGAGCAGTACCCCCGAAACGTCGTCCGAGAAATCCTCGACCGAGACGCCCGCCACCCCGGCGGCCGCGCCGGCCGGCGAGAGTAAACCCGAGGCGAAGGCCGAAGTCAGCTAGTGCGGGCGGTGCTCCAGCGCGTCAGCGAGGCGAGCGTCAGCGTCGACGGTGAGACGGTCGGGGCAATCGGGATCGGGTTGCTGATCCTGCTGGCCGCTGCCGAGGCTGATACGCCGGCGGTCGCCGATGCCCTGGCCGAAAAAGTCGCGAGATTGCGGATCTTCCCCAACGAGACCGGCAAGTTCGACCGGTCGCTGGCTGACTCTGGAGGCGAGGCGCTGGTGGTGAGCCAGTTCACCCTGTTTGCCGATACTCGGCGTGGCCGGCGGCCGAGCTTTCTGGGTGCGGGGCGGCCCGAGATCGCCGCGCCGTTGGTCGACCACTTTGCCGAGGCGCTGCGCCGTCGCGGTATCCGCACCGAGACCGGCGTCTTTGGCGCGATGATGCAGGTGGCCTTAGTCAACGACGGTCCGGTGACAATCTGGCTGGACAGTGAGGATAGTTAGGCGGACCGGGTAGCCGGGAGCGCCGCGCCAGGCTCCGCCAACCCGATGACCCAACGCCCGCCGACGGCTAGGATTGGCAGATGCCTCGTCAAAGGAGCCTACAGTGAACTACTGGATGCTGGTGTCTTCACCGGCGAACTTTGAAACCTCGCGCGCCCGTGGCTTCGACCTCGCCGGCATGAAGAGCCGCCATCGCAAGAAGGCCGAAAAGGTTCAAGCCGGCGACCGGGTGCTGTTTTACCTCACCGGCGTTCAGTCCTTTGGCGGCACGGCGACCGCCACCGGACCGTTCTTCGAGAGTCAGGAGCCGATCTGGACCAGCAAGAAGGAAACAGAGGACTATCCCTTCCGTTTTCCGATCCAGCCCGACGCGATTCTGGCGGCCGACGGGTTGGTCCGGGCCGAAGACCTGCTGCCGGCGCTCGAGTGGGTGAAGAAGTGGCCGGCATCGCACTGGCAACTGGCCTTTCAGGGCAATGTCCATCTGCTGCCAGCACACGATTTTGCGACGATTGAGGCGGCGGTGCGGGCGGCCGCGCCGGTTTCGGCCTCGGCTGGCTAACCCGGGGCGGTGCTGACGGTGACCACGCCGCTGCGGTCGGAGGTCTCGTCGGTTCGCGGGTGATGCTGGGCGAGGGTGTCGTGTGCCCTGGCGGCCTCGGCCGGGTTGGCAGCGTGGACGACGATCAAGGCGTCGCCCTTGTGGACCATCTGGCCAAAGCGGGTGGCGGTTTCTTCCGGCATGCCGGCCTGAACGAGCGCCGAGACGAGCGCTTCCAGCCCGGCGACGGTCACCGCGCCGAGTGCCGCGCCAGCCGCTCCCGCGCCAAGGATGCCAAGCAACGGGCCGGCAGCGACGACCAGCCCGACCGGTGGAAAGAGCAGGCCAAACAGCCCGCCGAAGATACCACCCCAGATCGCGCCGTCGATCGCGCCGGCCGTCACCGTCGATCCGGCGTCGGTGTAGAGAACTGAAACGCTGCTTTCGTCGAAGCCATGGGCCTTCAGGTCGTTCGCCGCGTTCTGGGCGTCCTCTTTGTGAGGGAACGCCGCCGCGACGAGTTGGGTCGTGCTGACCATGGGACACCCTCCTCGAGGCTCGTGGCCTCAAGGTAGCGCAGTTGGATCCAGCGGGCAAAGCCTGCGCTCCGGGCGGCATCTCGCCGCTTTTCGCACCATCGGGAGGCCGGGGGACCAAGAGCGCGACTGCCTCGCCGGACAATCGCGCTCCTGGCGTATCACTGCTCGTGGGGTAGGGCAAATGGCCGTGGGTCGTCCGGCGGCTCAGCAAGTTCGCTGAGACCGCTCCCCCGATTGGTGAAGGTGATGCGCCGGTAGTAGAACGGCACGCCGTAGGCATTACTGGTTCCGGCGTAGACGAGGACGTACCAGCCATAGACCTTGCCGATCTGAACTGCCGCCGGCAGGCCGGTGATGGTGACGTGATCGATGGCGCCGAGAAGGCTGGTCTGAGCGACCGGATTGAGCGTGCCGTCCTCGATCACCACGAAGCGGTACGTGTCTCCCGCAATGCCGCGGGCTACCCAGCGGAATTCGTGGGGCAGGCCCACCACCGCATTGGTCGCCGGGTTGGTGAGCACCACGTCCTTGATGTCGAAGTTGCCCCCGTGGACCGACGCGCCCGCGGTGTAGCCGACGATGTTCGGCCCATACCATTGCGACAAGAACCGAGAATCATTGGCCACGTTCTCCCAACGGATGTAATAGGTCGTCCCGGCGGGCGCGGAGGGGATGCCGGTGAAGTCATACGCTCCGGACGCGCTGGTCGTCGTCTGAGCGATCGGACCACAGCCGCCCGTATTGCAGGCAACGAGGGCGACTGGCTGGCCGCCGGCCGCGCCGCCGGCATAGGTCGCCGTCCCGGAAATATGCCCCGCCGAGGGCACAGCGAAGCCTTTGCTGGTGATCGGCACATAGCGACGGGTATGGGGGCCAGGTTGAACCGTCACGGTGCGGGTCGGAGTGTGTGGCGCGACCGTCACGGTGCGGGTCGGAGTGTGTGGCGCGACCGTCACGGTGCGGGTCGGAGTGTGCGGCGCGACGGTCACGGTGCGGGTCGGGGTGTGTGCCGCGCCGCCGGCGGCGGTGAAGGTCCAGGTCTGGGCGACGCCGTTGACGGTGATCGAGATGGTGTAGACCTGGCCGGCGACCAGCGGTTGGCGCGGCATCAAGACGACGGCGTCGCGCATGTTGAGGATGCTTCGGCCGAGAGACTGGTCGGAGGCGTTCGGGTTGGCATAGATTGTCTCGGTGAAGAGACAATGTTCGACGGCGGTGCCACCGCGGGTAATGCTGTGAGCGGTGACGTTCGGCGTGACGCTGCCGGTGCCAAACTGGACGATGATCGGCGGGCCTGTGGGGACGCTATAACCGGGGCAACTCGTGAGCGGGTCGGGAAACTCACCGCCGGTGTAGGAGAGGATCGGCATCGTGGTGTTTTTGCCCGGCCAGAAGATGGGGAATGCGCCGGGCGTCGCGGTCCGGCCACGCAGCACGTCGAGGGTCGCCGCCATCTGATAGCCACCGTCGGCTTCGCGGTAACTTCCAAAGCCGGAGGTCGCCAGTTTCGGGTCGATGATGCCGAGGGCGTGGAAGGGGCCTTGCATCCAGGTCAGGACGGCGTAGGCGTCGGTTGCGTGGACGTCGGTAGAGGCCATCACGTTGCCGTTTTGGGCGGCAAGGTTGCCGGCGGCGGAATAAAAGGGCAGGGCCGGGTTCTGGCTATGGCCGATGACATTGTTCTTGACCATGTAGCGCGAATGTTCCCAGCCACCGGCGGACCAGGTCGTGTTCTCGGTCACCGGCGGCAGTCCGGCGATCGCGCGATACCCGTTGACGGCGTCGAGGCCGACGTTGGCGAGCGGCTGGCGCTCGCCGAGCGCGGCCGGCGGCGCTGCTGAGATTCCGGTGGCGAGCGGCAGCCCGGCCGCCCCGAGGACGAAGAGACCTGCAAGGGCAAACCAGCGGGCAATGCTCCGAGGACGCATCATGCTGCACCTCCGGCCCGTCATCGTGGACGGGTCCAGGTCGATAATGCGCCGTTGGGCAAAGGACTGGTACCGCCGACTGACCCGAAATGGCTAGGCCGTTCGAACGGGCCGATCAGCCGGTCTCGTCGAGCACCCAGAGGTCGGGGAGGTTGCGATACTGCTGGCGGTCGTCGAGGCCGTAGCCGACGACGAAGCGGTCGCCGACCGAGAAGCCGGTATAGGCGATCGGCAAGGAGACCAGTCGGTGCGCCTGCTTGTCGAGGAGGGTGCAGACGGCGAGCGAGGCGGGCCGGCGCGCCTCGAGGTTGCGCAAGATGAAGCGCAGGGTCAGCCCGGTGTCGACGACGTCTTCGACCAGCAGAACGTGCCGGCCTTCGATGCTCGATTCGAGGTCCTTTTCGATGCGGACGACGCCGCTGCCCGAGCCGTAGGAACTGATCGCCATGAAGTCGACTTCGCACGGCAGGCCGCCGGTGGCCCGCAGCAAGTCGGCCAAGAAGACGACCACCCCGCGCAAGACGCCGATCAGGATCGGCTGGCGGTCGGCATAGTCATCGGCTATCTGGCGGCCAAGTTCGGCGACGCGCTGCTGGATCAACGCTTCGCCAAGGAGGACGAAGCCGGGCGGTAAGGCTATGGCACAGCCTCGCCGTTGGCCGGCAGCCGGACGCCGTATTTGCTGAAGAGGCTGCGGAGGTCGCGGCGATAGAACAGCTTGATGTTGATCTCGGGATACAGTTCGCGCACCCGCCGCAGTTTCTGGTTCTTCTTGGTGACAAGCTTCTGGCGCAAGGTGGTCAACTCAAGGTAGAGGTCGAACTCGGGGAGATAGAAATCCGGAGTGAAATAGCGCGTCACCGCCCCGGCCCCGTCCCAGCTGATGGCGAACGAGCGCGGCTCGTATTCCCAGCGGATCTGGTAAAAGTCGAGGATCTTGGCGAACTCGGCTTCGCTTTCATGGGCGAAGACGAGCCGCCCCTCGTCGTCTCGCGCGGCGACCCGGTCGAGGACCTGCCGCTGGCCGGGCTGGTCGCCGGCCAAAGGGTGACTCACGTCGCGGCCTAACTCTATCAGGAGAACCACCGTTACCCGCCGCGCCAGTATATCACGTGGGCAGGGTTGGCAAGTGGCACTACCGGTAGCGGCGGGCAACTTTGTCTGGCGAGGAAACGGCCCGTTTGACCGGCGGCCAGTCGGTGCGTGACACAATGCCCCCTATAATCGAATTGTGTACGCGCCTGCAATCGCCGCGACTATTCATGAAGGTGATTTACGCTCAACTCGTCGCCCTATCGCGAAGCAATCTGGACCGGCAATGCGACGTTGTCACGAATCTTGTCACGAGTTGTGGTCAGAATCGCGTCCACCGAGCGGCTGGCCAACTCCTGCATCGGCCCCGTCCTCTTGACGTAGCGGTCGGTGACACCGGTCCCGGCGTGGCCGAGATAGGCGCTGATGATGGTCGCGCTCACTCCCGCTTCGCCCATCAGCGTCGCGCAGGTGCCGCGCAGCGCATGAGGAGGCAGATAGCGCAGCCCGGCGCGCTCGCAGATCCGGGCGAGCAGCCCTTCGGTCTCGCTGTGGGCGAGGTTCGAGGGCCGGATCATCGTGCCTCGCCCCGTGCAGAAGATCGCTCCCGTCTCCGTCCAATCGTCGCCGGCGCGCCGGCGCTCCTGGGCACGCAGCGCCAGGCGGCGACGGATGGCCATCCGCGCCTCGGCGGGGATCATGAGATCGCGGGCGCTGCTCTTGGTTTTGGCCGGAGCGACGGTGTTGGGTTCGGTGTGCTGGCCGCGCTGGCCGCGCACCCGCAAGATCGTGAGATCGTCGTCGAGGTCGGCGAGGCGAATAGCGACGATCTCGCCGATGCGCAGCGCCATCGTGACGGCGATGACGAACGCCGCGCCCAGCGGCTCGGTCTGGCAGGCGTCGATGAGCGCGACTACTTCCCCGTCGGTGTAGGTCTGGGTCTGGCTGGTGCGCTTGATGACGATGGGCGGCGGGCTGACCAGGCTGGCGACATTGCGTGGGAGGATCTCCAGCGCCACCGCCTCGCCGAGCGCCTTGCGCAAGATGGCGTGGGCCTGGGCAATGGTCGCGGTCGCCAGTCCCTTCTCGCTCATGTCGCTGTGCCACAGTCGCAGATGGTGCGGGGTGAGCGAACTGATGCGCCGATGCCCCAGGGCGGGCAGGATCTTCGTGGCGATCGCCGACTCGTAGGCGATCCGGCTGTTTGGGCGCAGGCCGGACAACCCGGCGAACCACTCCTGGACCCATTGCTTGACCGTCAGGTCCTGGTGGGGCACCGGCAGCCCGCTGTCTCGTTGGCGCTTCAACTCGTCGCGCAGGCGGCGCGCCTCGGTCTTGGTTTTGGCGGAGCGTTCGCGCACGCCCTGGGGTGTCGAGACGCGCACCCGATACCGCTGGCGCGTTTCGTCCCAGAAGATCGACCCCTCGCCGTTCGGCGCTCGCCCTTCCTTCGTTCGCGGCATCGTCCACCTCCCAGAGGACAGTTCGCCACCGCCCGCGCAGCGGAACGGCCGGCCGGACCACCCCAAAGCGGCGGGCGGGCAGGATATCACGTAGGGACGGAGGACTCATGCTTGAGAGATTGATCGCGCCGGTTGACCCGGCGGCCAGCGCGCACGTCGCGGCCCGCTTTGGCGTCGCCGCCGGCATCCTGCTGGCGTTTCGCGATCCCGAGGCGGGCGACGCGGCGCTCGGCGAGGTCGCCGAGCATTTGGGAGAGGCGGGCGAGGCGATGCTGGTCATGCTGGCGCTGGACATCGCGCGGGACGTCCGAGTTGCCAGCCCCGGAGGCGGCCGATGCATGAGGTGACGCCGACGGTGACGCTGATCGCTCGCCCGGCCATCGACTGGGACGGGCTGTCAACTGCGCTCGACGATCTGGGGGCGGATGCCTGGACAGGGCGGTCTTGTCGCGACCCCGAGCTTCTGGTCGAGGTCGCCGGCCGGGTCTGCTACCGGAGTTTCTCGCTCGAGGGCAACGCCAACCTGACGCGGGTCCGGCGTGACCTCGCCGCATATCTCGACAACCTTCTCGCATCGCGCCATGGCTCGGTCCTCGAGCACGCCAGCTTCACCTTCCTCGTCCATCAGGTTAGCCGGGCGGTGACCCATGAACTGGTGCGCCACCGTGCCGGGACGGCCTTTAGCGAGGAGAGCCGGCGGTATGTGCGGGTGACCGACATCGGGATGTGGGTCCCGCCCTGGTTTTTCTCGACCGAGTGGGGAGCGAGCGAGGAAGAGGTCGCCGAGTTGGCCGATCCGCGCGCCACATCGTCACCAAGGCCGACCTCTCGGCGAAGGTGGGAACGATCCTCGATCGCCGCGGCGCGGATTTCGCCGCCAAGAAGCGCGTCACCGCGGCGGCGCGACGCTGGTCGCCCGAAGGGGCGGCGACGACCCTGGTGCTGTCGGCCAACGCCCGGGCACTTCGCCACATCGTCGAGAGCCGCACGGATGTGGCCGCCGAAGAGGAGATGCGACTGGTCGCCGGCCAGATCGCCGAGATAATGCGACTGGAGTGCCCGCTGCTCTTTGGCGACTACACGGTCGCCGACGGGGCCTGGACGACCCCGAACCGCAAAGTGTGAAACCTTGTCACGTTTTCGGATTGACACCCTGACCACGTGCAGAAGTAAGATAACAGAGTTATACTTCTACGTGGCGGGCACTCGCATTGCCCGCGCGCGTCGCTCCAGAGCGACTGTGGAGGACCAGATGGGCCAACCCCTCGCACCCCAACCGGAGGCCGTCACCTGCGCCGAGTGTGGCGCACCCTTCGAACCGCGCATCGCCGCCGCCAACGCGCGGCTGGGCCTCGACCCGGCGCGCTGCCGCCACTGTGTCGTGGTTGAGGCGCTGCGAGCGCCGGGCGGCATAACAGTCGTGTTCGCCTGCCTACAGCCCGACGATGAGGGTCGCTCGGGAGCGATCGAGGCGGAGCGATGATCGCCATCGACGGCGCTTCCTACCGCTGGCAGGGCAGCGACGAACTGCCGGGCATCCATCTAATCGCCGACGACGCGGCCATCGCGTTGTGTGGCCGGCGCTCCACACTCTGGTGGGGGATCTCACCGGCTGCGCCGCACTGTTTGGACTGCTTCCGGCGGGCGCGGACGCTGACCGAGCCGGCGCGGATCACTCGCCGGCGCGCTGCCGCCAAGTTCGCCCGCCGCTCGACCGGGCGGACCCGAGCGCACCGGCTGCTCGAAGCGGTCGGCATCCATCCGCAGGCCATCGAGCCGCGCGACGGGGACCTCTGGATCGTGCTGGCCCGCCTTGAGCAGGTTGAGCCAGCACGCCGCGCCCTCGCCGTCGTTGGCGCGGTCGTCAGCAGCGAAGCCCAGGCCCGGCGCGACGGCACCCCGGCCGGCGTGCTGGTCGCCTATTTCCCCGACAAGCTGTAGGAGGGTCCGATGAACCGAATCTCGATTGAGTATCACGGTCGCGTCAGCGGTGCGCGATGACCGCCGCGCTTCCGATCACCTATCGGTACGACGACGCCGGCGCGGTCTGGACCGCCCTTGCCGGCGGACGGGTGATCGCGACGATCCGCCTGCCGCAGACCCCGCAGGAGCGATGGACCGTGACGCCCGCCGGCGGAGGCAATGGGGTGGCCTTTGGATCGCTCCAGAGCGTTCATGGGACCTGGATTCAGACGCTGGCCGCGGTCGAGGCCTTGCGATCGGAGGCTTGATGAAGACGATCTGGGTTGCCCAACAGTGGTTTGTGCCGAACGGCCGCGTCGTCGATGCGCGAATGGTTCACGATGGCCAGCAGCGGGAGATAGCGCCGCCCGAAGGGGCGATCGGCTGGGCCTGGTGTTTTGCCACCTTCGAGGACGCCCAGCGGTTCGTCCCGGACGGCGACGTGGAGGAACTCGACGTGCTGGGCTATGGCGAGGCGAGCGAGGTCGAGCCATGACGATCGCACCCCCCACGCTCACCCCGCTCGACGAGGTGCTCGCTACCCGAGCCGAGTACCAGCGGCTCCACGTGGCCGACGTGCGCGCCCGCGTTGCGTTCGACAGCGTGGCGAGGCGGCTGACGCGGGCGCTTGCCGCCGGCCTGGAGGTCGACGAGTTGATCGAGGTTGCCCGCGAGCGCTCCGGTTATCAGCGCCGGCAAGCCGCCGCCGCCCGAGCGCTCTGGAACCGGCTGCGCGAACTGCTCGCCGAACGCGTCGCGGCGCTCGGCTACGATGGCCTGGTCATCGAACATCCCGGCGACGGCGGCTACCTGGCGCTTCCGGTGCTCGACCGGCCCGAGGGAGCGCTGCTCGGCCCGCCCGACGATCGGCGCCAGACCCAGGCGGCCGCCCGCAAGCTCGCCCTCGCCAACTTCCCGCGCAATCGCGAATGGCAGCCATGATCGGCCCGGCCCTGCGGCTGGTCCCGGTTCTGCCCGACGGCGCCGCCCTGCTGGGGGTACGCGACGGGATCGTCTATCTCGGCGAGACCCGGGTCGGCCCGGCCGGCGGCTACGCCGGCGACACCCTCTGGTGGTACTATCCGCCGGGCGACGAGCGGGTTACGCGGGACTTCCCCGGCCGCGAGAGCGCCGTGGCCGGCCAGGTGCGCCGCTGGAAGCGCCAAGAGGAGGACGCCGCGATGGAAGGCCCTCGGATGATGCCAGCGTGACCAAGACCGCTCCAGAGCGGTCCGGACGGGTCTGTCGCGACTGCGGCCGGCCGATCACGCGTGGGTCGATCACCGGCCGCTGCCGGCCCTGCGCCGCCAAAGCGCGCGGCGGCGGCGCCTTTCGCGACCCGGCGTTCGCCGCCCGTGCCGGTAGCATCCGTTCGTCGGCGCGCCTGTCCGGTGAGAACGCTGCGGCGCTGGCGGCCGCTTTGCGCCAGATCGCCGAGACGATCGAGCGCGTCGCCGGCCGGGTCGATGCCATCGAGCGCGCCGCCGAGTTGCTGGAGCGAACGGCACTTGACAAGGATGGGCGCAACGGCAAATAGTTGCCCGGCGGGGCCGGCGCAACAACGAAACCAGGCGATCTGGAGAAGCCGGCGCGCCGCTGGAGGATGCGATGCGCCGCGCTGCCGTCCTGATCGCCGCCTTTCTCCTCTTCCCGCTCGCCCCACGGCCACTATCCGCCCAGGCCGATCCCACCTGGACCCGCGGCTACTCTGAGCGCGGCACGAGCGGCTGTATCGAGTACGTCGCCGCCTGGTCCGATGGGAGCTACACCTCGACTCCCTGGGACTGCGGCAGCGGCGTCGCCCGTGCCGGCACGCTGACTGCGACGCGCGGCTATCCCCAGGTCGCCGGCAACGGCTGCACCGAGTACGTCACCCAATGGACAACCGGCGTCTATAGCTGGACGCCGTTTTCCTGCCCGGCTGGGGTCGTCTACTACAAGAGCCAGGCTCGGGGGATGCAGCAGCTTGGCTCAGCCGTCGCGCCGCCGGTCCTCCCGGTCACGCCAAGCGCGCCGCCCATCTCTCCGCCAGCGCCCCCGGCGCGCTCGGGCAATTGCCACCCGAGTTATCCGACCGTCTGCATCCCGCCGCCGCCCCCGGACCTCGACTGTGGCGAAATCCCCTTCCGCCGCTTCCAGGTGCTCCCGCCTGACCCCCATCGGCTTGACGGCGACAGGGATGGAATTGGCTGCGAGTGAGAAGTCCGTTGCTGCGCCTCGCCCTGGCGCTGCTGCTCCTGGTTGGCGTTGTTCCAGCGGCGTCCGCGCAGGGCTTCCCCCTCGAGCCGGCGACCGTTACCCACGTCACCGATGGCGACACGATTCAGGTCTCGGCCGGCGGCCGGATCGAGGCGGTCCGGCTGATCGGCATCAATACTCCCGAGTTGGGGAGCGCGCCCGAGTGCTACGGCGCCCAAGCCGCTGACTTCGCCGCGACGCTGCTGCCCGTCGGGACGCCGGTCTGGTTGGAGCGAGACGTATCCGACCGCGACGGCTTCGGCCGGCTGCTGCGCTACGTCTGGCTGACCGACGGGACCCAGGTCAACTATGTGCTGGCGCTCGAGGGCTACGCGCAGTCATCGAGCTTCCCGCCCGACGTGCGCTGGCAGACGGAGATCCGCGCCGCCGAGCAGGCGGCGCGCGAGAGCGGCCGCGGACTGTGGTCGGCGTGCGCCCTCGGCGCCGGCGCGCCGGCTGAGAGCCTCGTCTTCGTCGAAGTTGCCGGCGGTCCGCCCGGAAGCCGGGCAAGCGTGACGGTGCAGACCACGCCCGGCGCCATCTGCGATCTCGACTACACGACGCCAGCCGGGACGCGCTCGCAGGCGTCCGGGCTGGGCGCGAAGGCGGCGGACGGCGCGGGCCTGGCGCGCTGGCAATGGAACATCGGCCCCTCGACCCGGCCGGGGACCGGATCGGTGGTCGTGACCTGCGGGGCGCTGTCGGCGAGCGCGCCGATTGAGATCGGCTAAGCGGGTGCGACGGTTGCGGCTGGTCGCCCTCGCCACCGCACTCGCGCTGGCGTTCGGCTTCGTAGCAGCCGCCACCAGTCAGCAGCCATTCCGGGTCTATACGCCGGCCGGCATGGTGCGAGCGTCGTTGGCCGGTACGCCGGGCGCGCCCAGTTGCGCGCCGAGCTACCCGGATTTCTGCATTCCTCCACCCCCGCCCGACTTGGATTGCCAATCGCCCGAACTGCTTGGCCTGCCGGGCTACCGGCCGGAGTTTCGGGTTCGGCACGACGTTCCCAACCCCGATCCCCATCACTTCGATCAGGACGACGATGGCCTGGGGTGCGAAATCGATCCGACCAGCACGGCAACCACGATCACCATCCCCAGCGCGACCCGCACCGCCACGTCCACCGCCACGTCCACCGCCACGTCCACCGCCACGTCCACCGCCACTTCGACGCGGACCCCGACCTCGACAATCACGCGCAGCCCAACCCCCTCGGCGACGCCGACCGGAATCGTCGTACTCGGCAACTCGACGACCTTCACCAGCAGCGCGAGCTTGCGCTACGTCGTTGGCGAGGTGCAGAACTCCAGCGGAAGCCCGGCCGAGCTGATCCGGGTCACCGCCAACCTGTTCAACGGAAGCGGTCAGCTCGTCGATACCGATTCTGGCTTCGTCTTTCTGGACGTGCTGCCGGCCGGCGAGAAGAGCTGCTTTTCGATCTCGTTCTTCGATCCTCCGCCGGACGTGGCGACCTATCAGTTCGAGCCGCCGACCTACTACTCGGGCGGCACCCCCGTAACGGGCCTGACCGTCCTCAGTCCGACCGGCACCTTCCAGCCGGGCACGAAGTGGTACCGGATCGTCGGACAAGTCCGAAACGACACTCAGAAGACGATCCGCTACGTCACGGTGATCGGCACCCTCTACAACAGCGCCGGGCAAGTGCTCGATTGCGACCTGACCTTTGTCAGCAGCACGGATCTCGCGCCCGGCCAGACCAGCTCGTTCGAGCTGCTCTCGACCAGCCGGGATTTCAGCAGCGTGGCGAGCTGGCGGCTACAAACCGACGGCGATCCGCAGTGACCAGGCTGCCCAAGGAGCGCAGGTGTCCCGATCGCGGGTGATAGTCTGGCCGGTCTTGGTCGGCGGAGCCGGATTCGCCGTGTGTGCCTGCCTGGGCCTGTGTCTGCTTGCGACCATGGCCAACCCGTCGTCTCAACCCGGCCAGGTTGGGCTGGTCGCCACCGCGCCGGCGACTTCGACCGCGACGGTCCATGCGTCGCCGGCAGCCTCGAACACACCGGCCGTCGGTTCGCCGTCGCCAGCATCGCTCACGCCACTGGCCAACAGCCCTCTGACGCCCGCGGCGATCTTCACAGAGTACGAGCGCGGCACCCAGGTGCAGCGCGAAGCATACCAGGCGACAGTCGTTGGCCGGCCGGTCGAGGCGACGTGTCGGGTGGCGGACGTGAGCTCCCAATCGTTCACGCTCAACTGTGGGCAGGCGGCGAGCCAAGTCGTTGCGCTCGAGGGGATCGCGCCGAGCGCGCTGCTCTCCTTCTCGCGCGACCAGGAGATTCGCTTCACGGCGACGGTCAGGAGTCTGCTGCGGCGCGGCTCGGCGGGCGGGGCCATCATCACCGTGCTGACCCTCGGCGACGTGGCCATCGCGCGCGGCGCGCCCGTGCCGTCGCCGAGTGCGCCGCCCGCGACCCCGGCGCCGGTCACCCCGTCGGCTGCTCCGGCCGGCCCGACCCGGACGGCCGCGCCGCAGAGCACGGCAACCATCCAGGCGACCGCGGCGGCCACCAGAGGTAGCGCCGAGTGCCACCCGAGCTACCCCGACTTCTGTATCCCCGCACCACCGCCGGATTTGAACTGCACCTCGGCGGCGCTCCGGGCACTGCCCGGCTACCGGCCGGGGTTTCGCGTCGTCCACTCGGTGGCGAACCCTGATCCCCACCAATTCGACCGTGAGAAGGACGGACGCGGCTGCGAGGGCTAACTGCCCGGCAGGCGGGCAGGTAGGGCGGCCTGCTGCTCATGCCCGAGGAAAGCTGCCTTCCGCAAAGCGCGGCGACGAGAACTCTCCACATCAGGACACACGTTCTGGGGGGGGGTACATGTCGTTTCACACCGTGCTCTGCTGCGATGCGCCGGCTTGCTGGCGGCAGGCGCCGGTCACCGTGCCCCGACCGGAGGTAGGCTGGCTGACGCTTTCGGCCTGCGACACCGAGATCCACGCCTGTAGCGTGCGCTGCGCCCGCGTGATCCTCGGCGAGCTGGAGCGCGAGCCCGCCGGCCCGGCCGAGATCGTCGCCGCAGCGCCCGTCAGCCAACGATGAGCGACAGGCCCTATAAGCGGATGCGCCGCATCATCGTCCATGCCTGCGGGCATCCCCGCACCTACCGCGATCCGCCCGCCCAACTCGCTGACGATCCCTGCGAGGGCTGCCAGCGCGCCCGCGTCCTTCGCGCCCTCGACCGAGACTATCCAGAGAGCGCTGCCCCTTTGGACCGAGCTTTGCTCGCGAAGGTAGATGGACGAGGAATGGGCAGTGGGGCCGATCGAGGCAGTGATTGAAGGTTGCCTTGACGATCAGTCCGCGCCGACCGATAGTAACCATGTCACGACGATTCGTGATCGTCTCAAGGAACTGCCACAATGACCAGCTCGGACGTGCTCCAGGACCGACCCGGCACGCTGCGAATTGACATTCATGGAGCAAGGGGCGAGCTCTCGCCGCGGTCGTTCGTCGACATCATCGACCGCACCCTTGGCGTCCTGGCCGAATTGGAACCCGTGATCTCCGGCGAGCGCAAAGCGAGCATCCATTGGGTGATCGTTCGCCTGATCGATGATGTCTTCGGCATAGAGATCTCCGCCATTTCCGACCAGTCCCGGCCGAGTGTAGGGATACCCCCCAGGCTGCTTGACGCGCTCCTTGATGGCGTTGAGGAGATCCAGGGCGCTGGAACGATCCCCCCTGATTTCACCGAGACGGCAACCCGGAAGGTCCGGAGGCTGGCCGAGGTCATCGGCAGAAACGGCGCGCGTGGGGTGACGCTGATGGCGATGGGCAAGGTCGCCGAGGTGACCGCTGGTACGAAAGTCGCGGCGGAGGAGTTGCTCCGCATTCGCAAGAGGACCGTTGGCGAAGTCGAGGGCCGGCTCGAAATGATCTCGATCCACAACCGACCGCGGTTTGTGGTCTATGACCAGCGGACGCGGCGGGCAACCTCCTGCTATTTCTCCCCGAACCAGCTTGAGCACGTCAAAGCCGCGCTTGGCCGGCGCGTGATTGTTCGCGGGCGGGTCCTCTGGAATAGCAGGCAGCAGGCGGTGCGAGTCGAAGTCGAGCGGCTTCGCGTCCTCAAGAATACGGTCGATCTGGGGCAATCGTTCACCTTGCGCGGGGCGGACCCCGATTTCACGGGTGGACTTCCCTCTGAAGCATATGTCCGGGCCCTACGCGATGAGTGATGCCCATCGGCGGGTCTATCTGGATGCCGATGTCTGGATCGGATGGCTTCAAGGGGAAGTGTCCAACGGGGTCGATCGTGGCGAGGTCGCCGAGTTCTTGATCGGCCTGGCACATCGAGATCAACTGGACATCGTGGTCTCAGCCTTCGTTCTGGTTGAGGTCCGCAAGGCGCCGCCCGGGAAACCGGACGACGAAGCCGCAGGCGAGTTGATCCTGGAGTCCTTCGAGCGCGAGTTCATTTCGGTCGTGCCGCTCACGCGAGACATTGCCGCCGACGCGCAGCGACTGGCCCGCAAGCACCGCCTCAACTCGGGCGATGCCGTTCACCTCGCTACGGCGCGCACCGCCGGATGTGACGCCCTGTTCACTTTTGACGAGGATTTCAGAAAGATCGTCGAACCCGAAATCGTGATTGAAGCGCCGCATCGGTTCGGCCAGGCCCCGTTCCCTTAGGCCGAAACAGGAGCGTCGCGCGAACGGGCTTCGATCCTGGCCAGGGGCCCTCGTCCTGCGGCGCGATCGTGCCGATACGATCGACAACAAGCTCAATCGGCGCCCGGACGCTGCTCCGCCTGGTATTGTCTCCCCGCCATTCCATCGCTGCGCAATCAGCCTGCGATAGCGACGCCTGCGATCGGGGCGGTCCGGGTTCTCCAACGTGGTCCGGGAGACAATGCGTCATGGTCAGCGAAATCGGTTGGAATGGCGAAACGCGCCTTGGCGTACGGTGCCGAGACCCGAAGGGCAAACGGCTGTTTAGCGTTCGGATGGTCGTGCCGAATCCGTCCTTCGTCGCCGAGGGAACCGAGCAACTCGCTGCCGAGTTGGAGCGCCGCATCCAGCATGGTGATTGGGAACCGGATGGCGAATACGACCTCGAGTTCATCCCTCCAGACGTGGCGCGGCTGCCCGCGCTCGACCAGCCCGGACGCTCTCGGCCAGACCCTTCGAGGCGTTCCAGCCGTCGCGCACCCCAGACGCCGCCAATCCGGTCAGGAAGCCGTTGAACGCCCACTGCTCGGGCGAATAGGGGGTGTTGGGGAAGATCGCCGCCGCCAGATAGGCGACGACCAGCCCATAGACCGCCGCCAGCCACGGGTAGATCCGCCAGCTTTCCTCCCATGGCACGAGCGGCTTCGTCTTCTGGACCATCAGGTAGACGATCGCCAGGATGATCGCCGTCCGCGCGTTCGGGTCGGGCGTGCCGATGCTAAAGAAGTCCGGCACCGGCATCCTCCCGAATCCGCAACCGCTCGCGCGCCAGCAGCGCCGTCGCCACCGTCAAGGTCCAACTCATCACGGCCAGCGTCCCGGCGATCGCCGGCAGGACCGCCCGCGCGACGCTGGCCTGCTCGGGCGCGGTCGGCAGGAGCAGAAACCACCACGCCGGGGCCATCAGCCCGACGTGCAGCCAGAGCAACAGGCCCTCAATCGCGAGATTGCGCCGGGCGATCCGCCGGATCGCCGGCGCGGCTGCCTGAGCGCGGCCGGCGCGCCAGTCGCCGAACGCGTCGGCGACACCGATCAGGTGGAACGGGAGGCCGGCGACGATGCTCAGCATCAGCAGCCACTCGGAGAACCACGAGAGCGCCTCACTCACGGCTGGCCGTCCGGGCTCGAGGGCGCCCGCCGGGCGATCGCCGCCTGTTCGGCAAGCAGCGCGCTGACCCGTGCCAATCGCTCGTCCTCGGCGTCGAGCCGGCCCGAGAGCCGGTCGATCCGTTCGTCCATCTCCATCGCCAACGCGTTCTGCGCGGCCAGGGAGCGCGCCTCGCGCCGGCCAAGGCCGCGCCGGCAGATCCACGCCAAAAGCCGGCCGATCATCGCGGCGTCCGCTTGGCGAGCGTGTCGATCGCCTCGACCGCCCGGTTGAGCGTCAGCACCCCGGCCTGAACCGCCGCGACCGACGTGTTGATCGTCTCGACCGCCCGCTCCATCACCGCGATCGTCCGCTCGTTGCGGTCGAGGTCTTTCTTGCGCTCCTCCTTCAACTCGTCGTGGAGCTTCGCCGGGATCAGTTTGCCCGACACGATCAGCGAGGTGAAAAAGAGCGCCACCAGCACCGGCGCGGCCAGATTGCCGATGGCGCTGTTCCAGTCGATCATCGACCCTCCGCTACTGGCGTGGCGCACCGGCTGGGACGCGCCAACCGAAGGCCGGCGGTCATTCGGGCCCGCCGGCCACCGGCGACCCCTGCGCGGCGAACCGGTCGGCGAGCGCGAGGATCGGCCGGACGTAGATATCGGCGACCAGCACCGGCCGGCCGGTCTTCTTATCCACGTGATGGATGACCGCGGTCCAGTCGCCGCCAGCGCGCCGGACGGCAGGCCCGCCGGCGTTGTGGGCGGCGAGCGCCGCCTCGATGGTCCCAAACTCGTTGAGGTAGCCGCGATGGGCGCGAAAAGCGCGCCGCAGGTTCGTCTCGGGGTCCTTGCGCTCGTCGACGCTCATCCCAGCGCCGAGGCCGGCGTCGTGGAGTTGGGTCAAGCCGACCGAGTGGCCGCCATCACCGACCGCATCGGCACGCCAGCCGCTCTCCTTTTCGATCATCGCCGCGAGCGCCCAGCGCGACTCCCAGACATCCTCTTCGCGGGCGATCCGTTGCGCCAACTGCCAGATCTGCGCCTTCGAGAGGATGGTCGGCGGCCGTGGCGCGACGAAGGGGTCGGGCGGGAGCGGCGCTCCGACTCTGGCGGCGTTTTCGATCTGCTGGATGTAGAGCCAGCGGGGGTCTTTGTCCTCGTCATAGCCGCGGCCGGCGTGGACGTGGATCACCTCGTTGGGGTGCTCGACGGCAAAGGGCGCATCGTCGGGTCCGCCCATCGCGCTCACCTGACGCTGGATCTCCAGCCAGTGTCCGGAGGTGGGCGCGTGGTCGCCGTCGCGGTTATAGGCGCTGCCGGCGGCGTAGAACACCCGCGACCGTTCGCTCGCCGCGCCAAACTCGCCGCCGGCCGGGCCGGTTGGCGCCGCCGGTTCGGGCGCGGGACGCGGCCCGGCCTCGCTCGCCGCGCCGACGACGATCGGGACGGCGAGCGAGGGCAGCGTCGGCGCGGCGAGGTCGAATTCGCCGCCGTCTTCTTTTAGGAAGCCGGCCGCCCGGATCGTGAGGGTGCAGGGCAGTTCGTAGATATCGGGCTGGACGAATCCATCGACGATCGCCTCGCCGCCCGTCGCCAACTCACGCGCCTTCATCGCCCGCGAGAAGAGCGTCTGGGGGCCGGCCTGGGCGGTCACGCCGTCGGAGGCCAGGCCGTAGTCGGTAATGGCGAACACCGCCGCGAAGGGTGGGATATCCCCGTCTTTCTGGCGGATGGGGATGCGCAGGACAAAAGGCTGGCCGGGCACCAGCGGTCCGGCCGGCTCGATCGTCATCTGGAGCACGGCAGGCGGGATCGGCATCGGTTCTCCTTTCGGTGGCTCGGGGCCGCCCCGGCCATCGTCGGCGAGTACGGCCTGAAGGCGGGGGTTATCGATCAGGCGAAGCCGCGCGAACGACGGGTCGCCCGAGTCGAGGATGAACCAGCAGGCGCCGTGGCACCGGCCGGCCAGCAGCGTGAGGTCGCGGCGAATCTGGCCCAACCACTCCCTCGTCTCGGCGGCGACAGCGGCGCGCTCGGCGTCACCGGGCGCGGCCGGCTCGTCGCGGTTGAACTCGACAATCGCCCAGTCTTTCTCCCAGGCGTAGGCGGCGAGTTGGCGGCGATAGCGCAGGCCATACCAATCCGACAGATGGCTGCCGGGCTGGGCGGCGGTCCAGTAGGTATGGAGGAGCAGCAGATCGTGCTGCTGCCAGACCTCGCGCAACGTGGCCGCACCGACGAAGCCGTCGTCCTCCAGGTGGCCGGGCGAGAGGGGGATGGTCCCCAGCATCGCCTGCCCGCCGGCGGCGCGGTAGCCGGCGACGACAGGGGCGCAGGAGCGCGCCAAGCGCTCGTAGCCGGCCGGGGTCCACCAGGAGGGGTCACCATCGTCGATCCCGGGCTCGTTGGCGTACTGGATCGCGTCGGGGAGAAATTGGTTGGCCAGATCGGCGACAAAACGCCCGTAGTCGGCCATCCGCTCGAGGTCGTTCCACGGCAGATGCCAGCTATCCCAGTCCGGGTACCGGCCGAAGACGCGCGCGACGATGAAGACGCCCGGGTTCTCCTCCCGGAGCATCGGGATGAGCGGAAAGTCGTCCTGACAGACGAGGAGGATCGCCGGAGCAACGTGCCGGAGGATCTCGCGATGCTCGGCGCTGGTCGATGGCCGGTTGGGCAGGTGGACCCCAGCGAGCTTCACCTCAGTTCTTCCCGAGGCGGCCGCGATCGAGCGGGAAGGGGCCAGCGACCAGCGCGAGCGCCGTGCCAAGCGGGTCGTTGTGGACGATCCGCACCACCTGGGCACGGGTAGGCGCGGCGACGATCAGCGGGCAGCACCAGCAATCGGGGTGGTCGCGGTGTGGCGTCGAGGCGGGCGGCACGGCGATCCGCATCACCGGATCAGCCCCTTGAGCGCCGCCGCGTGGGTGAGGATGGCATCGACGTGGCCGCTGGCGCTCTCGGGCAGGCTCGGCGCCGACGGGAGGGTTGGCGCCGGCGGGAGGGTTGGCTCGCCAAAGCCCACCGGCCGCAACTCCCAGATCGGCGAGAGCGCCACGTCGCTGCTATAGAGGCCGGTGCGCCAGGCGTCCGAGACGATCGGCACGAAGTCGAGATCGCCCGTCAGCAAGAGCACGTCCACCGCGTTGCCATCGACGATCTTGCTGCCGCCGCCCAACGCCAGGCCGTTCTCGGCGGCCTGGATGGTGTGACGTTGCCCGCGCGGATAGCGGCTGTCGTCGGTGTCCGACACCACCGCCGGGGTAGCGAGCACGCCCGGGTTGAGATGGACGACCGCGACCGTCTCGGCGCGCACCGCCCGTTTGTCGGCAAACCGGACCACCGGCGCGAGCTGCATCAGGGTCTCGACGGCGGCGACGATCGTCGCCTTCCAGGCGCGTGCCGGCATCACGCCGCGGTAGGGCTCGACCCGGCCCCAGGGCGGCACGCCCTCGTCTGGCCAGGTCTTCCGATTGCCGTAGAAGTCGATGACGAGCACGCGCACCCCCTACACGGTCATAGTGTACATGTACAGGTTCTGACGCGCCGCCTGGCCGCGGCCAGGCGGCGTTATCCATCATCCTGGAAGACCTGCACGTCGTCGAGGTAGAAGATAAACCCGCCCGGCACGGTTTCGGCAATGCGGGGATGGATTCCGATCGAGACCGACCGCGCCGTCGCCGGGATACTGGCCGGCGCGATGACCGTCATCCCTCGCGCCCACTCCAGCGCGTCGCGCTCTGGTGGCCAGATGGTGAGGTTGGCGTCGTAGGACGAGACGTAGGTCGCACCCAGTTCGTCGCTGTAAAACCGAAACCGGGCGAAGGAAGACAGCATCCCTGGCCCGTCGTACGCGAGGCTGCTGGCGTAATAGACGGCCACCGCCAGCCGCCGCGTCCGATTGAAGGGTAGGGCGATGACATGGGTCAGGTCGTAGCCGATCGGCGCGCCGGGTGTCCCCGATGGGGGTGTCCACTTGACGCAATTCCCTCCGTTGATGCCGCTGCTTGTGTCGTAGACGAGCGCCCCTGATCCGGCGAGCAGTTCGTCCTGCCAAAACAGCGGTTCGCCGTACTCGTTCAGACGGCTAAACGCGCCGTTTGGCGGGCTGCCAAGCGCCCGGCCTATCCGCGTCCGGCGTGAGGTGGTGTCGTTCCAGGGCGTCTGGACTGCCGAGCGACGGCCGCTCCAAAGGATGCTTCGCAATTGCACGCGGAAGCCGAAGGTCGGGCTGTCTCCCGGCCGGAGGTAGGTAAAGCGCGTGCCGGTAAACTCGCCGAGCGACTGAATCTCCTCAGGCTCTCCGCCCTCGGTGATCACGTCGTAGCCGCGAAACGCCGGGTCTTGCCAGGCCGTCTCGACCGCCGGGTCGACGCTGATCTCGAAGCCCTCGGGGACCTCGGTCGCGCGGTAGGCCGCCAGTGGCGGGACCGGCGCGGCGACCGGATCGATCGCCCAGCGCGCCAGGCCGATCACCCCGGCATGGCTGACGGCGGCGACGCCGAAATAGTCGCCCTCGCCGCTTGCCGCCGGGTAGATCGCCTCGGTGCCGGTCACCTCGCGTCCGAGAAACGTCCCACCGACCGACGTGCCGAGGTCGACGGTGTGCCGGTAGACGCGATAGCCGCGTACGCGCCCGGGGTCGGTCGGGTCGGCCGTGGCGACAACCGGGTCCCAGAGGAGCCGCCAACCGCCTTGGGTGGGCGTCACCGAAAGGCCGGCGGGCGCCGGAAGCCCGAGCGCGTCCCGTTTCCAATAGGCCGCGGTGTGGGCCCGGGCGCCGACGTTGTTGTTCCAATCGGCGCTGACCACCTGGAAGTAGCGCCCGCTCGCCGGGTCGATCGGCAGGTTGAAGTCGAGGCCGCTCGTGCGCGCCTCTTCCCGTTCGTCGGCGCCGGCGGTCGAACTCGCCGAGAACAGGACGAACTCGCGCCACCCGCGATCGAGCCGCGCCGCGTCGGTCGGCTTGATCGTCACCAGGACGCTCGCCTGGAGGCTTTTCACGCTGACGTTGGCCGGGTCGGGCGAGGGCGGCGCGGCCTGATCGGCGCCCCAGGTCGCCGTCGCGCTCTCGACGCCGCTGCTGCGCACGGTCTTGACGCCAAAATGGGCGTAGAGGTAGCTCGTCCCGTTGTCGATAGCGCCTTGCGGGACGCCGCGCGTCGATGGCCAGTGGACCCAGTTGTTCTCGACGATCTCCTCTTCGCCCGTCTGCGGCACGATCAGCTTGGTCGCCGAGGCCCAGTCCTCGCTATTCCACCGCCGGACGATGTAGCCCTTGAGATCGACGATCTGCGGCCGGCCCCAGCGCACCTCGAAGCCGCCCGGCACCGCCTCGACGGTGACCGCCACGGGCGCGGGGGGCGGCGCAAGCTGCCGCCAACTCGTGAAGATGACGCTCTCACTCCAGGGCCCGCTCACCCCGTAGACATCGACGGCGGCGATCTGCGCCTCAAACGGCGTCCCGGGCGACAGGTCTTCGACGACCGCATCGACGGTGCAGAGCGTCACCTGTTGCCCGGTGGTATGGCTGCCCGCCGCCGTCGTTGGGTCGTCGGCGCTCGCCTCGAGCCCCCGCGTCAGGCTGCTGATCGTCGCGTTCGGCCCGCCGGCATAGGTGTAGCGGCCCTCGACCAGCTCGTTGCCGACCAGCGCCCGGACCCGCTCGTCGCTCGCGCACACCGGAAAGCGCTCCGAGTGGACGACGCTCATCGACGTATCGCCCGCGCCGATCGACGCGGCCAGGGTCGTCCGTGGGTGGCCGTCGGCAAACGCGATCGCCGGCGAGCTAAACAAGAGAGGCCCCTCGGTCCAGTTGTCGATGCCGACCGGCCGGTAGCGATAGCGCACCTTATAGGCGGTCGCCGCCAGCACGTCGTACTGGCCGCGCCGGATGCTGTAGTAGCGGATCGCTTGGTCGGCCTTGTCGGGGCCGTAGGCGGTCCCGGCCCCGGTCGGCGAGGCCTGGCGGCCGTAGGAGGCAAAGAGCGTCAGCGTCGGCATCGGCCGGGCGAGGTTGGCGCCTTCGGAGGCTGCGATCGAGTAGATCCGCCGCTCCAGCGACCAGCGCCGCGCCGCCGGGTCGCGGCCGCCCGACACCTCCCAGACATCGCCGGCGTGAACCATCGCGCCATAGGAAAGGGCGATCGTCTCTTCCTCGCCCGCGCCGATCCGCACCGTCGCGCCGGTCACCTGGCCGCTGTGTGGGTCGGTCTGGACCCCCGTCACCGTCGCCGATGCCGTCACGCGCCGTTCGGCGAAGTGCGACGAGAGCACCCCCACGAGGGCGGTGATCCCCTGGCGCAAGCTGCGATTCACGCTCGGGAGCCCATGATCGCTCGGGCGCGAACCACTACAGCCGCCGCTCGGTCAGCCGGAGCGTGGTGGTCAGCCCCTCGCCGCCGGCGAATTCGAGTTGCGCGCCGGTGATGAAGAAGTCGCGGCCCTGAAGCTCCGCGCCCGAGTCGTCGATCGGCAATCCCTCGACACGCACCACGTCCAGCAGTTCGAAGTCGGCGAAGGACCCGATAGCTACGTCCATCGTCCAGCCGCCGTTGGCCTCGCGCAACGACGCCTGAGCAAGGCCAATCGCGTCGTTCTTGGAGGCGGCGTAGCGCCCTTCGATCCGGACCAGCCCCCCGTAGCGAAAGGGGACCGCCGGGTAGGTCGCGCTGTAGTCGGTCTGGTCGGCGTCGTTGCGGGCGGCGACTTCGACCTGAGCGGCCTGGTGACGCGGCCGCTCGCGGATGGTGACCCGGCCACGCGCCACCTTGCGAGTGACGGTGAGGTTGGGCGCGCTCGCGCCGGCGGCGCGCACCGACCGGGGGTCGGGCTTGAAGCGGATCACCCCGTTCTTCGTCTCGGTCACGACGCAGGTCGATCGCTTTGCCAATCCAACCAACTGCTGCCAGACCGAGCCGCGGGCGATCGAGACCGAAAGCACCGTCGCCCCGTCGGAGCAGTCACGAAAGCGCGCCGGCACGTCGGCCTCGCGCAAGATCGCGTCGGCGATGTCGGCGGTGTTGTAGGTCTGGGTAAAGGGCGACCCCATCCCGGTCGCAGGATTGACCGCCCGCGACCCGTTGAGCGCCCAGAAGGTCAACTCGTTGAGTTTGGCGCGATCGTCGCCGGTCATCTGGGCGATCTCGAAAAACCCCCACCAGACAAAGGGCGCGTCGTGCATCGCGCCCAGCGGATGGAAGGACCGGCCGGCCGCGTTGCCGTTGACCTTGACCGCCTCGAGCCAGTCCGGGTTCTCGCCCAGATAGGTTCGCGGGTCGTTGGGGAGCGTCTGGGCCGACAGTCGGACCGCGTAGTGGCTCGGCACGGACGGCGCACCGCCGTCGCGCTGCTGGCGCCGCCAGGAGACGCCGGCGATCTGGTAGAGGTTCGCCCAGCCCCAGACTTGCGCCGTCGGGTGGTCGGGCGGGACGCCGAGGCGCAACGGGACCTTGAGTTTGAGTTCGGTGTTGGCGTTGATCTCGCCGCCGTCCTTGTAGACGACGTAGAGCCGCTTGGTGGCGCGGTCGATGGCGTCGTAGAAGAAGGTGATGAAGTTGGGGTTGCCGTCGCCTTTGGCCTGGTTGGTGGTGACATGCCAGACCAGTTGCGGCGTCGCCTCGGGGAAAAAGCGCGCGTCGTCGACCTCGACATAGGCCCGCCCGGCGTAGGGCCCGTCGGTTTGGGTCCCTTCGTCCTGAACCTTGGGTGCGGGAAACTCGCCAAGTTCAGCGCGCAGCCACTCGGTGGCGACGAGGGTGTTCTCGTTGCCGATCACCGGCGACCGCTCGGTCCAGTCGGCGGCGGTGTTGGAATCGAGGTTGTAGCGGGAGATCGCCGGCGGATCGCCGACATACTCCTCGAGGACCCCGCCGCCCATCGCGGCCGGAATGCCGTTGGAGGCCGCATAGGCCGAGCGGTTCTGCCGGCGAAAGGAGCGGCCGGGCGCCAGAGCGCCCTGAACGCCCTGAACGCCCGCGCCCTGCCAGGGCGACGGCGATTGCTCCCCGTACTGATCGACGCTGCTGCTACTTTGATTGACCCAGAACAGCGGCGGCGTGGCGTTGCCCCAGACCAGCACATCCACCCATTCCTCGCCGAAGCGGCCGCTCTGCTCATCCCAGTCGATATAGATGTCCACCGCGCCGGCGTTACGCTTGGCGCGCCGGATGGCGACCCAGCCGCCCTCGGGCTTGAGCCGGAACTCCGCGCCCAGCCCCCGGTAGCCGACGTTGGTCGGCGCGTCCTTGAAACTGCCGGGCGCGTCATGGTCGGGGATCTTGAGATTCGGCCGGTAGCCGTCGGCGTCGCGGATCGCCAGCACGACCGTCCCCTCGGGCACGTCGAACTGGCTTCGGTAGATCGCCTCGTCATAGCAGATGATGAGCGACCCCAGGGGCGGGACGCGGAGTTCGTCGATCGGGTAGCCGTTGCGCCGGTTGAGGTAGACGCGCTGCCCCTCGTCGTTTTCGAGGACGAGATTGTTGACCAGTTCGTGAGTGGCGTTCGTGTCGGGGGAGCTGGTCGCGTCGTTCCATGCATCCTCGCTATGGCGGCTGTTGTAGACCTCGATCCAGAGTTGCTGCTGGCGCGTCCAGCGCCCGCCCTCGGGCGCGGCGCAATAGAGCTGCTGGATGCGCAGACCGAAGTCGTCCTTGCGGCGGTTGGCGGGCGTCACGCCCCGGTCGTTGAGCCGGGTGATCGAGGGGACGCCGGCGCTCGCCCAGAGGGTGAGCATCGAACTATCGCCCGCCTTGGCGGCATCGAACCCGCCGGCGAGGTAGCCGCCCTCTTCGGGGACGACCGCCGGGTCGCCGAGCACCGAACTGGCGGTCCAGGCCTTGACCGGCGCCGGGAACAGCCCGAAGGTCTCGGCCTCCTTGGTCTGCAGCGCGAGGTACTTGCTCCGCCCGCGGGCGGTCAGCCGGTAGCGCCGCAGCTTCCCGGCGCCGCTCTGCTCGACGCTCGCCTGCGGCTGGTCGAGATAGCCCAGAAAGAGGTCCTTCCAACTGGTCCAGCCGGCGGTCAGGTCGTCGAAGGTGTCGGCGGTCAGGTTGTCCCATTGCTGGATTTGGACGAGGATCGACGCATCCTGAAAGAGATGCTGGCTGTTCCAGTTGATCCCCTCGATCTCCAGTTGCCAGCCGCCCTCGTGGCCGCGCACGTCGCCCGACAGGCGAAAGCGCGACGGGTAGACCCGCCGCCACTGAGCGACTTGGGCGCCGGCAGGGATCGCCAGCGCCGTGCCGCTGATCTGCTGGACGTTGTCGAGCCGCCAAAGACCGCCATCGAGCGTCTTGGAGAGGTAGGTGAACCAGACGCCGCCAACCTCGGCCGCGCCGCGGTTGAGAAAGGCGTCGCCAGCGGTCAGCCAGAGGTACTCGGCCTCGGGCGTCGGCCAAGCCGTTCCGGCCGGCTGCTCGAACCGGGCAGCGGCAAGGGTCGTCGCCGCCGTCGTCGGGGTGGCGAGGTCGGTCGCGAAGCTGTTCGCCTCGACCGAGCGCAAAGGGCCGCCGACGTAGACGCGGGCGCGCGTGGCCTGGCGCTGGGACTGAGGCAGGGTCAACTCGGACCAGGCGATCGCGGTCATTCGTCCGCCGCCGGCGGCGAACTTGCCGTCGCGCCATCGACGGCGCGGATCACCACGCCGCCCGTCGGGAGGATGACCGCGCCCAGTACCCGGTCGTGCGGCAATTCGAGGAGATCGACCACGATGGCGAGCGCCGTTTGGTACGCGAGGTCGGCCGCCTGTTTGCCGAGCGCCAGTTCGGCCAACCGGCCGGCGATCCGGGCAGGGACGGCGACATCGTAGGTCATCAGAGCACCTCGTCGGCCTTGGTGAGCAGCGCCGTCATCAGGCCAGTAAGCGCCTGCTCCTGCTGGGCGGTCAGGATCGGCGCGAGGTCGCCGCCGGTTTCACCGATCGGGTCCCCGTCGGCGCTGACGATCCAGATCTGGTAGTCGAAGTCCGGGTCTTTGCCTGGCCGGGCGGTTACAGTCATCCGGAACCTGCCGACCTTGCGGCCCTCCTCGCGCCGGAATGGCTTGAACTTCGCCACGGTTACCCCCCCCCGCTATATCCCGAGCAGCATGCAGCGGATGACCTTCGACCCCCCATACCGGTTGTGGATGTAGAAAGTGCTCCCGCTGATGTAGATGCCGATCTTGCCCGACCCCGCGCCGGGGTCGGAGTTGAGTTGAAAGGCGGCGGCGTTGTTGGTCCCGATCTGGGCGAAAGCTCCAGCCGCGCTGCAGCCACAGATCATGTAGGTGTCGTCCGAGGCGTTGGTCACCATCAGCATGCCCCGGTACTGACCGAAACTCGCGGCGGCTCCAGCGCCCAACGTGCCGCCCCAGGCTCTGATCCGGTTGTTTGGCGAGCCGCCCGTCGCAAACTCCAGCACGCCGCCGGTCGAGTTGTTGATGGTCAGAAACGAGTAGTTGGCCTCCGAGCTTGGAGCGCCGCCGATACCGACGTTGCCGCCGGGAAAGCGGACCGACGAGATCGTCGTCCCCGAGCGATAGGCCTCCAGCCAGGACGCGCCAGCGTTCTCGGCGTCGTTCATCGCCTGTAAGTAGAGCACCCCGTCGGTCGACCCCGCGTCATAGGTCCAGCGGCCCTGGTTTGAGGAAGCGTTGGATTTGATGATTTCGAAGAGCGCGGAAGAGCCAGAGAGGACGAGGTGACGGCCCGGGCCGTTCGTCCCGATCCCGACCCGGCCCGAGGAATCGATGGTCAGCCGGTCGGTGCCGCCGGTCACCAGTCGGAGGTTGTCACCCGCCGCGCGGTACAGGCCGGTGTTGCTGTCGGCGGAGAAACCCAACGCCGGCGTGGTCGCCGAGCCGTCCGGGAGCGAAAGCGGACCGGCGAGCGTGAGGGTCTCGCCGGTCGCGCCGGGCCCGAGCTTTTGGGCGGGCGGGATGTACTGGACCGGCGAGTTGAAGCCCGACATCAGCGGCGGTCCTGGGGTCGCTTCGGAGAGACCCTCGCCAACCGCACCGCCGCCGCTGCATCGACCAGCCCGGCTCCACAGCCCGCCTCGTGGCAAACTGGGCGGGCTGTCGCAATCAGGGTGGCGCGAATCTCCATGGCTGAAAGATGCGGGCCGACGCTCCTAACCAGGGCGGCCACCCCGGCGACCTGGGGCGCGGCGGCCGAGGTGCCACGCCAGGCGATACCCGGGGCGAGTGGCACATCGTCGCCGGGGGCCAGGATAGCGACGGTCGGGGTGCGCTGCGAGAATGGCGCGAGGGTGCCCTGGCGGGTCGTCGCCCCGACGCTCAGCACCCCCGGATAGGCGGCTGGATAGCGCGGCTGGGCAGCGCCGTCGTTCCCGGCGCTGGCGACGACCAGCCCGCGAAACCGACCGATCGCCTGGCGCATCGCTGGGAAATCGACCTCGGTCGAGAGGGTGATCACCACGATGTCCGGGTCCAGATCGGCCGCGGCGTCGATCGCCTCGATCACCCCATGATCGAAGGCGCTGACGAAGGTGATCTTGACGCCCGGCGCGGTTTGACGAAGCAGTGCAGCGGTGTGGGCGGCGTGGTCCTGATACTGGCTGTCCACCATCACGATGAGGACACCCGAGCGATCCGGTGCCAGCCCCCAGGCTGCCGGAGCGCCAATCGCCAGCAAATGCCAGCCAAGAACCGCGACGATCAGCGATGAGACGCTCATCACGCCACCTTGTAGATGGCGAGGAGTGCCGTGTAGGTGACGTCCGGCATCGCAGCGACCAACTCCGAGAGGTCAACTCGAAGCTCGCCGTTCGCCCCGAGCGTGCCGGTAGCCCAACCGGTCAACGAGCCGCGATAGGTGCCGTTGTAGGTGCCGTCTGCAGTTGGGACGGTGTAGCCCGCCCCCACCATCAGGTAGCCGGTCGTATTCGCGCCTTCCCAACTCCCGCCCTGGGGGTTTGGAGAGAGGATGTCCAGTTGCCAGCCGTCGTTGTCGCGAAAGACGGTCGATGACGGTGCGGTCAGCTTGACCGTACAGATCGCGAGATACACGCCAGCCACCGGAACCTTGAACGTTGTCCACGGCGTCGAGCCGTTTACCGCGATCCAGGCGTTCCCTGCGGTATTGTCGGTCAGGTAGGAAAAGTTGTTCCAACTGATCGATGTCCCGCCGCTGAGCGTGAGCGACGACCGCTTCAGCACGATCATGGGCTGCGCGTCGAAGGACACGTCGCCTCGCTTGCGCCCAACCCGGATCGGCATGTCAATGATCGCGCCGCTATCGTCGTAGCGCTTGATCTCGAAATTCGACCCGGCGTTTGAGCCGCTTTCCGTCTCGTTCGTCGCCGCCACTGTCCAGCGAAGCAGGTTGTTCTTGCGGTAGGCGACGGTCGCGTAGTTGGCCGGGGTGGTCGCGTCGAGGTCAAGCAGCGGTTGGCCGGCCGGGTGGCGAAGGGTCGCCACCTGAGCGACGAGCGTGCCGGAGAGCGTCAGGTTGACGCCGGCGGCAGCGGGGTGCAGCACCTGGGTCGGTGGGACATAGCGCAGCAGCCGATTGGTCCAGATGGCCACGCTTACCTCGCGATCGACGTGCGGGCGGCGTACAGCACGAACCAGCCCTGGGCGCTTCCGCCGTTGGTGAAGACCAGCCGGCAGTACGCGCCGGTGCGGAGCGCGTCGAAGGCCTGGACCGTCCCGAGCGACACCCCCATCTCGGTATCAGGATAGGCGATCGTCTCTTCGTGGAAACGCCCGGCGGTGAACGAACTGTCGATGCAAGTCTGGATCTTGAGCGTGCCGGCGACATTACTGCCGACGTGCCCGACGACCCGGGTGAAGTCGGCGCTGCTCATCACCGACGAGGTGTAGCTCGCCCCACCGGCGAGGGTGGCGTTGGTAGTGACCCACTCCCACCAGCAGGTCGGCGAGGTGGCAAGCGTCCCGTCGGCGTTGGCGGCGACCGGGACCCAGAGACCGTCGCTGGTCCGCTTGGCCCAGAGCGCCGCCGCCAGGCCGTGGCCGCCGCCGTTGAGCGGGAAGGAACTGACGGTCTTGGGCAGTGTGTCGGCGACACTCAGGCCGCGAACGTCGGCATCGGCCATCAACCCCCCCGTTTGCTGTCAGTATACCTGGTCGCCATGTCTCTGCACATGACCGCTTAGCTCGCCGTCTGGACCCGCAACATGTCGGTCAGCCGGAGCGTGAAGCCCATCCGGCTATCGACCCAGAACTCGCCCTTGGCCGGCCGGTGGATGACACACGAGTAGTCGCCCCAGCGGTCGCTCGTGCCGTAGCCGCCCCAATCGACGCAGCGGACATACCCCCGGGCGCTGGTCGCGCCGTCGCCGCCCGACACCCCCCAGAGCGTCGTCCAGTCGTTGTTCGACAGCCACGACCAATAGAGGTCGCGCCCTTCGGCGATATCGGTCCAGGTCGCCTCGCCGTCGAGGCTCGGCTCGCCGGCCGCGGGCGGCAGGTAGATCGTCTTTTCGGGGTTAAGGCCAAACGGTGTTGTCAATCCGCCGAGGGTCGAGGCGAGCGAGAAACTGGGCATCAGGCCCCCTCCAGACTCAACCCCGCGCCGGCGAGCGCGATGGCGTCAAGCACGGTCGCGGCGATCTGCTCGCTCATCCGCTCCAGATCCCCCTCGACCAACCGCCCGTCGCTGACCGTCAGGGTCGGCGTCACGCTGACCGCGCCGATCGACAGGTTCGCGCTTCGGCCGCCGGCGCTCGGCGGGACGATATAGCCATTCGACGCCGGGATGAACCGCTCCGCGCCGCGCTCGCCGACCAGATACGAGCGGCCCGCTTCGACCGGCCCGCCAAAGGCGCGCGCCCCGCTCTCGCCGCCGCCGCCCGCGCCGCTGCCCGGGCTGCCGGCGATCGGCCCCATCGCGCCGATCGCGCCGATGATGCCGGCAAACGGATTGGGGACCGATAGGTTCGACAGCCAGGCGATGAACTCGAGGATCCGGTCTTCCAACCAACCCACCGCCTTGCGGGCCTGGTTGAAGAACTCGGTCCACTGGTCCACCCGGCGCGCCAGATCGGTTGTGAACGTCTCGAGGACCGTCTTCCCCGTCTCGGCGAACCAGGTGGCGATCGCCGAAAGGATCGGCCCGACCACCGCCCAGAGGATCTCAAAGTTCGCCTTGGCGGCATCGAGCATCATCCCCACCACCGCGCCAAAGAGCGTCACCGTCGGCGTCAGCGTCCCGCGCAGCCAGAAGTCGAAACTGGCGAAGACGAGTTGGACCACCGACCACCACAGCCCGATCTGCTCGCCGAGCAGGCCAAGCACCGCGCCAAAGAGCGCACCGAACGCGTCGGTCAGAGGGGCCACGATCCGCAAGATCTCCGCCACGCCATCGAGCGCCGGCTGGGCGATCTGGCCAAAGAGCGCGGCCGCCGCGCCCGCCACACCCATCGCCGTGTCCCACAGCGCCGAAAACACCGACATCACCGGCGGCAGCACCGCGCCGACCAGGTTGGCGATCGCCCCAAACGGTCCGGAGACGGCAGCGCTCGCCGAGGCCGCGCCACTCGACAGGACGCCAGTCAAGCCCTGCCAGGCGCTCTGGGCGGCGAGAGCGGCGTTGACGACCGCGCCGATGCCGTCGCCGGTGATCTCGACCAGCCGGCCGATCGCCTGGGCGGCGCGGACCGTCGCCTCGCCAAACTCCATCAACGACCGGCCGAGATTGGCGAGGCGTTCGTCGGCGTCGTCGCGGCCGTAGAGGCCATTCATCGCCTCGCCCATCCGCCGCAGGCCGCCCTCGGCGTCGCCCGAGAGGACCTGGATCAGGCCGTGCAGCGCCGAGGTGGCGAGCGCGATCTTTTCAGCCGGTCCCTCGCCGATCGCCGCCGCCAACTTGGTGAAGCCCTCGATCCGGCTCTCGGGGTCGGCCTGGGTGAGCAGGGTAAAGAAGCCGCGCATCGTCTCCTGGGCGGCCGCCAGTTTCTCCTGAGCCGCCGCCGCGCGCTCGGCGGCCTCGGCGGTGCGGTTCTGGACGTTGGCGATGTTGCCAAGGGCGCTGGCCGCTCCCCCGCCGCCCGCCGCCTTGGTCAACTCGCCGATCAGCCGGCTGTTCTCCTTCTGGATGTTCAACATCGCCGTCCGCGCGTCCCACTCGCCCTTGGCGGCCTCCTCGCGCTCCTTGGCGAGATCGAGCTCGGCCTTGGCGTCGTCGATCGGCGCACGAAAGGCGGCGCGGATCGCTCGCTCTTCGCGGGCGAGGTCGATCTTCTTGACCAGCAGGTTGTATTCCTCCTGGCTCATCTTGCCGGCGGCAAGGTTGCGGGCGGCGTTGCCAAGCTGTTCGGCTTCGGCGCGGTCGCGCTCGGCGTCGGCGAGCGCCGCCTGGGCGGCGATGACCGGGCGGAGGGTCGCATCGAGTTCGCGGTTGAGCCGGCCGAGTTCACGCGTCCAGGTCTCGACCTCGCGCTGGGCGTCGGCCAACTCGAAGTAGGCCGCGGCGAGATCGCGGACCGTCTCGCCCGCCGGCCCGGCGGCCGCCTCGATCCGGTCGAGGGCGTCGGCGCCAAACTCGCCGACCTCGCGCCACTCGTCGATCGCCCGGGCGAGTTCGACCCGCGAGCCCATGATCCATTCAAGCAGGTCCCGATTGGACGCGCCGGCGCCGATCTGGCGGATGGCGTCCTCGATGGTCGTGGCGATCTCGGTAAAAACGCCGAAGTCGGCGGCGAGCCAGCCGTCGAGCCACTCCTGCATCGCCGAACGGCCCCAATCGTCGAGGTCGGGCGCGACCCTCGGCGGCGACCCGGGCGCCAGCCAGAAGGTGAGCAGATCGGTGATCGCGTTCATCACGCTGACCAAGGCATCCAACCCGGCGGCCATCCCATCGGCGATCGCCAGGACGATGTTCGCCCCCCACTCTCGTGCCCGGTCGGCGAGTGACCCGAGCATCTCGCCAATCGGCGCCAACCAGGCGGCCAATTCCTGGACGGTCTCGCCGATCGTCGAAAGCCCGAGCCGGAACGCGTCGGCGGCGCTCTGGCTGGCGACGGTGGCATAGGCGACGAACTCGGCGAAGACCTCGCTGTCGAGGAAGTCGCGGATGACCTTGAGCCCGTCTTTGACCAGATCGAACCAGGGTTCCATGATGTCTTTGCCGGCGATGTTGATGGCATCGGAGATCGTCGAGGTGACGCCTTCCCAAAGGTTGGCCATGTCCGTCATCGCGCCGTCGAAGCGCCCGAGGTCGTCGGTCAGGATTTTGATCTTCTCGGCGGCCGATCCACCCGACTTGTCGAGCTTCTCCAATGCGGCGGCCGCCTCCGGGCTGATGATGGCAAGCTCCTGCAGGCGCATCCTCGCCTCGCCAAAGGGCTGGCCGCCCTGGATCGCGCTGTAGGCCCGGCCAAACCAGAAGCTGACCTCCTGGATCGGCGCCGACGTCGCGGCAGCGGCATTGCCCATCAGGGTGAGGGTCTCGCCGGTGTCGAGCGCCGCGCCGCCAAACAGCCGCAAGAAGCGGCTCGCCTCGATGACCGGCCGCGCCTCAAACGGGGTCGTCTTGGCGAACTCGTAGAGGCTGCGGACGTGCTCCTGGGCGGCGTCGGCTGAGCCGGTGAACACCTTGAACTGCTGGGTCGTCTTCTCCAGTTCGGCGTTCATCCCGATGGTGGCGCCTTTGATCGCGGCGAACGCGCCGCCGACCGAGCCGAGGACGCCCTGGAGGCCGAGGGCGGCCAATCCGCCGGCAAAGGCGCTCTGGATCAGCGATCCGGTCGCCTGGGCGGCCTGGCCGACCGACGCGAGCGCCTGGCGGGCGCTCTGGGTCCCGGCCTGGAGGCTCGATGCGTCGGCCTGGTAGCGGACGACGACGCGGCCGGCGTCCACCTACCGGCTCTCGAGGTCGGCGCGGGCGCCGTTTTCGGCCCAGATCGCCAGTTGCGCCGCGTTGTACCAGTAGGCGTCCATCTCCCAGCCTTCCTCCGGACTAACCCCGACGTATTGACAGACCTTCAGGTGGACGTACCAGCCGGGCACTTCGCCGAACCGCCCGCCGCTTCTTAGGTAGCGGCGGAGTTGTTCGGCGTCGGAGGGTCCGGCCGGCGGTCCTGGCGGATCGCATCGAAACAGGCGTTCAAGAACGGGATGTCCACGTCGAGCAGCGTCGTCTCGTCGATCGGCAGTGGCTCGTCTCCCTGCATAACGTCCCATCCGGCGACGATCGCGCAGAACATCTCGATCAGCCCGACGGCGGCCGCGCCCTGGCTGCTGGCGGCCGCCAGTTCGTCGAGGCGCGCCATCCGCCGGGCGGTCAGGGTGTGGACGCGGTAGGTCAGGGTGACCGCCTCGCCGTCCCAGTCGAAGGTGAGGCTCTTGGTTTTTTCGCGCTGTTTTGCCAGATCCAGCGGCATCGTTTCCCCCGAGCGCGGGCAGCGTTAGAGTGTGGCGATCGTGTTGACCGTCGTCACGACAAACGCCTTGCCCCAGGTCTCGTCGTGGACGACCTTGAGCTCGACATCGACGTCGTAGGTGCCGTCGCCATTCTTGAAGGCCGGCAATTTGAGCACCTGGACCGCGAAGTCGAACTGGATGCTGTAGTAGTCCGACCCGGTGATCAGGTCGCCGGTGAACTTCCAGCGCAAGAACTTGGTCAGTCCCCGCGAGCGGGCGTGGTCGAGAAATGCCATACCCTGGGCGTCCGCCTGCATCGACAGTTTGAGCGCTACCTTCGGTTTGAGCTCGAAGCCGGCGGCAAAGCCTGAGACCGCCTTGTTGCCCGGCCAACTCTGGCCGATCCGGTCGCCGACCTCGAATTCGGCCGCCATCACCCGCAGGAGCTTGGTCGTGCCAAGCCCGCCGGAGGTGCTATCGAGCCAGAACTCGACATCGGCCGGCGAAACCGGCTTCTGGGCGATCGCGGTGACCGGGGTAGCGAGCGTAATGCCGTCGGCGATCGGCTGGCCGATCGAGGTGCCTTCGACCTTCGCCTCGGCGCGGCTCCAGCCGACTTTGAGCGAGTTGATATAGGTGCTGAGCGCCCGATGGGCGCGCACGTCGTCGCCTTGCTCGATCGCGAAGGTGGCGAGGGTGTCGCGGGCGCGATTGGCGGGCGTCATCGTCCAGGTTTTGGCGGTTCCCGCGCCGGATGGCGAAACCTTGGCGTAGATGCCGCTGGCGAGATAGATCCACCCCTCGTAGTCGAGCGGGCCGGAGAACTTGCCGGTGCTCCATTCCTTCGAGAGGATCGCCTGGCTGTCGTATTTCGCGCCGCTGCCGCCATACTCGTTGGTCTGGCCGTCGGGGCCGATCTCCCAGAGGACCGAGGGGAGCAGTTTGTTGGCGGTTCCGCCCACCCCCGGAGTGGTCTCGACGCCGATCTGGCTGACCTGTAGGACGGTTGCTCGCTCTGGCATGATAGTCCTCCCTACTGGATGGCGACGCGGTAGCGCCCGCCCAGTTCGACGAAGCGGATGCCCGCCACGATGTACTCGTTGCGCCAGGACCGCTCGCGCTGGCAGGTCACCAGCGTGGCGTCGCTGCCGGCGGGCTGGTGGCGTTTACCCTCGAGTTGCCCATCGATCCGGTCGGCGAGCGCGAGCGCCGGCAGGTCGCTCCATCCCTCGGCGACGCCGCGGGCGACCAGCGTCCCAGCGTGCCAGATCCGGCCGCCGTTGCCGAGAAGATCTTCGCCCGGCTCGCCGTGGACCAGCACATAGGGCCGGGTCGCCTCGGGTGGCGCGCTCCGGCCGCTATAGATCCGGCCGCCGGCCAGCGTGTTGACGCCGCCGGCGCCATCGTCGGCCTTGAGGGTGTCCACCGCCCATTCGACGGCGCGCTCGATCTCGATCACGACAGTCTCGCCTTGAGTTCGGGCGCGACCTCGGCAAAGGCCGGCCCGAGATAGGGGTGGCCGGGCCAGTGGCCGCCGCCGGGCGTGGCATGGCCGAATTCGACATGCGCGGCGTAGAGCGCGGCCGGCCCGCCGGCGGCGACGATCGTCTCGAAGGGCGAGAGTTGGTCGACGTGGATCGACGCCTTGAGGTTGCCGGTATCGACCGGGACCTCAAGCTTGGCGAGTTCTTCGGTGCGCGCCGCCGCCCAGAGCAACGTCCGGCTGATCTCGGCCAGTTGGCCGGCGAGGACCTTCTCCGCCAGATCGACGATCTCGACCTTGGTGACGATCACGACAGTCTCCCAACCAGGGCGACCCGGCGCGTTTCGTAGCTGGTGGGGGCTTCGACGGCGAGGACGGTCCAAGTGACGCCGCCCGCGACAACCCGGTCGCTGGCGCGCACGTCGCTGCCCGCGGCAAAGACGAGCGTGGCCGATGCCTCGACGCCGAGCTTGTCGGCGATCTGACGGTCGTTGGCGGAGAGGCCGGCGATCCGGCAGACGGTCGCAAGCGCGGTTGGCCAACTCACGCTCTGGCCGCCCCGGCCATCGTCGGCTGGCGTCCGGCGCTGCACCGTCGCGCTCTCGGGGAGCGCCGCGTCGACGAGGCCGGCAAGCTGAGCCAGATCGAGCGCCGAGAACGTCACTCGTCCTCCTCGAACGCCGCGTAATCGTCGCGACGAAAAAAGGGCGGCGTGGCGGCGGCATCGAGCTCGGTCGCCTCCTTGTCGGCGACGGCGATCCCGCCGGCATAGGGAAGAGCGCCGCCGCCGCCATCGGCGCCGCCGAAGGAGCCGGCGCGGCTGCGCAGGCTTTTGGCGAGGGTCCGGTAGTGGGCGAACCGGGCGCCGGCGTCGATCGACTGGTCGCCGACGCTCATTTGGACGCCCGGCGCGTAGTGGCCGGCGAGAATCTCGGCACACTCAGCGGCGGCGAGATAGAGGTCGCCATACTGGCCGATCACCCAGTCGATCTCGCCGTCGGCAAGCACGGGAGTGGCGGCAACGTCACCGATCAGGCGGCGCACCCGGTCGCGGGTGGTCGGCAGCGCCGGGTCGTACGGCATTTAGCCCGCCGTCGCCCGGCGTTTGGTCCGCGCTGCATCGTCCGCCTCTTCGTAGGAGAGGCCGCCGATGACATGGATTTTGGGCACGGCGCCTCCTTAGTCGTAGATGACCAGCGCGTCGAGGTCGGCGGACGATGGGGTGACCTTCAGGCTGCCGACGACGGCGAGACGGAACTCGACGGCGATGGTCGAGCCGGCCGGGACGCGCAGGATCTGGCGGGCGGTTGTTCCATCGGTGACGGTCAGCGTCTGGACGGCGGCGTTGGCGTTGGCGACGACGATCCGCTGGAGCGTGCAGGGGGCGGCGGTGACCGCCGTCTCGACGCCGACGCCGGAGACGCGGACGGCCTGGCTCGCGAGCGCCTGCTTGTGGCGTGGCGTGGCCATCAGGTCAGGTCAACCCAGAGGTAGCGCCAGGCCTTTTCTGCGCCATCGACCGCCGCGATGGTCGGGTTATAGAGCCGGAGCGACACCTCGTCGGCGTCGGTGACGATCGCGCCGATTGGGACGAGGCCGGCCTCGAGGTCGGCGGGCGGTTCGACGACGACGATATCGCCAACGGCGACGCCGGTGAGCGTCACCGCGGTGTTGGCAGCCGCGCCGGCGAGGATCTCGGCGGGGTCGACGGTCAGGGTGCCGGTCTGGACCTTGCGGACGCGGCTCCCCCCGCCGACGCGCAGGGCGCCGACCTGGGCGGTCTGCTTGGTGATCTGGTTTGGCATGCCTTACCTCCGTCCGGCCGCGTGATCGACGTAGAGCGGCGCGATCTCGTCCAACAGCCGCTCCTCGCGCTCGTCAGCCCGATCCTCGTCGAGCGGCGAGCGCTCGGTGTGCGGGCGGTGCCGGGTGTTGCCGTGGCCGGTGCGCTCGCCAGGCCCGGTGAAGGCCGCGCCACACTCGGCGCAGACGGACAGTTCGGCCTTCGGGTCCAGTTCGGCCAGATAGCCGAGCCGGATCAGGCGCTCGTCGTTTGTGCCGCCGGCCAACTCCAACGCCTGCCCGCGGTCGTACTCGGACCCGCAGTAGGTGATCGGCCGGCGCGCCCAGTAGCCGGGCGTATCCGGCTGCTTGGAACGCTCTGGAGCGAGCTTGGCCATCGTGCCTCCTTTAGGCGACCGCGCCGGAGATGAAGATCCCGGCCCGCGCCGCCGTCACCTTCTGGTCGAAATAGGTGTTGGCCTCGAAGATGTCGACCTCGCGCTCTTCGTCGCGAAACCGCTTGATGTACTGCAGGCCCGAGCCCGGGCGGTCCCAGACGAAGGTGTAGCCGGCTGATGGGGTCATCAACGACGGCCGCGGCGCGATATAGGCCATCAGGCCGTGCTTTCCCCAGATCCGCGAGTAGGTGACCGACGCTTCGGCGGTCCCCTCGGGGCTTGCCGTGTAGATCGCCTTGCCGACCAGCAGGCGCTCGAACTCGGCCATATCGCGGAAGGCGTCGAGGGTGATCGGCCCGCCGATGCGGGTGTGTTTGACCAGATCGACCATGACCGGATGCCACTTCAACTTGGTCCAGACCTGCCGGCCCAGCACGAGCGTATTGGGGGTGCGGCCGATCTGCCCCTCGATGAGTTCCTGGTAGTCAGCGAGATCGACCAGCGGGTCGGATGCGCCGTAGTCGCTCCAACGGGTGAAATCGGTCCCGCCGGTCTTATCCGCACCCCAGACGCTGGTGGTGAAGAAATCGGCGGCAAACGACGCCTCACGGCGCATCTGGACCTTGTCGGAGACGTACTCGACCGCCTCTCGGTCGAGGTTGAACACCACGTCGGCATTGTCGCGCAGTTCATCGGGGATCTCATGGGCGAAGCTAAAGCGGTTGCAGTAATAGGCCGCCGAGGTGTCGACCTTATAGCCGCCCCGGACGCTCTTGGTCCCGGGCGCCCGAAGCGCCGCTTCGTTGCGGAACCAATAGCTCTGGTCGTAGGCGGGGATCTTGTCCGATTGCTTGCGGACGGGGACGACCGGAAAGATCTGGTCGGCGATGTAGTCCGCGTTCTTGTAGGCGATGCTGATGTCGGTCAGCAGGGTATCGACGTGCAGCGCACGATTGGTCAGCATCTCGTCTCCTTAGCCGGCGAGCGACCGGAACGCGGTCGGCCCCAGCAACAACACCGAAATCACGGTTCCGTCCGCCGCCGACGCGCCGTCGGCGAGAGCGGACATGCTGTAATCGGCGGTTGCTTTCTTGACGCCCTTCCCGCCGTCGGCCGGCCCGACCGCGTCGCCGGCGGCGATCTGCGTCCCGGACCCGTTGGTGACCAGCTTCGAGCGGCCGAGGATACGCACCCTGGCGGCCTCGCCGGATTTGGGCGCGTCTTGGAGGATGCCGATCGCCCGGTCGGCGGCGGCCGAGCAGACGTTGACGCCGCCCGAGACGATTTCGACGAAGTAGAACTGCTTGGCCGAGAGATCCGCCGCGGCGGTGAACGTCTCGTCCCAGACTGCCGGTCCGGTGGTCGCCATCTATTCCTCCTCGGTGCGGCTGTGCGCGAGCACCTCGCGCCGGTAGCGGGCATAGAGCCGCGGGTCTTCCGCCGCGACGGCGGCGACGGCATCGCTGAAGGTGGCGAGGCCACGCTCGGCGGCAAGCGCCTTGGCCCGCCGGTCGATCTCGGCGGCTGCCGACGGCGCGGGCGACCCATCGCCGACCACGCCCTTCTGGCTGTAGAGGTTGCTCGCCTTGGTCTGCTCGGCGAAGGCGCGGTTGATGGTGATGTAGTGCTTGAGCTCCTCGGAGTCCTCGCCGAACTCGCTGGCGAGCGCCTCCATGAAGCCGACGTGCTTTTCCACGTCGCCAAACCAGCGCAGGCCGGACGCCGCGCCACGGCCTTCGGCCTCCTCGGCGAAGCGGCGAGCGCGGGCGTCGCGCTCCATCGTCTGGAGCCGCTCGGCGAGCGCCTGATTGGCCGCCAGCACCTCGGCGAACTGCTCCGGGCTGACGGTCGGGGTGGCCTCGGGAGTGGTCTGGGCGGTGGTCTCTTCGGTCACGGGCTCCTCCTCGCCGGCTTCCAGCCGGTCGAATGCGACGAGGTCGTCGCTGATCTCGCGTGCCGCAAACAGCGCGCCCTCGCGGGCGAGCAGCGGCCGCAGGCTTTTCGGCTTGAAAAACGGCCGGACGGTGAGCGCCGCGCCGCTCAAGACATCGGTATGGATGGTGTCGTCGAGCGGGTCGCGCCACTCGGTCCACCATTCGGGGGAGACGAACTTGAACCGTTCTTCGGCCAGCATCTTGCGGCCCCGGTCGGTCCATTCGACGCGGGCATCGGCTGACCCGTCGGCGTTCTGGCGCAGGTCGACGATCCAACCCATTGCGCCGCCCAGCACGGTCTGATGCTCGGCGTTGACCGGCAGCGGCTTCTGGTAGATGCCGCCGGCGAAGTTCTCGATAAAGCGGGCGGTGCGCTCGGGGGTGATCGCGATCGCGCCGTAGCGAGCGTGCTTGTAGCGTCCGGGTTTGGGCAGCAGCGGTATCCACTCGGGCGCGTCGGCGAACTCGGCGAGTTCGCACAGGAGCGCCCAGTCGGTCGGTCGAGCGCAGAGGTCGGCGAGGTTGACCTCGGCCACCCACGGCTCGGCGAACGGCGACGGCGGCAAGAGCGAGGTGGTCTCGCCCGTCGCTCCGGCGCGATCGATCGCTCCAGCGTGATCGAGGCGTCGCGCCGCCGCGCTCACACCGCCGGCGTGGGCGCGAGCGAGGCGGATGGCCGCGGCCCAGTCCTCGGCCGAGAGGTCGCCGTCCTTGACGCGCGCGGCGACCAACTCGCGCAGCCGTTCGAGAAAGGCGCGCGTCAGCGCCGGCGCGACCGGCTGATCCTCGAACGCTCCCGGGCGATCCAGGACGATCGCGGTGTGGGCGGCATCACCGCCGGGGTCGGGTCCTGCCACGTCGGCTCCAACGAAAAAGGCGGCCGCCACCGGACTGTCCGGTGGGAGCCGCCTCTCTACGGTCTCAGGCGTGAGCGTCTGTAATTAGCACAGACTATACAGACTCGTCCTGTGCATATGCAAGATCGGCGGCGCGGCCGTTCGCCGATGACCGCCGGCGGGCGCGGCTGATCGCCTCGGTGCGAAAGATGACCGTCGCCGGCTCGCCGGTGCGCTCGCCGAGTTTGACAATCACGGTGACGGCGGTCAGGTCGGGCGTCGCGTCGATGACGGCGGTCTGGCGAGCGAGTTCGAGGAGGATGGCATCGGCGATCGCCGACGCGCGCGACGGCGCGATCATGCGCCACCCGCCGACGCGGGCGTCGGCGCGATCACGCGCCACCCGCCGACGCGCTCCCGTGGATCGCTCCAGTGGATCGCTCCAGCGTGATCGAGGCGAAGCGCCACGCTACAGCGGCAGCGCGGATGGATCGGCGGGACCAGCGCCTGGCGCGCCGGCTTTTCGGGGTGGACGAACAGGTCGTTCAAGCCGACAACCGTCCCGTGGAGCGCCCGGCAAAACGGGCAGGTTCGGCCGCTCTCGGGTTTGGCGATCCAGACCCGTCGGGCGCTGGCCGCGTCGACATCGCGAGCGGCGATCAGTTCGTTCCAGGCGAGATGCTGCCCGAAGTTGGAGGCATGGAGCGTCTCGGTACGGGCGATGGTGAGGGCGCGGCCGCGGCGCAGCCGGTCGGCGTAGAGCGCGGCCGCCGCGTCGCGTGTATCGGGCGGCAGGCCGGCCAGCGAGGCGCGATAGTTCTCGACCCAGCCGGCCATCGCGCTGGTCAGGCCGATCTGCTGGCGGATGACCTTCGCGGTGACACGCGGATGGTGTTCGCCGGTATAGCCGCCGGCCAGCACGCTGCGCAGCCACGACCGCTGGTCGTCGCCGATCTGCCGGACGAGGCGGGCGCTATATCCGGCGGCCCAGCCGGCGGCGCGGGGATTGAGCACGGCGAAGCGGCCGGCGACCGTCGCCGCGCCGCCGGGCGGCAGGACGGCCGCTGCGACTCCGCCGACGGCGGCCCGGCTGAGTGGCTCGATCAGCGCCCCCGAGAGGGCGCTATCGAGCGGCCCGCCAAGCAGCGCCTCGATCCGAGCGATCTGGTCCAGCAAGGTTGGGGCCCCAAGCGCGGCCAGCAGCGCCCCTTCGGACGCTGTGCCGATGACGGCGGCCCAGGCGGCGAGCAGGCGCGCGGCCAGCGGCGCTTCGAGCGCCTCGGCGATCGCGGCGATCGGGTCGGGCGCGGTCACTTCAGCGATCCGCCAGGTCGATGCCCATCCGGTCTACGAGGTCGGCCTTGAGGCTCTCGGGAAGCGCCGCTTCGTCCACCTCTTCGATCCAACGCCAGAAGATGTCCTGTGGGTTGCCATCCTCGCCCGCCTCGCCAAGCAGCCAGACGAAGAGGTCGCCCAGATCGCGCACCTCGCGCTCGCGAGAGCGCCCATCGAGATAGGTGAACGGCGCGACGACAGGCTGGGCGGCCTCCATGGCGAGGATCTCGGCGGCGTCGCCGAGCACGCCGTTGGCGATCAACTCGGCGGCCAGCGCCGGCGGCATCGCGGCCGCTCGATCGTCGGAGGCGAGAAAGTGCGCCAGCGACACCATCGGCGTCTGGTCGGGTTGCAGCTCCTTGAAGTGCAAGAGGAGCGAGGCGAGATCGTCCACCGGCTGGTCTTCGCCGAGCGGCCCCTCCCAGGTCAGGTTCCAGTCAGCCATCGCGATCCTCCATGGAGCGATCCCGCAGCGGTTCGTCGTCCGGCGGCGGGGTATCGACAGGTCCGCCCGGCATCCCCGGCTCGCCGAAGTCGTCGGGGCGCTCGGGCAGGTCGGCGAGGCCGCGCAGGTGGTTCTCGAGGCGCTCGTCCGGGAAGAGCGGCATCCCGGACGAGCCAAGTTGCTGGATGTAGGCGGCGAGCTTGGCGAGATCGGGCGTTTCGATATCGCCGTGGACGACCCGCGCCATCTGGCTGGTGTCCATCCCGTTGAGGCGGTAGAGGCGGGGCAGCAGATGGGTATTGAGCACGTCCTCGATCGAGTCGAGCACCGCACCGCAGGCGAGGCCGAACAGGTCGGTCTGGTCGGACGAGAGGGCAAAGGAGCCGGTCTTCTCGTGGCCGAGCAACAGAAAGCCGGCGAGCATCGAGATCAGGATGCGGTTGTCATAGCGAGTGACGATCTGGTCGGTGTTGTGCGCCCGAGCGCCGCCGGCGCCCAACAGCGTGAAGTCATAGCGCTTGGCGCCGGTGTCGGGGTCGTATTCGAGCGGGAGCACCAGCCCCTCCTGCTCGTCACGGCGGACCCGGGTGACCATCTGTCGCCATTTGTCGTAGATCTCGCGCTGCTTGGTGCCGGCGGCGGCGCTGGCGATCTCGGCGGGCACCCAGGCGATCGGGATGCCGACCAGATCGCGCTCGACGCCGATCGCCTCGATGATCTCGATTTTGGTCTTGCGGTCCCAGGGGAGATAGGCGTTGCGCAGGATCGAGCGGCCTTCCGGGTTCTCGGCGCGGGCGCTGGTGCGAAACAACAGCGCCTTCTCGATCGGGATGAAGAAGCGCCCGCCCTTGGCGTCGAACTGATGCATCCCCCGGATGCCGCCATCAGCGTCAAGCTCCCAGCGGTCGAGGGTGTGCTGGCTGCGCAATGACAGCTTCCGGATGCCGACCTTGCCGTCGGCGAAGTTCGAGCGGCGGGCGCTGTCGCTGGAGGCGCCCTGGCGCAATTTCCAGACGATTTCGAGGTAGGCCCAGCCGTAGCGCAACATCGTCAGGATATCGGTGAGGGTGTCGGCCCATGGGCGCGACATGTCGCCGCCGCGAGCAAAGAGGCAGCCATCGACGAACTCGGCGTCGGCTTTGGCGGCGTCGCCGTCGCCGAAAGGCTCGACCCGCCAGCGGGCCTGGCGCAGCAGCATCTCGAAGGCAAACAGCGCCGCGCCGACGATCGGGTCGTTGTCGGCCATTTTGCGAAAGACAACCCGGCCGCGCTCGGCGGACAGGTCGGGCAGCCACTCCTCGTAGATCGCGCCGCCATGCTCGCGCAGACCGGTGACGCCGGCGGAGGCCAGGGGCGGCCGCTCCCGAGCAATCGTTCGCTCCCGAGCAATCGTTCGCTCCCGAGCGATCGTTCGCTCCCGAGCAATCGATTCGGCGAAGGCGGCCGGCGCCCGGGCGGCGGTGTCGTCACGTCGCCCTGACGAGCGGAGGCGGTCAAACCAGGCTGGCATCATCCCTCCCGCCGGAACTTGCTCCGGCCACTGTCACCGCCCGGCGTGGCGAGCGCCCGGGCACGGGTCGAGAGCGAGCGCCAACTCCAGTAGGCCGCGTCGACGAGGTCGAATGGCTTTTTCAGGGGGAAGCGGCGCAGGGCGCGCTCGAGGAGCGCATGGTCGCCCAGCACGTGGACGAACCTTCCACGCTCGTAGTCCTGGAGCATCAACGCCGCCCGAGCGGCTTTCGACCGGCCGGTCGCGCCGGCCTTGGCGCTGACAAAGCGCGGCATCGGCTGATGAGGATCGACCTCGCCGGCGGCTTCGAGGTCGTCCCAGGCTTGGCGGATGACCGACCCCCAGGTCAGGCCGCCCTGGTCGGTCTCGACGCCGATCTCGGAGGCGTGATAGCGCAACGCCAGGCGCAGCGCGGCGGTGATGGTTGCGAGCGGGGTGGCGCGCTGCTCGAAGGAGGCGAGGCGATAGATCCGGCCATCGTCGGCGAGGCCATCCACCTGGATTCCGTTGGCATCGGACTGGTCGCTATCGGTGACGGCCGGGTCGCACCAGACGGCGACCTGCACGAAGTCCGGGGTCTCGTCGGGCTGGCAGTGGGTGTAGGTCAGGTGGCCGAACATCCCGCCGTCGGGCGCCTGGACCTCTTGCTGGCTTTCGGCCAGAAACGCCGAGATGCCCATGTCATCGACCATCTCCTGACAGCGGGCGAGGTCCTGGCCGGCCCAGACTGGATCGCCGGCGACGAGGACACAGCGGCCGTCCTGCTGCTCGTAGGCGAGGTTGACCAGCGCGGGAAACGGGCCCGAGACGATCCGGTCGGCGAGGAAGTCGGCGCGCAGCGGTGAGTGTGGCGGCGCGGCGAGGCGGCTGAAGACACTCTCGGGGTGGATCAGGTTCTGGATGGCCAGCACGGCGAGGTCGGTCGATCCGGCGGGCAGCAGCTTGGTGGTCAGGGTGACGATCTTCTTGCGGGTGGTCTCGTCACTATCGAGTTCGCCGTCGATGTCGTCGATGATGAGGAGGTCGGGGCGCTGCTCTTCGAGCTTGACGCCGCGAGCGGCGGTATCGAGGCCGATGGCGTCCACCGTGAAGCCGGCGCGCGTGCGGAGGCGGTTTCGCCGCCACCCTTTGGCGTTGCCGAACTTGCCGACCATTCGGGCGGCCAGGTCGGGGTAGAGCGCCTCGACGGCGGCCGATTCGAGCATCGCGGCGATATTCGAGACGTGATCGTCGGCCTGCTCCTGGGACCGCGAGACGTAGAGGCAATAGCGGCGGGCGTTGCGAGCGCCGAGCGCGATGGCGGCCATCTCGGCGGACGTGGACTTGCCGCCGCCACGTGGCCAGATCGCGACGAACGGCCGGGGACGGCGGGCAGGCGCGACGGCCCAGACCCAGGTCCAGAACTCGACGTGATGGGCGCCGAGGGGGAGGGGTTGGCCGGTCTGGCTGGCGAGGTAGCGGGGGAACATCGCGCGCAGCCACGCCTCGGTGTCACCTTCGAGCGCGGCGGCGTCGGGGTTAGTGGTGGGGAGCAGGCGCGAGTTGACGGCTCGGGCGAAGGAGCCGATCAAAGTCGGCTCCGATCGCGGCGAGGGTAGCACGATCGCGGACATGGGTCCTCACAACCTCGGCGAGCGCGGCGGCCAGGGCGAGCGCCTGGTCGGCGGTCAGGTGTTCTCGTTCCTCCTTGCGCCGTTTAAGTTCGACCTCGGCGGCGCGACGCAGTTGATCGGTGGTGGCGCGGATCTCCTCCCAGACGGCGCTGTCGCCGAGACCGGTGTCGATCAGGGCGAACAGGTCGGCCAGCGGGCCGTCGGGGCTCTCGCCGGCGGCTGTGGCGGCGGCGTAGGCGGCGCGGGCTTTGGCGAGCGCCTGCCAGGCGCGGCCGCTCTCGCCGCTGCCGAGCTGGGAGAGCAGTTCGCCAAAGCGGGCGCCAAGCGCGGCCATTTCGTTACGGAGGTCGTGGAGGGTGTCGGCTTCGAGCAGGTTGTGATAGCTGGTGGCGAGGTTGGCGGGGATCAGCTTCGAGTAGCGGCCGTCTTTCCAGCGGGGCGAGGCCGGGCCGGCGAGCGATTTGCCGCCGTGGGAATAGCAGCGCGTTCGGCCCGGGGCGGGCAGCCGCCGGCAGGGGTCGCCAGCGCGGGTCTTCGCCCCGCACCGTCCATGGGGTTTCTCGGCCTGCATGGGGTCAATCCGGCTCACGAACGCTCGGCCCTCCGCCCTTGATGTATAGCACAGCAGGGGTAGCGAGCAGGCGGCCGGCACGCTGCGCGGGCGGTGACGTTGGCGGGCGGGGCGCTTGTCAAATCGGGGAGCGTTGCGCCCGCGCTCGCCGTCCGACGGGCGAGGGAATTGGCGAATCGGCGCCGGTGGAACCTGTGTGAGGCTCGCCCGGCGTGTTATTGTCCAGGTGCTTGCTGGCCACGCCAGCGTTCCCGGTGAGGAGATCGCTTGCCAGGTATAGAACATGCGTTCTATTTCTGGTACAGTAGGGCGGCGAGAGGGCGACATGGAGCAGCTCCCAGCGGTGATGGTGGCCCCCGGTTCAGGTGGCGCGGTCTCGGCCATCGTGACCTGTCCGGCGAGCGGGGTGGTGATTGGGCTGCGGCTGCGCGAGGGGGTCGGGGCCGAGGAGTTCGCCGACGCCTATGGCTACGTCTTGTCGCTCTTTGCGCCAATCGACGCCAGTGAAGCGGGCGATTCGACGGCGGCCTGGCGGGCGGCGACCTTGGCGAGCAGTCCGAGGTTGCGCACCATCAGGACGATCGCTTCCCGCTCGGGGCCTTCGGGCAACTCGTAAACCCGGCGAAGCTGGCGCTCGATGCCCCGGCTGGTGACGGCGGCGGCGTCGGCCGCCGACGCGGCGATGGTCGGGGCGTAGCCGAACTCGCCGGCCGCTTCGTCGAGGGTCAACCCGAGCCCCTTGGCCAGCGCGTGAAGGGTGTCCACGGTGAGCCGCTTGACCCGGCGGTTTTCGAGCTGGGCGATATGGTTGGCTTCGAGGCCCGAGCGAGCCGCCAGTTCGGCCTGGGTGAGGTGCGCTTCGCTCCGCAAGCGGCGGATCGTCTGGCTGATCTGGAGCGCGTGCGTCCCGGGCTTCATCGGTACATCGTAGCAAGCCGCTCGGTGTTCCAACCTGCCTCCATGGGCTTATTGACAATAAGCAAGACAGAGGTGTATTTATACACTATGTATGACGTTGGTCGCCCGTTCCGAGTTCGCGGCGAGGGTCATCGCGCCCGCCGCGAGTTTTTCGCTGCCGTCGAGGCCTGGCGGATTGCGCGGGGACTGTCCGACGAGGCGATGGCGTCGCGACTTGGGATGCACCGCTCGACCTATCAGCGTATCCGCCGGGGCGAGCCCGGGTATCAGGTCACCGACCGGGTCGTCCTCGCCGCGGCGACGGTCGACGAGGCGCTGAGGGCGCGGGCGGTCACCCTTTTGTTTGGCAGGAATCTCGATCTGTCCAGAGGTGGCGGAGTGCTAGGCCATGCCGCCGCCGAGGATGGGGCGAGGATGAACGATGACTGACAACCGGGACGGGCGGCCGTCGGCAGGCAGGAAGGGCGGCGACGGCGATCCGCGATTGCTACGGGCGCCCCGCGGCGCATCCGCCCCCCCACGCGTCCGTTTACGCCGATTTCGTCTCGTCCGCGGGGTGGCCAGACCCTCCATCGTGACAAGGCGCTAGACCAGATTAGGTGGTCACCAACTCGCGCGTGACCGCGCCGGACGACTGGAAGTTGTCCGTGACCGTGGATGCAGGTCCTTCTGTTCGGGGTCTGTTCACCTGTGTCATCGACGCACCCTCTCGAACCGTGAACGGGGGCAATTTCGGACCCTGCGTGGTCATCTGCATCGTCCTGACCCAGTACCAATCCTGGACCAAGAGTCCAACATCCTGAAGGGCCGAAGCGAGCCCGCCCGGCGCGACCGGGAGACCTCGAACACGAAGCCCGGATTTCACATTGAGCAACTCTACGCCACGCACGGCGCCAGCCGCGTCACGATCGACAAATCGGAACTCGTCGATCTCTTCCGTCGAAGTGACTGGCTCATCGCTTAGCTGGATGTAGACGGCATCGGCTTCCGAGTCGAGTTGGACTCGCATCACGGTCCTTCTCCTTGCGCAATGACGGTGACCACGTGGCACCCTTCTTCCTCGACGGCCACCACGACCCGGATACGCCGGCCGTTCGATGCGGTGGCGAGATAGTTTAGCTTACCGTCAGTACCGGTGTAGGTCGTATCTGGGTTTCGAATCGCTCCCTCCACGTCGCCCCACTGAAAGCCTCGCTCGCTGGCCCGAATTTCGGCATGACGCGACAAGACGATCGGGCGATTGGCACAGGGAGTCATCCACCAGCCGCTTGAACCTGAAACGTGATGCGCCTCTGCTCTTTCCCGTCGATGGATGCGATCGCGACCAACTGGCTGGTCTCTGGAACGCCCAGAGCCAAATCTGAGATGGCGAACATCGCATGCTGGTCCTCCCCGCGAAGCAGCGGCGGCCGGCCGTGGGCGAACTGAATCCCGGCCGAGCCGATATGTTGCCCGTCCGCCGTTTCGAAGCGGAACTCAAGCGGGATCTCTCGATTAGTTTCTGCCCACGGAACCAAGACCTCGATGGCGATCGAAAACCTAATCTGGGCGGGGAAGCTTCTGGCATTGAACGTCCGGATGCCGCCGCCCATGATGTACAGCTTGTCTTTGAGAATTTCGGCACGATCGCACAGGAGGAAGAGCGTCAATCGCGCAGGCCCGCCGCCGGGCACCGCCTCGGGTTCCTGCATCAATCCCTCTACACCATCGAATTCTTGATCGGCCACCACCCGACACCTTCTGGACAGCCTCAACCCGACTCGCAGGCGTTCACCGGCCCCCCGCGTAGTCGTTCCAGGCATCGCGCAGGGCGGGGTGGATGTAGTCGAGCCGAAAGACCCGCCCGAGATTTCGCGCATCGAACCTCGGCCAGTTGACGTCCTTCGCCTGTTCGCGGGTCAAGATCCACCGCATCGCCAGGCTCTCGCTCGTGTTCCCTCGCACGTCCGTGAAGTCGTTGAGGACCCGGACGATGACCTGGTCGACGTCTTGGTTGCCAAACAGCTTCGGCGCAACCCGGACAACGTCCTGGGCGACACCGCTCACCATCGTCCCCTCCGACCACGCTGTCCCCGAGTGGTAGGTGAAGTCGACGATGCCGATAGTGTCGACACCGCGCCGAAATTCCACCTGTCGAACTCGACTGCCAAACTGATCGCGGACGATCTGCTCGATCTGTTCACTGGTGGGTGGTGTGGCCGGCCGCCCCGCAACCCCCACGGTGGCCGCCGGCGGAGGCGTACTGGTCGGGTTCGGCGTCGCCGACTGCTGACGAGCCGGCGGAGTGATCGTCGGAGCAGCCGCCTGCAAGGTCGCCGAGGCCGGTGGTTGCGTGGATGCGGATCGGACGCCGCCACGACCCTGGCAAGCGCCCTCGGCCGTCGTGCCCACGAGTTGGGTCCCGTCGTTGCAGGTGATAAAGAGTTGCGACGGGGTAGGAGATGGAACGGGTGGCGCTGACGAGACGCTGGGCGTCGGTACCGGAGTACCGGGGGTCGAGGTCGCGGCGGCGACGGCGATCGTCGGGCTGGCGGTCGCGCTTCCGCTGGCAGCGCGGGCGGCGACGGTCGCGGTGCGTTCGGCCGGAGAGCGCAGGGCGTCGCCAATCATGCCGGCCACCGCGAGGCCGACGCAGCAAAGCGCCAGGCCGGCCACCGTCGCGATGCCGATCCAGCCAACGACGCCCACCCCGCCGCGCCGACGCGCACTCGGGGCTGAGCGATGGCGGACGACCGGCGCGATGAACGGGGCCGCGCCCTGCATCGCGCCGTCACAATCCTCGCAGACGGCGGCGTTGCGCGAGTTGGGCGCTCCACAGGACGGGCAGGCGAGCGGCTGCTTGAGGCCAGCGGCGCGGTCATGCCACTGCTCGACATGCTGACGCCAGCGGCGAGCCAGCCGCTCCTCGGTGACGCCGAAATGCAGCTTGTGCGCGCTCGGCCCGGCGTGGGTGCGGTTGTGATCTTCCCGAAAGACCACATCGAGCACCCAATGGACTTTGTTCTCGATGCCCCAACGATCGCGGTCATGAGGGTCGCCGCCCGTCTCATCCGAGGCTGAAGCGCGTCCCAGTCGCCTTTAGGATGAGCTGAAGCCCGCTCGCACCCGGAGCCACGTCGAAGATCAGCATCGTCGGATAGGGGACGCCGGGCGGCACTTGGTCGCCCATTCGGTTGACCTTGCGAAATTCTGGATACATGTACGTCCCACCCTCTGAGGAGGTGGCGTAGGTCACCCCGCCGCTATCACGAAGCTCCCAATCGAAGGTGTTCATCGCGAAATTCCGGTTGCCGCGATTGACGAGCGTCAGCGAGACGATCAGCCATTCGCCTTTGGCGTCGGTCCGATTGCCGACGGCGCTCCATGTGAGCGTCTTCATCCGCTCCACGCCCGTGACGGTCACTTCCCAATCGCCGGCCCGGACACTCTGCCCGACGGCAGCCGGGGCAGCGGTCGGCTGGACGCTGCGCGATCCGGTCGTCGTGCTGCCGGACGTGCTGCTCGTGCTCCCCAGCGCGGCCAGCCCGCCGGTCATCACCACTAATCCAACGCAGCCGCAGACGAAGAGCACGACTAGCGCGCCGATGATGGCTAGCACTTTCTGCATCGGTCCCTCCTACGCGGCGGCCAAACACTCAGCGAGGCGCTCGGCCCTGCCGAGCATCGGTAGCCCAACGGCCCGCCCGCCCTGCTCGACGAATCGCGCCCACCGGCGGGCCAGCCGTTCCTCGGTGACCCCAAACTCCAGCAGCATCTGCTCGGCGCTCCAGCCCTCGCGGACGGCGATCTCCATCTCCTGGTCGGGCATCACGAGCTGATCGGCGAACGCCCGTGCTCGCGCCTCGCTCTGCCATCGCCGCACGTCGCCCCGGTGGAGCGCCGCACGGTACGAACGCGGCTCGCAGAGATAGTGGAACAACTCATGCGCCAGCACGTAGCGCCGTTCAGCCCGTCCCAGGCCGCAATTGAGCACAATCAGCGGGTAGTCGAGAAACGCCGCTTCGGCGCACAGCCGGGCAGGGAACCGCTCAGCGACCACGACCGCCTCACATTCGTCGGCGACCCGCCATGTGTCGGCGGGGATGCTGACGCGATGGCGATCGCGTACCTGGCGGGCGTGCTGCTCGGCAATCACGATTTCCCGTCCTCGCCGACGCGCTCGCCACGCTCCTTGAGCCGGTCGCGATATTTGAAGCGGATGTACGCCGCGAAATCCTCCAGCTCGGCCCATGCTTCGTCGGGCAACTCGCCCCGCTCGAAGAGGGCGAGGCCGCGAGGCGCTACAGCGGCTGGCCCCGGCTTGGGCACCGGCGGCTGACCGACCGGATGACCGGCGATCTGGAGCAGCCAGACGGTCTCGACGGCGAGCTTCTGCGCGACGCGGATGACCTGGTCCTCGCGCGGCTGGACCCCGCGCTCGGTCCAGTTGATCACCGACTGGTGCGACACACCGAGCAGGCGGGCAAACGCCGTCGGTCCCATCCCGCGCCGTAGCCGCTCCTCAGTCAACCACTCGGCAAACGCCGGCTCCGTGCCAACCATTCCGCCATTGTAGACCCCATTTTACCGCGTGGAGCCGTTCAGCCCGGCAACTTCGGAAATTTGGCCAACTTCGCTATTGACAGAGACGTAAAGGCCGCTATAATCGCTATCATGACGGAACTAGCGAAGCTGACGAGGTCCTACCAGCCGACCCCGGCCGCCCGCGTGATCGTCGATGCCATCGCGGAACAGGGCCGACAGCGGCAATGGCTCGCAGCCCGGCTTGGCTATAGCCCGGCCATGCTGTCGTTCTGGTTGACCGGCTATCGGCCCATGCCCATCGAGATGGCGTTTCGTGCCGCGGAAATCCTCGGCATTCCCCGTTCGGTGATCGAGACGGCAAGCGCCCAATAGAAAACGCCCCCCGGCGCAGTAACACCAGGGGGCGAGCGGTCGCAGATGACCGCAGAAAGGATACCACGCAGATGACTACGAGCGATACCCCTTCTGTTCGCGACCGCATCCGGGCGCTACGCAATAGCCGCGAGGACACCGCCGTAATTGCCACCGCTGAAGCCGTAATGCGGCGCGAGCGCGAGGCCGGCCAGATCCGCCAGGCCGTCCGCGCCGAGCTCGGCCCGACCTGGGCCGATCTGCCCATCGAGATCGACCGCGAGTGTGCCTATCCGGATCACATGGCCGTCGTGTTCGTCCGGATCGACGACCTGCCCTGCAGGATCCAGACCACCGTCAGCCGTAGCCTCAGTGGGCGTGACTGCTGGATCGTGGGTCAGAGGTGGTCTGTGCACCTCTGGTACGCGGGGCAGCCCTATCGCTGCCCGGACACCTACCGCGGCTTCGAGGCCGCGCTCCTCGCCGCTGCCCGGCTCGCCGAGCGGGCCGATGACGAGGCGGGACGATGAGCGCCTCGTTCCGCCAGTCTCGTGCGCACCGCCGCCACTGGCGGGCTGTCTGTCTGCACATCATCGATGGCGTGCTCCTGCTCGCCATCGTCGCGGTGCTCCTGCTGGCGCTGGCCGCCGTCCCGGTGGCCCGATGAGCGCCCTCGAGAGCGCCCTCGCCGCCGAGCCCGAGTTGACCATCGCCGTAGGCGGGCAGCAGTGGCATCTGTCCGCGGCGGTGCTCAACGCGCTCGGCCATCCCGCCGCCGTCCGGACCGGCTATCGGCCGGCCAGTCGTGAGTTGCTGCTCGTGCCCACGACGCCCGGGCCGGTGGCCAAGCGGCTCGGACTGCTGCACGGCAGCCGTTGCCGCCTCGCCGCCGCCGGTCTCGGCCGGATCGGCGTCCCGCCGCTGCGCGTCGCCGATGCGCCCTGCCAGCGCCGGGCGACCGCCCTGATTGTCGATCTGAGCGACGCCATTGAGGAGCAACGCGATGCATCGTGACCCCCTGAGAGACATCCACGAGATGACGCTCGACGCGGCCGCTACCTATCTCGACCGGGTCGAGGCCGATCCTATCGAGATCGCCCATCTGGCCGAGGCCAAGGCGACCACCGTCTTGCTGCGCGCCCTGCTCGACGGATGCCGGCTGACCGGCACCGTGTTTCGCGCCCTGACGCTGCTCGACACCATCGAGGCGGCGATCGACGCGCTGATCGCGTACGACGATACCGAGAACCGCGACCACCAGGAAGGCTGCCGCGCCACCGTCGAGATTTCGCAGTGGTTCGAGCAGGAGCGCCAGGCCGCAGGCGCTGCCCTCGGGGCCGGAGCGGCTCGATGAACGAGCACGACGGCTATTTCCTGGTCATGGGCATCGCGATGCTGCTCGCCAGCGCCGCGGTCGCCGTCGTGGCTCGGGCATGGGGGCTGCAGTGAGCCTGACGCCCCTGCCCGTCTCATCGATGGCGATCGACGCGCTGTGTGCCTATGCCGCCCTGCGCCGACGGCCCCTCGTCGAACTGACCGAGGATGAGTTGTTTCGTCTCAACGGCGTGCTGATCTGTCTGCAGGCCGAGGGGTTCGGCGACGCGATGGTGACCTATCGGGTCCGCGACGAGCTGCGCCGCCGGGCGGCGCAGGCATGACGACGCCCGCTGCACCGCTCACGCCGGATCATACGTATCGCCGCTGCCGGCACGTCGTCTGTCCGCTCCTGCGCCTCAACGGCCAGCCGGCGAGGCGATTGTCCCGCGATCAGATCACAACGGACGGGAAAGCGCCGCCGTGGCTACGCGCCTCCGAGCGGGCCTGCCTGGGCACTGCGCCGGCCGTCGGCGCGGACTGGGCGTACGACGTCTGCCTCTCGACGTGGTCGCGCGATTGCGTCTGGCGGCCACAGACCAACACGCTGGAGCGCCGGGCGGACTCTGCCCGGCCAATGGAGTATGCGCGATGAGCCTGCCTGTCCCGATTTCAGCCGCGATCGCCGCGCGTGGCGAATCGCTCCTGCCTGGCAGCAGCCAACTCGGCGTCCAACTCGAACTGGCCAAGCTCCTGTTCGAGAGCGGCACCCTGCCCACCCACATCAAGTCGCCGGCCGCGGCGTTCGCGATCGTCCAGAAAGGGCTCGAGCTCGGCCTCCCGCCCATGTACGCCCTGTCGAACATTGTGTTCATCAATGGCCGGCCAACGGCGAACGCCGAGGCGATGGCCGCGCTCATCTTCCGCGACCACGGCGACGACGCGCTGCGCTTCGAGGAGACGACCGACGAAATCGCGACCGTCTCGTACCGGCGGCGCGGCTGGAAAGACCGGCGCACCGCCAGCTTCAGCACCGCCGAGGCCGAGCGCGCCGGGTTGACCAAGAAGGACGGACCCTGGCGGCAGTATCCCGCCGCGATGCTGCGGGCGCGGGCGATCAGCATCGCGGCACGGATGGCGTTTGCCGACACCATCGGCGGGCTCTACACCCCCGAGGAGATGGGCGCGGACGTGACGCTCGACGGCGACGACCAGATCGTCGTGCGCGAGATCGCGCCACCAGAGCCAGCGAGACGGACGCCACCCCCGAAAGCGCTCGCCGCCACGCCGGCGGGCAATTTCGACCCGGCCTCGGTCGGACCAAAAATATGGGCGGCCATCGCCGAACGGACCGAGGGCGACCCGGACAAGTGGGGAGCGCCGATCACGGATGAGGACGCCCAAGCGCTTCGCGAGCGGCTTCATGCCGCACTCGACGAGGAGGATATCGACGTCGTGGTGCGCTATTTCGCCGGCGATTCGATGCGAGCCATCGACGAGATGACCCGGGCCGAAGCCGCCGCGATCCGTGGTTTTCTCAAGGCGCAGGCGGACCACGCTGACGACCGGCTCCGTGCGCTCGTGCCAGCCGCGCGCGAATGGCTGCGCGAGAGGCTCGACCAGGAGTTGTTTTAGTGGCCAGTCGGCCGATCGATCTGGTGCTGGCGCGCCTGGACGGGGTCAGGGCGTCGGGGAGTGGGCACGTCGCCCGCTGTCCGGCGCACGACGACCACCACCAATCGCTCTCAATCGCCGAGGGGGACGACGGGCGAGTGCTGCTGTTCTGCCACACCGGCTGCAGCGCGTCCGCGGTCGCCGTGGCGCTCGGGATCGGCGTGCGTGACCTCTATCCAGCCCGGCGCTCCGCACCGCCAGGCCAGACGACGCCAAGCCGCGCCCGTATCGTCGCCACCTACGACTATCGCGACGAGAGCGGCGCGCTGCTCTATCAGGCGGTGCGGCTCGACCCCAAGAGCTTTCGCCAACGTCGCCCCGACCCCGCCAAGGCGGGCGGGTGGCTCTGGAATCTCTCGGGCGTCCGCCGGGTGCTCTACCGGCTGCCGGACCTGGTGGCGGCCGACCCGGCGACCCCGGTCTACGTCGTCGAGGGAGAGAAGGACGTCGAGAGCCTGCGCGGCCTGGAACTGGTCGCGGTCTGCAATGTCGGGGGCGCGGGCAAATGGACCGACAGCTATAGCGCCGCGCTCGCCGGCCGGCACGTCATCATCATCCCCGATCTTGACCGGCCTGGCGTTGAGCACGCCGAGAAGGTCGCGCGGGCGCTCACCCCGCTTGCCGCCTCGGTGCGGCTGCTGCGCCTGCCGGGCGAGGTAGTTAAAACCCACGGGCTGGACATCTCGGATTGGCTGGCCGGCGGAGGCGACGCCGAGCAGTTGCAGGCGCTCGTCGGCGCGGCGCAGCCGTTCGACCCCGACGACGACGGCGACGGGCGGCCGTGGATCGACGCGCAGCAGCCGGACGTCGTGGCGATGGCGAGGCAGAGCTGGGAGGCGATCGCCCGGCGTAATCTGCCGCCGCGGCTGTTTCTTCTCGGGGGCGGCGTCGTCCGGGTCGTCAGCCATGCCGGCGAGCCGCCGATTACCCGCCACCTGACGGACGATGGCATCTGGCGCGAGTTGGCGCGGAGCGCGCGGTTCTACGAGGAGACCGAGCGGAAGGGCGAGGTCGATCGCAAATGGGTCGATCCGCCCGACCGGGTCGTGCGCGCGATGAGTGACAGCGACGATGCGCCCTTGCCGGTGCTGGAGCGGCTCGTCGAAGCGCCCGCGTTTGGGCGCAACGGAGCGCTGCTGGCCGTCCCCGGCTACGACGCCGAGTCGCGCACGCTCTATCACCCGGCCCGGCCGTTTGTCGCGCCGGACGTCCCCGAGCGGCCGAGCGCCGACGACATCAGGAGCGCCGTCGCCTGGCTTCGCGACGAGCTATTGGTCGATTTTCCGTTCGCCAGCGCGGCGGACGCGACCAACGCGATAGCGTTGTACCTCGTACCGCTCGTTCGCAGCATGGTGCGCGGCGCGACGCCACTGTTTACCGTCGAAGCGCCGACGCCGGGCAGCGGCAAGGGCAAATTGGTCGCAGCGCTCGTCGCCGCCACCACCGGACGCGAGCCAAGTCCGCTTCCGGAAGCGCGCGACGAAGACGAGTGGCGCAAGCGTATCACCGCCGCTCTCATCGAGGGGCACGCGGTCATCTTCCTCGACAACGTGCGCCGGCACATCGACAGCGCGGTCCTGGCGGCGGTGCTGACCGCCGACGTCGTAACCGATCGCGTGCTCGGCAAGAGTGGCACGGTCCGGGTGCCCAACCGCGCGCTCTGGGTCGCGACCGGGAACAACCTGAGCTACTCCACCGAGATCGCCCGGCGGATTGTCCGCATCCGGCTAACGCCCGCACAGGACCGGCCGTGGCTGCGCAAGGGGTTTCGCCATCCGAGCCTGATCGAGTGGGCGATCGATCACCAGCGCGATGGGGTCTGGGCGGGCGCAGTGCTGGTGCGCGCCTGGCTCGCGGCCGGCCGACCGGACTGGCAAGGCCAGCCGATCGGGTCGTTTGAGCCATGGAGCCGTATCACCGGCGGCATCCTCGACGTGGCCGGCGTCCGCGGGTTTCTCGACAACGCCCTCGACCTCTATGAGCAATCCGACATCGAGGGAGAGGCGTTGCGCGGCCTGGTCGCCGGCTGGTGGGATCAGTACCAGAACACCCCGGTGACCGTCAAAGACCTCCTGTCGATCGCTCGTGAGGTCGACGGGCTGTATCTGGGACGCGGCAAGGACGACAACGAGCGCGGTCAGCGGACAGCGCTCGGACTGTTCATCCGGCGACATCGCGACATCGTTGTCGGCGGTCGCCAAATCGTCTCGGCCGGCACGCGGCAAGGCGCACTGTTGTGGGCGCTGCACACCGGCCAGTCAAGCGAGAGGCGTGAACCTTGTGACCTTCGTGACCCGTTCCTCGCGCTCGCGCGCATGCGCGCACACACGCACGAAATCGAGATGGAACTATCACAAGGGTCACAAGGTTCACAAGGTTCACAGGTTCACGCAGAACCTGACGACGGAGAGCTGTTTTGAGCGCCCTGTCGCTGCTGATGGACCTCGCCGAGCGCGGCTGTCGGGTGACGGCCGAGGGCGACGCCCTGCGGGTAGTGCCGACCTCGCTGCTGACCGACGCCGACCGCGCCGCTATCCGCGCCGCCAAGCCGGCGATTGTCGAGTTGCTCGCCGCGGGCGCGCTCGCGCTCGATGACCCCGCCTGCGTGGGCAGCCCGGCCTGGCGCGCGGCAGCCGCTCCGCTGGTCGATGCCGTCCACGCGCTCGACGGCTGGCTGGACCTCTCCAGCAGCCCGAATGAGGACGGCGCCGACACCCTGCTGGTGGTCGGCTTCAACTGGCGCGCCAGTCCGCCCGAACGGCGCGCCGCGGCGCTGGCGATCGCCGCCGACCGCTGGCGGGTCGTTGAGTTCCTGCGCTGGCAACTGGGCATCCGGCTGGATGGTGGCCCTGCGGGCATCGAGACCTGCACGGTCGATCTGGCGATCACCCCGCCGACGCCGGCCGAGCGCATCGGCCGGCACGGAACCTATCAGATGGCTACCACCGCGGCCGGCGACGCCGTGGATGAGGACGCGCCCGCGATGGACGAGGGAGATCAAGATGAGTGACCGCTACGACGATCTGCGGGCGATGGTGCGCTACCTGGCGCGCCTGGACCCCGACCACGCCACCGAGGAGAACGGCGCGGGCTTCTCCGCCGCCGACGGGCCGACCGGCCATCGGCTGGCGCGTTACGACCACTGGAACGCTGCGATGGCGCGCGACGCCTGGCTGCTCCTGCGCAGGTACCGCGACACCCAGTTGCGCGATGCTGGCTTCGATTACGACGCGGTCGCCGAGCCGATCGTCATCGAGCAGCCCGTCGCCGTTCGCCGGGAGGCTTCGACCCTGGCCGCGATCGCGCCCCAGACGCCGGTCGCGGTCGTCGAGCGCTACGGCCCGGTCAAGCCGCGACCATCGGCGGTCGACATCCTCGGCCCGCGCGGGGTGATCGCGCAGCGGCTGCCACGCTACGAGCATCGGCCGGGGCAACTCGCGATGGCACAGGCAGTCGAAGAGGCGTTGGCGTCCGGTGAGCATCTGGTCGTCGAGGCGGGCACCGGCACCGGCAAATCGCTGGCCTATCTTATCCCGGCAATCCTGTCGGGCGATGGCCCGGTGCTGGTATCGACCGCCGACAAGGCGCTCCAGGACCAGATCTGGCTCAAAGACATCCCGTTCCTGCAGGAGGTGCTGCCGGCCGGCTTTCGCGCCGCGCTGCTCAAAGGGCGGAGCAACTACGCCTGCCGGGCCGAAGTCGAGGCCCTGTGCAGCGAGGAGCGGGACATGTTTGGTCAGATCAAGGGGTTGCGCGACCGCGCCGCCGTCGATGCGTTCGGGCCGTTTGTCGAGTGGTATCTGGCGACCGAGGACGGCGAGATGGACCGGGCGACGGTGGCGATCCCGCCGAGCCTGCGCGCCGACGTCACGGTCGACGCCGAGGGGTGTCTCGGCAAGAGTTGCGGGTGGATTGACACGTGCTTTGCTGAGCGGGCGAAGGCGCGTGCGCGCTCGGCGGATATCGTGGTGGTCAACCATGCGATGCTGTTGCGCGACCTGACGCTGCGGGCGATGACGGACGGGCATGCTGGGGTGCTGCCGGAGGCCGCCGCGGTGGTGGTCGATGAGTGCCACGAGCTCGAGGACAGCGCGACCAACGCTCTGGGCAGCGAACTGACAGCCGGCCGCTGGCAGAAAGCGGCTCGGGCGGTCGCCAAGCTCACGACCGAGCATCCGGCGCTGGCCGGACAGCAGGGCGGCGATCGTTACCATTACGCCGCCACGCTTGAGCAGCAGGCCGCGGTGGTTGGCCCGGCGCTGACGATACTGCTGGACGCGATCGACCGGCGAATGGGCCGGCGCAGTTCGGACCGGCTGGGTGACGAGCGCGAGGTCGGCGCTCCCACGATCGAGGCGATCACGAGGCTGCGGGATATGATGCGCGATGGCGTGCCGGACTGGCTGCAGGATGAGGGCGGCCGGGTGCGCTGGCAGAAGTTGACTGCCCGCATCGCGACGATCCGCGCCGACCTGCTCCTGGCCCTCACGCCGCCGGAGACCGTGGGCGATCGCGTCCGCTATGCGGAGCGCGACAGCCAGGGGCGCGTCAGCTTGCACGTCAAGCCGATCGACGTCTCGGGCTTTCTTCGGGCGCAACTATTCGCGATGGTCCATCGAGACCCGAGGCGCGCCGCGCCGACGTGGGATGAGCGCTCCGAGCTGGCCCGCGTGCCGACGCCGGTGATCTGCACGAGCGCGACGATCACCAGCGAGGGCAGCTTCCGGTACTGGCGCTCGCGCGTGGGGCTGACTGGCGGCAGTGAGCGAGTCGTCGAGTCGCCGTTCGACTACCGGCGCAGCGCGCTGATCTACCTGCCAGCGCAGCCCGAGGCGCTTGCGCCGACCAGCGAGAACCGCGCCGCGCCGGCCTATTTCGACACCCTCGCCGCGGAGATCGAGCGCCTGCTGCTGGCGTCGGACGGGCGCGCGTTCGTGCTGTTCACGTCGCTGCGGGCGCTCAACGAGGTGCACGAGCGGATCGCCAGCCGGTTGCGCTGGCTGGTGCTGCGCCAGGGCGATGCCCCGCGGCCGGTGCTGATCGAGCGCTTCAAGGCGGACGGCCGGGCGGTCTTGTTCGGCGTCAAGAGCTTCTGGCAGGGAGTGGACGTTCCGGGCGAGGCGCTCAGCCTGGTCATTATGGACAAGCTGCCGTTCCCGCCGCCGGACGACCCGGTCTGGCAAGGACGCATCGAGGCGGCGGGCGATCGGTGGTTTTTCGAGGTGTACCTCCCGTTTGCGGTGATCGCGCTCAAGCAAGGAGCGGGGCGTCTCGTCCGATCGACCGCCGACCGGGGCGTGATCGCGCTGCTGGACGGCCGGCTCCTGCTCAAGGGCTACGGCAGCCGGGTGCTCGGCTCGCTGCCGTCGATGACGCGGACGCGGTCGATCGAGGCGGTGCGGACGTTCTTTGGCGGGGCGGCATGAGCGGCGCGGCCGCCGTTCGCGCGGCGTCGGTGCGGCGCATCTCCGCCAGCCACGTCGACGACTGGCAGGGCTGCCGGGCGCGCTACTACGAGCGGCGCATCAACCGTCGCCCCGAAGCGCCGTCGTTCGTGATCGCCCGTGGCCGGGCGATCGACACCGTGCTGGAGCGGCTGGTCACCGAGCGGCTGGCCGGCCAGCCGGTGCGCTGGTCGGAGCTGCAAAGCTGGCTGGCCTGGGCCTGGTCGGCGGAGATGGCGCCGGTGCCGGACGGACGGGCGAGCAACCCGCTCGAGCAGGCGGCGGCCGAGCGGATGCTGCGGGCGCTGGCGACGGCGACGCGCGACTGGAGCTTCGTCGAGACGCAGCAGTGGTACGAGCGGCCGCTGCTGCCGGGGTGGGTGCTGATCGGGCAGATCGACGCGGTGATCCAGACACTCGAGGGCCCGATCGTCGTCGACTTCAAGACGAGCGAGAAGCCATGGGACAGCCGCAAACTGCTCGGCCAGCGACAGCCGCCGCTCTACGGGGCGCTCCACATGGAGGCGCATGGGGTGCTGCCGCGGGCGCTGTGGTTTGTGGTGGCGACGCCCGACGGGACGGCGACGCGCTACGAAGCGCCGGTGAGCCTGGACGGCGTCGAGCGGGCGCTGGCGGTGGTGCGGCGCGTCGCCGGCGAGGTGGAGCAGGCGCTCGAGACGGGCGAGTTTGGGCGGGGGCCGCAGTGCCGGTTCTGCCCGTGGGCGGATCAGGGCGGCTGCTTGCCGGCAGGCGTGCCAGGAGACGCGCGATGACCCGCCGGCGTGTGGGAGCGAAAAGCACCCATGCGTCTCAGGTTGGGCGTCCTGGCGCGTCTGGGGGCTATATCTGGGAGATGTCCGAGCGCGCCCTCTCCGAACATGTCCGGCGCACTTTCGCCAGCCTGCCCGGCGTGCTCGCCTATCACACGCACGACAGCCGGCGGTCGGCCAGCGGCTTCCCCGACTGGATCGTGCTGGTCGGCGATCGAGCGTGGGCGCTCGAACTCAAGTCGGCGATTGGCAGGACCACGCCGGACCAAGGGCGATGGCTGGCGGCGCTCGGCCGGCTGCCGCGCTGGACGGCGCGAGTGGTGCGGCCAGAGGACTGGCCGGCGGTGCGCGATGAGATTGTTACGGCGGCGCTGCGCGGGATGGATCCGAACTTCACCGGCGGGCTCTCCTCGGAAGCGTATGTCCGGACGCTACGCGATGAGTGAGGTTGCCGCGGCATCCCTGCCGGGCGGTCTGTCATGACCGCAAGCCTGACGCCGCGCTATCGCAAGCCGAACTCTCCCGGCAACAACCCCGGCCTGATTCGCAGGGTCGAGGGGCTTGTCGAGGAGGGCCTGATTGATCGGCATATTGGCCGGATGCTCGGCGTCAGCCATGATATCGTCCGGTCGATCCGGCGCAGGCAACTTGACAACCTGCCCGCCGGGTCGACATTCCGGCTGTCGCCATCGATAGTCGCCCGCCAACTTGGCGTCGGCAACCATGCGGTGCTCGGCTGGATCCGGCGCGGACTGCTGCCCGCCAGAAAGCCGCCAATGCGCCAGGCAACCGGCGCTCGAAGCTACTACCGGATCGACGACGACGACGTGCTGGATTTTCTCGCCAACCCGGCCTATTGGCACGAGTGGCGCACCGAGGACATCGTCGCCCCCGACCTGCGCGAGTGGGCCGATGCGCTCAACCGGCCACGCTATCTCTCGGTAGCCGAGGTGGCGGAGCGGATGGTGGTCGAGTGCCACACCGTCACCTGGTGGATCCGCAAGGGCCTGCTGCCGGGCGCACGCACTTTTGCCGGCGGGCGAAACTGGCGCATCCCCGAGAGCGACCTGGAGAACTTCCGATTGCCCTCGGAGCAACCGCGCGAGACCCTCTGGCGCACGGCGTGGAAACCAGCCGAGGACTCGGCGCTTCTTGCCGGTCTTGATGCGCTCGCCGCGCAACTTGGCCGGACCCCGTACGCCTGCATCCAGCGCTATAACGCGCTGCTCCGCCGGCGGAAGGAGCAGACATCATGACTATGACCATCGACGCCCGAACCTGGGCGTCCTGCCTCCCCTGCCGGGGACAGGGAGTGCTCTTCGACGATACCGGGGTATCTGTCGCCTGGTGTCCGGCGTGCCACGGCGCGCAGCGCATCGAGATAGCCATGGACGGCGACGGGACGATGCTCCTCGACGACGCTATTGATACCCTGATCATCGCTGGCCTCCGGCCACGCTGGATCGGCCTCGACCGCATGACGACCGACGCCGGTCGCATCGAAACCTGGCGCGTCTATGGCCGGCTGCTCTGGGCGGCGGAGGATACCCTCGCCAGGATGGTGGCGGTCGTGCTGGCCAAGCGTGACGCGATCATCGCGCGCGACGCGCAGGTGGCGCGATGACCCGCCCTCCACTCGTCCGCATCCCGGCGGACTGGGCGGTCGATGTGTCGGAGGACGGGTCGATCATGATCACCGATCAGGCGGGCGGCGAACGTGCTGGATGAAGCGCGAGAGCTCTTGCGCCGGGAGGATCTCGATGGCTGAGTCCGCGTCGAACGCGCCGCCGCATTCCGGGCCGGCCACCGCGCGCCGGCCGCGATCGCCGCCTACGACGACTTCCTGGCGACCGTCGCTGGCGGCGCCTATCGCCCACTTTCGGTTGCCAACTACCGCCTGCCTGGAGGATGTCATGACCGACGATCCTGTGCTGCTGACCGTCCCGGAGGCCGCCGAGCGGTTGCGTATCGGCCGGAGCCTGGCCTGGCAACTGGCCACCTCGGGCCGGCTGCGGACGGTCAGGTTGGGCCGGCGTCGGTTCGTCCGACCGGAGGAAATTACCGAGTTTCTGGCACGCGAGGAGCAGGGAGAAGGGGCTGAGCCTGTCACGAATTCTGTCACAAATAGCGACAACAGCAGGCGGTCGCCACTGCGATCGAGCAGCCGCCCGCAGCTTCGGCGAATATAGGGTGGCCGGCGGCACGAGGCGATCGCCTACACTCGAATTGTGGTTGCAGCAGTCGAGACCGCTTGAGATGAACCCATTTGCCCACTTCGAGCGGCTGGCCGAGCGGATCTTCGAGCAGGACCTGCCGAGAGCGCTTGGCGGCCGGCTCGATCCGCTTGAGTTGACGCGAGCGATCGACCGGGCGCTCGACGACATCCCGCGCGGCGCTCCGCCGCCAACACGGCTGCGGCTGGATGTTGGCGCGGCCGCTGCCACGGCGTTGGCGGGCGTTCTTGCAGCGACCGAGATCGAGTTGGGGCGCTATGCCGGAGCGCGTCTTCGCGAGCGCTGGCCCGACGCGGGACCGGACCCTCGGGTGCAAATTGCGGTCGCTGGCAACCTCGCTGGGCGCGATGTCCGCGCCATCCTCGACGAGGGCAGGTCTGACGCCGGCCAGACCGCCTCGCTGGTATTGCCCGCCGCCCGTCCCGCCGGGGCCGCTGCTGGGGTTGTCCACACCGGTGACCGGGCGATCCCGATCGTCCACCTGCCGCTGGCAATCGGCCGGGCGCTCGACAACGACGTCGTGCTGGACGATGTCTCGGTGTCGCGCTACCACGCCCAGATCCGAGCGAACGGCTCAGGGCTGGTCGTCGTCGACTTGCGGAGCACCAACGGCACCTTTGTCAATGGCCGGCGGGTCCACGGCGAGGCGCGGATTCGCCCGGGCGATGCCGTGCTGGTCGGTAGTGCGGCGCTGCGCTTGCAGGCAGCGCGGTGATCTCGGATGTCGCGATCCTCGGGCTGCGTATCCTGTTCGTAATCTTGCTCTACCTGTTCCTGCTGCTGCTCGGGGTCTTGATCTGGCGCGACCTCAACGCTCGCCCTGCCGAGCCTGCTGCTGCTCGGGGGTCGGGGGCGGTGCTTCGGGTGGTGGATGGCGCGGGCAGCGGGCTGAAGCGCGGGGCGGTCCTGGTGCTTGGCCACGAGGCGACAATCGGCCGCTCGGCGGGGAGCGGGCTCGTCATCCCGGATGACACCGTTTCCAGTCGTCACGCCCTGCTGCGGCAAGTCGACGGACGCTGGTGGCTGGAGGATCTCGGTTCGACCAACGGAACTCGGGTGAACGGCCGGCCGGTCGCGGGGTCGACGGTCGTGGTGATCGGCGACGTGCTCGAACTGGGCGGCGTCCGGCTGCGCCTGGAGCAGGGGTGATGCGCGTCGCCTGGCGTTTTCGCGAGAGTGGGCTGATCGTGGGCGCCGGCGCGGCGGTGCTGGCCGGAGCCGCAGCGGCAAGTGCGGCGCGGTTCGGCGAGATCGTCCCGGTGGCGCTGCTGCCACTGGGCGTCTATCTGGCGACTGTGGTCGCGCTGCACGTCGTGCTGTGCCTCGCCGGGGCACGCGGCGAGCAACTCTTCCTGCCGGTGGTGGCTGCATTGAGTGGGATCGGGCTGCTGTTCATCACCCGGCTGGATGCCGATTTCGGTGCTCGGCAGGTGATCTGGTTGGTGGCGGGGCTGGTTGCGGCGGCGGCGACCTTCTTGCTGACCCGCGACCTGACGGTCCTACGCCGGTTCAAGTACAGCATCGCGACGGTCGGGCTGATTCTGGTCGCCCTGACTCTGCTGTTCGGCGAGGATCTCAACGGATCAGGCGCCCGGCTCTGGCTGGGCGCGGGCGGGCTCTACTTCCAGCCATCGGAGCTGCTCAAGGTGCTGCTGGTGGTCTTTCTGGCGGCCTACCTCGACGAGCACGCGGCGATCCTCTCTCGCGGCGCCTACCGGCTTGGCCCGTTGCTCCTCCCACCGGTGCCCTATCTGATCCCGCTGCTGGTGATGTGGGGGATGGCGGTCGCGCTGTTGGTCGTCCAGCGCGACCTCGGCGCGGCCTTGCTCTTCTTTGGTATCTTCGTCGCCATGCTCTATCTGGCGAGCGGGCGCTGGCTCTATCTGGCGATTTCGCTGGGCGCGTTTGGCCTGGCGATCTGGGTGGCCTACCGGATCATTCCGATCTTCCAGAATCGGGTGGACCTTTGGCTGGACCCCTGGTCTCGCGCGAGCGGGCTGGGGATGCAATCGATCCAGGGAGTGATCGCACTCGCCTCGGGTGGACTGTTTGGCGCGGGGATCGGGCTTGGCCGCCCTGGCTACGTCCCGGCCGTCCATACCGATTACATCCTTGTGGCGATCGGCGAAGAGGCCGGGCTGGCAGTCACGCTGGCGTTGATCGCGCTCTATGCGGTGCTGATCGGCCGGGGTTACCGGTTGGCGGCGCGTTCGCGCTCGACCTTCGCGACGCTGTTGACCGCCGGGCTAGTGACGGTGATCGGCATCCAGACGTTCGTGATCGTCGCCGGAGTGCTCCGGCTGATGCCGCTGACCGGGATTACCCTGCCGTTTGTCTCCTATGGCGGAAGCTCGATCTTGACCAACTCGGTGCTGCTGGGGCTGCTGCTACGCCTAGCCGCCGACGAGGCGACATGATCGCCGAGCCGTTGGTCGCGCTGCGGGCCAACGATACCACGCAGCTTCGGATCCCCTGGCTCTCCAACTACGACAGCCGCTCGCTCGCCCAGTTTCTGGCGACGAGCGATGCGCCGTCGTTCTGGGCTCCGTCGTCCGGTGATTATGTGGTGGGTGGCTGGTGGCGTGGGAGGCACGAGATCGGCCAGATCGTCGAACTTGGCGCCCGCGGTGCAAATCGCCAACGGCTGATCGAGACGATCGTTGCGGCCTACGTTTCACGCGGCGTCGAGGCGGTGGTTCCGTCGCTTTCCGAAGTCTGGCGGGAAGGCCGTTGGTACCGCCAGCACGGCTTCAACGAGATCGACCGGATTGTGACGATGGTCCAGGCGCCGCTGCGGCCAATCACCGCCAGTGCCTCCCTCGCGGCGCGCCACTACGAGCCGCGCTTTCTGACGGCGCTGACCGATGTCGATCGCGCCAGCTTTCCCTGGCTCTGGTGGAATGACCCGGACGACTTCGAACGCTATGCAGCAACCGGTGACGTGGTGGTGATCACCGGCTGGTGGCAGGAGGAGTTGGTCGGGTACGCCTCGTCGACGGTGCGCGGTCCGAGGGGGCACCTGGACCGGTTGGCGGTGCGGCGCAGCGACCAGGGGCGCGGATTTGGCCGGGCGATCCTGGCGCTTGCGCTGCAAGACCTGATCGAACGGGGAGCGCGAGAAGTTGCACTGACGACCCAGGTGACCAACCGAGTTGCTCAGTCGCTCTATCGGTCGGTTGGATTTCGCAAGACCGAGGAAATCGAGGCGATCCTGGGCCGTTGGACAAACCGGCCTCCCCTTGAGACTGATCGGCCGGATGATTGAGCCGCAGATTTTCGGCGTGGCGCGGAGGTTTATGTGCGCATCCTGATGCTCTCGTGGGAGTATCCGCCTCACGTGGTGGGCGGGCTTGGCAAGCATGTGATGGAGCTCGCGCCCGACCTGGACGCTGCCGGCATCGAATTGCACATCGTCACACCGCGCTGGGCGGGCGGGGCCGAGAGCGAGCCCGTTGGCGCACTCGGGCGGGTCTATCGTGTCGAACCGCCGACCGTCTTGAGTGGGGACTTTTTTCGTGATGCTCAAACGACCAACCGGGCGCTGACGGCGGCGGCGAACGAGATAATCAGCGCGATCGGCGGCTTCGACCTGATCCACGCCCACGACTGGCTGGTCAGCTTCGCGGCGATCGACCTCAAGCATGCGTTTCGCCTTCCGCTTGTCGCGACGGTTCATGCCACCGAGTGGGGACGCAACCACGGCGCTCTCATCAGCGATATCCAACGAGCGATCCATAACGCCGAATGGTGGCTGACCTATGAGGCCTGGCGGGTGATCACCTGCACCGAGTTCATGTGCCGCGAGGTCGAGACCGCCTTTGGGCTACCGGCGGACAAGGTCGATGTGATCCCCAACGGGGTTGATACGACGCCGTTCGACCAAGCGCGCCAGGCCGACCTGGTGGCGTTTCGGGAGCGTTGGGCCCAGCCGGACGAGCCGATCGTCTTCAACGTTGGCCGGATCGTCTGGGAGAAGGGCGTTCAGGTGCTGGTGGAGGCTGCGCCGCGGGTGTTGCTGAGCCGTCCCGAGACGCGTTTTGTGATTGCCGGCACCGGCGGGATGCTCGACAGCCTGCGAGCCCGGGCGGCGGCGCTCGGACTGGATAGCCGGTTGACGTTTACCGGCTTTTTGCCGGACGACGACCGGGATAAGCTGTTCGTCGTCGCCGACTGTACGGTATTGCCGAGCCTGTATGAGCCGTTCGGCATCGTCGCCCTCGAAGGGTTCGCGGCACGCACGCCGATCGTCGTCTCAGACGTTGGCGGCTTTAGCGAGGTGGTGCGAAACCACGAGACGGGCATTCATGTCTCGCCGGACAACCCGGACTCGCTGGCGTGGGGCATCCTTCACACGCTCAATCACCCTGACTGGTCTCGGGCGCGCACCGAGAATGCCTACCTGGCGGCGACGACGCGCTTTGCTTGGAAGACGATCGCGCAACAGACGATCCGGACCTACGAACAGGTGGTTGCTGAGCGCGCCGAAACCGACTGGTAGGTTAGGCAGCGCGGGCGTGGGCGAGGCGTTGGACCTCGTCGACGAACTCGCCGACGTCGAAGGGCTTGGCCAACCCGTAGATGTCGGCTCGGTCGGCGGTGGTGAGGATCTGGAGCAGCCGGAGCGTGTCCTCGGCGATCAACAGCATCGAGGCGTTGGCGCGGCCGATGATCTCCTCAAGTTCGTCGAGCAGGCTGGCGTCTTCACCGGCCGGGAGGTCGGCGACGACGACATCGAATCGCTCGGTGCGGGCCATTGCCAGCGCCGCCGGCAGGTCGGTATAGCCAACCGCGGAATGCCCCTCGAACTCGAGCGCGAACAGGCAGAGCGCGACAACGGAGGGGTCCGTATCAACCACCAGCACTCGACTCATCCAGCACCTCGGGCCGCCCACCACTGCCGTGATGCTAGTTGATCCCAGGCCGCGTTGCGAGGGCTCGCTTGCCTGGTTTCTCCACGACTTTTCCCCACAGCCGCCCCGCCGGTCATAATCCCGATGGAGGCGCAAATGAGCGCACTTGTCGAGCGACGATGCGTCGCCTGCCGGCCTGGTTCACCCACAATAACGCCCAGTCAGATCGTCGAGTTCCACCCCCAGATCCCGGACTGGACTATCGTCGAGGTGGGCGGCGTCTTGCGCCTCGAGCGGCAGTTTCATATCCGGCGCTGGGCCGATGCGCTGGTCTTGGTCGCGAAGGTCGGGGCGCTCGCCGAGGAAGAAGATCATCACCCGGCCATCCTCCTGGAGTGGGGTAAGGTCACCGTCTGGTGGTGGACTCAAGCAATCGGCGGGCTCCACGTTAATGATTTCGTGGCAGCGGCAAAAACGGATCAGCGCGCCCGAGCCTTGACCGGCGCGTGAGCGACCCGGTCCGGCCACGCCACCTCCTTGGAGCGGGACTGCTGCTCGCTGCCGTGCTATTCGTCCAGGTGGCGATCGCGACGGCCGTTACCTTCCGAGCGCCGGCCGACCGCGAGTTTCGTTGGACAACCGGCTTCTTTGCCCAGCAGGCGGACGCGTTCCTCCATGGCCGGTCGGACCTGCGCCACGATCCGCCCGCCGCCCTTGCCTTGCTCGCCGATCCCTACGACCCGAACCAACGCTTTCCGTTCAACGCGATGCTCGACGCCTCGTACTTTGGCGGGCGCTACTACCTCTACTTCGGTCCGGTGCCGGCGTTGTTCTTGGTGCTTGTCGCGCCCGTGGTGGCAATTCGCGACCTGCCGGACGCGGCGTTGGCGCTCCCGTTTGCTGCTGGTCTGACGTTCTCGTGCACCGCGGTTATCTGGCTGCTTTGGCGGCGGCTGGTTCCCTTCGTGCCGGAGGGCTACCCGGCGGCGGCGCTGCTGGTGGCCGGGCTGGGTTTTCCGCTGCCGAGCCTGTTCAGTCACCCGGCGGTTTACGAGGTAGCGATCCTCGCCGGGAGCGCCTTCCTCGTTTCCGGGCTGGCGTTTGCGATCGTGGCGCTTCGCCGGCCCGGCTGGTGGTTCGCCGCCGGGGCGGCCTGGGCGCTGGCGCTGGGATCGCGGGTGTCGTTGCTGCCGGCGGTGCTGCTGCTGGCTGGCGGCGCGCTTGTCCTGGCGGTGCGGACACGGCGGATCTGGCCGGCGCTGGGCGTGGCCGTGCCGCTGACGGCGGGCCTGGCGGCGCTTGGCTGGTACAACTGGGCGCGCTTTGGCGCCCCACTGGAAACCGGCCACCGCTACCAACTGGCTGGCTTCGACCTCGCCGGGCGCTACGACCAGTTCTTTGGCGCGGACTATCTCGTGCCGAACCTCGCGCTGCTGCTGGCCCAGCCGCCGGTGCTGTTGGCGCGCTTTCCCTTCCTCGCCCCGGCGGGGCTGGCGGGGTCGCCGTTCGGCGCATTCCCGCTGCCGCCGGACCTACGGGTCGAGCCGCTCGTCGGGCTTCTGGTTGCCAACCCGTTTGTCCTGCTCGGGCCAGTGGGACTGCTCGCGCTCTGGCGGCTGCGTGCCAAGCTCTCGGTGGTCGGCGTCGTCGCCGCCGGTCTGGCGCTGCTGACGGCGGCTGCCGCGTTGCCCGATCTGCTTCAGCGGTACACGACGACGCGCTACCTTGCCGATTTCGCCTCGCTGGCGGTGCTGCTGGCGTTTCTTGGAACTGCCGGGCTGCGGAGTTGGGCGCGGCGGGTCCGGTTGGTCGATGGGCTGGTGGCGATCTTGGCGGCACTCGCCGTTGGAGCCGGGGTCTTGCTCGGGGTGCAGGGGCGCTACGAGATCCTTTCGCGCCACAACCCGGCGTTGATGGCGGCGCTCGGTGGCAACCCGCCGGTTCGGGCGCTTGCCGAGGACGGCACGGTCTTTGCCTCGCTCGACGCACGGGTGGGCGAGGCGCTGTTGGGAGGCTACCGCTTCGAGCCGGAAGCGGTACCAGCCGGCGGAACGACGGCTCTGGTGCTTTGGTGGCGGCCTGGTCCGGACGATCTGACCGGCCGGCTGCGACTGGTGGCCTCGGGGTTCCGTCCGGTGGCGGAGCGGCCGATTGTCCTGCCAGCCGCCGGGCCGCCGCTTGATGCGGGAGAGTGGCGCGAGAGCCGCTTTGCGATCGACTTGCCGATCGACACGCCAGCGCCGGGATACCTGATGGCCGAGATAGCGATTGACGGGGCCACGCCAGTGCTCGCCGGACCGCTGCGGGTGCGGCGCGACACCCGCTGGCCGCCGGAGGGAGCGGAGCCGCTCGACTTGCGCTTCGGGTCGGACCTGATCCTCGACGGTATCCGGCTGGAGCGCTACCCGACCGAGATCGGACTGTTTCTCTACTGGCGGGCTGGCTGGTCCGGCGGCCTGCGCTGGCAGGACCGTCAGGTCACCCTCGAGTTGGTCGATTCGGCTGGCCGGGTGGTGTCGCGGACCACCGGCGATCCGGGCGAAGGTTGGTACCGGACGAGCCTCTGGCAGCCGGGCGACCGGATCCTGGACGAGCGCGACCTGGCGCTTCCGCCGGGTCTGCCGCCGGGCGAGTATGCGGTGCGGCTCTCGGTATCCTCGCCGGGCGGGCCGGTTGCGCCGCTGGGCGATCCGATCGTGGCGCGGCTGCGGCTGCCCTGAAGGCGAGCGGTCGATCCATCGGCCGCAGGGCAAGCCTGACCTCCCTCTGAGAGGGAGATCAGTTCCTGAAATCGCCGGTCTTGGCGATTTGGTACGCTGGTGTGCGAGGGGAGGCGGTCATGCAGCAACGCTATTCGTTCGCCTTTGTCGTCGTGGCCTGTCTGTTTGTCGCGAGTTTGATCACCGCGAACATCGCCGCGGTGAAACTGATCGCCTTCGGGCCGTTGGTGATGGATGCGGGGAACATCATCTTTCCGGTCAGCTATATCGTCGGCGATGTCCTGACCGAGGTGTATGGCTATTCGGCGGCGCGTCGGGTGATCTGGCTGGGGTTTCTCTGCAACCTGCTGGCCGTGGTGGTCTTCACGATCGGCCGGATGTTGCCTGCCCCTGACTTCTGGACCGCTCAGTCGGCCTATGAAGCGATCCTCGGCTATGCGCCTCGGTTGCTCCTCGCCTCCTTCGTCGCCTATCTGATCGGCCAGTTTGCCAACTCGTTCATTCTGGCGCGGCTGAAGGTGCTGACCGACGGGCGGATGCTCTGGACCCGGACGATTTCCTCGACGGCGGTGGGTCAGGGGCTCGATTCGACGGTGTTCGTCCTGATCGCCTTTGCTGGAGAGATCCCGACCGAGGTGCTGCTGATCACGATCCTCACCAACTGGGGGTTCAAAACCGCCTACGAAGCGCTCGCCACCCCGATCACCTATCAGGTGATCAACCGGCTCAAGCACCTTGAAGGGAGCGACCCCTTCGACCGGACGACCGATTTCAACCCGCTTTCACTGGCCCGCTGAGCACTATCCATAGCACGCCTTTCGGTCAACTACCTATAATCCGACGCCACGATGCTCGTTCAACGCGCCGCCGCGCTCGATGCTGCTCCGGCCGCCCCCATTGCCGGGCGATTGAGCGCCAAGATCATTGCCTCGGGGTCGAGCGGCAACTGCCTGTTGGTGCGCTCGGCGACCACGTCAGTGCTGGTCGATCTGGGGATCACCGCTCGAACGGCGTCAACCGTTCTCGAAGGGCGCAGCGTCGCCCCGGCATCGGTCGAGGCGATCCTCCTCAGCCACGAGCATAGCGATCACGTCAGCGGCGTTGGCGCATTCTCGCGCAAGTACGGAACGCCGGTCATTTCTGACCCGAGGACGCTCGACGCCGCGTCGTCGGTCGGCCGGTTCAACCGCCGTCCGCTCGCACTCGGGTCGACGACGACGGTCGGCGACCTCGAGGTGACCTCGTTTCCGGTGCCGCACGATGCCGCCTCGCCGTCGGGCTTCGTCATCCGATCGGGAGACTGGACGATCGCGTATTGCGTCGATCTGGGGACGGCCAGCGAGACGCTGCATGAACCGCTGAGCCACGCCGATTTGGTCATCCTCGAGGCGAACCACGATTACGACACTTTGCGGACCGGCCCCTACGCCCGCCACCTCAAGGCGCGAATCCTCTCGCCGCTCGGCCATCTATCGAACCTCGAGGCTGGGCGGCTGATCGCCGGATCGGCAAACGGCAAGGCTCGCACCGTCTGGCTGGCGCACCTGTCGGCGGTCAACAACTCGCCGCGACTGGCGAGGCGAATCGTCGGCAGTGTACTGCGCCGGGAAGGGATCAGCGGGGTCCAGGTCGAGGTGGCAGCGCGCGACACCCCCAGCCTCTGCTGGTCCACCGATTCGGTGGGATGGCAGCTTCCGCTCCTCGCCTGACCGCCGGGCATCGCTGGTTGCTGATCGGCGTCCTGCTGGTGGCGGCGCTGCTTCGGTTGCCGGCGCTCGATGCCGCCCCGCCGGGGGTGAACAACGATGTCGCGTTTGATGCCGTCGATGGGCTGAAGATCCTCGATGGAGACCTTCGGGTCTGGTTCCCGGGCAACTTTGGCCGCGAGCCAATCGAGATGTACCTGCTGGCGGCCAGCAGCGCCCTGTTTGGGCGAAACCCGCTCGCGATCCGCTTCCCGACTGCTGCCGCCGGCATTCTGGCGGTCGCCGCCGCCGTCCCGCTCGCCCTGCGGCTCTTTCGCTCTCGCCCGGACGCGAGGCTGATCGCGCTGCTGGGTGCGGCGGTGATGGCGGTCAATTTCTGGCACGTCTTCTGGAGCCGGATCGGCTTTCGCTCGAACCTTCTGCCGCTGGTGCTGATCGTTGCGGTCTGGTGGCTGGCGCGTGCCTACGATGGCGACCAACGAGGCTGGCCGGCAGCGGGCGCGGCCTTTGGCGCGGCGTTCTACACCTACACCGCGGCTCGTCTCCTGCCGCTCTTGCCGGTGCTGATTGTCGCCACCGACGCGCTGTTCGATCGCGCTTCTCTGCGCTCCTGGCTAGCCAACTGGTTGCGGCTGGCGGCGGTGGCGGCGCTGGTGATCCTCCCGCTGGGAGCCTATTTCGCGCTCAACCCGGACGAATTGCTGAGCCGGGTTGGTCAGCTTCTGCCGATCGACGGAGCGGACACCCTGCCGGCGCCGGCCGACCCTCCCGACCGAGCGATCCTCGGGTCGTTGGCGATGTTCACCGGCGACGGCGGAGGCAACTGGGTGCTGTCGTTGCCGGGGCGCGGGGTGTTCGACCAGGCGATCGTGCCGTTCTTCATTGCCGGCGTGGTGCTGGCGTTGGCGCGCTTTCGCAACCGCGCCGAGCGCTGGCTGCTGCTCTGGCTGGGCGTGATGCTATTGCCGGCGATTGTTGCGCGTGAAGGCCACCCGAACTACGGCCGGGCGATCGGTGCGCTCCCGCCGGCGATGCTCCTGACGGCGTTCGGCCTCACCGAGGCAGTCGAGTTCGCTCGGCGTCGTGGGCTCGCTGCGCCGTTGGTGGCGGCTGCTGCAACCATCCTCCTGCTGATCAGCGGAGTGATCACCGCGCGCGACTACTTCCTCGTCTGGGCGCTCCACCCGGAGGTCGCCCGCGCCTTTGGCGTGCCGATTGCCCATATTGCCGCTGAAGCGAACGCGCTCGACGACGGTCGCGCCTTTCTGCTGTTGGCGAACCCGGCGCGGGGCGACGAGTTCAGCTATCGGGCGTTTGATTATCTCTACGATGGGACGGCGGGACGGACGATCCTCGCCAGCGAACGCGAACTGGCAGCCTGGCTGGCAAGCGAGGGGAAACCGGGCCGGATCATCGAGGTTTACGACTTCGCGCCGACGCGCCACGGGCCGGACGACCCTCGCGACATCGCCGATTTTCTTCTTCGCTCGGCCGGTTCATTGGTCGAGGAGCGCCACGACGATGGAGTTCGCCGTCGAGTCTACCGGCTGGTGGGCGCACCGATGTCGCTCCCGCTGAGCGGCGCAACGGTGATGCTCGGAGACACGCGCGCCCTCGTCAGCGCGGCGGCGCTCTCCGCCGACCGGAGCGCCCTGGCGGTGGCGGCCCGGCTGGACGTTGCGACGGGAGCGGGAGCGCCCGACCGTCTGTCGTTCCAGGTCTTCGACTCGCTGGGGCGGCCGGTTGCCCAGGCTGACCGGCCGATTGTCGACGGAACCGGCCGCTCGCCGGACGCCTGGGCAGGTCCAGCAAGCGAACGGGTCTTTGCGATAGTACCGCTGCCTGCCGGGTTGGGGCCGGGAGAGTATCGGCTCTCCTGGCGGCCTATCGTCAGGATGAGGTCGCTGCGCCTGCCCGCTCTGAGCACGCTGAGCTTTACCCTCGCCGAGCCGCTTCCGCTCGATCGCCAGAGCATGACGCGGCTGGATCGCCCGGCCTTTGGCGGGGTGGTGGCAGGCTGGTGGACAGCCGCCGAACGGGTTCGGCCCGGTGACCGGCTGCCGGTCGTCGTCTACTGGCAGGGATCGGCGCGCAACCTCGCGCTCACGATCGGCGCGGGGCCGGTGGTGACGGCGGCGGTGATGACGAGCGCGACGCCGCAGCGCGTCCTCTTCGAGGCAGCCGTCTCGGCCGGGGCGCGTGGTGCGATCGATCTGCTTCTGTCTGCCGACGGCGAGAGCGTGTTGCTGGGCGGCCTGCCTGCCGGTGGACGATCGTCCGCGGCGCTTCGACCCGCCGGAGATGGCGCGTCCGGCGGACACGGCCTTCGGCGATGCGATCCGGCTGGTCGGCTGCACGATCCTGAAGGTGTTGCTCGTCCCGCCGACGCTCGACCTGACGCTCTACTGGCGGGCTCTGCGCGATGGACCGGGTGACCTGTCGATCTTCGTTCACCTGCTCGATGGCGACCGGATCGCTTAACGCGATACCCGGCCGAACAGTGGCGCAACCCCGACCACCGGTTGGCTGGCCGGTGAGTATCTGCTGGATGGCTATGAGATGATCCGCTTGCCCGAGGGGCTGCGCGAATTCTCGATCGTCGTCGGGGTAACCGAGGCGGAAACGGGCGCGCGGCTTCCGGCCAGCACCGGCGGAACGAGCGTCCGGCTCGGGCCGTTTTCCGTCCCACGGTGATCCGTCCTCTGCTCGGCGCCATCCTGCTGTTCGCCTTCGCCGCGCGCGTCTGCTGGCTGGACCAACTTCCGCCGGGGTTCGCTCGCGACGAAGCGTATTACGCCGTCGATTCTGCCCGCGTGCTGGAGGTTGGCCCGCGGGTGTTCTATCCCGGCAACGGCGGCCGCGAAGGGCTCTTCATGGCCCTGGCCGCGCCGTTTGTGGCGATCATCGGTCGAGACCCGTTGGCAGTCCGGCTGCCGGCGGCGTTCGCCGGGGTGATCTTCGTTGCGGCGCTGTTTGCCTTTGGACGGCGGCTGTTTCGTGCTCAGCCCGCGGGCGAATGGGTCGCTCTGACGGCGGCAGCGCTGGCGGCTGGTTCGATCTGGCTGATCGTCGAGAACCGGATTGGCTGGCGGCTGAACTTGTTTGCGCCGCTGGTGACGGTCGCCGGTTACTGGTTCTGGCGTGCCTATGAGACCCGCCGAACCAGCGACTGGCTAGCGGCGGGCGCGGCCTTTGGTGTGGCGCAGTATGGCTATTCGGCGGTGCGCGTTCTGCCAGTGGTGTTGCCCGGCTTTATGCTGTTCGATGGTGTCGGCTCGCCGCGTCAACTCTGGGCTCGGCGACGCGAGTGGATCGCCTTCGCGATTGCCGCCGGGTTGATCGCTGTTCCGCTGGTGCTCTATGCCGTGACGAACCCCGGCTCGTTCTTCGAGCGCCAGGCGGCGCTCGCTGGCGGCGACGGCCGCTTGGCGAACGAGGACAGGTATGTCGGCCGCTTGCTCGGCACGCTCCGAATGTTCTTCCTCGAAGGGGCAGCGCCAGCCTGGCAGTCATTTCCCGGCCAGCCGGTGTTCAACCCGGCGCTCGGGGCGCTTTTTCTGATCGGGGTGGCGCTGGCGCTCTGGCGAATTCGCCGGCCGGCGTATCGCTTCATTCTGCTCTGGCTGGCGGTCTTTACACTTGCCGCGGCGATCCCGCGCGATTCGACGCCGCATTTCATCCACGGAGCGGGCATTCTGCCGGTGGTCTTTCTCTTTCCGGCGGTCGGACTGGTCGAGACGGCGCGCTGGTACGGGCGGCTTGGCCGGTCCGGGCTTCCCGCGGGCCGTTTGGCCGCGACGCTGGCCGGACTGGTTGTCATCGCCAACCTCGCCTGGGCCTGGCGCCTCTATTTCGACGACTACCGGGCGCTGCCGGGCCTCTGGGACGCCTTCCGGGCGGCGAACACTCGTGGATGTTGCCAACGCGATGAACGATCAGCGAGAGCGGCGGCGATTGTCGCATCCCCGACGGCGAGGGATATCTCCCCGGCTGGAGCCACCCGGCGATCGACTTTCTCTACCAGGGCGACAGCTTGATCGCCTTCGTTCAGGTGGACGAGGATCGCTTGGCGGCCGACTTGGCGGCGCTCGTTGGCGGGCGCGGGGTGGTGGTGCTCGAACTGAGCCGGGGGAGGATGGCTCCGCCGGACGGCAAGCGAGATCGTCGACTTCTTGCTGCGCCGTCAGAGGCATCTCCTGACCGAGGAAGCCCGGCCAGGCTATCGGATCGCCCGCTACGCCCTCGACGGGCCGCTCTGGCCGTCGATTGCGCCCGCTGACGAGCGTGTCGGAGAGGCTGAGATCGGCGCTGCGCCTCGCGGACTGGGCCGCCGGCCCGAGCGAGGCCAACGATCGGCTCTGGGCGGTTGCGCGGTGGTCGTTGACCCGCCCGGTGGAGGAGGACCTGAAGGTGTCGTTGCGGTTGCGCGATGGGGCGGGTGCGTTGGTTGCCAGGCCGACCGCGACTTGCTGGCCGCGCCGCGGACTTTGTCCCGACTTCCAGCCAGACGGGAAGATCGGCCTACTTCCTGCTCGATCTGCCGCCCGGTCTGCCGGCCGGACGCTTCGCGCTGTTCGCCTCGGTCTACGACCGCGAGCGGCCGACCGTTGGAGAGCAGAGAGCGGCGCTTGGCGAGGTCACCTTGCCGGCGTCGGCCACTCCGCTCGACCCCGAGCGCGCCCCTCCCCGAAGCCTGGCCGGGTGTTGCGCGGGTCGGACGAGGCGCTGCGGACCGGCCGGTTCGTCCCGGAGAGATGGTCTCACTCGCGCTATTTTGGCGGCAGCAGACCGGCGCTCCCGCCGATCAGACTGAGGTTCGGTTCCGCGATGGCGCAGGTGCGATTCGGGGCCACGCGACTGCGCCGGATGCCGTTGGGCCCCCAGGCGTTGGTACGCCAGGTTGTCGAACTCCGGGTATCGCCGACTGCCCCGGTCGGGCCGCTGCCGTCGAGGTGTTGCGGGACGGCACAGCCACAGCGGATCGGGGCTATCGATGTGGTGGCGCGGCCGAGAAGCACCGCCGTGCCGGCCTTCGATCACCCGTCCGGCGCCACCCTCGGTGGGTTCGCAACGCTGCTCGGCTGGTCGGCCCGCTCGATCGGCGGCGAGGTCGAGATCGAGTTGGTTTGGCAGGCGGCGGCGACCGCCGATCGCGGTGGACGGTGTTCGCGCACCTTGCCGGGCCGGACGGTCGGATTGTCGGCCAGCATGACGGCCCGCCCGCCGGTGGCGATGCGCCGACCGCCTCCTGGCTGCCGGGCAGGGTGGTGATCGACCGCAAGCGGATCGCCACCCCGACTGGGCCGCTGCGGTTGTTAGCCGGGCTTTACGACCCGGCAACCGGCGAACGAGCGGCGGGCGGGCGATCGACCTCGGATTGCTGCCATGACGGTGCGCTGGCTGGCGGCGCTGGTGGTGCTAATCGCGTTGGGATGCGAGTGATCCTGCTACCGGACCTGCCGCCGGGCCTCCAGCATGGACAGAGTTTCTACGCCTCGACGGTCTGGCGGCGCTCGGTGGCGAGATCCACCGTTCTATCCCGGAAACGGTGGACGCGAGTCGCTGTTCATGGTGGTGATCGCACCGTTTCTCGCCGTACTGGGGGCGCGCTCCGCTTGCTCTGCGTCTGCCGGCGGCCTTTTTTCGGCGTGCTGACGGTGGCGGCGACGATCTCGTTGGGGCGGCGGCTGTTTCCGGAGTGCGGGTGGCGGGGGGATGGATCGGCCGCAATCAACCGGGGCGCTGGCGGCGACGTCGATCTGGCTGGTGATCTTCAATCGGATCGGGCTGCGGATCAACGCCTATCCCTTCTTGCTGGCGGCGACGGCGTGGTGGTTCTGGCAGGGTCTGGAGACGCGCCGGCTTGGCGCCTGGGCGGCTGCCGGCGCATAACCTTCGGCCTGACCCGGTACAGCTACACCGCGGCGCGGATCCTGCCTCTTGAGGTGCCCGGCTAGCTGGCGGTGCGCGTGGCGATCGACGGGTCGCTCAAGCCGCTTGCCGGCCGCTGGCGCGAGATCGGGCTGTTCGTCGTGGTCGCGGCGCTGGTGAGCGCCCCGCTGGTTGGCTATGGCTGACCCACCCGGAGGAGTACTTCCGGCGACAGGACAAGCTAAATCCGCTCAACGAGGGAGGCGGACCGGCTGCGACGCGTTACCTGACGGCGTTGGCCGGCACCGTGCCGATGGTTGTCATTCCCGGCGGCGGCGACGCCCGCGCCTACCGCAACTTCCCTGGCGCTCCGGTGTTCAACCTGGCGATCGCGCCGTTCTTTCTGATCGGGCTGGCGATCGCACTTTGGCGCTGGCGGCATGGACCCTACACCTTTGTTCTGCTCTGGGCCGGGCTGATGCTGCTGGCGACGGCGCTGCCGGCAGGGGTCTATCCCCACAATGCCCATGCCTTCGGGCTGCTGCCGGTGATCTATCTGTTCCCGGCGATCGGATTGGTCGATACCGGGCGCTGGTTGGTCCGGCGAGGTGTGCCGCGGGTGGCAGTGGCAGGCGCGGCGGCCGTGCTGATGGTGCTGAGCGGAGCCTGGGAGGCGCGGGTCTACTTTCAGGAATGGGCGGCGCTGCCGGAGCTATCCGACCAGTTCGACGAGGACATGGTCGAACTTGCCGGGGTGATGAACGCCGAGGCGGGGCCGGACACCGCATTTGTCATCGTCCAGAGCCGGCTCTATCGCGACGATTACAGCCACGGGACTGTCGCCTTTCTCTACCGCGGCGAGTCGCCCTACCGCTTCGTCCGCGCCGACGAGGAGACGATCGCCGGAGAGATCGCCGCACTCGCCGCTGGTCGGCGGACGATCGTCGTCTTCGAGCGCGCCGCCGAGCGCGACATCCCCGCCGACAACAAGCGCCTGGCCGAGTTCTTGCTGGGTCGCGAGGGCGTTTTGCTCTGGGACGAGCAGTACGACCGCTTCCGGGCGACGGCCTGGCGGCTTGACGCGCCGCTGTCCGGTCCGCTTGCGCCGAGTGCGCTGACCGCCAAGTCGATCGACTTTGGCCCGCTGCGGCTGAGCGGACTGGCCAGCGGGACGAGCGGCAAAGTCGCCTGGCTGGTGGCGGAATGGTCGGCGGTCGGTCGGACCGATCTCGACCTCAAGGTGTCGGCTCGACTGCTTGACCTGTCCGGCGCGCGCCTCGCGCAGTCGGATCGCGAGATTATCCGCACCGGTCTGTTCGAAGGCACCTCGGCCTGGGCGGGCGACGAACGCGAGCGAACCTTCCACCTGCTCGAACTGCCGACCGGACTGGCTCCGGGCGCCTATCCGATCGCGATGGTCGTCTACGACCGCGAGAGCGGCCGGCCGGTAGACGTTCCCGGCGGCCCTGAGGTCGTCGTCGGCGCGCTGGCGGTGGGCGCGCGGTGAGCGCGGTCGGAGCCTGGCGGCGGTGGGCGCTTCTTGCCCTTCCGCCGCTGCTCGCCCTGCCGGCGATCTGGCTGCTGCTCTCCGTCTCCCTCCTTGCGAGCGACGACGGGCTGAACCATGTCAACCGACAGGTAAGCTTCGACGAACTGCTGCGTCAAGGCGTGCTCTTTCCCCGGCTCTACCCCGACCTTGCATCGGGCTACGGCTACCCGCTGGGTAGCTTCTACCCGCCGCTCTCGCTGTATGTCGCGGAGGCGCCGCTGCTGTTCGGCGGGGACCCACCGGCAGGAGTGCGCCTCTCCTTGGCGCTGGCGCTGCTGGTGGCGGCGGCCGGGGCGTTTGGTCTGGGGCGGGCGCTCAGCGGCCGGATCGCCGGCGGGGTGCTGGCTGGTGCGGCCTACCTGTTCGCGCCGTATCTGCTGGCGGTCGTCTACGTTCGTGGGGCGATGGCGGAGGCCTGGGCGCTGGCGATCCTGCCGTGGGTGTTCTGGTCGCTGCTGAACTGGCGAGGAGCCTGGCGTGGGGCGGTCTGGCCGGCGCTCGCGCTGGCGGCGCTGCTGCTGGCGCACAACCTGATCGCGCTGTTTGGCTGGCCGTTGGCGGCGCTCTGGTGGGTGGTGCTACGACGCGGCGCGGGCTGGCAAACCCTCTTCCGGGGAGCGTTGCCGTTCGCCCTGGCGCTCGGTCTGACCGCCTTCTACTGGCTACCGGCGTTGGTCGAAGCCGGTGCGGTCTCGCTCAATCGCTTCAGTGGCAAGCCGCTCGACGGACTGATCGGGCTCGACCGACTGGTCGACATTGGCCCGGTCTTCGGCGGCGCAGGGTTCCGGCTTGGGTTGGTGCAGGTGATGGCTGCCGGGGCTGGATTGGCAACGGCGCTGGCGTTGCGCCGGTTGCGCGCGCCGGCGCTGTTCGGGGCGGCCGCTATGCTGACCGTGGCGGTGGGTATCTCAGTCGTGGCGGCGCCTTTCTGGGGACTGGGGCTGCTCGATGCCGTGCAGTTTCCCTTCCGGCTGCTCGGTCCGGCGGCGCTGCTCGGGGCAGTCGCCTCGACGCCGCTCGCCCTGCTGCGGACCGGGTCGGTTGTTGCCGCCGCGATCGGCGCTTCCTGCTGGGAGCGGGCGGACTGGCCGGGTTGCCGGTTGCCCGCGCGAGGCCGACCCGGCGCTCTTCACACCGGGGGGCGTCGCCCGTTGGGAGTTTGTCGACCGCTCGGTCGGGACGACCATATCGCAGGAATACCTGCCGGCCGGGGTAGCGTGGCGCTGGCCGGCCGATGGGTTTGTTACACCACCCGATACCCGCGCCGACCCGGCGTTTCCCGAAGCGCAACTGTTGCGGTTTGGGCCATACGGTATCGATCTTGCGCTGCGCGCTGAGCAGGCTACGCCGCTGCGGCTGCACGCATTCGCCCTACCAGGTTGGAGCGCGACGGTCGACGGAGCGCCCGCCACGATCCGGGAGACCGGCCCGCTTCGGCTCCTCACCGTCGAGGTGCCGGCGGGCGACCATCTGTTGGCGATCCGCTACGGAACGACCCCAGCGCGGATGGCCGGCCTGGCGATCGCGGCGTTGACCGGGCTGAGCCTTGCGGCTGTCGCGCTGCCACTCCGCCGTTTGAGCGGCCGGCTGGCGCTCGCGACGATCGCGCTTGGCCTCGTGGGGATTGTGGCTCTGAGTGTCTTTGGGCCGGGGATGGAGCAATCGGCGATCCCGGCGGCCGACCTTGGGCCGGTGCGGCTGCTGGGCGGCCTCGTCGAGCGAAGCGGACCAGCCGACTATCGGCTGACGCTGTATTGGCAGGCGATAGAAGCGGCGGGCGATCTGCCGCTTGGCGTGAGGATTGTGGCGAGCGATGGGGCGGTGGCCAGCGATCTTGGACGGCCGGTCTGGGCAACGTCGTCGACGGCCTGGTGGATGAAGAACGAGGTGGTGAAGGACGTGCGGACGGTGCGGCTGCCACCTGGCTTTCCGGCCGGGCCGGCGCGTCTCGATGCAGTGGCGGGCGGCGAGGCGCGCCAGGTTGGAACACTCGAGATACCCGGACCGCCCGACGCGGCGCTGCCGGTGACGCTCGGCCGGGCCGAGGCGATCGCTCTGATCGGGGCGCGACTGCCGGGCGGCCGGACGGTTGCGCCCGGCGCGACGGTCGAGGTCGAACTGGATTGGGCGGCGGACGCTCAGCCCGCCGATGACTACGCGCTGCTGGCAACGCTGCTGGGACCGGACGGCGAGATCGTCGATCGGGCGTCGTCCGACCTCGGAAACGGGCTCGGGCCGACTAGCCTCTGGCGGGCCGGAGACCGTCGAACGACACGTCATCGTCTCCGTCTCCCAGCGAATGCCGAAAGCGGCCGCTACCAGGTTCAGGTTGGACTACGGCCGTTTCGCACCAACCCGGATCAGACGGCAGTCGCCGGGTTGGCGCTGTTACCGCCGCTGAAGCTGCCCGAGCCGCCGGTAGATCTCAAGTTGCGCGCCGAGCCGCGCGTTCCATTTGGCGATCTGATTTCCCTCGTCGGTTACGACGTCACCGACGAGGGCGACACGTTGCTGCTGGTCTGGGAAGCGCGCCGCGATCCCGAACGAGACTACACGGTGTTCGTCCATCTGCTCGACGGGAGCGGCCGGTTGATTGCCCAGCGCGATTCGCCGCCCAGAAGCGGGGGCTACCCGACCAGCCTTTGGAGCGTGGGCGAGCGGATCGCCGACCGGGTTCCTCTGCCGGACGCTCCCGGCGTTCGAACAGTGCGGGTCGGGCTCTACGACCCGGCAACGGGTGTTCGGTTGAGAACGCCTACCGGCGACAGCGTCGAGTTTCCGTTCGCGCCCTGAACGCTCGGCTACGATCCGGCGGGAGGGGCGGATGAGCGACGAATCGATTGAGGCGCTGCGCGACTTTGCCGCGGACCTGGCGGTTGGGGCGGGGCGGCTGACGTTGGGGTTCTTTCAGAACGACGTGGCCACCGAGTGGAAGAGCGACCATTCGCCGGTAACCGCGGCCGACCGGGATGCCGAGCAGTTGATCCGGCGGCGGATCGAGGCGCGCTACCCTCAGCACGGTATCCTCGGCGAGGAATGGGGCGACACTCGCCCTGGCGCGTCCTGCCGCTGGATCGTCGACCCGATCGACGGGACACGGTCGTTCATCCGGGGTGTGCCGCTCTATGCGGTGCTCGTTGCCGCCGAGCGCGAAGGCGAGATCGTCGCCGGAGCGATCTACCTGCCCGGGCTGGGCGAACTGGTCGATGCCGGCCGGGGGCTTGGCTGCCGCTGGAACGGCCGCCGCTGCCGTGTTTCGACGGTCGAGCGGCTCGAGGATGCCTACCTGCTCGGGTCGAGCTTCAAGGAGGCGGGACGGGTCGACGGGTTGCTGGCGGCGGCGGGCACGACCAGAACCTGGGGCGATGGTTACGGCTATGCGCTCGTCGCCACCGGCCGAGCCGAGATCATGTTCGACTTGGGGGCAAACCTCTGGGACCTGGCTGCTCCGAAGATCTGCGTCGAAGAGGCGGGTGGGCGCTTCAGTGACTTCGATGGGGCGACGAGCGCGGCCAACGGCGACGGCCTCGCGACGAACGGACTGCTCCACCAGGCCGCGCTGCAAGCAGCCCGGCGCTCGCCGGTCTAGCCCGGTCGGCCTATACTTCCTTCTCACATGGACACTCGCCGCCGCACCAATCGCGCCTCCGATCGCGTCGAAACCATCCGCAACGCCAGGCTGAAGTTCCGCTTGCAGCGCCGGGCAACCCATCGTGGGAACGGACTGCTGCGTGGGTTCGGGATCGCCGTCGCCCTCGTCTTTGCGAGCGGGATCGGACTGCTGACGACTCTGCTCTTCGGCGCGCCGGCCGCCCTGGCGTTCACCAGCGATCGGTTCGGCGGCTATCTTGAATTGCCGAATGCCGGTGAACTTTCGGTCCGCACCCAGCAGTTCAACTCGACGCGCATCCTCGACCGGGACGGCGAACTGCTCTATGAGCTATTCGACCCGAACGCCGGCCGCCGCACGCGGATCCCGCTCTCGGAGATGCCCCGGGCGGTGGTTTCGGCGACGGTGGCGACCGAGGACCGGACCTTCTTCGAGAATCAAGGCGTCGACTATCAGGGCATCGCCCGGGCGATCTACCTGAATCTGACCGGCACCGGCGAGGGCGGCGGGTCGACGATCACCCAGCAGTTGATCCGCAACGTGCTGATCCCCGAGGAGGACCGCCAGGCCGAACTCGACCAGACCCGCCCCAAGGCCGATCGTGAGCGGCTACGCTATACCCGCAAGCTGAAGGAGATCCTGCTCGCCGTCCAGATCGACCGGCTCTACAGCAAAGAGCAGATCCTCGAGATGTATCTCAACGAGATCTACTACGGGAACCTGAGCTACGGGATCGAGGCGGCCGCCCAGGGCTATTTCGGCAAGTCGGTGCGCGAGGTGACCCTCGCCGAGGCGTCATTGCTGGCCGGGTTGCCGCAGTCACCAGTCGAGTACGACCCGACGGTCAACCCACGCGCGGCACGTGAGCGCCAGTCAGACGTCCTCGAGTTGATGCGCCGAGCCGGCTTTGTCAGCGCTGCGGAGGCGGACCGGGTTCGTGAAGAGCCGTTGCAGTTTCGGGCGGCCCGCTTCGACATCAAAGCTCCGCATTTTGTCTTTTACGTGCGCGACCTGCTCCAGGAAACGTACGGAGCGGACCGCCTCTATCGCGGCGGCCTGACGGTCCAGACCTCACTCGACCTCGACCTCCAGCGCGAGGCGGAGCGGATCGCCAAGAACCATATCGAATCGGTGTCGCGCTTCAATGCCCGGAATGCCGCCCTCGTTGCCCTCGACCCGAAAAACGGCGAGGTACTGGCGATGGTCGGGTCGGTGGACTATTTCGATCGGGATATCGACGGTCAGGTGAACGTGGCGCTGGCCGAGCGTCAGCCGGGTTCGTCGATCAAGCCGATCACCTACGTGACAGCCTTCAAGAAGGGCTACACCCCGGCGACCGTGGTGATGGACGAGCCGCTGACCGTGCCGGATGTGCGCGGCAAAGCGTTCGCCCCGAAGAACAACGACGGGAAGTTTCGTGGGCCAGTGAAGCTTCGGACGGCGCTTGCCACCTCGTTGAACATCCCGGCGATCAAGGTACTGCAATTTGCCGGCCTGACCGACACCGTCGAGATGGCGCGCAACATGGGGATTACCAGCTTCAAAGACCCCTCGCGCTACGGGTTGTCGTTGACGCTCGGCGGTGGCGAGGTGCGGTTGCTCGACCTGACGGCGGCCTACGGAGTATTCGCCTCGGGCGGTATCTACCACCCCCCCGCGCCGATCTTGAAGGTGACCGACGTCGATGGCCGGACGATCTTCGAGCACCAGACCAAGGACGACCGCCGGCCGCTCACCCCCGAACTGACCTACTTGATCACCGACATCCTTTCCGACAATGCCGCACGTGCTCCCGAGTTCGGGTTCGACAGCCCGCTGCGCCTGTCACGGCCAGCGGCCGCCAAGACTGGCACAACCGACGACTCGCGCGACGCTTGGACGATGGGCTACACGCCCGACCTGGTCACCGGCGTCTGGGTCGGCAATTCGAACAACGCGGCAATGGTAAATCTGCTGGGTTCGCGCGCTGCCGGGCCGATCTGGCACGACTTTATGGAAGTGGCCCATCGCGACTATGCGGTTCATGGCTTCGCCCGGCCGCCGGGGATCATCTCGGTGACGGTCTGCGCCGAGCGCAACGAGAAGGGCGAATGCAGCCAGTCTTCAAGCGATATCTATCTGCAGGGCGTGACGCCCAAGACGCCGATCGACCTGTATGCCAAGCGGTTGCTGGTGTGCAAGCTCGATGGCAAGTTGGCGGATGCTGGCTGTAACCCGGAGGAGGTCGAGCAACGCTCGTTCCTGCCGCCGAACCTGACCGATGTGCCGCAGGAGATCCTCAATCTCGGCCTGCCGCCGGTTCCGACCGAGTATTGCACCTGCTTTAGCGGCCCGCGCCAGACGGTGACCGGCACCGCCACGATCAGCGGGACGACGACGCTCAGCCCGACCCTTCCAGTCAGCACAACGCGGACCCCCGCTCCGGCGACCACCCCGCCACCGGCCAGCACGCCGCGGCCGTCCGTCTCACCGGCGCCAGCCGCCGCCGGGCCAGTGGCGATCGTCGCGCCCGCCTCGGGGTCGTTGGTCAAGGGAACGGTCAACGTGGTCGGGTCGGCCAGTGGGCCGGACTTCGCCGCCTACAAACTCGAGGTCGGCCAGGGCGAGAGCCCCTGGCAGCGGCGAACGATCGCCGAAGGTACCCGTTCAGTAGAGAACGGCGCGTTGGGGAGTTGGTCCACCGGCGGATCGCCCAATACCGTCCACTCGATCATCCTGACGGTCTATGACCGGTCCGGTCGGCCAACCGAGAGCAAGGTCGTCGTTCGCGTCGCCAACTGATCCGGTACCATGGCGGCGGAGGACCAATGAAGCTGTTTGCGGCGATCCTCGGCTATGTCCCCGACATCGCCGAAAAGCGCGCCCCGCACCGTCCCGCCCACCTCGCGTATCTCGAACGGCTGCGTGAGCAAGGCAGGGTCGTGCTGGCCGGCGCCTGGGCCGACCCGCTGGACGGAGCGCTGGTGGTGTACCGCGCCGAGAGCCGCGAGGAGGTCGACGAACTGATGCGCAACGACCCGTACTGTCTGGCCGGGCTCTGGACGGGGATGACGGTCCGGGAATGGAACGTCGTGATCGGCGCACCGGCCTAACGCTCAAACCGAGGAGACCGATGCCACACGTCACCACCAACGACGGCGTGCAACTGTTCTACCACGAGCGCGGGAGCGGTGCTCCAATCGTCTTCGTTCACGAGTTCGCCGACGACTATCGAAGCTGGCAGCCGCAGATTTCGGCGCTCTCGCGGCGCTACCGGACGATCGCCTACAACGCCCGTGGCTATCCGCCCTCGGACGTGCCGGAGGATGTCAGGCTCTATTCGCAGCAGCGGGCCGCAGACGACATCCGCGACGTTCTGAATGGCCTCGGGATCGACCGGGCGCATGTCTGCGGGATTTCGATGGGTGGCTACGCCTCGCTCCACTTTGCGACCCAGCACGCCGATCGGGTGCGGTCGCTGGTGCTGGCCGGCGCGGGCTATGGGTCGACGCCAGCCGAGCGGACAAAATTCCAGGCCGACGTCGAAGTAACGGCGCGCAAGATGATCGAGGACGGGATGCGCTCGGTGGCAAGCTGGTATTCGCGTGGGCCAACACGGGTCCAGTTCGAAGCGAAAGACCCGGATGGCTATCGCGCGTTCGCCGAACGACTGGCCGAGCACTCCGATCTTGGGTCGGCCAACACGTTTCTCGGCGTCCAAAAAGAGCGACCATCGGTCTTCGACCTGCGCGATCGGTTGGCTGATCTGGATGTTCCGACCTTGATCGTCGTTGGAGACGAGGACGACCCTTGCCTCGAGCCGGCGCTCTTTCTGAAGCGGACGATCCCGCGTGCCGGGCTGGCGGTGCTTCCCAAGAGCGGCCACACGATCAACCTCGAGGAGGTCGAGCTCTTCAATCTGCTGCTTGGTGATTTTCTCGCCCGGGTCGACGCCGGCCGTTGGGACCGGCGCGACCCGCGGTCGCAGACTGGCTCGGCGATCCTGCCGGTCGACGAGGAATGACCGCGCGGGTCAGCCGACGGAGTGCGCTTGCCTCCGGGCTGATCCTCGCGCTGGCCGGCTGCTCGCGCCCCAGTAATGAGATCGCCATCCCGATCGCGCCGGTCACCCGGACCCCGCAGGCCGGGCCGGCGCGGGTGCTGGTGCTGACCGCCACCGCCGGCTTTCGCCACGACTCGATCCCGGCTGCTCGCCAGGCCTTTGCCGCACTCAACGGCCAGTCGTTTGCCGTCACCACCACCGAAGACCTGGCGACGATCAGCGAGGCCGGACTCGCAAGCTATCAGGTGCTGGTCTTTTGTCTGACGAGCGGTGAGCTTGCGCTGTCGGCGGCGCGGCGGGCGGCGTTGCTCTCGTTTGTGTCGGGCGGCGGCGGGTTCCTTGGCTTTCACAGCGCGACCGACACGCTTTATGACTGGCCGGAGTATGGCGGGATGGTCGGCGCCTATTTCAAAGAACATCCCTGGGTGCAACCGGCGACGGTTATCGTCGAGGATGGAGCGCATCCGGCGACCGAAGGGATCGGCGAGCGGTTTGCGATCGACGAAGAGTTCTACACGTTTCGCGAGAACCCGCGGCCGAGGGCGCACGTCCTGCTGCGGCTCGACGCGGCCTCGGTCAAGGCAAGCGGCGACTATCCGCTTGCCTGGTGCAAGCCGTATGGCGCCGGACGGGTTTACTACAACGCGCTGGGGCACTATCCGGCGACCTGGGCCGACCCGCGCTTTGCCCGTCAGGTCGCCGGTGCTCTGGCCTGGGCGGCGGGGCGCGTCGGCGCACCCTGCTAGCGGCTCAGCCTTCGGGGTCGGAAGGTTCGATCACGGCGGGGCCGGCGGGACGCCAGGTGAGCCCGGAGGTGACCTCCTCAAAGGTCAACTCGCTGCCTTCTGCGGCGAAGCCTTCGACACGAAACTCGGCGATGTGAAAGCGGATCAAGGCGGTCTGGGCGAGGTAGCGCTCGACGGTCATACCTTCCCGGGCGCCGGCGGCGACGCGCTGCTCGGCAAATGCCCGGATCGCCTCACCCTCGAGGATCTCAGCACGTCCCTTGGCGGCGACCAACTGTGGGGCCTGGGTCGAACTTCCGGTCTCCGGCGACTGGCTCCAGACCATCGCCATATGAGGGTTACGGCGAACCTGCGCAAGCCGGGCGAAGCGCTTGGAGGTGTACACATCGACGGTCCAATTTGGCTGCAGCCGACCGCCAAGGGTCCGGACGGTCGGAAAGCCCTGCTTGTCGATGGTGATCATCTGAGCAAATCGCGGCAGTTGGCAGAATGACAGCAAGTCCTTTTGGAGTTGCTCGATCGAAGGAAAGGCCACGACATACCTCTCGGCCAGAGCGGTCGCCCGCCGGGAACGGACGCCGCCCAAGAGCCTACGCGAGCGTGACGATCGTCTGCAACTTGACCGCCTGCCGCCGTCGCCGCTAGACTGGACCTGTCACGGTCGACGACCCGTCGAGGGTACAGCCGCAACGATGGCCGTGGCGCAGCGCGCAGGATTTCGCCAGCGCATTTGCGTTTGGCAATCTCGACCCGACTCAGGGTTCAGCCGCCGTCAGGCCGCGCGCGAAATCTCCAGCAAGAAGATGTCTCATTCTGCTGCCTCATCGGAGCCTTCGACCTGGCGTTCGCCAACGGGAGAGAGGCCGGGGATGTGTGCGCCCCTCACCCGGTCTCGATGAGTACGAGGCAACCCGTGGCCGCGAAGTGGTCGACGAGCGCAGCGCTGGCCGGCGACCGACGTAGCAGGCCCGGGTCGCCGACGACGATCAACTTGCGCCGGGCGCGGGTCAGTGCGACGTTGAGCCGGCGCTCGTCATTCAGGAGATCGCCTTGCCGGCCGGCGCCGGTAGCGAGGATGATGCAGTCACGCTCGGACCCTTGGAAACGATCGACGGTGTCGACCAGGGGAACGTCAGGCAGACCGAGCGCGGCCAGGGCGGCGGCAATCGCCGCGACCTGCTGACGGTAGGGCGCGACAACGCCGATGTCATCGGCATTCAGCCCGGCGGAAAGCGCTTCTGCCACCAAGGTTGCGACGACGGCAGTCTCGTCGTTGGTAGCGGCGAGCACGGCGGGGGAGTCGCCCCAGAGTGCCGGCCAACGGCTGGTTGGCGGGATGACGGGCGGCCGGGCTTCGGCGCTCGGCGCGGTCTGAAGGTCGTCGTCGTACCAGCGGTGTGCCGAGAAGGCGGCGATGGCGGAGCGCATCCGATATTGCCGAGCGAGCTTGGCCCGTGCATTGGTCGAGGCGGGATCGGCCCAGAGACGGTCGAAGAGCGAACGAGCGAGGTCGGACGTCTGGTCGGCCACGATCGGAGCAAGTTGCTTGTGGTCGCCGACGAGGACGAACGCCGCCCCGAGGCGGAGGACGCCGAGCGCCGCCGGCTCGGTGAGCTGGGTTGCCTCGTCGAGGATGACCAGACCAAAGGGGGGTGAGCCACCGAAGGCGCGGTCGTAGCGTCCGCTCGCGACCTGATGGGCGGTGGAGAGGACGATCGGCGTCTGGCCGAGCGTCTCGCTGATGGCGTCGAGATCGTCGCCGGTGGCGTCGAGAGTGAAGCGGTCGAGTGCCGAGTTGGAGCGGTTGGGTCGGCCGAGGATGAGCAACTCACTCTGGCCATCGGCGAGCAGGGCGAGCGCGAGGTTGTCGACCGCCTGATTGGTGAAGGCGGCGAGTAGGACACGCCGGCCGGCAGCGCGAACGATCCGCGCGATGGTGCGGGTCTTGCCGGAGCCGGGCGGTCCCCAGATCAGAGCGTAGTCTTTGGCGGCGAGCGCTGTTGCGGCGGCGGCCTGTTGGAAGGGGTCGAGCGCCGGGTCGGCGGGCGGACGTGGGCCGAATGACGGAATCGCGTCGCCGGCTACCAGCCGCCGCAACCGGACATCACCGCGTAACCAGCCGGTCAGCCCCTGAAAGAGACCCTGGAGAAGATTGCCCGACCCGCCGGGCTCGAGGCGAGTGGCCCAGGGCGCCGGGGCGTCGGCGATCACATCGATCCAGGTTGCGCTGGTGGCGTCGATCTCGGCGCTCACCTGGCGTCCCATCACACCGTCGCCAACGAGGAGTGCCCGGTCGGCGGCGCGAAACCGCGAGATGTTCGGCCCGCTCAGACGGGCATGCCAGCGACCATCCTCGTCGGTGGTGGCGGATGAAATGGCGTCGATCCGAAAGCAGGTTCCGTCTTCGACGCGCTCGTTGACCGAGCGGCGTGCCGCGCCCAGCGCCGAGCGGGCGTCGAACGCCGCGTCATGGCGCAGGGCGGCGACCCAACGTCGAAACGTTACCCGGTCGGCGTCGTCAGTGGTCATCCGCGGGGCATAACCCAGGAGATCGGCGTAGAACTGGCAACGGTCGAGACGAAAGCGCGGACAAGGGTGGCAGCGTTGTGCTTCGCCAAGTGGATGGCCGGTTAGGTCGAAGAGGACGGCCTCGTTGCGAACGAAAATGGCCTGGCGGACCGATGGCCAGTCGAGCCGGGCGGGGAGGGCGATCGGCTCGTCGCCGCCGGTGTAGCCGATCTCGGCGGTTGCGCTCGCCAGATCGAGCCGGCCGGCCTGCCAGAGGCTGGCGGCATACAGTTGAGCCTGAAGGAGGTGATTACGCCGTGGCTTGAGCGTCAGCATCGGTCGGCCGGTCTTCAGTTCGAGGATTCGCCGCACTTTGCCGTCGTCTTCCCAGACGGCATCGACACGGCCGGCAAGACCAAGAAAAGGGTTGCTGACGCCCGTCTCGGTCTGAGCGGGGCGGCCGTCGACGAAGGTGGCGAGGCGCTCGACGTGTTCGCGGGCGGCGTCGCTCGCAGCGGCGGCATCCAGACCAGCGAAGGCGAGATCGCGGCCCGATTCGCGAACGGCCTCGGTGAGCGCTTCAGCCGGACCTTCGCCGCGCACCACCCGGCGCAGAGCGGCGTGGACGACCTTGCCGCGTACCGAGGTGTCGTTGGGGTCTTTGGGCCCGAACTGGTGGATGACATAGGCCATCGGGCACTGCGCCATCTCGGCGACGGCGCTGACATCCAGCAGCACCTCCGGGGCGAGCACGACCAGGCTATCGCCTCCGGCGGCAAAACGCGCCCGGCCGTCGGAAATCCGGGCAGCGAGGTGGTGGGCAACGATCGTCGGACTCGCGCCGTCGGCGACGAGACGCTCGATCCCCTCGGCGAGCGACTGCCAGGGGTGGTTGAGATAGAGTTCGGCGATCCAGTGGTCTTCGGTGCGGACGGAGAGCAGCACCGAGTCGTCGCGGCGGCGAACACCGACGATTGCGCCGCGCAAGCGATGAAGGTCACAGTGCCGGCCGTGGAGGTCGCAGAGAAAGCAGCCAGCATCCTCGGCAGCCTCGCCGACCGGACGCAGGCCGAGACCCTCCACGAGCAGGCGAAGGGTGGCGCTGGGGTCGAGTGGGGCGTGGGTGGGGCGAAGACGAGCGAGCGTTGGCCCAACGCGGTCGATCCCGACGATTCGGCACTGCTCTGGGGCGACGCCGAGGGTGGTGCGCGATCCGGGCGCAAGTCGCGGGGTGACGGCGACGAAGCCACCGGCGCGGTTCCAGACGAGGGCATCGCCGTCGCGGCCGAGGACGGCTGAGGAACATTCGGCGAGGCGGTCGAGGAGGGCGAGGCGGGCGAGACGGAGACTGACGAGCGGGTTGGGACGGTCGGGCAGGAACGGCTCGCCGCGGTCGGTCCAGAGCCCGCTGCGGTTGGCGACGATCGGGCCTTCGGCGGGGGCACGTTGGATGACGGCGAGAGACTGTTCGCCAAAAACGGCGAGATCGACCGGCCAGCCGAGCGCCGAGAAGCCGGCGGCGATCAGCGCCCGCTCGCCGAGTGCGGCGGCGAGTTCCTGGGCGGCAGCCAGGATCGCTCCATCGGCGCGTGGGCCGGCCAAAATGGCAGCGGTCATCTCGTGAAAGTCTATTCTTCCTGCTGATGTACTGCACCTATGCTATTGTCTTGATGAGAGAGCTAGGAGGGTAGCGATGAACCCAGACGCTCGCGGAGAGAACCCGAACCTACTAGGGGCGAGCACTACTGCGCCAGTTGCCGGGCGCGGGGCGGTCGCCACCGTCTTCGGTTTGCTGGCGTTCTCATTCGTCTTCAGTGCGGTCGGCGGGGTGGTCGGCATTATGCTGATGTCGAGCGGGGTCTTCGGACTGCCGTTCTTCATCATTCTGGCGATCGCCCAGATCGGCTTTATCATCGCCCTGCGGCCGGCGGCGAACGCCTCGCCAGCGCTCGGCCTGCTGGTGTTGTACGGCTTCACCTTCCTCTCGGGATTGTCACTCGGACCGATCATCGGAATGTACGCGGTCGCCGCGCCGGCAATTCTCGGTCAGGCGCTCTTGCTCACGGCGATCATCACCGGCGGACTGACGATCTTTGCCTGGACGACCGAGATCTCGCTGGCGCGCTTTTCGACGTGGATGTTCGTCGGGCTGCTGGCGCTGATCGGAGGGAGCATTCTGGCGATCTTCGTCCGGGCGACCTGGCTGGAGATCCTGCTCGGTGGCGGCGGCGCGGTGCTGTTCAGCCTCTACCTGATCCACGATGTCCAGAAGATCAAGCAGATGCCGAACGCCTTCTCGAACGTGGTGATGATGACGGCGATGGTCTATCTGGACATCGTCAACATCTTCCTGTCGTTGCTGCGGTTGCTGAGCGCATTGAGCGGCAACAGCCGCGACTAACCCTGCTCTGACGCGAGGCCGGACGATGCCGATTCGCGTGCTGGACCCGGCGGTGGCCGCGAAGATCGCCGCCGGGGAGGTGATCGAGCGTCCGGCGTCGGTGGTCAAGGAACTTGTCGAGAACGCGCTGGATGCAGACGCTCGGTCGGTTCTGGTCGAGATCCGCGGCGGCGGGGTCCAGATGATCCGGGTGACCGACGACGGCTGCGGTATCCCCGAGGACGAGATCGAGCTTGCGTTCGAGCGTCACGCCACCAGCAAGCTGACCGGCTTCGACGACCTGCTGGCGATCGGGACGCTTGGTTTTCGTGGCGAAGCGCTGCCGAGCGTGCGGGCGGTAGCCGAGGTGACCGTGCTGAGCCGGCCGGCTGGCAATGACTTTGCAGCGTTTCGCCGCTGGGCGGGCGGCGCCCTTGTCGAAGCCGGCCGGCGGGGCGGCCCTCCCGGCACCCAGGTCGCGGTGCGCGACCTGTTTGGCGCGATCCCGGCGCGACGCCAGCAACTTCGCAGCGCCGGCGGCGAGGCGGCGCATTGCGCCCAGGTCGTCGGTCAGTATGCCCTCGCCCGGCCAGAGGTGCGCTTCACCCTGCAGGTCGACGGTCGAACGACCTTGCGGTCGCCGGGCGGAACGCTCCACGATGCGGTGCTGGCGACGCTCGGGCGGACGGTGGCCGAGTCGACGATCGCCGTCGATTCGCGAGCGGGAGGCGATGCGGACCGGCTGGTCGAGGTGGTCGGGCTGATCGGCCGGCCGTCGGTGAGCCGGGCAAACCGTGGTGGGCTGTCGTTTTTCGTGAACGGGCGTTGGGTGCAGAGCCGGCTGCTCGGCCAGGCCGTCGAGACGGCGTTTGCCAACCGGCTGATGGTTGGGCGTCACCCGGTGGCGGTGTTGCACCTCGCGATCGCGCCAGGCGGGGTGGATGTGAACGTCCATCCATCCAAGAGCGAGGTTCGTTTGCGCTGGGACCGCGAGGCGTTTTCGGCGGTGCAGCAGGCGGTGCGCTCGGCGCTCGATGGTGACCTGGCGGTGCCGGAGATCCCGCCCTTAACCCCGTCTGCCTGGCCGGAGGACGAGGCGGGAGAGCAACTTGCCTTCGAAGCTCCGGAACCTCGCCGGCTGCCGGTTCTGCGTCTCTTGGGGCAGATCGGGCTGACCTACTTGATCGCCGAGGGGCCGGATGGGGTCTATCTGGTGGACCAACATGCGGCGCACGAGCGGGTGTTGTTCGACCGGCTGCTGGCGGCCTGGGACCGGGGTGAGGTCCAGACCCAGGGTTTACTCGACCCGTTGGCGCTCGAGTTGAGCGCCGAGCAGGTGGAGGCGTTTGAGCGGCACGGCGAACGGTTGGCCGAACTGGGATTTGCGATCGAGCGGTTTGGCGAGCGGAGCGTGGTGTTGCGGGGTTCGCCGGCGGGGCTCGAACCGGGTGAGGTGGGCGGTGCGCTGACCGAGGCGCTCGATGGACTGGGGTCGAACCCGGCGCAGTGGCGCGACCGGGTCGCGGCGTCGGTGGCCTGTCATAGCTCGGTGCGAGCGGGTCAGGCGCTCGCGGATGGTGAGATGCGGGCATTGCTGCGGCAACTCGAGGAGACGGACGCGCCGAAGACCTGCCCGCATGGCCGTCCGACGATGATGCATCTGTCGGCGACCCAGTTGGCGCGACTGTTCGGCCGGCTGGGGTAGCTTGCCGGTGCGCGAAGCGGGGCGATACGATTCGCCCGTCCGGAGAGGTGGCCGAGTGGACGATGGCAGCGGTCTTGAAAACCGCAGACCGAAAGGTCCGGGGGTTCGAATCCCTCCCTCTCTGCCCACTGGCTGAACGAACGCGGGAGCGCCCGGCTCCTGTCGTACGGGTCTGATCCGTCCGAAGGTTTGCCTACCCTCGCCATTCAGGTGCTCGATCGCCCATCGGGAGAAGGGCGCATGGCGGGTGACAGGTTCGATTCGAGACGCCGTCTTCGCTTGACTGAATCCCACCTAACGCGACTCCTGAACTGCTCGAGTTCCACTTGGAAGCAGCCTGTCAAGTCCTCCCCGCGCATTGCCGCCTGGGATCTTGAGTTGGCATAGCGATGGGCGACCATACCGACGATAGTGGCTGAGCTGTTTCTCGGTCCTCAGATGTTTCGTCTACTCACCCTGAGCAGCCCGGACGATTCGCCCTCCAGTCACGAGCATAGCGGCCTCAGGCCTGGCCTCCGATTCACGGATCAGAACATTTCAGCGATCAGCCACTCTAATGAAGACAGCCTTGCGAATCATTCTCCTGTCTGATAGAATACGAACAAGAGTTCTACTGATGTCGACGTCATCGACAGCCTTGCGCCTCAATTCGAAGTCGTCGGTTCGTAGGACGTTGGACACTCCTGGATCGCGCTGGTTTATGTGACACCGATGGTCACAGTGCTGGTTACGGGGGTGGCCGTTTACGGGCCAATTGGAGGGGGTTACCGTGTACATTCGTCCGTTCGCTCTGGCGGCTGCCTTCGCCCTGGTGGTGGTTTGGCCGCAGGCCTCTCACGCGGCCACGCGCGTTTCGCAGACGAAGCCGGCAGCGGTGCAGGTCGGGGCCGTTGAGCCGACCTATGTCGACATCGTGTCCGTTGTTGGGGCGCGCCCGTGGGGTAGCGCCCGGGTCTCGGCTGGGACCGAACCTTTCGCGTTCTGCGAAATCGCCTACGTCACTCCGGCGGGAACACCCAGCACGGCGCGCGGTCTGTACCCGAAGCGAGCTGACCGGGATGGCCTTGTGTCGTGGGTCTGGACGATCGGATCGTCCACCCGCCCGGGAACGGGCATGGTCTACGTGTATTGTGGTGACGGGATGGACGCCAAGCCGATCACGATAAGCCGGTAGCGGGGTCCGAGTCGCACCCCTCGCGATGGCGGTTCATCGCGAGGCGCTCACGGTGGGCGCCGAAGTCGAAGGCGAGGTCAGCGCAGTCGAAGGGCGCATCGCAACGTGCTGATCTGCGGCCAAACCGGCGTGGGCAAGAGCCATCTCGCCCAGGCCTTGGCCCATGAAGCCGCCCGCCAAGGCGCCGACGTCGTCTTTGTCACCGCCCATCACCTGCTCAGCCACATCAACGGCGGTCGCGCCGATGTCAGCTACGAGCGGCGCTTGGCCAGTTACGTTCGCGCCGGTCTGCTGGTCATCGACGACTTTGGCCTCAAGCCGTTCCCGCTCTCGGGCTCGGTGGACTTCTACGACCTGATCCACGAACGCTCCGAACGGGCGACCGCGGTGCTCACGAGCAACCGGGCGCCCGACGAATGGCAGGAGCTGTTTGACAACCCCTTACTGGCCAGCGCGGCCCTCGACCGGCTGGCGCATCGAGCGACGATCCTAACGATCAGCGGACGCAGCTACCGGCTGACCGACCGGGCGGACGGGAAGGAGGGACTAAAGACAACAACAAATCCGGCAACGCCATAACGGCGTCACTCAACCCAAGGAGATCGCGCACAGAGCCTGGCGCAGTTTCGCCGTCGATCCCTGGTGTACTTTGGCCGACTCTGCCTGGCGCACTTTCAGGCGTCTATTGACACCGACTCGCTGCGCCGACCGCCCGTACCGCCCACGGCGCTCGTCGGTCCCAACGAAGCGAGGAGATCTCAGGCTTTGTTGAGCAGTTCAGCCGGGTGAGAGCGTTCGGGGACGTCGGCGAGCAATGACACCAACGATGCGGCCGTCTCGGCCGCTGCCTGGTCGACGGCGCGGGCGCAAAGCGCCGGCCAATCGACCGACTCGGCCTCAATCTCGAGTTGGACGCCAGACGCCGTGTCGAACCAGCGTAGGCTGACGACCTCATCACCCCGGCGCAACTCGCGCACCTCGGCGCCGGTCGGTTCGCCAACCTCGATCGCCAACTCGAATCCCTTCTCTGCCAGGGTGTCGCCGAGTTGGCGTAAGAAGATCTCGAAAACCCCGGCAGGTAGGACGATAACCTTTCGCTGGGCAATCCGATCTTCCTGAGAACGGTCCAGCACGTGTTCCACCGTGCGCCCCGGACCACCGCGAGAAAACGCCGGTACCAGGACAGCCGGCGCGAGGAGCGTCGTGACAAGCGTCATCAGGATCGCGACGCCGAAGAGATCGGTTCCGATCACCCCGCTGGTTAAGCCTACTCCGGCGACGACCAACGCCACCTCACCGCGTGGCAGCATCCCGATGCCAATTCGGATCGCGCCGATTGGCCGGAAGCCGACCAGGAGCGCTGGCAGCGAGCACCCCGCGATCTTCCCGAGAATGGCGACGAGGGTGACGACCGCGCCGAAGCCAAGGAGCGGCGCCATTGCCCGGAAGTCGACGAGCATACCCATCACCACAAAGAACACCGGGACCAGCGCGTGGTAGACCGGCCGGAGATCGCGGTCGAGTTGGTGCTTTAGCGGCGCCCGAGACAGCGCCAGGCCGGCCGAATAGGCGCCGATGATCAACGCCAGTCCGGCGCTCTGAGCGACGTATCCGCTGATCAACGCGAGTGCCAGGGCGAGCGCCACCCCGGCGCCCTGCGAGCGAAACCCGGCAACAAACCGCGCGATCGAGATCGAGGCGACCGCCAGCGCGCCGGTGAGCACAAGCCAGATGCCCATCGCCCGTGCCCCAACGATGCCCACGTCGAGCATCGAAAAACCGGCCCCAGCGCCGAGCGCGACGACGATCGCCAAGACCAGAATGCCGAGGACGTCGTCGATCACCGCCGCGCCCAGGATGGTGACCCCCTCCGGCGTGTCGAGTTTGCCAATATCGCTGAGCACTCGGGCAGTGATCCCGACGCTCGTCGCCGTCAACAGCGCCCCGAGAAACAGCGCCGGCGGGTCGGCTGGCCCGGTGGCCAAGCCAAACCAGACGGTGACCAGATCCCCGAGCACAAACGGAACGATGACGCCGCCAACGGCGACAAGCGCTGCCGCTGGCCCAAACTTCAAGAAGGTTCCGAAGTTGGTCTCGAGCCCAGCGACGAAGAGGAGCACGAGAGCGGCAATCTGGCCAAACGCATACAGGGTGGTGGACACCGGGATGCCGGAGTCAGCCGGCGGCGGTGGGAAGACCGGGCCGATGCCCGGCAAGGGGATGCCACCCAGCGCGAACGGACTGATGACGACCCCGGCCATGAGTTCGCCGAGAACCGCCGGCTGCTTGAGAAACCGCTCGAACAGTTCAGCGCCCAACTTGGCGGCGACCAGAATGACGGCAAGCTGGAGTGCGAGTGTGGTGATGATTTGAGTCACATCGCCGTGTTCCATCCTTGCCCTCTCAGATCTTTCGAGAACGTCCGCCCGGATGCCGGCAAGAACGCCTCGATATTCCCTCCCGGACTTCTTGGCCGGGCGGCCTAGGACGCGCCCGGCGCGCCAATCGTTTCCGCCCGATAGTGAAACATCCCCTTGCTGAGCCAGTTGCCGCCGTCGACGACGAGGCAAGCACCGGTGATGTATGCCGCATAGGGCGAAAGGAGAAACGCCGAGGTGACCGCGACTTCTTCCGGCGTGGCGAGCCGCGCCATTGGGATGGTTCCAAGCAAGCGCTCCCGGTCGCTATCGGTGCTCCAGAGGCGCTCCCCAGCGCCCGCGGTATCGGTCGGTCCGGGCGCGATGGCGTTCAGCCGGATGCCGTGCGGCGCCCACTCGACGGCGAGCGAGCGGGTCAACGCCAGTACGCCGGCTTTGGCAGCAGCCGAGTGAACCGTGCCGGGGTTGCCAGTCCAGGCATACGAGGCGATAACGTTCAGAATCGCGCCACTTCCTCGTTGGATCATTCGTAATCCGGCCTCGCGAGTGCAGTAGAAGGTTCCGTCGAGCACCGTCCCAACCACCGCACGCCAACCATTCGGGCTCAGCCGCTGCGCCTCGACCAAGAAATTGCCGGCCGCATTGTTGACCAGAAGATCCGGTGTGCCAAAGCAGTCATCGACCTGGGCGAATAAGTCCCGAACCTGGCTCGGCTCGCGGACGTCGCAAGGCACCGCCAACGCCTCTCCGCCTTGATCGACGATCGCGGCGCGCGTCGATTCGAGGTTCTCTCGTCGTCGGCTGGCGATGACAACCCGGGCGCCCAGACGGGCCAATTCGAGGGCGATCGCACGGCCGATGCCGGTTCCTCCTCCAGTGACGATGGCAACCCGGGAGTGGAAGGTCTCAGGCGGTAACACCAGCATCCTCCTGTCCGGCCGGCGCAACCCGGCAACCGAGCGACGGCTTCGATTTTCGTCGGTACGTCCCCGACGGTGAGCGGGTGCACACTGGCACTTGACATGCCCACGCCGGTTGTGTACTGTAAGATCGAAAGGACATACCAAACGGTACGTACCTGATAGTATCACACACCAACGAATGATTCCAGCCCGATCTCCGAGCCAGTTTGAGTACGGTCTGCTATCCCGATTTGGCTGTACCCTGCCGGGGCGCCCGGTCTTGGATCGGCTTGGAGACGTGGCGCAGAGGGTGAACGGTCGGTGCTGGAACCGTATCGCGTTTTGGACTTGACGGACGCCCGGGGCTACTTCTGCGGCAAGATCCTCGCGGACGTTGGGGCGGATGTACTAAAGGTCGATCGGCCCGCCGGTGGTCCTCAGCAGAGCAGTGGACCTGCTGGTCAGAGTGACCTCCACCCCGACACGGACCTCCCCTGGCTGGCCTACAACGCCAACAAGCGGGGGATATCACTCGATCTCGAGCATGAGACCGGGCGTCGCCTGTTCTGCCAACTTGCGCGCTCCGCGGATGTGGTTGTCGAGTCTTTTCCGCCGGGATACCTCGCGTCGCTCGAACTGGACTATGACCGATTGGCGGCGATCAACCCGAAGCTGATTGTGGCGTCGATCACCGGGTTCGGCCAGCGTGGCCCATATGCCAACTACCGTGCGCCCGACCTCGTGGTCGCGGCAATGTCCGGGCAGATGCACCATACCGGTGAGGCGGATGGACCTCCGTTGCGGATGAGCGTTCCTCAGGCCTATCTCAATGCGTGCACTGATGCCGCGCTGGCAATCCTGATCGCGTTGTGGCACCGGCGGCGCAGCGGTCTCGGCCAGCACATTGATGCCGCTGCTCAACGCTCGATGCTCTGGTTCGCCGCCTACGGAATCCCCCACTGGCAGATGCAGCACCAGTTGCTCGGGCGGGTTGGCCAACGTCGAGCCGGCCTGCAGCGCGGCAAACTGGTGCGCCAACTCTGGCCGTGCAAGGACGGATTCGTCTGCTTCACTCTTATCGGCGGCCAGAGCGGAGCGCGCAGCAACCGCCCGTTGACTCAGTGGATGGAGGAAGCCGGCTTCGCCGACGACTTCCTGCGCGGTCTCGACTGGGATGCGTTTGACATGGCCACCTGCAGCCCCGAACTCGCCGACGTCATCGAAGGGCAGATAGCGAAGTTCTTCCTCGCGCACAGCATCGAGGATCTCTACCTTGGCGCGACCACCCGGCGAATCATGCTCTACCCGGTGGCGAGCCCCCGGGAACTGGTCGACGATGCTCAACTCCAGGCTCGGGAGTTCTGGTCGGACGTAGAGCACCCGGAGAGTGGGAGCGAGGTCCGCTATCCCGGCTCCTTCGTCAAGTCCACGGCGGTCTCCCTCGCGATGCGCCGCCGTGCGCCGATGCTGGGTGAACACAATCGCGAGGTCTACCGCGAACTGGGCATCGACGAGGAGCACCTGGCAACGCTGCGCGAAGACGGCGTGATCTAGGAGCGATAGGATGGGTTCCAACGCGTTGGAAGGGCTCCTCGTCTGCGACTTCAGTTGGGTTGCGGCAGGGCCAATCGCAACGAAATACCTCGCCGATTACGGCGCCACGGTTGTGCGTCTCGAGTCCGCCACCAATCCAGACATGACCCGGCTCTCGGCGCCATTCAAAGATGACCAGCCCGGGCTGAATCGCAGCGCCTTCTATCCCATGCTGAACAGCAACAAGCTCAGTCTGGCGCTCAACCTCCGGGTTCCTGAAGCGGTTGAGGTTGCCAAGCGGCTGATTGCTCGCTCCGACGTGGTGGCCGAGAATTTCGCGCCGGGCGTCATGGAACGGCTTGGCTTTGGGTACGAGCACCTCAAGCGAATTAAGCCCGACATCATCATGGTTCGCAGTTCGAACCAGGGCCAGACCGGCCCGCGCTCGCGTCATGCGGGGCTCGGTATCATGCTCTCTGGCCTCGCTGGTTTCTATCACTTCACGGGCTGGCCGGACGGTCCGCCGATGGCGTTACCGGTCGCCTACACCGATGTCGTCGCGCCCCGGCTGGCGGCGGTCGCGGTGCTCGCGGCTCTCGACTATCGGGAGCGCACCGGCCTCGGCCAATGTCTCGACCTCTCGCAACTCGAGGCCAGTGTCCAACTCCTTGCGCCCGAGGTGCTCGACTACGCCATGAACGGACACGAAGGCCAACGGCAGGGAAACGCCTGCCAGTTCGCCGCGCCGCACGGCGCCTATCGCTGCCGTGGTGACGACCGTTGGTGTGTCATCTCCGTTGAAAGCGATGCCGAATGGATAGCGTTCTGTAGCGCCATCGGTCAGCCCGCCTGGTCAGCCGACCCGCGCTTCGCGACGTTGGCCGGGCGCAAGGCACACGAGGCTGAGCTCAATCGGCTTGTCGAGACCTGGACAGCATCCTGTTCGCCAGAAGAGGTGATGGAGATCCTACAGACCCGGGGCATCGCTGCCGGGGTTGTTCAAAACAGCGCCGACCTGCTTGCCGACCCGCAGCTTGCGACAAGCGAATCGATCTGGATGCTGGACCACCCCGAGATCGGCCGCTGCCCTCACTTTGGGGAATTCGCCACCCTCAGCCGGACGCCTGCCACGGCTCGACAGCCCGCCCCATGCCTTGGCGAGCACACCGAGTACGTCTGTCGCGAGTTGCTGGGGATGTCCGACGATGAGTTTGTCGCGCTATTCAGTCTCGGCGTATTCGAGTAGCCGCCGCCCTGACAGCGTCGGCACAAGGAGTTGCCATGCGACCCCTTCCACCACGGATGCAGGACAAGCTTTACCATGAACTCCTCCTTCCTCGGGAGACACAGGAGATCCGGCAGAAGGCGCGTGAATTTGCGGTGCGTGAGATCGCGCCCCTTGCCGAGCGAATCGCCGAGGGGCCGGAAGACCGCAGCAGATTTCCAACGGAGCTTTTCGCACGGCTCGCCGAAGAGGATTTCTTTCGCATTCCTTTTCCCAAAGAGATCGGCGGCCTTGGCCTCGAGTACCCCGCCTGCGCGACCGTGGTTACGGTGGAGGAACTGGCCTACGTCTCCAACAGCATCGCGGCGATCTACGATGTCCATTGCATCCTCGCCGGCCATGCCCTCTCCCGCGGCTCGGAATTCCTGAAAGAGACCTACCTGCGACCGTTGCTGGCTGGTAGCCGGATCGGCTGCTTCGCGACTACCGAGCCGAACGCGAGCAGCGATCTCTCACCCCGCGCCCTCGGTACCCGAGCGGTACGGCGCGACGATACCTACTTCGTCAGCGGTCAGAAGCGGTTCATCACGAACGCCTGCGTCGCAGACTACGTCACCGCTCTGGTGAACACGGATGGCAAGCTTTCGATGCTCGTCGTCGACCTCCATGCGAAGGGATGCCGGGTTGGCCAGCCCGACAAGAAAATGGGGAACACCGGGCAACTGACCTCGGATATCTACTTCGACGACGTTGAAGTACCGGTGGCGAACCGGATTGGTGAGGAGGGACAGGGTCTGCGGATCGCGCTGTCGACGCTCACCTACGGGAGGGTCGGGATCGCTGCCAGCGGCGTCGGGATGGCCCAGTCAGCGTTCGACGAAAGCGTCGACTACCTATCCCGCCGGGAAGCGTTCGGGCAAAAGCTGGCCCAGTTTCAGTACTGGCAGTTCCGAATGGCCGAACGGGCGATCCAGATCGAGAATGCCCGCAACCTCTACGCCAAAGCAGCGTTGCGGATCGACCGGGGAGAAGAGTTCCCCGAACCAGAAGCCGCCGGGGCCAAGTACTTTGGCACCGAGTGTGCGGTCGACATGGCGCGGGACGCGGTTCAGGTCTTTGGCGGCTATGGCTACATGCGGCAGTTGGAACACGACCAGACCAGCTTCAAGGTTGAGGAGATCTACCGCGACTGCAAGATCACCGAGATTTACGAGGGCACCAACGGATCAAACTTGGTGATCGCCGCGAGATCTTTGGCCGCGACCTCGCGCACGGTAATCACCTGCCGATCAAAGTGTTGACAGGCGACCTCGTGAGGCGTAACATACCCAATAGTATGTGGGTACTGACAAGTACGTACTCAGAGGTATCACTCACTGCGATTTGCCGGGAAACGTGGGGCGCGAGGCACAACGCTCGCCCGTTTGAGGATTTCCGCTATGGATGAGGTGCACACAGGCTCACCCCCGCGGCACGATGGGCGCAAGAACACCGGGTCGGAGCAAGTGACCGTGGGTCGGATTGCTGGAGGCGCCGGGTTCTTCGGGGAGCAGGCGTCAGATTAGCAGTCAGACAGGTGACTGGAGCGGCCCTCGAAGACGCCCGGAAGGTCGCTTGGAGATTGGCGAGGGTCGCTCGGAGCGCGGCTCATAAGCGCCAGAAGCAGCCGCGCGGCCGGCGCTGGTCGGCGACGGGCAGACCGTCGTGTTCACGATGGGGAGGGAGGCTCATGCGTTCGGCCTTGCACTGGCCGCCCGAATGAGTGAACTCCGGGACGTGAAGATTGTCATCCCCACGCCGGGCTACGACTTTGGTTGGTACGACGAGGGTTGGCGAGGCGTTCACCGTCACCGTCGGTATGCTCACCGCCGTCACACAGGGCGATTCCGGACCACCGTGGACCTGCACCCGGTTGGTTTGTGGAACACCACCCGTCCGCTCCTCTGGCTTCACGAACCAGACATCCTCGTCACCGAGATCTCCCCCCCGGATTCCAAAGGGTTCTGTAGCTTTGGGCAGTCGCTCTGGAACAAGAAAGCCCAGATCCGGGAGGCGCGAGCGCGCGGCCGCCTCGTCATCGCCGAAGTAAACGAGCATCTGATGCGGACGTTCGGCGACAACTTTATCCACGTGTCCGAGTTCGACTACTTCGTCGAACACATCTCGAGCGGACGAGCCATCTCGGCGGGGTCGCTCGGTGGCCGGCCGCTCAAGCCGCCTGAGCCGTATCTGCAAGCCATCGCGGGTTACGTCAACGAGTTGATTCAAGACGGCGACACTCTCCAGATTGGCGTCGGGCGGACCACCGAGCCTCTGGTCGACCTCGGCGTGTTCGACGGCAAGCGGGATCTCGGGTACCACTCCGAAGCAACTGCTCCCGGCATCATCCGCCTCGTTCAAGAAGGCGTCATCACCGGCCGCCACAAGACCCTCCATCCCGGCAAAGTCGTCGTCACCTCGTTGGGTGGAAGCACGCGGGAGCAAATGGAATGGGCCAATGCGAATCCGATCTTTCACCTTGCCGAACTTGAGTACGTGACCGACATCCGGACCGTCGCAGCCAATCACCAGATGGTGGCTCTCAACAACATCCTTGCTATCGACCTGAGCGGCCAGATTACCGCCGAGTCGGTCAATGGCCGAACGATCAGCATCGCTGGTGGTCAGGTCCCGTTCGTGATTGGCGCGCTCCTGTCGGAGGGTGGCCGATCCATTCATGTCCTTCCGTCCACCGCCCAGGGCGGGCGCGTCTCGCGGATCCTCCCAGAACTCCCGGCGGGCTCGGTTGTCACCGTCCCCCGGTATTGCATGGACTTCGTCGTCACCGAGCATGGGATCGCCCGCCTTTGGGGCAAGAGCCTTCGCGAGCGGGCCGACGAGCTTATCGCGGTGGCGCATCCCGATTTCCGGGACGAATTGCGCTACGAGGCCCGGCGGCGGCTCTGGACTGAGGGAGCAGGCCCGTGAGCTTCTGGATCGTTGGCAGAACGCCGGTCGGCCTTCGCCTCGGGGGTGCCTCCCACTCGGCCGGAGTTTGCGGGACCTGCCAGTTGGAGGCGTGGGGTGCGCCGCGGGAGGGCGTATGGTGAAGAAAGCGGTAGTGCTGGGCGGAACCGGGCCAACCGGGCCGTTCATCGTCGATGGGCTGCTCGAGCGCGGCTACGACGTCACCATCATCCACAGTGGATCCCACGAGGTCGAGTTCGCCGGGCCGGTCGAACACATCCACACTGATGTTCACTTCGCTGAGACGCTGCAGGCTGGCCTTGGCAGCCGAACCTTCGATCTGGCGGTTGCGGCCTACGGCCGGCTCCGCGTGACCGCCGAAGTACTGGTCGGCCACACCGAGCGGCTCATTTCGATCGGCGGCATCGTGACCGCCCGTCCGAACGACCCCCGTTGGGGACCAGCCGGTCCACAGTTTGCGACCACCGAGGATGCCCCGGTGCTCGACGACCCCGAGCGCGATCCGTTTTTCGCCCGCGTCGCGGCGACCGAACGGGCGGTCCTCGAGTATCACCGGGCCGGCCATTACAACGTAACGCACCTCCGGTATCCGCCTCTGCTCTACGGTCCGCGACAGCCGGGCGCTCGGGACTGGTGCATTGTCCGGCGGGTCCTCGATGGACGCCGCCAGTTGATCATCGGCGATGGCGGCCTGAAGGTGTTCTCCGATGGGTATGTTGAGAACGCGGCTCACGCCGTGTTGCTCGCGATCGACCAGCCCGAGGCGAGCGCCGGCCGGGTCTACAACGTGGCCGACGAACACCCCTTTACCCTCCGCCACCGCATCGACGTGATCGCCCGGGTGCTCGACCATCAGTTTGAGTTTGTCGACTTGCCCTATGACCTCGCCCGGCCCTACCACCCATTCAGCCGCGGGCGTGACCACATGGTCCGCGACACGTCCCGGATCGTGGCTGAACTGGGCTACCACGATATCGTCCCGTCCGAGACCGCCATCGAGCGGACCGTCCGCTGGCTGATCGAGCACCACCCCGAACCGGGCGGTGAACTGGAGAACCAACTCGGCGATCCGTTCGACTACGCTGCCGAGGACGCCATCATCGCTGCCTGGGGCGAGGCTCGGGCGCTCATGCTGGCAGTGCCCTTCCCGGACTATGTCGTGGTCCATCCCTATCGCCATCCTACTCAGCCCAACGAGGCCTGGAAACGGCCGGAGCGAGCGTATGGCCATCCGAACTCGACTAACTGAGCAACTCGGCATTGCCGTTCCCATCATCCAGGCCCCGATGAACTGGGCTACCGATCCTCGCTTTGTGGCCGCGGTGAGCAACGCGGGAGGGCTCGGCGTGCTGGGTCCCAACGCCGGCGTTGCCGAACCGACACCCGACCCGGCAGCGGTCGGCGAACGGCTCCGGCGGCTAATTCGCGAGATCCGCAGCCTGACGGACCGACCGTTTGCCGTCAACTTCCCGATCGGCCGGGGCGCGGACAGGGCCTTCAGCGATGCGACGGTTGCGGTTGCGGTCGAGGAGCACGCGCCGATCGCGATCGTCGTCGAGGGCAGTCCCGAGGTTTATACAGAGACCCTGAAGGCGGCGGGGATCTTCGTCATGCATGCGATTGGCAATGTCCGCCACGCGCATAAGGCCGAGGCGTGCCGGGTAGACGCCGTCATCGCCGAGGGGTACGAAGCCGGCGGCCACAGTGGGTTTGACGAACTACCGGTGTCTGTCCTCGTGCCGCAGGTTGCAGCGGCAGTGCGGATTCCCGTTATCGCCGCCGGAGGGATCGTCAACGGCCAGGGGCTGGTGTCGGCGCTCGCTCTCGGCGCTCAGGCGGTCTCGATGGGAACCCGCTTCATGGCAACCCGGGAGTGCCCGATCCATACCGACATCAAGGCCGCGATCGTGGCGGCGTCCGATCAAAGCACCTTGTCATGGGGGCGCACCACCGAGGTCGCCCGGACGTTTCGCAACGCTTTCGCCGAACAGTACCGCCGTCTCGAGTTGGGTGGAGCGTCCCCGGATGAACTGCGCCAATTCGTCCGGAGCTATGACCGAATACCTGGAGGACGCCGGGTCGGCGGCCTCAAGCATGGCGATCTGGAGCAAGGGGAAATCTATCTGGGAGCCGGCGCCGGCATGATCGGCGACGTCCTCTCTTGTGCTGAGGTCATCGAGCAGACGATGGCGGAGGCACATGCCATTCTCGAGCGGCTGAATAGCCTGGCGGCCACCTCGCTCTCTGCCGCCGATTGAACCGGATGGTTCTCACACTATGAGTGCGTGGGAGCACGAGATGGAGTTCGACGACCTGATCATCGGCGCCGGGACTGCCGGTGCGGTTATCGCTGCCCGGTTGAGTGAGGACCCGGCGCGGCGCGTTCTGTTGCTTGAGGCGGGTCCCGACTATCCACCGGACCAGCCGTTGCCTCCCGAATTGCGCTTCCGCGCTGCCTCTGACACCGGCATCCTTCACGATTGGGGGTATGCCGCGCGTGCCACCGCGGCCAGCACGCGCGCCGTCCCATATCCGCAGGGCAAGGTGACCGGCGGCTCCTCGGCGATCAACAGCTTTGCCGCTACTCGTGGCCTGCCGGCCGACTACGATGAGTGGGCGGCCGTCGGCAACGATGTCTGGTCGTGGGAGCAGGTCCTTCCGTTCTTCCGACGGCTCGAAACCGATCAGGATTTCGCCGACGCGTTCCACGGACGGGAAGGGCCGCTCCCGATCCAGCGCTGGAAGGTCGCGGAGTTCATTCCGCTGCAGCGGGCGCTCTACGACGCCTGCCGCGATCTCGGTTTCCCGGAGACTGCCGATCACAATGATCCGACGGCATCCGGGGTCGGACCCTGGCCGCTAAACCAGCACGATGGAGACCGTGTCTCGGTTGCCACCGCCTACCTTGATCCGGCCCGGTCGCGGCAGAACCTCACTATTCGATCCGAAAGCCTCGTCAGGCGTGTCCTCTTCGAAGCCGGGCGGGCGGTCGGGGTGGAGGTGGATGGGGTGGCGGAACCGGTGTATGCCCGTCGGGTGATTGTGTCGGCCGGGGCGGTCAATTCGCCGGCGCTCCTCCTTCGTTCTGGCGTTGGACCACCGGCGGAACTTGCCGCGCTGGGTATCGAGCCGAGATTCGCCCTTCCCGGCGTCGGGCGTGGCCTCGCCGATCACCCCTTTGCCTGGGCGCCGCTCGTCCCGAAGGATGGAGTCGAGCCGCCGCTTCCGCGTAACCAGGTCTGTCTTCGCTACACCGCCCCCGGTTCGCGCTACTGCAACGACTTGCAGATCTTTCTGCGTGCCCCGCTTGATATCAGCGGCACGCCGTCGATGGTCCAACTGGTCGGCGCACCGGTCATCTTTTCTCTTGGCGCGGGCCTGCTCAAGCCGCTCTCCCGCGGCCAGGTGACCCTCGCGAGCGCTGACCCAATCGCCCCACCACGGATCGAGTTGAACCTTGCGGACGAACCGGAGGACCGACGTCGCCTGGCAGAAGGGATGCGACTTTGCTGGCAGCTTGGGCATTCGTCGCGCCTGGCGCCATTCGTCGAGCGGGTCGCGGTTCTCGATCAATCCACCATCGATGACGACGAGGCACTTACGCGCTATGTCGAGTCAACCCTGATTTCCTTCCGCCACCCGGTCGGTACGGCGCGGATGGGGCGGGCCGACGATCCGGCTGCCGTCGTCGACCAGTATGGCCGGGTCCATGGGGTCGACGGTTTGCTGGTTGCTGACGCCTCGATCATGCCGACGATCCCGAGCTCCGGAACCGCTCTGACCTGTGTCATGATTGGCGAGCGGATTGCCGATTTCCTTCGCTGACCCGCCAGGCGGGTGTACTCGCAAACCGACCGGCCGCTCGCGAAGGCGTGAGACTATGCCGTGGCCGGTCCGGCAACCTCTTTGAATCGTCGAATGGCGTCGATGTGAGCGCGTGGATCCCTCAGGCCAGACCGCATCGTGTTCACCGACAGGTGGGTCGCTCCGGCCTCGCGCCAGGCGGACGCTCGCCTGACCCAGGCGTCCTCGCCACCCTGATAGTGGACCGACGCCTCGATCCCGACCGACGTCGGATCGCGGCCCGCATCAGCGACGAACTGGCGGAACTGGTCGACGACCTCGCTGGCCTGCACCGTGGGAGCGAGCGGAAACCAGCCGTCGCCGAGCCGCGCGGCTCGGCGTAGCGCCGCTTCCGACCTGCCACCAAACCAGAGAGGGATCTGCCGGCGCGGCGGCAACGGGTTGATACCGGCGTCGGTCACACGGTGCCATCGCCCTTCGAACCGGACATTCGGCGTGGTCAGCAACGCCTCGAGCAGGCTGAGTTGTTCGTCGAACCGGCGGCCCCGATCGCCGAAGTCCATACCGAGAGCCTCGTACTCGACCGAGTTCCAGCCGATGCCGACGCCGAGACGCAGCCGTCCGCCGGAAAGGACGTCCACCTCCGCGATCTGCTTGGCCGCGAGCGCGGTCTGCCGCTGGGGAAGGACGAGCACGCCGGTGACCAGTTCGATCGTCCTCGTCACCGCCGCGAGATAGCCGAACAGCACCATCGGCTCGTGAAAGGGATCATCCGCGCTGTAGGCGCCACGCCAGTTCGGCCTGCCGGCGGTGGAAACGCCGAGTACGTGGTCGTACACCAGCAGGTGCTGATAGCCGAGACCTTCGGCGGTCTGTGCGTACTCGCGTATGACCCCCGGGTCGCTACCGATCTCGATCTGCGGGAACGTCACTCCCAACTGCATCGAAGCTCCCGTCGGCCCGGATCGGTCTAGCGCCCGCTGGTGATCCGGTCGACCGTCTCCACCCACTTCCGCATCGGCTCGCCATGCTTCTGGATGATGGATTCGTAGTACGGCTGGAGCATTTGCCGCCAGACCTTGAGTTGGTCGGGGGCTAACTTGGTGATCTTTGCCCCCTTGGCCAAGGCCCGCGCCTGGTCCGACCGGTCGCTTTCCTGGGCAGCGATCAGGTAGGCAGCCCCTGCCTTCTCGCTCTCCTCGAGGATGATCTGCTGCCAGGCCTGGGGAAGGCGGTTCCAGGTCTCCTCGTTGATGCTCCACCAGACGCCGACGAACATCGCGCTCGCGCCGAGGTCGTAAAAGTAGGGGGCATCCTGGACGAGGTCGAGGTTGACGTAGGTTTCGACGGTCGTGAAGGTGCCATCGACCACCCCGGTTCGCAACGCGGTTGGAAGCTCCGAGCCGGGTACGCTGGTGGCAGCCCCGCCGAGCAGGTCGATGACCTGGGCGAGAGGACCGACGCCATTGACCCGCAGCCCGCGGAAGCTCGGATTGCCCGGGTCGGCGAGGGGCTTCTTCAGAAAGAGCTGCGCCTGCAACGGCTGTGGAAAGAGCAAGAGTTGGTTGAACTTGCCGATCTCCTGCTGAAAGATCGGCTTGCCGGCGGCGTGCACCCTCGCCGCCGTCTCCCAACTGACGCTGAAGGGCAGCATCTGCGCCTCCGAGTCGAACCGAAGGTCACCCGGCCAGTAGGCGAACGAGAGGAACCCGAAGTCGGCAATGCCCTTGCTGACCGCGTCAAGGGTATCGCGGGCCTTGACCAGTGACTCGGACGAGTAGACCTGGATCGTCAGGCTGCCATTGGTGCGCGCCTCGACGGCCTCTTTGAACTGGACGAAGTTCTTGTGGTAGAGGCTGGCTTCGGCGACGTTGTGGGTCGCCTTGAGCACCATCTTCTGCGGTGTCGGGGCCGGCTGTGCCGCGCTCGACGGCCCCCCGGTCGTTGGCGCGACGGTCGGGCTGCTTGAGACGCAGGCCCCTCCGACGAGTGCCCCGACGAGGGCAAGGACCGATCGGCGCGAGAGCGGGGACCGTTGCATGGTGAGACTCCTTTCTGTGACGTACCTAGCAAACGAGCGGTGCTCGGTGCTTTCGGCTCGCGTTCACATCGTGCGGGGCAACCAGAGGGCGATATCCGGGATCAGCATGACGAGGATCCAGGCGGCCATCTGGGCGAGGATGAACGGGAAGGCGCCCCTAGCGACCCGGTCGAAGGTCAGACCGAAAGGCTTGCCGATCCCGCTGATGACAAAGAGGTTCATGCCAACCGGCGGGGTGAGCATGCCGATCTCGATGTTGATGATCAGCACCAGACCGAGCCAGATCGGGTCGTAGCCGGCGGCGAGCAACGGCGGCACGACGATCGGGATGGCGACCAGCAGGATTGTCAGACCATCCATCAGACAGCCGAGGATCAGAAGCAGGATGTTCACCGCCAGCAGAAATTGCCAAGGCTCCAACCCGGCCCGCACCACCGCCTCACTGAATGCCTCCGGCAGCCGGAGATAGGAGAGCAGAAAACCGAAGACCAGGGCGCCGACCACGATGGTGAAGACAAACGAGGTGGTGTGGGCGGTGGTGACCAGCGCGTCCTTCAGCTTGCCAAGCGTGAACCCGCCATAGAGGACGGCCAGGAGCAGGCTGCCCAGTACGCCAACCGCGGCGGCCTCCGTCGGCGTGGCGATGCCGCCATACATCGAACCGAGCACCATCGTGATCAGCACTAGCAACGGCCAGATCTCAAGCAATGCCTTGAAGCGTTCTTTCAGCGGCAGCCCCGGGGTTGGTGGGGCGATCTTCGGATTGCGCCAGACCCGCACCATCGCATAGATGGCCATAAAGGAGGCCATCAAGATGCCCGGGAGAAAGCCCGCCAGGAACAGCTTAGCCACCGAGGTCTCGGTGACGAAGCCGTAGACGATCATCGGCACGCTGGGTGGAATGACGATCGCCAGCCCGCCCGCGCCGGCGACCGCCCCGGCGGCGAACCCGAGGTCGTAGCGGCGCTTCTTCATCTCGGCCAGCGCCACCGGGCCGATAGTCGCGCACGAGGCAGTGCTCGAACCGGTCGCGGCGGCGAAGACGGTGCCCGCGCCGAGGCTGGCGAGCGCCAGTGCTGCCGGGGTTCCACTCAGCATCCGCTCCATCGCGCTGAAGAGGCGGGCGCCGAGACCGGAGAGAATGATGATCTGCGCCATCAGAATGAAGAGCGGTGCGGCGAGCAAGGTGAAGCTTGTCGGCACCGAGTAGATCTGGATCCCCACCGCTCGGACGGCGACCGTCGGGCTGGCGAGGAAGTACAACCCGAGGAAGCCAACGAGCCCGAGGGTGAAGGCGATCGGCAACGAGAGCGCCATCAACAGGATCAGCGACCCGAAGATCAGGATGGTCGCGGTGACGAGATCGATCGGCATCGTCAGCTCCGCTCAGGTGGAGATTCGGTCGTCCAGAAAGGTGCAGCGGCACGCCGGGGACGGCCTGCCAGCGGGTCGAGGCGGCGCCCGGGAACTCCAAGACCGGCTCGGATCATCCTCAGAACGCCTCCTTCTGGAACTCGTCCTGGAGTTCGTCCACCGTGGCCGGCGCGTTAGCTGGCGGTGGCCGGCGCAGTTCGGCGACGGTGGCCCCGATCCGCACCAGCGTTTCGATGAAGAGCAGCGTGGCGCCGATGGCGATGAAGACCGCGGCAGGAGCGACCGGCAGGTCGCCGATCTGGGAGGTTCGGCCGCGACGGGCGAAGTCGAAGAAGATCACCCAGCCTTGCCAGGCGACGACGGTGACAAAGATCAAGCTCAGCGCATAGAGGAAGAGTTCGAGCGCGACCCGTGCCCGGCCGCTGATATTCCGCACCACCAGGTCTACCCGGACGTGTCCGCCGGCGCGGAGCACCGCCGCCGAGGGCAGGTAGACCATCGGGAGCATCAAAAGCTCGGCGACATCCACCGCCCATCGCGTCGGGCGCGTCAGGAAGTAGCGCATGAAGACGTCGTAGGTGATCACCGCGAACATCGCGAGACCGGCGACGCCTCCCAACAGCGCCGCGAAGTCGATCACCCGTTCGAAACCGCGCAGCAGCCGGCGCCCGAACTCGGTCATGATCCCGTCCTTCCGCGGTCGCCCGGAACCTCAGCGGGGGGGGCCTGTTCCCGGCGGCTCGTCCTATTTGATCTTGTCGACAGTATCCAACCACGCCTTCATCGGTTCGCCGTGCTTCTGGATGATCGCCTCGTAGTACGGCTGGAGCTTCTGACGCCAGACCTTGAGTTGATCGGGGGTCAGCTTGGTGATCTTGCCGCCCTTGGCGAGGGCTCGCTCGGCCTCGGCCCGGTCGGTGGCCTGGACCTCGTCGATGTAGGAGTTGCCGGCCTTGGCGGCCTCCTCGAGCAGGATCTTCTGCCACGATTCGGGCAGCCGGTTCCAGGTGTCCTTGTTGATCGCCCACCAGATCCCCATCGACATCGTTCCACTGCCGAGGTCATAGAGATTCGGGGCGTCTCCAACCATGTCGGTGTTGACGTAGGTCTGGATGCTGCTCCACATGCCGTCGATGACGCCGGTGCGGATCGCGGTCGGGAGTTCCGAGCCGGGAATGCTGGTAGCGCTGCCGCCCAGCAACTCCACGACTTTCGCCAACGGCCCGACGCCGTTGATCCGCTGACCCCCGAAGTTCGGATTGCCTGCATCGGGGAACGGCCGCTTCAGCATGAAGTGGCCGACGGCGGGCTGCGGGTAGAGCAGGTTCATGTTGAACTTGTCGACTTCCTTCTGGAAGATCGGCTTTCCGGCCGCGAGCACCTTCGGGGCCGTGTCCCAGGTAACGCTAAAGGGCAAGATCTGTGCGTCCGAGTTGAACGGCAGATCGCCGGGGTAGTAGGCGAATGAAATGAAGCCGAGGTCGGCGACTCCCTTGCTCATCGCATCGAGGGTGTCGCGGGCCTTGACCAGCGACTCGTTGGGGAAGACCTCGATCGTAATCCCGCCGTTGGTCCGCGCCTCGACGGCCTGCTTGAACTTGACAAAATTGGTGTGGTAGGTCGTGCGTTCGTTCACCGAGTGGACGGCCTTGAGCGTTATCTTCTGACCGGGGGCGGGTTCCTGGACTGTCACCCCACCGGTCGTCGCCGGGCCGCCTGTCGTGCAGCCAGCGAGGATCACGCCGAGCGCGGCGACACAAGACACCAAGACTCTGAGCTTCATAATCCCCTCCGTCCTGACTGCGCCGTCAGCCCGACCAGCGCATCGGCTTTTCCAAAGGCGGTTTCCCGCCGGGCTGCGGTTTCCGGGTGGCGCGCTGCTCCCTCGATTTGTCTGCCGGTCCGACGCTCCGCGGCTGGCTTCCGGCCAGTGCCAGAGGACCGGAGACCCGGGCGCTAAATCACTCCCTCAGTCTTCCAGGCGGCGAGGTCGGCCTCGGCATAGCCGAGTTGCTCGACGTAGATCTCGTGGTTGTGGGCTCCCAGGTCGGCCCCGAGATGGCGCAGCCGGCCGGGGGTCTTCGACATCCGCGGGGCAACGTTCTGGGTATGGGCCGTCCCGAGGTGTGGGTCGTCGATGGCGACGATGTTCTGGCGGGCTTGAAACTGGGGGTCGGCGAAGGTATCGGCAATCGTGTAGATCGGCGCCACGACGCCCTCAAATTGGGCGAAGGCCTCGATCACTTCCTCGGCGGTGTGCTCGGCGATCCAAGCGCCGATAATCGCGTCCAGTTCGTCCTGATTGGCGAGCCGGCCGGGCATACTCTGAAACCAGGGCTCGCGGGTGACATCGTCGCGTCCGATTGCGAACATCACCCGGTTGGCGGAGGCCTGAGATCCAGCGGCGAGCCCCAGCCAGCGTCCATCCTTGGCGCGATAGACGTTGCGAGGCGCCGCAAACGGCATCCGGCTTCCCGTCCGGCCGAGTTCGATTCCGAGTTGGTCAAAGAGCAATGCCTGCGGACCGAGTATGCTGAACAACCCTTCGTAGAGGGCGAGATCGATGACCTGACCCTCGCCGGCGCCCTTGATATCGCGGTGATAGAGGGCGAACATGGTGGCGTAGGTGCCCACCAGCGCGCAGACCGAGTCTCCGAGGGCGAACGAGGGAAGGGTCGGAGGGCCGTCCGGCTGACCGGTGAGATGGGCAAACCCGCTCATCGATTCGGCCACAGTGCCAAAGCCGGGCCGGCTGCGATAGGGGCCAGTCTGCCCAAAGCCGGTGACGCAGAGCAGGATCAGCCGGGGGTTCAAGGCGCTGAGCGTGTCGTAGCCGATCCCCCAACGCTCGAGGGTGCCCGTCCGAAAGTTCTCGATCACCACGTCGGCGTCGGAGACCAGTTCCTTGAAGAGTTCCTGCCCGCGGGGCAGGCTGAGGTTGAGGGTGATACAGCGCTTGTTGCGGTTTACGTGATACCACCAGAGCGAGGTTCCGTCTTTCTGCCAGCCGAGGGTCCGCAGCGAATCCCCTTGCGGGTGTTCAACCTTGATGACGTCTGCGCCGAAATCCGCGAGGAACGTGGCGACCAGTGGCCCGGCCGCGTGAGAGGACGCATCGATCACCTTGAGGCCATCCAGCGCCATTGATCCTGAACCCGGCGCGTCGCCACCATTGACCTGCCGTGAACCTGGCCCCATTGCGGCTGCCTCTCTCATACTGATAAGAACGTACTACTCAGTATCATATACCGGCTGGTATGTTAGATCCTGCTCGACGCGCTTGTCAAGCTTTTGTTTACGGGGTCGGCTGCGACGCCCGTTGACGCCCTGAGCAGCGATCACATACGCTTTCAATAATGGCTACCTACCATCGGGTAGGCGCATACTACTTAGTACGTACCATAATCCGGGCGCTCTTCGAGCCGGTGATCCAGGGAGGAACGGAACTGATGCCAAGGGGTCGTCGATCGAAGACCGCCGGGAACGCCGGTAGCCCGACCGAGTTGCAGAAGAACCGCATCATCCACACCGCGCTCAAACTGTTCGCCAAAAAGGGCTACGCGGAGACGAGCGTCGACGACATCGCCACCGACATCGGAGCGACGAAAGGCATCGTCTACCATTATTTCCGGTCGAAGCATGCTCTTCTTTATGAAGCGCGCCTCGCGGTCCAGGAGCCGTTCCTCGAAGCGCTGCGCGGGGTGCTCGCCATGACGGCCCCGCCGGACGACAAACTTCGTGAAGCGATCCGAAGCTATGTCCGGATCCTCTACTCCGACCCGAGCATCATCCGCTTCAACGTCGATTTGAACCAGTTCGATGCCCCTCTGCCACCGCCGAATCGACGGGTTATCAGAAAGCGACGGGCCGAAGTAGTCGACGCGTTCAAGGCGGTGCTGACGGAGGGTATCGCCGCCGGCCTGTTCCGGCAAGTCGATGTGTCGGTCATCGCCCGTACCATCGTCGGCAGCATCGTCTGGACCGCCTATTGGTTCGACCTGAACGGCCGCCTTGGTGTGGATCAACTCGCCGACCAACTGGTCGATTTCGCCCTCACCAGCCTGCTGGTCAGTCCTCCGAGCGCACACGCCGCTGGTGATGGGGACGGTCAACTTATGCCGGACGCGTCCGCTCGACTGGTGTCGTCCCGGCCCTAAGCCACCCCGACGCCACGCCCCGGGCCGGCCAGGTTGCCCGGTCCTATCCCCACGCCGCCGCCGGATCGCGGACGCTCTCATTCACCAGCCGACGGGCCAGTTGTCCTCAATCGCCCAATCGTCTGGCGGACTTGACAGTGTCACCGTCGGCTGATAAGATACCAGTGAGTATGTACATACTCAATAGTAGGTACGAATGAGCATGTCTCTTCGACAAGGCTGGAGGCTCGGGCATGACCACGGTAGCGGAGCCGACCATTACCCCGGAGATGGTGGAGGCGATGCGAAGCCAACTGGGGGTTGAGTGCGTTCCGCGTGACCGGGCGTGGCACGAGTCGGTGACGCCGGACAACATCTACCATTTTGCTCGCGGCGTCGGCGATCCCAACCCGCTCTGGAACGACGAGGACTATTCGGGCAACCGGCGGTGGGGTGGAATGATCGCCCCCCCAACCTTCCTATTGAGTTGCGGGCTGCATGTCCAGCGCGGCTTTCCCGGGATCTTCTCCCTCTGGACGAGCGACGACTGGGACTACCGGCTTCCGCTCCGGTTGGGAGACAAGATCGCCTGCACGTTTACCCTCGTCGACCTGTCGGAGATGCAGGGCGGCTTTGCCGGGCTGGCTTACCGGCAAGTCGAAGAGTTTGTCTTCCGCAATCAACGAGGGGAGATTGTCGGGACGAATCGCCGCACCTTCGTCCGGATGGAGAAGCAGGCAGCGCGCGAGAAGGGCAAGTACAAAGCAATCAGCCGCCATGTCTACTCCTCTACCGAACTCGAGGCGATCGCGGACGCGTATCGCGCCGAGCAACGGCGTGGCGCGGCCCCACGCTTCTGGGAGGACGTCGTGGAGGGTGAGGAACTCCCGCCGATCGTCAAAGGTCCACTCACGGTGAGTTCGGAAGTCGCCTGGCTCGGGGCGATCGGCGGCGGCCAGTTCACCTACGTCCACAAGATGGCCTTCGACTTTTGGGATCGTCATCCCAAGGCGCGAATCCTTCATCCGGGAACCAACGTGCCGGAATTCTCGATCGCGGTCCACTGGGACGAGCGTGTTGCCCAGGACCGCGGCATCCCGATCCCCTACGACATCGGCGGCGAGCGAATCGCCTGGCTGGGGCATCTGCTTTCGGACTGGATGGGCGACGATGGGTTCGTTCGGCGTCATTACGTCGAGTTGAGGCGGGTCAACGTCATGGGCGATACCACCTGGTGCCGGGGCGAGGTGACCCGGAAGTGGGTCGAGAACGGCGAGCATCTCGTCGAATGTGCGACGCGGGCTGAGAACCAGCGCGGCGAGGTCACGACCAGAGCCCGCTCGGTGGTGCAGTTGCCATCCCGCGAGACCGGCGCCTGGCCGGCCGATCAACTTGGCTCGGGGTCGGGTGTGGCGCGGCAGGACGGCCAGCGACAGCAGACGTAGGAGACACCCCGCCGGTCACATCCCAACGCGGTTCATCCTGAATGGGGCTCGGGCGAGCACGGGAGAGGCGATGGAGACACGGAGCTACGAGACAATCCTCTACGAGGAAGACGGGCCGCTCGGGCGGATCACCCTCAACCGCCCTGACCATGGCAACATGATGAACGAGCAGATGCTCTTCGAGCTTCGGGATGTGCTCGACCAGACGCGCCGCGAGAGCCGGACACGCGTGCTTATCCTGACCGGCGCCGGCGACCGGTTCTTCTGTATCGGTGGCGACAAGGATGGTCTACCGGATACCTACGCCTATTCCGGGGTCCTGCCGGTCGTCGATATCTACGAGATGATCGACCGCCATCCCAAGCCCGTCATCGCGTCGGTGAACGGCTTCGCCGTCGGTGGCGGGAACGTGCTCCAGGTTGTCTGTGACCTCACCATCGCCAAGGAATCGGCCATTTTTCGCCAGGTCGGACCGATGATGGGTAGCTTCGACGCCGGCTTCGGCACCTGGTATCTCGAAGATCTCGTTGGCCGAAAACGAGCCAAGGAGATCTGGTTCCTGAACGAGAAGCTCAGCGCTGGCCAGGCGCTGGCGCTGGGTCTGGTGAATAGGGTTGTGCCGGACGATGCGCTGGCAGCCGAGACGACGGCCCTCGCGCTCGCGATCGCCGAGCGTGGGAGCCAGGCGCTTGCGGCGCTCAAGATCTCCTTTGCGGCGCGGACCGGCCAGGCCGCCGGCATCTCACGAATGGCCCACGACCTGTTGTTGCGGTACTACCTCGATTCCGACGAGTCAAAAGAGTTGGGCCAGGCATTCACCGAGCGTCGTCAGCCCGATCCGCGCACCTTCGGCCACTGATTCAAGACAGCCCGAGGAGGCGTGGCGATGGCGATCGAGATCAGCGAAGCCGGTCCCTGCACGGTCATCACGCTCAACCGTCCGGATGCACTCAACGCGTTGAATTCGGCCATGCTCGATGAACTGGATGCGGCGCTGGATCGCCTCCGGTCTAGCGCCAGCCGGGCGCTGATCGTGACCGGCGCCGGCGACCGGGCGTTCTGCGCCGGCGCCGACGTCCGGGAACTTGTCGGCCGAACTCTGGAGAGCAGTTGGGCCGGGACCGAACGCGGGCAGGCCGTCTTTCAGAAGCTGGACGATCTGCCGATGCCGAGTATCGCCCTCGTCAACGGATATGCCCTTGGCGGGGGGCTCGAATTGGCGTTGGCTTGTACGTTTCGTCTGGCCGTTCCGAGCGCAAAGGTCGGCCTCCCGGAGATCAAGCTTGGCATCATTCCCGGCTATGGCGGGACCCAACGTCTGAGCCGACTGGTCGGTCAGGGGTGGGCGTTGGACCTCATCCTCACCGGGCGAACCGTCGGGGCAGAGGAGGCGCTGCGGCTTGGCCTCGTCCATCGCATCGTCGACGGCGAGCCATTGGCCGCCGCCCAACGTTTCGCCGAGGAGTTCACCGGCTACAGCCGCCTCGCGGTGCGCTTGGCCCGCCTTGCCATCCGGCGAGCGGGCGAGACCTCCTTGCAGGAGGGTCTGCGGTCGGAAGCCGAACTGACGACGTTGGCGTTCATGACCGAGGATGCTGCTGAGGGCTTCCGCGCTTTTCTCGAGAAGCGTCCACCACGTTTCGTCGGTCGTTGAGATGAACGAGCCAGCGGGGGGGGTCGTAGTCACCGGAGCCAGCGACGGTATCGGGGCGGCGATCGCCCGGGAGGCGGCGCGGCGCGGGGAGATGGTGGCCTGCCTGAGCCGGCGCGGGCTCGCTCCAGCGGAGGAGGATCCGACGGTACGGGAGCGCCTCATCCCTTATACCTGCGACGTAACCGATGCCCGGCGGGCCGAAGAGGTGCTGGCCGATTTTGCTCGCGCCGCTGGCGGTATCCGCGCCCTGGTCAACAGCGCTGGCCGCCAGGTGCGGGTCAGCAGCGCCGAGATGGAACCGGATGTGCTCCGCACGGTGCTCGAACTGAATGTCGTTGCTACCTTCTCGATGTGTCGCCTCGCCTATGGCTACCTTCGCGCTGCTGGAGGCGGGACCATCGTCAACATCGGCTCGTTCTTCGATCAGCGAGGTGTTTCCGGCAACCTCGCTTACTCCGCCTCGAAAGCCGCCGTGGCCAGTATCAGCCGCACGCTGGCGGTGGAGTGGGCGCGGGACGGGATCACGGTGTTCACGGTCGCGCCCGGTTTTGTCCTGACCAATCTCAATCAGGAATTCTTCGACGACGAGACCAACCGGACGCGCGTCCTCCAGCGTATTCCGGTCCGTCGTCTCGGCGAGCCGGAGGAGATTGGCCGGCTCGTTGCCGTTCTGCTGGAGGAGCGGATTCGCTACCTCACCGGCACGACGATCTATGTCGATGGCGGACAAGGAATCAATCTCTAGCAGGAGTGGAATGCGCCTCTTCGACTCGATCGGGCCAAGACAGCCCTTTTCCGACCAGGAGCAAATGCTGGTGGGAGCGGTGCGACGGTTGGCACGCGACCGGTTCGCTCATCGCGCCGCCGCCTTCGACCGGTCCGGCGACTTCCCCTGGCCCAACATAGAGGATCTCAACACCCTTGAATTGAACCGGGCGTTGCTGCCGCCGGAGCATGGCGGGGTCGAAATCTCCTACGCCTGTTACCTCACGCTCGTCAAAGAGATCAGCATGGCTTGCGCGTCGACCGGCATCATCTGGGCGACGAATTTCCACGCGAGCAAGCCGATCGTGGATGCCGGCAACGAGCAGCAGAAGCAGCGCTTCCTTTCGATCATCGCCCGGGGCGGGCTTGGGGCGTTGGCGATCACCGAACCGTCGGGTGGCTCCGATGCGGCAACCATGGAAACGACCTTCAGGCCCGACGGAGAGGCTATTGTCATCAATGGCTCCAAGGCATTCATCACCAATGGCGACGTGGCCGATCTCTATCTCGTCTTCGGCCGGTGGACTGAGATCGACGACCCGAGGCGCGCCCTCTCCGCCCTTGTCCTGCCTCGCGGTGTCCCGGGACTGATCATTGGGCGCAAAGAAGAGAAACTGGGGCATCGCGCCTCGTCGACTGTGGCATTGGCGTTCGACGATTGTCGAGTGCCGCGAGCAAACCTCTTGGGTGCGCCCGGCGATGGCCGGCAGATCCTGCTCAGGGCGCTCAACACATCCCGGCCGAGCGTAGCCGCCCAGGCGCTCGGCATTGCTCGCGCCGCATTCGAGGATGCGGTGACTGCGATCAATCAGCCTCGCCGGTCGGGCCAACGGGTCGTCGACTTCCAGGGGATTCAGTTCATGGTTGCCGATATGGCCGCCAGCCTGGCGCTGGCTGAAAACTGGATGTTTCACGTTGCGGATCTGGTGGAGGCGGGCGCGTCGGACTTTTCGGTGGAGGCAGCGGTGCTGAAGTTGGTGGCCTCTGATCTGGCGATGGAGATCGCCACCAATGCCGTTCAACTCCTCGGCGGCGCCGGATACTGCGCTGACCATCGGGCCGAGCGGCTCTTTCGCGAGGCTAAGGTGACCCAGATCTGGGAAGGGACAAACCAGATCCAGCGCGCCTACATCGGCCGCGCCTTTGCTACAAGCAAGCCCGGCGGTCGGCCATGACGATCAACGGTCCAGTCGGCGTGGTCGGCGCCGGCACGATGGGCACCGGTATTACCATTGTCACGGCACGCGCCGGCTTCCCTACCCTCCTGTTCGACCTCGACGCGGTGGCGGTGGAACGCGCCCTCGGACAGATTCGCGGATTCCTCGCCAAGGGCGTAGAGCGGGGGAAGATCAGTCAAGCGGCGATGGAGGCGAGCGTCGCCCGCATCACCCCGACGACAACGCTTGAGGATCTGGCCGGCTGCGACGTTGTTATTGAAGCGGTGTTCGAGGACCTCCGGGTGAAGCAAGAGCTTCTGGCTCGCCTCGAGCGGATTTCCAACCCGGAGGCGGTCTTCGCTTCGAATACCTCGACCCTCTCGATCACCGAGATAGCCGCCGGCTGTCAGCGGCCTGAGCGGGTGGTGGGCATGCATTTCTGCCTCCCGGCTCAGGTCATGAGACTCGTCGAGATGTCTTCCGGGCTGCTCACCGACCCGACGGTCTTCGAGCGGGCCTGGCAGTTCTGTCTGGACATCGGGCAGCAACCGGTCCGAACTCGGGACGAACCCGGCTTCATCCTGAACTACTTCGTGGTGCCGTTCAACAATGACGCCATTCGTCTGGTGGAGAGCGGCGTAGCCGCGCCAAGCGAGATCGACCGTGCCATCAAGACCGCGCTCGGATACCCAATGGGACCGTTGGAACTCCTCGACTATGTCGGGCTTGATACCCAATTGCGGCTCTGTGAGGCGTTTTATCCGATCACTCACGACCCTCGGACGGCCAGTCCGCCGCTCCTTCGGCGAATGGTTGCCGCCGGACGTCTCGGCCGCAAGACCGGGCATGGCTTCTATACCTACGAGGGTTCCTCGATCTTCGGAGGGTGAACGATGAGTTATTCGGTGAGCTTGGAGTTCCACGGCGAGAGCCGGTCGTTTCCGGACCAGCAATCAGCCTTTGCGACGCTGGCAGCGGACCGATCCGGAACTGTGCTGGTCCTCGCTGGCGACCGGGCAGGTCAAGCGTTGGCTGGTGTCGACCTTGCGGACAAGGTGGCGGTGCTCGTTGAACTTGGCGCCGAGTGCCTGGGGGTCTATACCGGCGAGCAGCGCGGCGGGGAGGGGTCGAACTGCCTGGGCTTCGCCCGGTTCCGGCTTGGCCGCGCTGAGCCGTCGAACCTTATCGAGTTGGTGCGCCAGCCCACCTCCGATGACGTCGCGCTGGCGGCCGCTCAAGAGGTCTTCGGGGCCGCCGGCTTTCGAGTGGCGGTCTGTGCCGACAGGCCGGGGCGGATCATCGATCGTCTGGTCCGGCCGTTTTACAACGCCGTTCTGCGCCGTCTCGACGAGGGCCTGGCCTCGGCCGACGATCTGGACACCTGTCTCCGGTTGGGCCTTGGCTACCCGGAAGGGCCGATCGGCCTGTTGGAGCGGACCGGCCTCTCCGAGCACTACGAGGTCAGCCGGGCTCTCTTCGAAGCTTTTGGAGAAACCGCCTACGTGCCGGCTCGTCGGGCGCAGGTCGCCCACCATCGGGAGGGAGACGCGATGAGAGTGGCGGCGTCGCGAGCCCGCGAGTGACCGAGGGCGCACTCGCCGGCATCCGTGTCATCGATTGGACCCACTATCACCAGGGGGCAGCCGGGGCGATGCTGCTGGCGGAACTGGGTGCGGATGTGATCCACGTCGAGCCGCCCGGCCGGGGCGACCTGATGCGCGGCCTCGCCTCGATGTTCGGCGTTCCGTTGGCGCTGCCCGGCGGGCGTCACGCGTTGTTCGAGGACCTCAACAAGAACAAGCGGAGCATCTGCCTCGACCTCGCCCGGCCCGCCGGGCGCGAGATCATGTACCGACTCGTCGAACAGGCCGACGTCTTTGTGACGAACATGCGGCCTCAGGCCGTTCACAAACTCGGAATGGAGTATCCGGCGTTGGCTGAGCGTGCGCCGCGCCTGATCTACGGCGAGGCGAGCGCCTTCGGCGATCGAGGTCCTGAGCGTGAGAGCCCGGGGCTGGAGTTGATGGCCTACGCCCGAAGCGGCGGCATGCTCGCCTCGGGTGAGGCTGGCTGGCCACCGGTCTACCTTGCGCCGGGAATCGGCGATCGAATCGGTGGCATCTTCCTCGCCTTCGGCGTGCTCGCTGCGCTGGTGGTGCGGGAACGGACGGGGATCGGACAGTACTTTAGCACCTCCCAACTCGGTGGGATGATCCATCTCCAATCTGCTGCCGTCCTCGCGACGCTGCTGACCGGTCAGAACGTGCGCGCCACGCCGCGCGAGCGGGCAAACAACCCATTGTTCAATTGGTATCTCTGTCGCGATGGACGTTGGATCGCGCTCGGCATCTTGATCGATGTCCAGCGGCACTGGCCGGTGTTCTGCCGCGCCATCGGTCGGCCGGAGTTGATTGAGGACTCTCGCTTCGCCGACACCGCTGCCCGTGCTCGGCACGGTGCGGAGTTGGTGGCAATCCTCGACGACCTGTTCGCCGAGCAGCCGTGCGACGAGTGGGAGCGTCGGCTACGTGCCGGCGGTGACCTGACCTTCACCCCAATGAACTCACTCGCCGATCTGGCCGCCGATCCCCAGATCCGGGCCAACGGCTACCTCATCGAATTCAATCACCCGACACTCGGACCGACGCCAGCGACGCCGCTGCCAATCGCGTTTTCGGCCACGCCAACGGCGACGCCGACTGCCGCTCCTGCATGTGGTCAACACACCGAGGAGATCCTTATCGAACTTCTGGGGCTCACTTGGGAGGAGATCGCGTCACTCCGGGAACAAGCGGTGATCTAAGTCGGCCGACGCTAGCCGCCCAGGCGCTGCGGAGACCGGGGCGTCGCGAGAGCGCTCTCGTGCACAAGGGCTACTCGAGGAGAGAAAGATGAACGTGTTGAAGATCGTCGGTGGATTATTGCCGCGTCTCGATGCACAAGCGAAAGTGACCGGCGAGACGATTTACGCTGCCGATGTTCAACTTCCCGGGATGCTGCACGCCAAGGTCCTGCGCAGCCCATACGCTCATGCCCGGATCGCCCGGATCGATACGAGCGCAGCGTCGCGTCTGCCCGGGGTTCATGCCGTCGTCACCGCGGCGGACCTGCCGCCTGCCGACCGCAACACCTCGATCCGAGCCCACGTCGTGCTTGCCGACGACGAAGTGCTGTTCCACGGCCAACCGGTCGCGGCGGTCGCCGCCGACGCGCTCGATATCGCCGAACAGGCGCTCGATCTGATCTCCGTGGAGTACGAAGCGCTGCCCGCGGTTCTCGATGCCGAGACCGCCGCCCAATTAGATTCTCCTCTCGTCCGCCTGTCCGCCGACGAGGTCCAGCAAAGCGACGAAGGCAGCCACGTGACCATCGAGGTCACGAATGCCGAAGGTCCAGATGTCAGGCGCTCGCTGAATGTCTCGAACCGTCTCCATTTCAAGCGCGGAGATTCGGAGCGCGGTTTCGAAGAGGCTGACGTCGTCGTCGAAGGCCAGTTCAGGGCAGCGATGGTGCACCAGGCGTACCTCGAGCCACAGGTCTGCGTCGCCGACTATGCCCCGACCGGTCAGTTGACGATCTGGTCGCCGACCCAAGGGCAGTTCTTCCAGCGTGGCGAGGTTGCCCAGGTCCTCGGCTTGCCGGTCGGCAAGGTCCGCTCTATCCCGGTCGAGGTCGGCGGTGGCTTCGGTGGCAAGGTTCCGCCGTTGCTCCAGCCACTCACCGCCTTGCTCTCGATCAAGAGCGGCCGGCCGGTGAAACTGGTCTTCACCCGACGAGAGGATTTCGTGGCCGCGGACCCAGCGCCCCGCGCTGTCGTCTGGGCCAAGCTCGGCGCAAAGCAGGATGGCGTCCTGACGACATTTCGCGGGACCGTGACCTTCGATGTTGGCGCCTTCCCGTCCGGTCTGTCGGTCGGTGCGGCGATGATGTTCGCGGCCTCCTACCGGTTTGAACACCTCGACGTCGAGGTGCTGGAGGTGATCACCAACAAGGTCAGCACCGGCGCGTATCGAGCGCCCGGCGTGCCGGAGGTGAACTTCGCGACCGAGCAACTCGTCGACGAGGTGGCGCACCGCCTCGGCATGGACCCGATCGAGATCCGAAAGCAGAACGCCGTCCGCGAGGGCGACCTGATGCCGAACGGCAAACCGTGGCCGAGGATCGGCTTAATCGAATGCCTCGAGGCTCTGGAGCAGTCGGACTTGTGGCGAACTCGTGATCGACGAAATGATGGGAAGCCGCGTGGAATCGGGGTCGCGGTGGGTGGCTGGCTCGGTGGCCTGCAACCAGCAAGCGCCCTCGTCCGCCTCAACGACCACGGCTCGGTCACCGTAGTGGTCGGTTCGAACGACATCAGCGGATCGAACACCAGCTTCGCTCAGATCGCCGCTGAGGTGCTTGGACTGCCGATGGCGCAGGTCGAGGCAACGACTGCCGACACCGATTCTGCTCCCTATGCCGGGACTGCTGCCGGATCCAAGACCACCTACACGGGAGGACGGGCAGTCCTGGCTGCTGCCGAAGATGCCCGGCGCCAGATCCTCGAGATCGCTGCACTGGAACTGGGCGCCGAGACCAAGGACCTCACGATCGAGGACGGATTGGTCCGAGCGCCGGGAGCGGACCGGGCGATCTCCTATGCCCGGATCGCCGCCCTTTCGACGGGTTTCGGGGCCCGGCATGCTCCAGTTCTCGGGCGCGGCGGTGGAGTGACCCAGAACCAGGCTCCGGGCTTTACTGCTCAGGCGGTCGAACTGGAAGTGGACGAGGAGACCGGCGCGCTGACGGTGACTGGTGTTGCGGCCGCTCAGGACGTCGGCAAAGCGATCAATCGGCTCTCGGTGATTGGTCAACTCGAGGGGGGAGTAGTCCAGAGCCTTGGCATGGGCCTGACCGAGGAATTGCAGTATGACGCCCGAGGCCGGCTCCTCAACGCGTCGTTTCTTGACTACCGATTGCTGACGGCGCTCGACGTGCCGCGAATCGAGCCAATCCTCGTCGAGGTCCCCTCGCCGGATGGACCGTTCGGCGCGAGGATCGTCGGCGAGCCGTCGATCACCTCGGCGAGCGCCGCCCTCGCGAACGCCGTCCACAATCTGATCGGTGTGCGGATATATCAAGCGCCGCTTACCCCGGAGCGCGTCTGGCAGGCCCTCGCGTCAAGGACGGAGAGGCTCGATACCCGATCGCGAGCGCGGTCAGAGGCTCGCTTCCCCTCAGACGATAGCGGTGACTCGGGTCGGGGGGAGCAGCCGGTCGCTGGCCGGCGGGCCAAGACGACCAAGCGGCGGTAGCCGAACGACGAGGAGATCTTGACAGACCCGGCGTTTGATCTTTATCATACGGAACAGTACGTACTACCTAGTATCTACCGAACGAGTCGTCGAGATCAGACTCGCTTGGCCGTCTGGTCAGGAAAGGCGCGGGTGAGTGATTTGCCATTCGAGAAGCTGTTTGAACCGGGCCAGATCGGGCGAATGCACCTGCGGAATCGGATTGTCATGGCGCCGATCGCCGATCGTTTTGGCCGCGACGGCTACGTAACCGAGCAACAGAAGGCCTACTACGAGGCGCGGGCGAAGGGTGGCGTTGGCCTGATCATCGTCGGCGCCTTGCCGATCGAGCACCGGGTCGGCTCTGGATCGCAATTTCACAGTTGGGCCGATTCTGACCGCTTCATCCCGGGGCTCACCGAACTGGCCGAGATTATTCAACGGCACGGCGCCCGTGCTGCAACCCAACTGATCCACACTGGTGGTCGAGCCCAGACCGGCGAGCAACCCGTTACGCCATCCGGGATCGCCCACCCCGGTGGGCAACAACCCCGAGCGCTCGCCCGGGAGGAGATTGCCGGCATTGTGGCGAACTTTGTGGATGCCGCCTGCCGCGTGCAGCAAGCCGGTTTCGATGGGATCGAGATCCATGCGTGTCATGGGTACCTGCTGAGCGAGTTCCTCTCGCCGGCCTGGAACAAGCGGGATGACGAGTACGGGGGCAACGTCGAGAATCGCGCGCGCTTCCTCATCGAGGTGGTGGCGGCGGTTCGGAGCGCCGTCGGTCCTGCCTTCCCTCTCTGGTGCCGCTTCAACTGCGCCGAACCCGCTCTCGCCGATGGCATCACGCTTGCCGACGCCGCCGAGATAGGCCGGCTGGTGCAAGCGGCTGGCGTCGACGCGATCCACCTCAGTTCCGACCCGCAGGTCTATTCGGGCGAGCCAGGGCTGTCGCCGGAGGGCTTCTTGCTTCCGTTGGCGAAGGTCGTCAAGCAGGCGGTTGACGTGCCGGTGATCGCTCCTGGCTGGATCACCCCGGAACTGGGGGAGAAAGCAGTGCGGGACGGGGAGGCGGACCTGATCGCGATCGGCCGGGCGTTGATCGCCGATCCGGAGCTTGCGAACAAGCTGGCTGCTGGGCAGATCGAGGATATCGTTCCCTGCATCCGTTGCAACAAGTGCCTCGGTGAGCGCAAGTCTTGGGACGTCTTCTCCTCGACCGGCGGCGTCCAATGCATGGTCAATGCCTCCGTTGGGAGGGAGCGGGAGTATGAGATCCGGCCCGCCTCGATCGCCAAACGCGTGCTGGTCGTTGGCGGTGGCCCTGGTGGGTTGGAAGCGGCGCGGGTGGCCGCTCAACGCGGTCATCAGGTGGTGCTCTACGAGCGCGACGACCGCCTTGGCGGCCAACTCAACCCGGCGGTGATCCCGCCGTATAAAGAGCCGATCCAGCCCCTGACCGACTATCTCATCGCCCAACTGAGCAAGCATGGGGTGCAGGTCAAACTCGGGTGCGAGGTAACGCCGGACCTCGTGCGCCAAGCACAGCCCGACGTGGTAATCATCGCCACCGGAGTGCGGCCGTTTCTGCCAGAGATCCCCGGCGTCGATCGGCCTACGGTGGTCATTGCGGAAGCCGTCATCCTCGGGACGGTCGAAGTGGGCGAGCGGGTGGTGGTCATCGGGGGTGGCCCGACCGGCTGCGAGGCGGCGGAGTTGCTCGCGAGCCAGGGCCGGACGGTCACTCTGGTCGCGCGAAGCTCGGGTCTGGCCACGAAGCTCGGCCTGACGATTCGCCCCGCGCTGCTTCATCGGCTCCGCGAGAAGGGTGTCACCATGTTGACCGAGGTGACCTACCACGCGATCACGGACGAAGGACTGGAACTTACCGGCAGTGATGGGGAGTGGCGGAGCATCCCGGCCGACACGATCGTGCTGGCCGCCGGCGTCGATCCCAATCTCGACCTCGACCGGGCACTGGATGGCAGCATCTCCGAGGTCTATCGAATCGGCGACTGTCTGGAGCCTCGTGACATCCTCGAGGCGATCAATGAAGGAGCCCGCGTCGGACACACGGTTTAGCCGGCGCTCGATCTCCTGCCGGATCCGACCGGCCGGGGTTGGAATGCAACCCGGGGGTTCACCGATGGACATACCGAGGACATCGCGATCTGCACTCGTCGTTGGATATGGCGCTCCGTTGGAGTCTGGCGACCTACCGATCCCCGACCTTGAGCCGGGCGCGCTCTTGGTTCGGAACGAGATGGCGGGGATCTGTGGGTCAGATCTCCACCTCTGGCGGGGAACGACCTTCCGGCCAATGCAGTTCCCCTTTCTGCTCGGACACGAGACGGTGGGTAGGATCGTGCGGTTGGCGGAAGGACGGACTCACGACTGTGCTGGAGAGTCGCTGCGGGTAGGTGACCGGGTTCTCTGGGAGAACATTGCCTGCGGCGGCTGCTACTGGTGTCGTATCGATCATGAACCAACCCTTTGTGCCAGGCGAATCTGGCAAGGTGTGAACACGCCGGACGCCTACCCTCACCTGTCCGGAGGCTTCGGCGAATACTCGTACATCTCGCCCAAGTCGGCCGTCGTCAGAGTCCCGGATGACCTGACCAATGAGGAGGTTGTGGGGGTTGGCTGTGCCTTCATGACGGTCGTGCATGCTTGGGAGCGGCTCGGCGGACTTCAGCCTCAAGACAACGTCGTCATTCTCGGCTCAGGTCCTCTCGGCCTGTACGCCACACTGCTCGCCCGGGAGGGCGGGGCGGCCACGATTATCGTCGTCGGTGCGCCCGCCCGGCGACTTGCCCTCGCTCGGGAGTGGGGGGCTGACTACACGATCGACATCGAGCAGACGCCGGACCCGGCCGACCGCCTGACGGAAATCGTGGGACGAACGCGCGGGATCGGGCCTGATGTGGTAGTCGGAGTCGCCGGCGTCCCTCAGGTGTTCGCAGATGGGCTGGAAATGGTCCGGCCCGGCGGGCGCTATCTGGAAGTTGGCAATACCGTGCAGACGACGGTAGCCGTCGCACCGGCCTTGCTGGTCTACAAGCAACTCACCGTCATCGGCTCATGCCACGCGGACATCTCGCACATCTACCGGGCGCTCGAGTTCGTCAGGACCCATCGACACGCGTACCCCTTTGCCAGCCTCGTTAGCGGCCGATACAGCCTCTCCCAAGCCACCGAAGCGCTCCTGGCGATGGAGGCAGAACGAGAGATCAAGGCGGTGCTGGTCCCCTAGAGCGGCGTGTCGGGCAGAGACTTGATGAACGCGACGCCAATCACAATCAGCCGGTAGCAGAGAACAGTTCGGCTGCCTCCAGATGGAGGTCAAGCTGCTGAGTTCTCGTTTCGATCGGTGGACGGCCCCCGCCCGGCCGGTGATGGCGCTGCGGCCGATGTTCTGGCGGCCGATGCGGTCGCCGATCGATTTTCCGGAACGCCCGTCCGTATCCGCGCATCGACGTTGAAGTCGGGCGAGTACAAGAATGACTTCCGGGACATGACGCGCTCCGATCTGAGTTACCAGACGACAGCGGCCTCCTATGATGTCGCGGGCCTCGGCCCTGACGACATCGACGTCTTATCGATGAGGGTGCAACCGATCTCGGCGGACGTATCCCGGTGAATCCGAGTGGCGGTCTGATGTCGAAAGGACATCCGCTCGGGGCGACCGGGGTCGCGCAGATTGTCGAAGTCGTCGAACAGTTGCGTGGCGCCTGCGGTCCCCGACAAGTGGATGGGCCGCGAATCGGCCTGACCCACCGCACGGGCGGAGGAATTGCCGGGTTCGACCACATCGCCTGCACGATCCACATCTTCGAACGTCTCCATAGGCAGGGAGGATCGACGCTGTGTACTCCGAGCCACGATGCCTCGCGACGCAGGCGAACGAAGTGACGTCCAGGTTCTCGACCAGGGCCGGTCCGGTGAGCGCTTTACCACTCTGGTCTCTCGCATCCCCAACGGCGACCGCCGGGGATCCCGACCGCCGGCGAGCTCTTCCGCGCCCACCGGCGACCTCGAAACGCCGGTCGTCGCTCAGGTTTGCCAGCGGGAACGGCACCTCAGGTGCGGCGGTCAGACGACGCGGGAGGTTGCCTCTGTCGAGCGCGAGCGGGCGCGTACAGCGCCGCCCAACGAGTGGTGGTGGCCACCGCCGTCTGGTTGAACAGTAACGTGGGATGGAGGTCCAATCGCGGCAGCCGGGATACAGTCTCCACTTCTCCGGCGAAGTTGTTACAATAGCCCGGATGACCGCAAACGGTTCCCGCTCCGTCCGCTTTCTTCACACCTCCGACGTGCACCTCGGCGCAGACTACTCACCGGAACTTCCGAAGGATGCTCTTCGGGCGGTTGTCGATGCCGGGTTGGCCGAGAAGGTCGACGCGCTGCTGATCGTCGGCGATTTCTTCGACCACAACCGGGTGCCCGACGCCATCGTCCAGTTTGCCATCGACGAACTGGCTCGTTTTGGCGGACCGGCAATCGTCCTGCCGGGCAATCACGATTGTTATGACGAGCGGTCGGTTTACCACCGCCCGCTGTTTCGCAACCGTCCGGCCAATCTCCACCTGATCCTCGACGACGCCAATCCAGCGCTGCATTTGGAGCAACTCGGACTGGAGGTGTGGGGTCGGCCGGTCGTCGATCATCACCCGGGCTTCCGGCCGCTACTGGACGCGCCGCCGCGCGCTCGCTCCGGGTGGCGGGTCGTCCTTGCCCACGGTCATTTCGAGATCCCCACCGGCGAGGGGTACCGTTCGTCGCCAATCTGGCCGGACGACATTGTCGCCACCGACTGCGACTACTTAGCACTCGGGCATTGGGACCGGATGGTCGATGTGTCGCACGGTATGACAATCGCCCGCTATTCCGGGGCGCCCTACACCGGCAACGGTATCTCCGAGGTCCTGCTGGTCACCCTGGCTCCGAGCCGCGGGACCGTCGTCGAACGACTGCCACTCGGCGCGATGGCGCGTCGATAGGCGCGACCAGCGGAGATCTCGCTCGTTCCAATATCGGGACCAGTCCCGGCCGAGATTGCGCAATGCATCACAATTTTGTCGGGCGCTTGACGATAACTACTTGCTCTTGACAGCAAAACCGGGTGTAATGGCGATGTTCTTGAAGGGTATCGAAGAAGTTCCCACTCGGAATAGGAAACCTTTCCTAGTGACCCTGGGACTTTTGGCCCGTGGCAGGAAGAGAACCCCGGGCTAGACTGACCGATGGCGGCGGGAATCCTGCTGCCCCACCTCGCGCGAAGGCGCCATATGTACACTGGGGGGATGTTGGAGAGTACGTACCAAGACACGCACGAATCATCGACGGCCGCCACCGCACCGGAGCGGGACGAGCAGGCTATCGAGCTCGTGGAGTGGGCTGCACGCACGGTTGCGAGCGGCGCTCCGACCGAAAGCGAAGAAGAGGAGCTCGTCCACTGGGCAGTCGCCGAGATCGAGCGCCGGGCTTCGCCTGAGCCCCACGTCGAAGAGTACGAAGAACTCGGCGGCGCGGTCGACGTGATTGAGGCCTACCTCAACGACGTGCGGCCGATCGATCTGCTCAATCGCGAGCAGGAATGGCACTACGGACGGCTTATCCGGCTGGGCATCGACGCCCGCACCAAACTCGCTTCTGACGACTATACAGCCAGTGAGCTTCCCGCGCTTCAGCGTACCCTCGACGAAGGCGAGCGCGCCCGTGAAGCCCTGACGACCGCCAACCTGCGGCTGGTGGTCAGCGAGGCCAAGCGTCATCGCGACCGTGGCGTCGCCTTCGAGGACCTGATCCAGGAAGGCAACCTGGGCCTGCTGCGCGCCGTCGAGAAGTTCGACTACACCCTCGGCTACAAATTCTCGACCTATGCCACCTGGTGGATTCGCCAATCGATCGTCCGGGCGATCGCCGACCAGTCGCGCACAATCCGTTTGCCCGTCCACGTCTACGAGGCGTTGCGGATCATCAACCGCGCGAAGAACCGCCTCGTCCACGAACTGGGCCGCGAGCCGAGCAGCGAAGAAGTCGCCGGAGAGATCGGCGTCGCCGCGACCCAGGTGCGCGACCTGATGGCTGCGAGCCGGCGGACGATGTCGCTCGACAAGCCAGTCTTCGAGGATGGCGACGCCGCCCTCGCCGACCTCGTCGAGGACCGCATCGCAGTCGCTCCGGCCGACGAAGCCGTCCGCAGTAGCGTCCGGGACGATGTCGCCCAACTGCTGGCGCACCTCGAGATCCGCGAGCAGCGGGTGCTGGCTGGCCGCTTCGGCCTCGCCGGGCAGAAAGCGAAGACCCTGCTGGCCCTCTCCGAGGAACTTGGCCTGAGCCGCGAGCGCGTCCGCCAGATCGAGGCGAAGGCGATCGAGAAGCTTCGGCAACTTCAGGCGACCGCCCGGCTGCGCGGCAACTAACCCCAACCCACCAAGAACCCTCCGAGAGCGGGCCAGAGCGGCCCGCTTTCGTGCGTTCTCGCCAAATCCGACCGGGATTAGCCGGCCTCACCGCACCAGATGGCCGCCCACGGCCGTCGCACATCCGGCCCGCCCGGCGAGATCTTCTCGGGTCACAGATGGGCTAGCTGCTACCGGCCGGGCGCAACGCCTGGTATCGTCTGCGGGCAAGCAGCCCCTAGACGCCGGGCGGCTGCCGTGCTATAACACCAAGCAAGTTGCCGGCGGTCGTCAGTCTGGCCGTGTCGGCGCAGGAGCGAGCGCCCTGAGTTTGTTTCGGACCATCCTTCCGCTCTGCGGGGTGGTGGCGGCGGCGATCCTTCCCCAGGCCGTCGGGCCGCGCGCTCCGGTCGCCTTGGCCGATCCCGCTCGCTACGTCGTTCAGAAGGACGACACGCTTTACACCATCTCCGACCGACTCGGCGTACCCGTCGCTCGGCTGGCCGAGATGAACGGCCTCGACGACCCGTCCTTCATCCGCATCGGCCAGGAATTGGTCGTCGAGGGAAAGGGCGACGGGCGCGTCGCCCTGGTCGAGGCGGCAGTCTCCGCCACCAACACCCCCGAGGCAACAACCCCAACCACACCACCAGCGACCCCGACCGCCGTGCCACCGACCACCGTGCCCGCAACCCCGACCGCCGCCCCGCCGACACCTACCCCAACCGCCAAGCCACCGACGGCCGTCCCGGCCTCGCCAACCAATCCGCCGCCAACGGCAACCACCGTGCCGCCGACACCCACCGTCGTCCCGCCAACGGCGACTGCCGCACCGCGAACCGCGACACCCGCACCGCTTACGGCAACGCCGTCATCACCCACGGCGACCGCCGCACCGAAGGAGCCAACCACCACCTATATCGTCCAAAGCGGTGAGACGATGTTGGCGGTCTCGCGCAAGCTGAACGTTCCGCTCCAGAAACTGCTCGATCTGAACGGGATCTCCGACCCGAACAAACTGACCGCCGGTCAGGTCATCCTCGTGCCGGCCGGCACGGCCGAGACTCTCGGCGCGGTCGTCACCGCCACGTCGACGATGACGGCGACCGCCAAACCGGCCGGCAGCGCGACCACGACGCGCACCGCTACACCGAACCGCACCGGTACGGCGACCGGCACCCTGCCCCAAGCGGGCAGAAGATCCCCAACGCCCCCGCCTTCGACTGGCCAGCCCAAGGGCCGCTCTCGCAATACTTCGGTGAAAATGGCCATGGTGGGCTCGACATCGAACGGCCGCTCGGCTCGGCGGTCCGCGCCGCCTTTGACGGCACGGTCGTCAATTCGGTCAAGGGGACAGATGGCCGCGGTTGGTATATCGACATCGCCCACGCCGGCGGCTGGGTGACCGAGTATCAGCACCTCGGCAAACTCGTGGTGAACGCGGGCGACAAGGTCAAACGTGGCCAGACGATCGGCGAGGTCGGGATGACCGGCCGGTCCACCGGTCCCCACCTTCATTTCGAGTTGCACAAAGATGATCGCCGCCTCAACCCGCTCCAGTATCTCCCCTGACGCACCGCCGGTCCGAGGGCGCTACGATAGCCTCACCGAAGCTGGACTCACGACGATTGTCTCCCTCGCAAACTCGCGCGACACGCTCGCCGGGCGCTGCCTGGCGGGTTTCGAGGGTTCGGAAGGTGGGCTTGGCGGCCGGGTTCGTCTTGCGAACGCTCGGGCAGCGCACAAACGGTCAGGACAAGAGCGCTGCTCCAGAAATGGGGATGAGTCCGCCATCCACGAGCTGAGCGAGATCCTCCGTGTTCGTACCGCTCCGTGGGACTTCCTGCAGGAGAATCACCTCGTCGATGCGGCCTTCTGCCGGGTGTATCGGGGATCGCTGCCATGGGACCGGCTGTCGGCAGCGGTCGAATACCCGACCGGCTCGCTCCGGCTGGATGGCGTTTTCGGCTTCTCCAGCCAAGACACTCGAGTTCCGTAGGACAGCCTGGCAAGGTTGACCCGTTCGCTCCATCACCTACCGCCGGAGCGTCTGACGCTCGGGGTACATGCAGATGGCGAGGCTGGCGCAATGCTACGACCCGTCCGCGCTCGCGTCACCCGCAATCGGGCAGGCTACCGCCGGTCGCGCTCCGACCTGCACCTCAGCGCGCACGTGCTTGCCGGCGAGGTCGATCGGCATGAGCGGTGTGTTGATTTGTATCGACCTCGGTGAGGTCGTTCCCGGCTATGCCTCTCGCCTGGTGGTGGCCGTCCTCGATCCGACGATCCCGTGCTGAGTGTCCTGACCGTCGGCCATTCGACCCCTTCGTCCCGAACCTTGCCCGGACTTCTTCGCTGCTACGGTGCGACCGCGAAAGCGAAGGTTCGCGCGGCGCCCGTAACCGCGCCGCGCCGCGGTTCAGCCGGGGTTGGCTTCAGGATGACCTCTGCCACGTCGGCATCGCCTCTCTCGATACTGAGCGCGACCTCGAGCCTCGTCCGCTCGACGTCTCCTGTGCTGGCGAGCAGATGATGCAACTCTCGGTGCTCGCTTAGACGTCCGCGTTCCAGCAGAGGCTTGCTCGAACCGAACGAGGCAACCGGCGCTATCACGCGGCGCTGCGCCAAAAAGGACCCACGGCTCTGCCACCGCGGTGTCTTGATCGCGCTGCACCATGCCATCGCGGTCTTGCCGCCGGTCAAATCCTCGCTGGTGAGCAACTCCGGCGCCAGCCGCCGACAGATCCGCAATTTCTGGCCGAGGAAAGGCTCGACCAGTTGGAACGGTTGCGTACGATCGAGGAAAGGACGGCATACCGCCGGCGCGCTGAGAAGGGCGCCGGCGACGTTGGCGCGGCCTAGCTGAAAGGAGAAACACTGCAATGAGCCTGTACACCATCGGTTTCACCAAGACGTCGGCCGAGTCGTTCTTCGGCCGATTGCAACGAGCCGGCGTTCGTCGGGTGATCGACGTCCGGCTAAACAATGTCTCCCAACTGGCGGGCTTTGCCAAACGCGACGACCTGCGATATTTCCTCGCGGAGATCGGGGGAATCGGCTACGAGCATCGCCTCGACCTTGCACCGACGCCGGTGGTGCTGGATGCCTATCGCAAGGAGCACAGTGGCTTTGCCACGTTCGAGCAGAGCTTCCTCGCGCTGATCACGGAGCGCAAGGTCGAGACCGTCTTCTCGCGTGAGGATCTCGAAGGGGCTTGTCTGCTCTGTAGTGAGGCAAGCGCCGAGCACTGCCACCGACGGGTAGCCGCTGAATATCTGCAGCACCACCTCGGCGGCTTCGAGATCGTCCACCTCTGAGGAGAATCAGAGCCTGGCGCGAGCGCGTTGGTTAGCATTCCTGCCGTGACGCTTCGTCTCGCTGCGCCGCTCGTTGCCACCGCCGCCTATCTCCTGCTTGCTATCATCGCGACCTGGCCGCTGGCAGCCCACCTTGGTAGCCACGTGCCGGGCAGCAATGTCGATGAAGGGGCCTTTCTCTGGAACCTCTGGTGGGTGCGCTTTGCCCTGCTCGATCTGCGCCAATCGCCCTTCTGGACCGATTACCTGTTCTATCCGGTCGGCGTCAACCTCGCGACCTACACGCTCACGTTCCTGAATGGGCTGCTCGCCCTGCCGATCGAACGGGTCGCCGGGCCGATCGTCGCCGGCAACGTCTTGTTCCTACTCTCGATCGTGGCGTCCGGGTTGGGGGCGTTTCTGCTCGTGCGCGACGTCCTGACCGAGGGCGAGCCGTCGTCGCCGACGAACGACCTCGCCGCGTTTGCCGGCGGGATTGTCTACGCCTTCGCGGCGTCGCGTTTCGTCTATGCCGCGCTCGGACAGATGAACTTCGCCAGCACCGCCTGGCTACCGTTGTTTATGCTCGGCCTCGTGAGGACGCTCCGACTGGCGCGTCACGGCGGACTTCCGGTTGTGCCCGCGGTGTTGGCGGGACTTTGCTTTGCCGCTGCCGCGCTGACTGAGTTGACCTACGCCCTCTTCCTGGCTCTGTTTGCCTTGCCGTTCCTAGTCGGCGAGGTGCTCTGGTGGTGGCGCAAACGGGCGTTGCCGTGGCCGATGATCGCCGGACTGGCGGTGATGGTGGCGACGGCGGCGTTGCCGCTGCTGGTGGTCGTCCCGCGCTACCTCGCCGATAGCGGCTTGGCCCAGGCGGGCTGGGGCGAGGCCGACCGGTTCTCCGCCGACCTGCTGTCATTTGTCGTTCCAACCCGGCTCCATCCCTGGTTCGGTGGGCTGTCGCGCGAGTGGTCGGCCGACTTTCGCGACATCCCGATCGCCTTCCTGGGCTGGGTCACCCTGGCGCTCGCTGCCGCGGGGACGTTCGTGTGTTGGCGTCGGGCGCGCGTCTGGACGGCCGCCGCATTGCTGTTTGCTCTCCTGGCGCTTGGGCCGCTGCTGACGATCAACGGCCAGAACCGCTTCGACCTTGATGGCCTGGTGGTGAGCGTACCGTTGCCGTTTCTGGCCCTGCATGGTGTGCCACTGGCCGGAGCAAACCGGGTGCCAAACCGCTTCAGCATCGTCCTGATGCTGGCGCTGGCGGTGCTGGCCGGCCTTGCTCTGGCCTGGTTGGCACGTCGGCTGCCTCGCCCGGCGTTCGCCGCCGTCGCCGCCGGACTGGCGGTGCTGATCTTCCTCGAGCATCTCTCGGCGCCGCTCCCGCTCCGCGCCGCCTCGCCGCCTGCAGGCTACCAACGGATCGCCGCCGATCCGGGCGACTTTTCGGTCCTCCAACTGCCGCTGGGCTGGCGCAATAGCTATGGCACCCAGGGCCTCGAGCGCACGATCGTCCAGTCCTACCAATGGGTTCACCAGAAGCGGCTCTTTGGCGGCAACACCTCGCGCAACCCCGACAGTACCTTCGCCTACTTCCGGCGTGTGCCGCTCTTTCGCTCGATCGTCCAACTTGAGGAAGGCAAGCCGCTCGATCATGACGCCCTCGAGCGCGACCGCGCCGGCGCCCCGTACCTGATCGCGCTGTATAACCTGCGTTACCTTGCCTTCTATCGCCCGCTGACGCCTCCAGGCGTCGAGGCCTATGTGCGCGATGTCTTGCCCGTCGATCTGGTCCAGGACGATGCCGACCTTGCGATCTATCAAGTAAGGCAGGGCGCTTCATCGACACGCGCGGATCTCGGGTCGCCCGCTAGTGCCGGCGCGGTCGGCGAAGGCTGGGGCGAAGACGAACGCGGGGCGGGCGAGGTCGACCTGGTCTGGGCAGTTGCGAGACGGGCGGAGTTGTTCTTGCCGAATGCGCCGGCCAGTGGGACGATCCGGCTTCGAATCACCCCGTTTGTCTACGACGGAATGCCCGAGCAGCGGGTTCGGATCAGCCTCAATGACGCGCCGCTTGGCGAGCGGACGCTTGCCCCAGGCTGGGGCGAGATCGCAATCGATGCGCCAGCCGGACACTGGAGGCCAGGAGCAAATCGGTTGACCCTCGAGTTTGCCGAGGTCGCCTCGCCGCAGCGAGTGCTCGGCACGTCCGACACCCGGATGCTCGCTGCAGCGGTTGACTGGGTTGAAGTCCAGGACGCACGATGAGCGACCCTGCCCCAACGGGTCAGGCGCCCACGTCCTTTGCCGAGCCGGTCGCGCCCAACGCTCCGGACCGCTTCGCAGACGTTCGCCGCGCGGTGATCGTGTTTCTGCTGCTCTGGTCGGTCTATGCCGTGACGGCGAGCGTCCGCTTCCATTCCGACGACGAGATGAGCGTCTGGGCAGTCGCGGCTAGCCTGGTTGGCCGCGGCGAGACGACGATCGACCAGATCGCCTGGAATCAGGACCTCGGCGGCGGGGTCGGCCGGGCGATGGAGGATGGGCGGGTCTATTCGAAGTACGGGATCGGCGGTTCATTGGCGGTCGCGCCGCTGGTCGCGCTCGGAGCGCTCATTCCCTGGGCGGGAACTGTTGGGCTGGCGACCCTGCTCAACGGGCCGGTGACGGCGGCGACCGGAGCGCTGCTCTTTCTGATCGGCCGGCGGCTTAGCTTTGGTCCAGCGGCAAGCGCGCTTGCCGCGCTCGGCTACGGGCTGGCGACGCTCGCTTGGGTCTATGCCCGCTACCTGTTTGGTGAGCCGCTGGTTGCGCTCGGCTGGACGGCGGCCTTCTGGCTCTTGCTGCGGCCCGCCCCGGTAGGGACGCTCGCCGCCGGGATCGCGGCCGGTGCGGCGATTCTCGTCCGGACGGCGAGCGCGGTGAGCGTACCGCTCTTTCTGCCGCTGGTCTGGCGGTCGCCGTGGCGGGTGTTGCTGTTTCTTCTGCCCAACGTCGTCGCGCTGGCGGCGGTCGGCGTGTTCAACGCGCTCCGCTTTGGCAGCCCGTTCGATTCGGGCTACAACCCGATCGAGAGTTTCAGCGCGCCGCTCGGCGAAGGACTGTGGGGTCTGATGTTTTCGCCAGGCCGTGGGCTCGTCTGGTATGCCCCGCCCGTCCTGCTTGCCGTTGCCGGTGCGCCGCTGTTGCTGCGCCGTCAGCGAGAGGCGGCGTTGACCGCCCTGCTGATCGTGGTGGCGACCATTCTGCTCTATGCCAAGTGGCACGCCTGGCACGGCGGCTGGGGTTGGGGTCCGCGGCTGATCTTGCCAGCAACGCCGTTCTTGATGGTGCTTGCGCTGCCGATCTTTGCGGCGGCGACCGAACGGGCGACGGGCGGACGGCGGGCGGTGGCGTGGCTGGCGCGCCTGGCAGTCGGTGGACTGCTGTTTGCTGGCATGGCGGTAAGCGCTCTCGGAGTGCTGGTGGATTTCAATCGCCCGTTGCTGGCGTTGTTAAGCGAGCATCCCGAGATGGGCGCCGGTGTTCTGTTTCTGACCCTGAACGACATCGAAGCGTCGCCGATACCGGCGCATCTGCGGCTCTTGCTGGTCGCACCCCCCGACCTCGTCTGGGCAAGCGGCGGGCTGCATCTTGTGCTGGCGGTGGTGTCTGCTCTGGCGTTGCTGACGGCCCTGCGGCTGGTGGCAGTGGGTTGGAATGGCGGCGCAGGCTGGGAGGCTCTGGCGGTCTTTGCCGCCCTGGCGACCGGCGCGGTGACACTCGCCGGGACGCACATGGCCTATGCCGCCGGCAGCTACAGCGCTGCCGGCCAGGAGATCGCCGCCGCGGTCGAGCGCCTGCGCGAAGAGGCCAGGCCAGGAGACCGGCTGTTGGTGGTGGGCGTTGGCGAAGCCGAACCGCTGCTCAACCGGCTGCCGCCCTGGCTGCCGGCAACGCAGGTCTTGCCAGAGGCCGAACCGATCAGCCCGCTGGCCGAAGCGCGGACTACACGGGCCGCTGGCGGCAATCGAGTTTGGCTGCTTCAGCGCGCCGCCCAGCCGGTGGGCGAGGACAACGGGCTCGAAGCCCGCCTCGACAGCCTTGCCTACAAGGCTGCGACCCAGCGCTTGGGCGAGGTGACCCTGACGCGCTACGCCGTCTCGCCAGCGCCGGCGCTTGCCCCGGTGTCGATCGACTTCGGCGACCGGCTACGGCTGACCGGCTGGGCGGCGCGGACCGAAGAGGACACCGTGCTGGTCGATTTACAGTGGCTGGCGTTGCGGTCGCCGGGCGCGCGCTACGTGGTTTCGCTCCGCCTCGCGGACGCGTCTGGGCCGCTGCTTCAGCGCGACCGCGAGCCAACCGATGGCGCTCGCCCGACCGACGGCTGGCGCGCTGGCGAGACGGTGAGCGAGCGGCTTGGGCTGGTCCTGCCTGAAGGCTTGCCTTCCGGACGCTACCGGCTCCAACTGGTGGTGTACCCGGTGGGTGGAAGGCCGCTGGCGGTGGCGGGCGGCGAGACAGCGACGGTCGGCGACGTGGTCGTACCGCCGCGGCCGTGAAGCGATTGGCTCATCGGAACCTTGACAGCCAGTTGCCATGCTCCTATGCTGGCGACCGTGAGGGGACACCCACCGCTGAGGAGCCCAAGCACGGGACACGCCTGGCGTCTGGCCGCATGCGCGGCACTGGCGACCGGAGCGCTCTGTCTGCTGCTGGTCTGGCTCCCCTCCTTCTCCCAGGCCAGCGGACAGGTCACCAACTGCGCCAATCAGACCGACCTCCAGAGCAAGCTCTCAGGCGGTGGGTTGGTCACCTTTTCCTGCGGCGTGGCCACCATCCCGGTCGGTTCGACCTTGGTCATCACCTCACCCACCACCATCGATGGAGGCGGTCAGATCACCCTCGATGGGCAGGATGTGACGCGCATTCTGTCGGTGACGGGGAGTGTGGCGCTCACCCTGACCAATCTGACGCTCGACCGAGGCCGTGCCATCACCGGCAATGGGGGTGCGCTCCTGTCGCTTGGGGAGGTGGTGCTGGATCGGGTGACGGTCATGCGCAGCAGTGCGGCCTCAGGTTTTGGTGGTGGGGTGTCTGCCTCCAGCGCGACGGTGACGGGCAGCACCTTTGTCAGCAACACCGCCCTGTTTGGTGGCGGGTTGTATGGCACCTCCACCACCATCGTGACGAGCAGCACCTTTGTCAGCAACACCGCCCAATTCAGTGGTGGCGGGCTCCTTAGTACCTTCGCGACGGTGACGAGCAGCAGCTTTGTCAGCAACACCGCCAAGAACAACGGTGGCGGGCTGTCTGCCTCTAGCGCGACGGTGACGAGCAGCAGCTTTGTCAGCAACACCGCCGGGCTTTCTGGTGGTGGGGTGTCTGCCTCTAGCGCGACGGTGACGGGCAGCACCTTTGTCAGCAACACCGCCGCGCTTGTTGGTGGCGGACTGTATGGCGCCTCCACCACCATCGTGACCAGCAGCACCTTTGTCAGCAATACGGCCAGCACGCAGGGTGGAGCGATCCGCGCAAGCATGCTGCTCACCATCGAGAACAGCACCCTCGTCGCCAACAACGCTCCCCTCGCCAGCGCCGTCTTCAATGGCTCCGGTTCCGGGTCCACCCTGATCGCCTTCTCCACCCTCAGCGCCCACAGCCCGGCCAGTGGCACGATTTCGACGGCAGGTCCCCTCACCCTGCGCGATAGCATCGTCGCCCAGAGCAGCGGCATCGTCTGCGTCGGAGCGGGCGTCAAACTGCTGGCTGGCAAGAACTTCCTGCCCGATGCCACCTGTGATCGGCAACGACCCGCTCAACCCCTGCTCGGTCCGCTTGCCGACAACGGTGGCCCGACCTCGACCCGGCGTTGCTGACCGGCAGCCCGGCCATCAACACCGCCAACAGTTGTCCGGCATCCGGGGTGGACCAGCGGGGCGTGCCACGGGGAGCACCGTGTGATGTGGGCGCCTATGAGGTGGGTGGCAAGCCGGTGCTGACGTTGCTGGTCCCGCCATCGACGATGCAAGGGAGTGGAGGGGTGTTGCTGGAGGTGGAGGGGAGCGGGTTTCTGAGTGGGACGGTGGCGCTCTGGCAGGGGAGTGTGCGCCCGACGACGGTGCTGAGCAGCACGCGCTTGGCGGTGGTGGGAGTGCGGGTGACCTGAGCGCGTCCGGGGTGTTCACGGTGGCGGCTCGCTACGGTGGCCGCCGACAGCCTGTCCAACAGCCTGCCGTTTACGGTCAATGCTCCGACCCCGACCACGACGCCCACCTCGACCAGCACACCTGCCCCAACCGGGACGCCGGTGACGAGTAGGAGCGTCCGTGCGCCGCTGGTCTCCCTCAACCAGCCGCAGGACTGAGCGGCCGGCGGACCCCTGCGCTTGGCTGGTCTTGGCGTCGTTGTCGAGCGCGATATCCCGCGCTTCCCGGTGTCTATCCCACGAGCGAGCAAACTGGGACCTGTCTGGTTGTTCTCCAAGCGTCGTTGCGCGGGTCATCCTCCGACCAGTCGAACCTGACGTTCACGCCGAACTCCGACCGTACGTGGCCAAACCCAGCCGGAAGACAACCGGACCTCCCTGCAGCAACCGAGCAGATGAAGCGGCGCCGCGGTTGACGGGTTCAGAAGAGGGCTGGTACACTCCCGCCGGGCAGACGACCGGGGGTCCGGTCGTCGGGTAGTCAAACCAGCGAACGACCAGGTTCCTGCCCACCAGCGGCAGTCCGGCGTAGATCTCGTCTTGGAGCGACCCGGAGCGTGAGCATTCGCTGTCAGTTTCTTGGCACAATTTCTCCGCGAAGTGATTGCGCTACCCAAGATACTGACTATAATCGGGCCGTTCTCAACATTTACGGCCAAGCGGCCGTCCGCTCGGACGGTCGCCGCGCAAGCGATGCCGGAAAGGTGGTGACGAGGCCATGTCCATGACTTCGTCCTTCGAGCCTGACTATGGCAAAGCAAGGCACTGCGGGAATTGCGCCTTCTTCGAGGCTGCTCCGCTGAATCGGATGGGCTGGTGCCGCAATCCGATGCTCCATTCTCCGCATGAGCGTGCCCTCGTCGCCGACGACGAGCACCGCTGCAAGAAGATGCTGACCGACCATTGGCAGCCGTCGGTGGGCGTCCAGCGCACCCAGCAGGTCAAGCCGTCGGCCGCTCGTCGCGCCACGTTGACCACGCTCAAGTTGGTCCGGCCGGCCTCGATCCCGGCGCCGGCGCTCTATGCCCTCGTCGTGATGGTCGTCGCTTTTGGCGCCGCGGTTCTGTTCTCGATGCAGACCACTCGGGCGACGATCGCCGCTCAGCAGACCAAGGCGCAACCCGGTGGGCTGGCGCGGGTCGACTTCTGGATCCGCGACGATGCCCGATCGGATGCCCTCAAGAAATCGATTGTGTTGGTCGGAACCAATGTCGAGTTGCTCGACAGTCGAGCCGGCGAGGTGATGGATCAGAGTGCCGAGGACTCGGCAAAGTGGTACCGGATCCGGGTCGTTGCAACCGGCGAGACCGGATGGGTCTATAGCGGCTGGATCGAGCGTCGGCTCGAACGCTAGTATCGACCACGACAACGCCCTCACCAGTACGGTGAGGGCGTTTTACGTTGAAGCGGTAGCGGGTTGCACAATCGCAGCCCTGGCGTGGGTCATCTTCGGTTATGACTGCCTAGATGCCTAGTCGGAGGAGGGAAGCGCCTTCGGCTTGAGCACTTCCATTGGCTTGTCGCAGCAATGGACGTGCCCGGCTCCGGCTTTGGTGACGAGCACTTCTGCGTTGCAGTTGTTGCAATGGAAGCGCTTGCCGAGTTCGTTCCGGACTTCGGCTTCTTGGGTCATTTCTTGAGCTCCATCGGCTTCTCGCAGCAGCTAAGCGTCCCCGTCCCCTTCTTGGTGACGATCATTTCACTATTGCAGACAGTACAGATGTACCGCTTTCCGAGCTCCGTCGGCACGCTGGTCCTCCTCCTAGGCAATACGCCGATACTACACGACCCTGTCTCCGGCGGCAAGTCAACTGCTTCAAGCATTTCGGAAGTTTACGACGGAGCAATCGCCAATCATCATAACAATTGATGCCTCCGCTTCGTGATTGACAGCCGCGCCTGAGCGTTGCTATACTGTTCTCGACAACTCGCCGGGCGTCTTTGTTGTGAGGAGTGGGTAGCCCCCACTCTTTTTCATAACCTATCGGGCCGACGATGTCGGGCCGAACAAGGACGGCCCGGCGGGCGGCGGTCCGAGGTGGCGCCTGCGGAAGGCTCGGGCGGGCATGAAGAACGATTTTCTTATCGCAATAACGCAGTTGTGTGCCGAGAAGAACCTCTCCAAAGAGGTCGTTATCGATGCGCTTGAAACGGCGATGGCGACAGCCTACAAGAAGAACTTCGGCGGGAATTTCGACGTCGTCGTTCGGATGGACACCAGCGCCGGACAGCCGAAAGTGTACACGCGTCGGACGGTCGTCGAGGTCGTCGAGGATCCCTCCCTCGAATTGACCGCCGACGAGGCGCGCCAACTGCTTGGCCGGTCGGCGACGCTCGGCGAAGTCGTCGAAGAGGACCGGACCCCGCGTGAGTTCGGCCGGATCGCCGCCCAGACCGCAAAACAAGTAATCATGCAGCGCCTGCGCGATGCCGAGCGCGAGGTCGTCTACGACGAATACACTGACCGCGAAGGCGAGATCGTCACCGGAACGGTGCAACGGATCGAGCCGAACCGGATCATCATCGACCTGCCGCGCGCCGAGGCGGTGCTGCCGGCAACCGAACAAGTGCCCGGCGAGCATTACCGGCTTGGCCAACGGGTCAAGGTCTACCTCGTCGAGGTAAATCGAACGCCCAAGGGGCCGCAACTGATCGCCTCGCGCACCCATCGCAATCTGCTGCGTCGGCTGTTCGAATTAGAGGTACCCGAGATCAATCACGCAATTGTCGAGATCAAGGCAATTGCCCGCGAGCCGGGCTCGCGCAGCAAAGTCGCCGTCGCAGCGCGTCAGCCGGGCGTCGATCCGGTGGGCGCCTGCGTAGGACTGCGCGGCATCCGTATCCAGAACATCGTCAACGAACTCAACGGCGAAAAGATCGACGTCATCGAATGGCACCCGGACCCGGCGATGTTCGTCGCCAAGGCGCTCAGCCCGGCCCAGGTCGTCCGTGTCGTCACCAACGAGGACGAGAAGACCGCCACCTGCGTCGTGCCGGATCGTCAGTTGTCGTTGGCAATCGGCAAGGAAGGACAAAATGCCCGCCTGGCCGCCAAGCTGACTGGCTGGCGAATCGACATCAAGAGCGTTGCCGCCTTCCGCGAGGAAGAGAGCGAGCGGATGGCGCGTGAGGAAGAAGCCGAGGCGTTGGCGGCAGCGTCCGCACCGGCGATCGAGGTGGCGCCTGCCGATCTCCCGGTTGAGGTGCCGGTCGACGTGCAGGTCGACGTGCCGGTGGAGATCCCGGCGTTCGTCGAGCCAGCGGCCGAGGTTGCGCCGGTCGAAGCGCCGGCGCCAGTCGTCGAGGAGGTTGAGGAGCCGCCGGTGACGATGGAAGACCTCTTCCCGACAACGCCTCAGGAGCGTGGGAAGATTCGCTTCGCCGAGGAGATACTGGGTGAAGCGTCCGGCCGCAACAAAGGCCGAGACCGTAGCCGCGAAGAGGACGAGGTGGCGAAGCCGGCCAAGAAGGGTGGCAAGCGCCAACGCGTCTACTTCGAGGAAGACGACGAAGAAGCGGAGTACGAGGACATTCTCCGCCGGATACGCTAACGATGGCGCGTGGAGGCGCTCGACCGCGCCATGTGCCGCTTCGCACCTGTGTCGCCTGCCGACAGACGTCTGCAAAACGGGCACTGGTTCGGCTGGTGCGCGACGGTTCCGGTGCTGTGTCGGTCGACACCACCGGCAAGCGTCCTGGGCGTGGCGCGTATCTTTGCCCTGGCCGAACCTGCTGGGAGCAGGCGCTTCGCCGCGGCGCGCTCGACCAAGCGCTCAAGGCGCAGCTTTCCCCGGCAGACCGGGACCAGCTCCGCCTGCACAGTGCATCATTCCCGGAGACCGCCCCGGACCTCTAGGCCGGCGGTCCCGTCTATAGCGTTTGGGCGAGGCGCGCGGTGCGCATCGCCCTTGTTTGAGTGTTGAAGCGCCCCGCTCACGCGTGGCGTACGAGGAGGTTGCATGCCGAATTTTCGTCCCGGTGCCAGACGAGGGGGACGCCCGCCGCAACGCCGGGGAGGCGGCAACCGCGGCCGTGGTGGCGCCCCGACCGCCGGCTCTCGGCCTACGTCGGCCGTTGCACCACGCGCCATCCCCGAGGGGCCGGTTGAGATCCCCCACGCCCTTTCAGTTGCCGAACTTGCCGACTTGCTTGGGGTCACCGGCATCGACATCATCAAGCAGTTGATGAAGAACGGCACCATGGCCAGCCTGAACGCGGTGCTCGATTACGACTCGGCGGCGACGGTCGCGCTCGACATGGGCTTTGACGTCATCGAAGCGCCGGAAAAGAAGGAAGAGCCGGCAGCCAGCCCATCCCAGCCGTTGTTCGAGGATGATCCGGCCAGCCTTCAGCAACGGCCACCGGTTGTCACCGTGATGGGCCATGTGGATCACGGCAAGACCTCGCTGTTGGATCTCGATCCGCAAGGCGAATGTCGCCTCCGGCGAGGCCGGTGGTATTACCCAACACATCGGCGCCTACCAGGTCGAAGTCGACGGTCGGAAAGTCACCTTCATCGACACGCCCGGCCACGAGGCGTTTACCGCGATGCGGGCGCGCGGCGCCCAGACCACCGACGTGGCGATCATCGTCGTCGCTGCCGACGACGGGGTGATGCCGCAAACTCGCGAGGCGATCAGCCACGCCAAGGCCGCTGGGGTCGGGATGGTGATCGCGATCAACAAAATCGATCGGCCCGATGCCAACCCGGACCGCGTCAAACAGGAACTGACCGAGGTCGAGGTGCTCGTCGAGGAGTATGGCGGCGATGTGCCGGCAGTGCCGGTTTCGGCGCGGACCGGCGAAGGTATCCCAGATCTGCTCGAGACCGTCCTGCTGGTCGCCGACCTGATGGATCTCAAGGCCAACCCCGACGCCCCGGCGTCCGGTACCGTGCTGGAATCACGGGTCGACAAGACCCGCGGCCCGGTCGCCACCTTGCTGATCAAGCGTGGCACGCTGCGCTCCGGCGACCTCGTGGTCTCGGGCGAGGTGTCTGGTCGAGTGCGGGCGATGTTCGATGACCGCGGCGAGAAAGTCGAGGCGGCCGCCCCGGCATTCCCGGTCCAGGTCCTCGGACTGGCCAGTCCGCCCAGCGCCGGTGACTTCTTCGAGGTTGTCGCCGACGAGAAGACGGCGCGCGGTATCGTCGAGGGGCGGACGATTGAGCGTCACCGAGAGACGGTTGCCACGAGCAAAGCCGTCTCGATTGAGGAACTGCTGGCGAATTTGGGCGCTGGTCAGGCGCGCGAACTGAACGTCATCCTCAAGACCGACGTTCAGGGGTCGATCGAGCCGGTGCGCGCCGTGCTCGAGCGGATCGAGGGTGACAACGTCCGGGTACGGGTAATCCACACCGGTACGGGCGCGATCACCGAATCAGACGTCAACCTGGCGGTCGCCTCCAAGGGGATCATCGTCGGCTTCAATGTGCGGCCGGAGGCCGGCGCACGCAACCTGTCCGACCTCCAGGGCGTCGACATCCGCTACTACCAGGTGATCTACGACGTCGTGGACGACATCTCGAAGGCGCTGGCTGGTCTTCAAGAAGACCGGTACGTCGAGCAGATCCAAGGTCACGCGGAAGTCCGGCAGGTGTTTCGGGTGGCTCGGCGCGACACGATCGCCGGGTCGTTCATTCGCGATGGCGTGGTGACGCGCAACAGCCTGGCCCGCATCCGGCGCGGCAAAGAGTTGGTCTACGAAGGCAGGATCGCCACACTCAAGCGCTTCAAGGACGACGTCCGCGAAGTCAACGAGGGCTATGAATGTGGTATTACCCTCGAAGACTTTTCTAGCTTCGAGGAAGGCGATGTGATCGAATTCTTCGTGATGGAGCGTGTCGCCGCCCCGGTCCGCGCGGGCTAGGCGCCCGGTCCGGCGGCGCACGCCGCCGGGCTGCTGGAAGGGTGACGCCATGACCAGACGAATCGAGCGCGTCAACGAGTTGCTGCGCGAAGAATTGAGCCAGTTGATCATGCTCGACCTGCGCGATCCGCGCGCCAGTGGGATGATCAGCATTACTGCCGTCGAGACATCGCCGGACCTACGCCATGCCACCGTCTACGTCTCGGTGCTGGGCGGCGAGGCTGAGCGGATGAACTCGGTCGCTGCCTTGCGCCAGGCCGCCGGCTATCTCCGTCACCAGCTTCGGGACCGGGTCCAACTTCGGGTCGTTCCCGTTCTGGAGTTCCGGATCGACCCGTCTGTCCAGGAGGGCCAGCGGATCGACGAGTTGTTGGCCGAGATTGGACCGCCGCCGGAGCCACCGGCAGGCCGTCGTCGGCGCGACGCGTGACGAATGGCCTGCTGGCGATTGACAAGCCGGCCGGCTGGACCTCGCACGACGTCGTGGCGCGATTGCGCCGGCTGACCGGCCAGCGCCGGGTCGGCCACAGCGGCACGCTCGACCCATCGGCAACCGGGGTGTTGGTCGTCTGCTTCGGGACGGCGACCCGCCTGCTTGAATACCTCGTCGGCGCCGACAAGGTGTACCAGAGCGAGTTTGTGCTCGGCGTGACCACCGACACCGATGATGCCGAAGGCGCGGTGCTTTCGCGCGCCGACCCCTCCGGATTGACCGCCGAGCAGGTGACGGGCGCCCTTGACGCGTTCATCGGCGAGATCGATCAGACCCCGCCGGCAGTGAGCGCGGTCAAAGTGGGCGGCGTGCGCGCCTATGCGCTGGCGCGGGCCGGAAAGGCACTGGCGCTCGCGCCGCGCCGAGTAACGATCCAGCGGATTGAGCTTATCTCGCTGAGCCTGCCGCGCCTGGTGGTGCGGATCAGTTGCGGCAGCGGCGTCTACATCCGGTCGATCGCCCGCGATCTTGGCGAGCGATTGGGAGTGGGCGGGCACGTTCGGAGCCTGCGACGGTTGGCGGTGGGCGAATTCACGATCGACGATGCTGTCAGCCTCGAGACGGTCGAGGCAGCGGCTCTTGCCGGTACGCTCGATGAGCTGATCGCCCCGCCGCTCCGCGCCCTCGTTGGCTGGCCTGTCGTACCCTTGGACGGCGCGAGCGTGGCGGCGATTTGCCAAGGGCGCGCGATCCTCCGGGAGGGTGAACCCGGCCTCCTTGCGGCAGCGACCGACGCCGAGGGGCGGCTGATTGCTATCCTTGAGGCGGCGGATGGGCAGTGGCAGCCGGTCAAGGTCCTGAAGCAGGAAGAGGGTACATGAACGTGCAGGCGGGCACGGAGGCGGTATTGGAGCGGCTGACCGCTGAACTTTCAGCGGTTGCGCCGGGTGGGCGGACGGTGGTGACCGTCGGTAAGTTCGACGGCGTCCACCTCGCGCATGCCGACGTCATGCGCACCGTCATCGAGCGAGCGCAAGCGATCGGGGCGACGCCTGGTGCGCTCACCTTCGATCCCCTTCCCTGGGTCGTCTTCAACCCGGGCAAGCCGTTCCACTATCTCTGTCCGGTCGACGAGCGGGTGGCGCGGCTGAAGGCGCTCGGTCTGAGCTTCGCAACCGCAATAACGTTTTCGCGGGCAGTGTCGCAACTGACCGCGCGGGAATTCCTCGAAGTGCTCGTCCGGACGCTCGGGATGGTCGAGTTTGTCGGCGGGCCGGATGCGGCGATCGGCCATGGCCGTGAGGGAACCGGCGACCGATTGCGAGCCCTGGCAGAAGAACTCGGCGTGAGAATCGTCGAGGTGCCGCCTTTCCGGCTCGATGGGGTGATCGTCAATAGCTCGATGGTGCGTCATTGCCTGTGGTCGGGCGATGTTGAGCGGGCAGCGCGGGCGCTCGGTCGGGTGTACACGCTTTCCGGCCCGGTTGTTTCGGGCGACCAGCGCGGCCGTCAGCTTGGCTTTCCGACCGCCAATCTCCTGCCGTCTGAGCACCAAATTCTGCCGGCCGATGGTATCTATAGCTGCCGTGTCCGGGTGGATCAGGTGCGCTACCTCGCTGCGGTGAACGTCGGCGTCCGCCCGACTTTTGGCAGCGGGCTGCAGCGGCTGATCGAGGCGTATCTGCTGGATTTTGATGGCGATCTCTATGGCAAGATGATTGAGATCGAGTTCGTCCACCGGCTGCGCGGCGAAGTGCGCTTCGATGGGGTTCAGGCGCTCGTCGTCCAGATGGCCGAGGATGTCCGCCAGGTGCGCGAGCGCGTCAGCCTCGATCCGTGACGGTCCATCCCTCGGAGACCCAGCAGGTTCATCAGGCGACGGCTGCCCGAGGTGGGTTTGGCGCCTACGCCCGGTTGTCCGGAGCCGCCTTTGCCTGGGGCGGCGGTGCGGTTGCGGTGAAGTACGCAGTCACGGCGATGCCGCCGGTGACCACGGCGGTCGCCCGGTATCTGATCGCCGCCACGATCCTGCTAACTCTCTTGGCGGTTGGACGTCGGCCGCTACCGCGCCGTGGCGACCTGCCGTTGCTCGCACTCATGGGCTTCACCGGCGCTTTCGGCTTTGCCATCCCGTTCAACATCGGATTGCAGTTCACCGGTGCAGGCGAGGGATCGGTCCTCACCGCTTTTAGCCCCTTCATCTCGTTTGTTTTCGCGGCCTGGCTCCTCGGAGATCCGCTGACGATGCGTCGAGTCACCGCCGGTGTCATCTCGTTGGTGGGCGTGCTGCTGCTGGTGGTTGGCGGCCCCCAGCCGAGCGACACCGGGGCGAACCGGCTCGTCGGCGATCTCCTGGTCCTGGTGGCAGCGTTCAACTGGGGCGTGTATTCGGTGCTGGTGCGGGTGATCCAACGACGTGGCGTCGAACTGCTGGACATGACGACCTGGAGCGTGGTGTTTGGTGTGCTCCTGATGGCGCTCGTTGCGCCGTTTGACTCACGGCCAATCGTCTGGAGCGCGATCGGGCCGGATGTCGTCCTGGCGGTGGTCTATGCCGGCGTCGTCTCCACCGTGCTGGCCTATTTGTGGTGGAATGAGGGCGTTCGCCGAATTGGCCCGCCACGGGCATCGCTCTTCACGAACCTGAACCCGATCGTTGGGATTGGTATCGCTGCCGTGCTGTTTGGCGAGCGCTTCCTTCCGCTTCAAGCGGTCGGCACGGTGCTGATCCTCTCCGGCCTTTTGATTGCCAACCTGCAACCGGCGGCGGTTGCCCGGCTGTCACGCCGGATCACCCGCACCGACTAGTCGCGCTCAATCGCCAGCACGGAGGCGGCGCACCCGCTCGTCGTACCGGCCTGGCTGGTACGGTTGCCAGCGGCGAAGGAAGGCGATGCTCTCGGGAGGGACATTCGCTTCAAGGTCGTGGTCGCCGGCACGGATCGCTGATGCCGAAAGTGTCGGGTCGAGCGAGGCCGGCGTGGGCAGAATCGCAACCCGCGTTGCCCACGGCCGGTTCTCGGGCTCGGCAAGCAGAGCGCGGATCTCGTTCGGACCGTCGGCATCGCGCGGCAGGACCAGCAGGTCGGCGAGAGTCAACAATCCCACCAAGGCCGAATCACGGTCGTCGTAGTAGCGCGGGTCGAAGACCTGGACCAGTTTGTCAAAGCCGATCACGAAGCTGAGCCGGCTCCTTGGTAGGAGCGCCCGAAAGGCTTGCGCCTGATCGACGTAGAGCCCGGCGTTGGTGAGGGCGAGCGCCGTCCCCAGCCGAGCCGAAATCGCATCGAGCAGCGCCAGGCGGTCCTCGAGGATCGCCGCTTCGACCATCTCCTTGTCGACGCTGCGTACCGCGACGACAAAGCCGACCAGATCGGGACCGGCAGCACTGGCGGCCTCGATCATCGCTAGATGCGCCAATGTCGGTGGATTGAACGATCCGGCGAGCAATGCAGCCCAGGTTGGTGGCCGGTCCGGCGCGCGAACCCAACGCGCCGCTGGGACTGGCAAAGCTTCGACCTGCGTCACCAGGGCACGCAGGGAGCGCCAGTCCTCCGGCGAATCCGGGTCGTACGGTCGGCGTCTCATGGTCTGGATGTAGCACGCCCGAGGGCTGCTGTCGAGGTGTTCGGCCGGCGCCTGGTTGATTGACCCTCCGGCGTGGCGTCGATACGATTAGCCGGGTGGGGAGAGGGATGAAGGAGCGTTAGTGCAGCGGGCATCGAGTGAACGTCGGATCGTCACCATCGCGCTGCTTATCGGCACATTTCTGGCGGCAACCGAGGCGACCATTGTCGCGACCGCGATGCCAACCATTGTCGGAAGGCTGGGCGGGGTTGAGTTATTTGCCTGGGTATTCACCGCCTATTTTCTGACGTCTTCGACTACCGTGCCGCTCTTTGGCAAGCTCGCGGACCTCTACGGCCGCCGGCCGGTCTATGTGTTTGGCGTCGGGTTGTTCATCGTTGGTTCGGCGCTCTGCGGTCTTGCCGGATCGATGGAGCAGTTGGTGGCGGCGCGGGTGATTCAGGGGATTGGCGCAGGGGCGGTCCAGCCGCTCGCTTTTACGATCGTTGGCGATATCTACGCCCTCGAGGAACGCGCGCGCATTCAGGGCCTCTTCAGCGCGATCTGGGGGGTGGCCAGTTTTCTCGCGCCGGTGCTGGGAGCGTTGATCGTCGAGCGGTTGGCCTGGCAATGGATCTTCTGGATCAACGTGCCAGTCGGGCTGGTGTCGGCGACGTTGGTCTGGCGCTACTTGCACGAGCCCCAGGTCCGGCGAGCGAAGCCGTCGATCGATTGGGCTGGTGCGGCGGTCCTGACGGCGGCAGTCGCTGCCTTTCAATTTGCCTTGCTCGAACTGAGGGACCGTGGGCCATCGTCGCCGACGGTGCTGGGGCTGACGGCTCTTTGTGTCGCGCTGATCGCCCTGTTCATCGTCGTCGAGCGACGCGCCTCCGACCCGATCATCCCCTTCTCGCTGTTTCGAAACCCGATCATCCGATCCTCGACGATCGGTACCTTTGCCCTCGGCGTGGTCATCTTCAGCCTGCCGACGTTCGTGCCGGTGCTGATCCAGGGCGCTCGCGGTGGGACGGCGGCAGACGCCGGGATCGCGCTTATTCCTCAGTCGATCGGCTGGACGATCGGGTCGGTGGTCGCCGGGCGGATGATCCTGACCCTCGGCTACCGTTGGGCCGCGACGATTGGGACGATCGGCGTGGCGGCCAGTTGCGTCGTGCTGGTCTGGCAGCCGCAATCTCATGCCTGGTTGTTTATCGGCATCTTGACGGTGACGGGGGTCGGCGCCGGCTTTGGGTTTACAGCGTTTGGCATCTCGGTCCAGAATGCCGTCGAATGGGGGCGGCGTGGCGCGGCGACGTCGGCGGTGCAGTTCGCTCGGACGATCGGCGGCACCCTCGGGGTGGCGGTGCTGGGGGCGATCTTCACCGGCGCATTGATCTCCGAACTTGCCGGCTTGCCGGGCGTGACGATCGACATCGCCAATCAAGTTCTGGACCCTCGCCAGCGGGCGGCACTGTCGCCGGAGATCGTCGCCGCCTCGTCGGCAGCGATTGGCAACGCCCTGCTGCCGGTGCTGGTGCTGACCGCCGTTGCCGCGATCATCGCGGTCCTGCCGGCGCTTACCATGCCGGGCGGCAGCGCTCATCGCCATACCGTACCGGACCTTCGGCCAGATCAACGCGTTTCGGAAGAGGCCCCGGTCCGCTAAGCTCTGAGCATGATTCGCGCCCTCCTCGGCCTCCTGCTGCTCGTCGCCTGTTCGTCTCCCACGGCCGGGAGCGAGTGGCAGTTGGACGAGCGCGGGCTTGCCGGGTACGCGATCGCCACCGGGATCGCTGCTGGTCCCGACGGGACGATCTACGTCTCAACCTATCGCGAAGGTGCGGTCTACGTTCGGCGTTCGGGCGAACCCTGGAGCCGTGACCCGGCGCTCGACCGACTGGCGGGCTACGGCGTCGCAAGCGCCCGTCCCGAGACGGCGATCGCCGCGACGGTCGACGGCGTCTATCGCACCGAAGATGCCGGCCGGCGTTGGCAGCGCGTCACCGACCAGCGGGCGGCCTATTCGGTCGCCTTTGATCGCGATGGCATCGCCTGGGCGGGCCTCGAAGGGGCACTCTTACGCTCGGCGGACGATGGCAAGACCTGGCAGGAGACGGCGCGGCTGGACCCTGCGATCACCGTACTCGGGATCTCCCGGTCGGCGGCCGGGCTGAGCCTCGCGACAGCCGGCGGAGGGATCCGGCTCTTGCGTGAGGATGGCCTCCACCAAAGCCTACCGACCCGCCAAGTAGTTTCTTCGATCGCCGCCGATAGCGCCGGACGGCTGGTTGCCCGGATCGAGGGGCGGGTCTGGCGCAGCGATCGCGGCGACGCCTGGGAGCCGGTGGCGGAGTTCAGCCGTCCGGTTCTGGCGGTGGGGGCTGCCGCCGGTGCGTTGCTGGCGGCGACGGAAGGGACTGGCGTGCTGCGCTCGGAGGACGGCGGGTGGACCTGGGAGCCGGTTGGCGGGGCGCTCGGTGCGCCGGTCTACGCCGTCGGCGGCGGCGAGCAGATCGTGGCGGCGACGGCTCACGGCGTACTGATCGCCGGGCCAACGGGCTGGGAGACGACCGGCGACGGCTTCGGGCGGCCCTTGGTGCGTTCTCTGTCTTCCGGTGGTGCTCTGTTGGCCGCCACCAGTGACGGGATCTATCGGCGCGATGCGAGCGGCTGGAGCGCGCTGTCGCGCGACTTGCGCGGCGTCGCGACCCTGTTTGTCGTCGCGGCGGGGAACGAACTGGTCGCCGGAACCTTCGAGGGCGGGATCGTCCGCTCGGAGGACGGCGGCCGGCGCTGGGAGACGGTGACCGAGCGCGAATACCGCCGGGCGATCATCCCAGCCCTCGCCGTGGCCGGTGACCGGATCGTCGCGCGCGTCAAATACGACCGAACGCTCCAGAGCCGTGACCGGGGCGAAAGCTGGGCCTTGACCGATGCCGGACTGGCAGGCCGAACCGTCTTTTCCCTCGCCGCCGATGGCGACGGTTTCTGGGCGGGCACCGATGCCGGAGGTCTTCCGGCCCCGGCCGAGGCGCTCTGGGAAGCGCTGCCTGCGCTGGCCAGGCCGGCGAGCGCCCTGCTGACGACGCCTGGTGGGCTGGTGGCCGGGACGCCGGATGGGTTGTGGCGCTTGGAGAACGGCGCTTGGCGGCGCGACGGTCTGGCCGGCCGGCAGGTGATCGCGATCCTAGCCGGACGTGACGGTCAGCCTGAGATTGTCGGGACCAGCGTCGATGGCGTGTTTCGGCGCAGCAACAACCGTTGGCAGGCGATCGGACCGACAGGTGTGCGGATCAACGCGCTCGCGATCGACCCGGCCGACGGCGGACTGGTCGTCGCGGCCGAGAGCGGCGTGTGGCGGCGGCGATGATCCGGATCGTTGTGGCGACCCTTGCGCTGCTGCTCGCCCTCGCCGGCGGCGTAGCCGCATCGTCGCGTCCGTCCGAGGGGCGGCTGCGCTATGCCATCCACACCGTCCGGATCGACGACCGACCGATGCGTCTGGTGGCTGACGCGGGGTTTGACTGGATTGTCCAACTGCTGGCCTGGCGCGAGATCGAGCCCTCTCCCGGAGAGTTGTATTGGGAGTATCCCGACGCGGTGCTGCGCGCCGCCGAACACTACCGTGTCCGGGTTGTCTTTCGAGTCGACCAGCAACCCGCCTGGGCGCGCCCGGGCCGACTGAATGCGCCGCCACGCGATGGCGCGCTCTATCCGGCCTTTCTGCGCAAGGTGGTCGAGCGCTATCGCGGCCGGGTGGCCGGCTATATCGTCTGGAACGAGCCAAATCTCTCCCACGAGTGGGGCGGCGACGCCCCCGACCCGGTGGGCTATGCCCGGCTGTTGGGCGCCTCGGCCGAGGCGATTCGCGCGGCGGATCCCGCAGCGCTGGTGATCGCCGCCGGGCTTGCCCCGACCAACGAGACGAGCGCTCGAGCCATCGACGACCGCACCTTCCTGCGCCGTCAACTCGATGCTCCGGGCGGCCGGTCGTTCGACGTGCTGGCGGCGCATGCCTATGGTTTCGGACTGCCGCCCGACACCGCTGCCGAGGCGAACGGCGGGTTGAACATCCGGCGGGTCGAGCAGCAACGGGCGATCCTCCATGATGCGGGTCTGGGCGACCGTGAGGTCTGGATCACCGAACTCGGTTGGACGGTCGATACGACATCGCCCGTCGGAGCGCCAGCGGTGAGCGAGGAAGAACGCGGGCGCTATCTGGCGGCGGCCTTTGCTCTTGCCGAGCGTGAATGGCGGTGGGCGGGGATGGTCGCGGTCTGGAGCCTCGGCGCCGATGAGCCGGACGACGACAATCAGGCCGGGTACCGTCTGGCCGGACCCGGCTATCAGCCCAAGCCGAGTTGGGAAACTCTGCGAGCGATCCCAAAGAGACCGGCTCGGGGCATGGCCGACCTCTGCTTGGGGGCAGCCCGGTTAGCACTCTGGTTGGGCTGCGAGATCGTGGCGAGCGCCCGGCCCGCCGAACCGGTCGAGATCCTGGCCGCCGACGTGCCGATCCACCTCGGAGACCAGCCGGATCTTGCCGCACCGTGGCGGCCGATCTACGGCTTTGGCCGGGTCGCTACCCGCTGGAGGGGCGAGTTCTACCTCACTCGGACCGTCGGCGACTGGACGGTGACCCTCGAAGCCCTTCAGCCGAACGATCGTGGCAACCGTCTGCTGATCAACGGCCGGCTGCTCGATCCACCCTACTGGCCGGGACGCGATTGGGACTTTGCCTCAAGCTGGACGACGTTGCGCTTTCGCGTGCCGCCGGGGGTGCTGCAGCCGGGGCTCAACGTCCTCGAGGTGGCGGTTGGCCAATGGGTGCCGGCCTTTCAGGTGACGAACAATCGGTGGGAAGATCTCCAGTTTCGAGCGATCCGGCTGACGCCGGGAGGAGGTGATTGATGCGGCTTGAGGTCACTCGGGTTGGGTCGCCGGTGGGGTTGGTGATGCTCGTCTCGGATGGACCAGCCATCGTCGCCCTCGACTGGGCCGACTGTCAGGATCGGATGGACGGGTTGCTGCGCAGCCGCTACGGTCCGGTGGAGCTAACCGCCGTTGCCGACTCTCCCGCCGCCGTATTGCTCCGCGCCTATTTTGCAGGCGATCTTTGCGCCATCGATGCCATCGCCGTTGATACGGCGGGTACCCCTTTCCAGCGGCGGGTCTGGGCGGCATTGCGGACTATCCCGGTCGGGACGACGGTAAGCTACCGCGATCTCGCCGAGACGATCGGTTCACCACGTGCGGTACGGGCGGTCGGGTTGGCCAATGGGAGCAACCCGGTGTCGATTGTCGTTCCGTGTCACCGCGTGATCGGGGCGGATGGCTCGATGACCGGCTATGCCGGCGGGATCGAGCGCAAACGTTGGCTGCTGGCGCATGAGGGCGCACGGGTTCAGGCTCGCCTGCTCTGAGCGGTCCGGGGTTGGGTTGGCCCGTCGGAGCCAGGAGGCAACCTCGCGACTTCTTGGGGTACCTGCTCACGGCAGGATCTCGACATACCCGTCGGTCCCCTGCACCCGGATTCGCTGCCCATCTTTGATCAGCCGGGTGGCCTGCTTGACCCCGACGACGGCAGGCAACCCGTACTCGCGTGCGATAACCGAGCCATGGGTCAACAGTCCGCCGACCTCCGTCACGAGTCCGCGGATCGCGACGAACAGGGGTGTCCAACTGGGGTCGGTGTAGGCGGTGACGAGGATGTCGCCCGGTTCGAGGTCGGCTTCGGCGAGGTCGTGGATGACCCGTGCTCGCCCTTCGACAGTCCCGGCGGATACCGCAAGACCGACGAGCGCACCAGCCGGGAAATCATCGCGCCGATAGGTCCCAGAGATGACCTCGCCGTCCGAGGTGAGCACCCGGGGCGGCGTCAACGTCTGATACCACCGGAATGCCTCCTTGCGCTCGCGGATGAGTTGGTCTCTTGCCTCGTTCGTGACCACCACCTCGCGGAGTTCGTGGAATGTGAGATAGAAGATGTCTTCCTTCTCGCCGAGCACGCCGGCCTGCACCAGACGACCGGCTTCTTCCATCAACGCCTGCTTGTAGACAAAGTAGCGGCCGATCATGCCGTACTTCGGGTATTCGCGGTATCCGATGAACGTCCGGACCCGGCGGATCATCTGCTCGGTCTCTTTGGCTCTCTCCTCTCCGTCCGGCAGAGATCGTAGCCGCGCCAGAAGCTCTCGCTCCTTGTTCTGTGCCTCCTGCTGTCCTTGCTCGAAACGACTCTTGCCGGCGCCCGCCTCGAAGGTCTTGACGTTGCCAAGGATCAGCGGGAGGAGCGTGGCGGGGCGTTCGCTCCAACGTGGCCTGGTGATGTCGATCTCACCAACGCAGCGCATGCCGTAGGTGGCGAGCCACCCCTCGATGGCAGCCCGGGCTTCCTCGCCGCCAGAGACCTGGACGATCTCGTCGAGAAAGCCGTCGTCCCTGACGGCTTGCAGCAACGCCACCACCTCCGGATATATCCGGATTACGTCGGCGACGTCGAGGAGCGCCAACCCCATCTCCGAGGTGACGTTCTGCGGAACGGACCGGGTGAGCGTATCAGCCGCGTTCTTCTCGCCCAGCCAGGTCTCCACCCGTTCGTTGAGCCACCAACTTGCCTCGATCCCGGCCATGATCGCCCGATGGCTCTGCGGATCGAACAGCAGGCGTCGGAGTTCTTCGATGTCGGCCACAATGAAATCGAGCAACGCCGTCCCGGCTTTCGCCCGGATCTCGTGTTTGAGGGCCGCGATCGAGGTCTGCCAGCGTTCGATCAGGTCGGAGACGACCGTCGGGTCGGTCTCAATTGGAACGAGCCTCCCCAACGGCATCGCCCCGCCGGGACTGGCGTCCGGCAGCAACGGGAGGAAGTTCCCGCGTTCGAGGATGGTTTCAAGCGCATCTCCGATCAACGGATCGGATTTCGCCAGATCGAGGAGCCGAGCACGGCTCGCGGGCGAAGCGAGGTCCCGGGTGACGTCGACGAACAGTCTCCCGCCGGCATCGTACATGGGCCTGCCGGCCGTCAGTTGCCAGATGGAGAGCCCAAGTGGCTTGATCGGGTCGGTCATCATCTGCTGATGGCCGACGGAGATATAGACGTGGTTCTCCCCCTCGTCGCGAACCGGGATCGGGAACAGCGTGGTGATCGGCCGGCTCTGAACGAACTGGAAGTCATCGCCGACGAGACACCATTCGATATCCTGAGGGCGGCCGAAATGCGCTTCGATCCGTCGGCCAAGTTGGTCGAGCCGCAGAACCTGTCCATCCGTCAACGCTGGCTTGTCCTGCTGATCTGGCTCGACCGCCTGATAGTCCGTCCTGCCGGTTGGCGTGGCGCGGCTGGCATGTTGCTTGGTGGCGATCGTCCGGTCGACGATCTCGCCGTTCCGCACCCTAAAGACGTCGGCGGTGACGAGGCCGGAAACCAGGGCCTCGCCGAGACCGAGACTGGCCTCGATGGAGGAGACTCTGCGGTTGCCGGTGGTTGGGTCGGCGGTGAAGAGGATGCCGGCTGCCTCCGGGAAGACCATTCGCTGCACGACTATCGCCATCGAGATCTTCTGGTGGTCTATGCCGTTTCGCAGCCGGTAGGTCACCGCTCGCTCGGTGAAGAGCGACGCCCAGCAACGGCTGATCCGGGTGAGGATTGCCGGCAACCCGGCGAGGTTCAGGTAGGTGTCGTGTTGTCCCGCGAAGGAGGCCGTCGGCAGGTCTTCTGCGGTCGCGCTGGATCGGACGGCATAAGTGGCCTGATCCCCGAGCCGGGCGATTTGGCGATCAATCGCCGATGTCAGATCGTCTGGGATGGCGATCTCTTCGATGACTTGCCGGATCTCGGCGCTCAGAGCGCCGATCGCCGCGCGGTCCTCCGGCGCAAGGCGCGACAGTCGATCGATCCGGTCGTGGACCACTGGCGCTTCGGCGATTGTCCGCCGGAAAGCAGTCGTCGTCACGCAGAAACCGGCCGGCACCTCGATACCGTCAATGCGCAAGAGTTCGCCGAGGTTCGCGCCCTTGCCACCGACAACCTCGACCTGGGTCTCGTCGATCTCCTCGAAGCCCACGACGGAGCGGTTCATCAGACCACCTCCAGTCCGCGACCATGTTCCGGTACGCTGTTGACGGTGGAGACTTGGTACCGACCGCGGCGTGATTTCATGCGCTCGCGGGTCGGCCTCGGAGGGAAAGGCGGGGCTGCCCTCGGGTTCACGCCCATCGGTCCATCAACGTCTCCTGCGCCGAGCATCCGCAACCACCCTGCCGCCCATCGTCCGGGCCTGGTCTGCCCGGTCGGCTCATGCCCTGCCACAACCGCATCCACCTCGCACCTTCCATCCCCACGAGACCTGGCTTGGGCCAACAAGTGTGCGCCACGACCCGGGTCTTGCCGCAAGCCCCCCGCTGCGCTCTACAATTAGCGTGGCGAGGAGTGAACTGGCTCCTCGCCTTTTTCGTCCCATCCGACGAGCCCGTCACTCCAGCGAGAAATCCTGGTCGTTGACGCGTGGCCGAGAAGTAGCCGGGAGAACGTCCGACCGAGCGATTCCACCGTCGCCAAAGCCTGGCCGTTCGCTCGCCGAATGCTCGACGGAATCGACCAGGAGCGACGGCAACCGCCGAAATGGTCAGGTGACGCACGGTATACTGCCAGCCAGTCGGCCCGAGACGATCGGAACGACGGAGGCGAGATGGCAGTCGGGTTCGGGACGCTGACGACGGTCTGGGGGTTACTGCGAGACAGCAGCTTCGCCGAGATCGACGAGAACCTTCAACGCCCCGCGCGAATCGCGGTGACCGGCGCGACCCCGGCGGATCGTCGGGCGATCATCGAGGCCCTGGCCAGTGGCGGCGAGGCCGGACTCGTTGGCCACGAGGTCGTCGAGCCGGCGCTTGAAGCGCAACTCAGCCGTGTTGGCGAGATCATTCGCGTCGATCTCGTCACGTCCGGCTACCAGACGCCCGAGACGATCGAACTCCCCAATCTCGCGTCCGAGACGGTGGTGAACCTGCTGGGGCCGGCGATCTTCGATCGGCTTCCGCTGGAAGTGGTTGGTTTCGGACGACGGCTACCGGCGCTCCGCGAGCAAGCAGCCGCCCGCCAGATCCGCGACTATGCGCTGCTCAACGGTCAACTGGCGGCGATCAGCAATCTTCCGGACGTGATCCCGGTGCTTGGCCCCATCGTGGCTAGTGCCGCCGAGATGCTCCTTCTGACCAAGAATCAAATCACCATGGTCTACAAGCTAGCAGCCATCTATGGTCGACCGCTGGGCGACAAGAAGGAGTTGCTGGCCGAGGTAGTCTCGATCTTCGGGGCAGCCTATGCCTGGCGACTGGTCGCTCGGCAACTCGCCGGGTTTACCCCTTTCGGGCTGGGGATCGTCCCGAAAGTCCTGATCGCCTACGTCGCCACCTATACCGAGGGGAGGACCGCGCAATACTACTTTGTCAATGGAGCGCCGCCGCCAAAGGAACTGGTGGGCCGCTTTATCGCCGAGGCGAAAGAGGTTGCCGGGCGGGTGCTGCCAAGCCTTCCGAGCCTCTCGAGGCGCAAGAAGCGTGGGGCGCCAGGCCTCGAACTGGTCGCTGCACCAGCGTCGCGGGAAGACTAGCGGTCGAGACTGGAAGGGGCCGGGAGGTCGCCTTCGTGCCATTCAGCGGCGATCAACTGACGGCGCTTCGTTCTCACGCGCAATAACCGCCACCAGTAGAGCAGAGGTCCGAGCAGGAGCACAGCAGGCACGACGAAGGGCCAATGGGTGGCGGCAATAAAAGCCCAGGCGGCCTGGGAGTGGTCGTAGAACAGGATGAGGGCTGCGCCGAACAGCTTGAAGCCGACCGCGACCCCTACCATGGTCCAGAGCGCCGTGCGACCATTTTCCACCCGCTGAGTGTACTCGATGGTCTGGCTGCTCGCGACGATTGGGCACCCAATGGCGGTCGAGAGCCGATCACTCTGGCTCCCTCCGCTATCGAGAAGGACGAACACCTCGACGACCGACGCCACCGGCTCCTGCTGCACCCACGGGAGTGGGGAGTTTGGGGTCGGTGCGCGGGTGAGCGGGGGGCGGTGGAGTGTGCTAGCGTTTGGGAAAGCCTGGCGGCAGGAGCAGCGGTGCGCGAAATCTGGCCGGGGAAGCCGTATCCACTCGGGGCGACCTGGGACGGTGTGGGAACCAACTTCGCCCTCTACTCCGAGCACGCCGAACTGGTCGAGTTGTGTTTGTTCTCGGGCGAGGCCGAGCAGCGACTCGTTCCGCCGGGACGCACCGGCCATATCTGGCATTGCTATCTGCCTGGGGTCGAGCCGGGCCAGCGCTATGGCTACCGCTTACTGGGGCCCTACGACCCGGAGGCTGGGCTCCGTTTCAATGCCACCAAACTGCTCCTCGACCCGTATGCGCGCGCCCTCGATGGCGAGGTGAATTGGCGCGGTCCGGTCTTTAGCTACCCCCGCGGGCGCGACGACCTGACGCGCGACGACCGCGACAATACCCACGCGGTCCCGAAGAGTCTCGTGATCGACCCGGCGTTTGATTGGGGCGACGACCGCCCGCCTGACACCCCCTGGAGCCGGACGATCATCTACGAAGCGCACGTCAAGGGCTTCACCAAACTCCACCCAAAGGTTGAGCCGGCCCTTCGTGGCACCTACCTTGGCTTTTCCTCGCCAGCCGTGATCGACTACTTGCAGACGCTTGGTGTCACCGCCGTCGAACTTCTGCCGGTCCATGCCTTCATCGACGACCGCTGGCTGCGGGACCGCGGGCTGGTGAACTATTGGGGTTACAACACCATTGGCTTCTTCGCCCCCGAGGCACGCTACGCCATCGATCCGGCAGGCGGCAATCAAGTTCGCGAGTTCAAACAGATGGTCAAGGCGCTCCACGCCGCCGGGATCGAGGTGATCCTCGACGTGGTGTTCAACCACACCGGAGAAGGCAACCACCTCGGGCCGACCCTCTCGTTTCGTGGCATCGACAATCAGACCTACTACCGGCTCGTTGCCTCGCGGCCGCGGTTTTATGTCGATTACACAGGCGTCGGCAATACCGTCAACAGCCCCCATCCCCAGGTTCTTCAGTTGATCATGGATAGCCTTCGCTATTGGGTTCAGGAGATGCACGTCGACGGCTTTCGTTTCGACCTGGCGACCACACTCGCCCGTGAGGAGCATCACGTCGACCGGCTCGGCTCGTTTTTCGACGCCGTTCACCAAGACCCGGTGGTATCTCGGGTGAAGCTGATCGCCGAACCATGGGACATCGGCGAGGACGGCTATCAGGTCGGCCGCTTTCCGGTGTTGTGGACCGAGTGGAACGGGCGCTATCGCGATGCGGTGCGAGCGTGGTGGAAGGGCGACGCCGGTCTGGCTCCGGAAATGGGCTACCGATTGACCGGTTCGAGCGACCTCTATCAGGGCGACGGCCGCCATCCCTGGGCGTCGATCAACTTTGTCACCTGTCACGACGGGTTCACCCTGACGGACCTGGTCTCCTACGACCGGAAACACAACCAGGCGAATGGCGAGGAGAACCGGGACGGCTCCGACCACAACTTGAGCTGGAACTGCGGCCACGAAGGACCGACCGACGACCTGGCGATCGTGCGGCTGCGCGACCGCCAGCGCCGCAACTTCCTCGCGACGCTCCTACTATCGAGCGGGGTGCCGATGGTGCTGGCGGGCGACGAGATTGGCCGGACCCAACGCGGCAACAACAACCCCTACTGCCAGGACAACGAGATCAGTTGGGTGGATTGGGACCTCGAGCCCTGGCAGGTCAATCTCCTCGAGTGGACCGGACGGGTCATCCGGTTGCGCCAAAGCCAGCCGGTCTTGAGGCGTCAATCCTTCTTTCAGGGGACGGTGAGCGACGGCCGGGGGGCGAAAGACATTACCTGGCTCCGACCGGATGGCCAGGAGATGACCGGGGACGATTGGTTTCGCGCTGACCTGCACGCCTTCGGGATGGTATTGGCCGGCGATTCGGTCGGCGAACTTGACGAGCGCGGCCGGCCAGTCACCGGCGACACCCTGCTGGTGCTGATGAGTTCGGCGCCGAGCAGCGTACGGTTCCTGCTGCCCTGGTCTCCGGGGGCGTGGGAGTTGGTCGAGGATACCGCCCGGCCGGACGAGGTGGGGGTCCACCCGATGACCGCCTATCCGCTCGAAGCGCGATCGCTGGCGGTGTTTATCCTACGGCCGCCAGGAGACTCGGAGCCGGGACCTCCGGGGTGAGCAGCACCCCATCTGGTTCGGTGGCGGTGTCGAGGTCGTCGGGAACGAGCGTCCGGCCGAGGGGATCGAGGGTCAGGCGGACGATCGGGCGATCGAGACGACGAGCAACGTTCTCGACTACGACCCCACGATAGCCGTCGTAGCGGCCACCGGCGAGTTGGACCGGCGCCCCCACCGGAAAGATCGGCACCGTCCGAAAAAAGGCATCGAGCGCTTCGTCGTTCAGGTGGGCCCCCGCCATCTGGCGCAGGGTTGTGCCAATCATCTCGGGGGTCATCGCCGGGCGGTAGGGCCGATCTGAGGAAAGCGCCGAGTAGACGTCGGCGACGGCTGCGACTTCGGCGAGCGGGTGAATGCGGTCGCGGTAGTAGCGTTCGCGCTCGTCGCGCCTCAGGCGGTTGGTGCCGTGAAGCCCGCGTGGGTAGCCGCAGCCGTCCTGCCGCTCGTGATGTTGAAAGGCGATGTGACTGGCGACGTAATCGCCGATCGCGCCGTCGGTGAGGTAGTTGAAACCGAGGACGGTGTGGTGCTGCATGGTGCGCATCTCGTCGTCGGTGAGCGGACCCGGCTTGTTCAGGAGCTCGTCGGGGACGAACATTTTGCCGATGTCGTGCAGCAGAGCGCCAAGCGCCAACTGGCGAAGCTCGTCCCGGCTGAGCCGGAGCGTTCGGCCGAGCAAGATCGCGATCACCGCCACATCGACCGAGTGGCTGAAGGTATAGTCGTCGTGGCTCTTGAGCGCGGTGATGCCGGTCAACGTATTGCCATCGAGCACGTCGTTGAGGATCAGGTCGACGTCGCGCCGCACCGCTTCGAGAAGCGTCAGCGTGTGTCGCTCTTGGGCGATCGCGTCTTTCTTGCCGCGCCCGGCCACCGTCCCGGCATGAAACAGGTCGGCGATGTGGCGAACGGTCACGGCTCGAACGCGGTCCGAGACGATATCTTGGGGAATGACGTCGTCGGCAAGACCGTCGTTGATGTAGACGGTATAGAAGCGCCGTTTATGGAGGGCGCTGACCAACTCCGGGGTGAGGAGTACGCCGGCCTGGAGGAGGACGTCTCCTCGCTCGTTGCGGACCGGCTGGCCCAGCACGTCACCTGGCTTCAGCAGAGAAATCGCGATGCGGCGCATTTCGGACCTTCGCGTGGCAATCGGCGGCGCCCAAGCCTGGCCGGCGCGTAGTGATGGTTTCGGCCAAACCCGGTCATTCCGGTAGCCCCCCTACCGACGGCCAATCAGCAGGAGTGCCCGTCCGTGGGGACTGTCCACCCAGCACGCCGTCCAGGTCACCCCGGCCGGTCCGGCAATCCCGTGCGGTGGCGGCGCGTCGCCATACACGAGGAGATGGAAACGGTCCAGCAGACGACCGAACATTCCGTCGGGTCGGAGCACGCCAAGCGGCACCACCAGGATCGCACCATCAGGCTGGAGGACACGGGCAATCTCGGCCAGGACCGTCGGCGAGAGGATGTACTCACTTGGAAAGGTGCTGACCACCCGGTCGAAGGTGCCGCCGCGCAGTGGCAGGGCGCGGGCGTCGGCTCGGACCAGGCGCGCCGAACCCAGCCGGCGGCGTGCCTCGCGGATCATCTGCGGCGACCGCTCCAGGGCGGTCCAGTCGAGACCGCGATCGCGCGCGACCTGCTGAAGGGCACCGGTTCCCGACCCGATTTCGAGAATGCGACCTTCGGCTTCCAGCAACGCCGCCTGTTGCCAGTGTACCCACTGACCAAGGAAGAAGGTGCGGCTGACCCAGTCGTAAATCGGCGCGAACGGCCCATAGAGCAGGCCAAAGGCGAAGCGGACGAGGCGGACGGGAAGACGCACGGGCTACCCCAACGAGTGATACGGTTCGATCAAGACTGCCCCAGGCAGGCGGCCGCCGAGCGCGTCGAGGACGAACACCATGGGCTCAGTCATGTTCGAACGCCGCGTCCTCGCGCCCGGACCGCGCGGCCGCGATGAGGTCGATCGATAAGCTTGGGGCGTCGAGCGACCGGGCGATCTTGTCCGTCCGCCGATTGATGCACCGCCGGCCGACGATCTCCTTGGCAGGGAACTGCGCTCTGCTGCCCGGGGCGATGCCGGTTGGTCATCACGTTCGGTCACCTGGCCCAGTATACGGCTGCCAGTCGGGTGGGCAAGATTCGTGGGCTATAATCCTGCTGGATCGGCGCAACGGAGGAACGGCTTGGCCACGCTGCCCCTGGACCGGCGTTCTGCCGAAGCGGGGTACGCCGAAGGTCTGTTCCGCTTTCTGATCGCCGCTCGCCGCCCCGACGACTGGTCGGCCTATTTTGCTGCGCGATCTGAGGCCGGCAACTTCGGGCTTCGTTTCCAGATCGCCTTCGCCGGCTACGCGATCGCCGCCCTCGGCGAGCGGCTCGATCAGCGCGAAGAGGCAGCCAGGGCGATGTTCGCCACGATCGAACGCTTTCTCGATCCACAGGTTTGGCGCTACTGGCTGTCGCGTGGTGCGACCCTCGATCCGGTCTACCCGCACAACATTCAATACAGCGGCCACCTCGCCCAGTTGATCGGGCTGTACGAGCGCCTGTCGGGCGACCAGTCGTTCGATCAGCCGTTCCAGCTTGACGACGGGCGAGTCAGCCGCCATGAGTACACCCATGTCGGCGTCATCGACGCGATCGCCCGCCAGATGGCGGCTAGCCCCTGCCACGGGGTCACCTGCGAACCCGGCAACATCTACGTTGCCTGCAACGTCCATGCCGCTCTGGCGCTCCTGTTGTTCGACGTGAACCACAGCGCAGATCATCGTTCGCTGGTAACGGCCTGGAACGGTTGGGTGCGCCGGACGATGGTTCGACGGCGGGACGGTCTGTTTCAGGTGGCCTACCTCGTCGACCGGAACCTGGTGCTGCCGGTCAACTTTCGGGTGATGGACGGCTGGAGTATGGCCTTTCTTTCTCCAGTCGACCCGGCGATGTTCGATGCGCTCTACCGCCGTTTTCGCGGCGAACTTCGCTGGCGCGGTCCGGTTGCCCGGCTGCCGGCGCGCTGGCCGAACGCCGCGCTCGAAGTCTCCGATGAGCCGTTGAACTCCGCTTTTGCTTATGTCGCGGCCCGCGAGGCCGGCGATCACGAATCGGCAGCGGGGTTGTTGCGCTATGCCGAGGAGCGGCTCGGGTTGGCGCGGCATGGCGACCAAGCGGCCTGTTGGACGGCCGAGAAGCGGCTGTTGGTGACCGCGCTGTATGCGTTGGGAACGGCGTTGGAGCCCGGGACGATGCGGCGTTGGGCGAGCACGCGGGTCGCGGCATGACCGCCGAGCGACGCCTTGCGGCGCTGGCAGCGGCGGTTCCGGGCAGCACACTGCTCGGCGAGGACGTTGCGATCCGCGGGATCGTCCTCGATAGCCGGCAGGTGCGGCCCGGTGATTTGTTCCTTGCAGTGTCCGGAACAAGCCAGGATGGCGCAAGGTTTATCCCGGCGGCGATCGCGGCTGGCGCGACGGCGGTGGTGGCCGAGCGTCCGCCGGATGGCTGTCTGTGCCCAGTGATCGTCGTGCCGGATGCCAGGGCAGCGGCGGCGGCGCTGGCGGCGGCATTCTACGGCCGCCCGGCGAACCGCTTGCGCATCAGCGGGGTGACCGGCACCGACGGCAAGACAACCACCAGCCACCTGCTCTGGTCGATCTTCCAGAGCGCCGACGAGCGCGTCGGAATGATCACCACCACTCGGATTGTTACCGGCGCGGCCCGCCTGAACGATACCAGCCTGACCACCCCGGACGCGATCACCGTCCAGTCGTTGCTTGCCGAGATGGTCGATGCGGGCTGTCGGCGGGCGGTGGTCGAGGCAAGCTCGCACGCGCTCGACCAAGGCCGGCTTGAAGCGATCGGCTTCAGTTCGGCATTGTGCACCAATCTCGATCCCGAGCATCTGAACTATCACGGCACCTTCGAGCGCTATGCCGCGGCCAAATCGCATCTGTTTGAGTTACTTGGTCCGAGCGGGGTCGCGATCCGCAACGCCGATGACGCGCGGTCTCGTTCGTTGACGGTGCCATCGGGTGTGGAGCAATTGACCTTTGGAATCGAGCGAGGCGAGGTGCGCGCCGAAGAGATTGTTGCAACGGCGGGCGGCGTCGAATTTACCCTGGTTTCGCCGGTCGGGCGGATCGTCCTGCGAACGCGGCTGATCGGCCGCTTCAACGTCCAGAACTGGCTAGCGGCGGCAGCGGTGGCGGTCGCCGAAGGGATCTCGCTCGAGACGATCGCCCGAGCAGCCGAGGCGACGCCGCCGGTGCGCGGTCGGATGGAGTTGGTGGATGCCGGTCAGCCGTTTCGGGTGGTGGTGGACTTTGCCCACACGCCGCTGGCATTGCATTCGGCGCTTTCGGCGCTTCGGCCGCTGACGGCGGGCCGTTTGAGCGTGGTGTTTGGTCATGCCGGTGAGCGTGATCCCGCCAACCGGCCGCGGATGGGCGAGGCGGCCGCCAGACTGGCCGACCGGATCATCGTGACGATGGACGACCCGTACTCGGAGGACCCTGACGCAATCGCCGACGCGATCGAAGCGGGGATTTCTGGGAGCGGCCGCGATCTTCCGGTGTCACGTCGGATTGACCGTCGGGAGGCGATCCGGCTGGCTCTGGCCGAGGCGCAAGCAGGTGACACGGTTCTGATCGCCGGCCGTGGGCACGAGACCTCGATTGATTGGGGCGAGCAACGTCTCGCGTTCGACGACGTTGTTGTCGTGCGTGAGTTGCTTGGCGAACTTGGGCTAGCCAACCATTGAGCATGAGCGGCGCATCCGCCGCCTGAGGAGGAACATAATGCGGACCAAGATCACCGTCGTGGGCGCTGGCAATGTCGGTGGGACGACGGCGCAGCGAATTGCCGAGCGCGACTATGCCGACGTCGTGCTGGTGGACATCGTCGAAGGGTTGCCGCAGGGCAAGGCGCTCGACATCCTGCAGTCCGGCCCGGTCTACGGCTATCACACCAATGTCGTTGGCACCAACGACTATGCTGACACCGCCGGTAGCGAGGTGGTCGTCATCACGTCGGGGATCGCCCGCAAGCCGGGAATGAGCCGCGACGACCTGCTCAAGACGAATGCCGGTATCGTCGGGAGCGTCGCCGAGCAGATCGTCCGCTATTCGCCCGAGGCGATCATCATCGTGGTCGCGAACCCGCTTGACGCGATGACCCAACTCGCGCTCAAGCGGAGTGGTCTCCCGCGCAGCCGCGTCTTTGGTCAGGCCGGCGTGCTCGATTCGGCGCGCTTTCGCACGTTTATCGCTCAGGAACTGGACGTCTCGGTCGAGAACATCCACGCCACCGTGCTGGGTGGCCACGGAGACACCATGGTGCCACTGTCGCGCTACACGACGGTGGCGGGCATCCCGGTGACCGAGTTGATTGCTCCGGCACGGCTGCGCGAGATCGAGCAACGCACCGCCGACGGCGGCGCGGAGATCGTCCGGCACCTGAAGACCGGGTCGGCGTTCTACGCCCCGTCGGCGTCGACCGTCGAGATGGTCGATGCGGTCGTGTTGGACAAGAAGAAGATCATGCCGTGCTGTGTGCTTCTGGAGGGCGAGTATGGGATTAACGACCTCTGCGTCGGTGTGCCGGTCAAACTCGGTAAGGACGGTGTCGAGGAGATCATCCAACTCACCCTCACGCCTGAGGAGGATGCGGCGCTGAAGAAGTCGGCTGGCGCCGTCAAAGAACTGGTCGAGATCATCGGCGCGTGAAGTCCCATCCCTCGCCCCTCTTCTGACGGAGACCAGGAAGGGGCCTGGAGTATGGAACGACCGGGAACGGCGGGGGATATGATGAGGCGTCGGGCGTGACTCGCCTGGTCGGAACCCTGCGTGCGGCGGCGAAGACGGCGGTGTTCCTGTTCAAGGTCTTTCCGATGCTGCCTTCGAAGCCGCTCAATTGTGTGACGCCGGCTCCGGTGATGGAGCGTTTCGCCTATCCCACATCGCATGGTGAGGCGCTCGGCGAGTTGTATCGTCCGGCGAGCGCTGGCCCGCACCCGGGGATGGTGGTCTGCCTAGGCGTGGTGCCGTTTGGCGTCGATCATCCCCAGGTGCCGCGCCTCGGTGAAGCGTTGGCGCGCGCCGGATTTGCCGCGCTACTGTACTGGTCGCCGGCGATGCGGGACTACCGGCTGGACCCGGCCGACGTCGAAGATATCGCTTCAGCCTACCATGCGCTGGTGGCACGGCCGGATGTCGACCCGGCACGAAGCGGCCTGCTCGGCACCTGTGTGGGCGGCGCATTCGCGCTGATGGCGGCGTCCAGCCCTCGGATCCGCTATCAAGTCGGCTTCGTCGCCGCCTACGCCGCCTACTCCTCGATTTGGACGCTCGCGCGTGATATCTCCAGCGCCTCTCGATGGCGCAACGGCCGGCGTGAACCCTGGCCTGTCGACCCACTAACCCGAAAAGTCTACGTTCACTCGGTTACCGGACTGCTCGAACCGGACGAGGCTCAACGGCTCCGGGTGGCCTTCGCCGAACGTCGGCCGCTTGTCATGCAAGCGGGCCTGTCGGACGCCGGGCGAGCGGTGCTTCCCCTGCTGACCGCGCTCAGCCCGGATGTCGCGACGGCGGCGTTGCGCGGTCTGCCGGCGCCCTTACGCGAGCAACTCGCCGCCGTCTCGCCAACGACCTACCTTGCTGGCCTCCGTTCGCCGTTGGTGGTGCTCCTGCACGATCGCGAGGACATGGTGATCCCGGTTGGGGAGGCGAGGCGGTTGCGGTCGGCGCTTGTCGGGTCTGGCGAGGTGCGCTACACCGAGCTTCGGGTATTCCGACATCTGGATCCAACGAAGGGAAAACCAGCGCCGCTGGCCCTGGCACGCGAACTGAGCCGCTTTGCTTGGGCCATCTATCCGATCTTTCGACGGGCTGGTGACCGCGCGGCAGGAGGCGCCGCCGCCACACGATCGGGATACGAAATGTGATGTTGGGCGCTGATCCACCACCAAATTGGCGAGTTGATACTATTGAAGCGAGGGCGCTTGATCAGGCCGCGAATCTGCTGCTACTCTTTAGCGGTCGACGCCCTCGGGCCAGCCACGCTTTGCTGGAGTGGGCCGACCTCCTCGTGACGGTTTTCGAGGAGCAGGACCGAATGACCAGCGACGAGCTGGAATCGATCGCCGGTCGGCGGTGGACAATCGAAGGTCACAATCGATGCGCGGCCCCGCCGAGTGTAGCGGCGGCCGTCTCCACATTCTCGCCGGTTGGAGCCAACGCTCAAACAAGCGGCCATCGCCGTTTCCGCCATAGCGCGTGTGAGCGCTAAAGGAGGCTACCGAGTGCCACAGTCCGATCTGGTCATCCGCCTAGGTGGTGAAGGCGGTGAGGGCGTCATCAGCGCCAGCGATATGTTCACCGCTGGTGCGGCGCGCGCTGGTTATGACATCTTCACCTTCCGCACCTATCCCGCCGAAATCAAGGGTGGGCACGCCTGGTATCAGATCCGCATCGGCCAGGGCAAAGTTGGATCGCTTGGGGACGCCCCGGACATCCTCGTTTGCTTCAATCAGGAAGCCTACGAGATCCACGCGGAGCACCTCCGCGATGGTGGCGTGCTCGTCTACGACCCGGCCGCGGTCAAGCCTGAGGTGAACGGCCACAACCACCAGCACTACGCGGTGCCGATGACCGCAATCGCCAAACAGCAGGATTTTGTTCGTGGCAAGAACCTGATCCTCCTCGGTGCGCTCTGCCAACTGTTTGGCCTCGAACCGTCCGAACTTGAGGGCGTTGTCCGAAGCCGCCTAGCCCGCCGTGCCGAACTCCTCCAGAAGAATCTCCAATCGCTTCAGGTCGGCTACGACTTCGCCAAGGAGAACCTCACCAAGCAAGATCCGTACTTCTTGCCTCAGATCGAGAAGCGCGAGGGCACCCTGGTGATGAGCGGGAACGAGGCGATCGTCGCTGGTGCGCTCTACGCGGGCGTCCGCTTCTTCGCCGGCTATCCAATCACCCCGGCCTCGGACATTATGGAAGGTATGGCACGCGAGCTTCCGAAGCTTGGCGGGTTGATGCTTCAGGCTGAAGATGAGATGGCGGCGGTCAGCATGGTGGTCGGCGCGGCCTTTGGCGGCGTCAAGGCGATGACGGCGACCTCCGGCCCTGGCTATACGCTGATGGCCGAGGTGACTGGCCTGTCGGGGATGTCGGAGATTCCCCTGATCATCATCGACGCCCAACGCTCCGGTCCGAGCACCGGAATGCCGACCAAGCTGGAACAGTCGGACTTGAACCACGCGCTGTTTGGTGGCCATGGTGACTTCCCACGGGTGGTGATCGCTCCCGGTTCGGTCGAGGACAGTTTCCGCCAGATCGTTCGGGCGGTCAATTTCGCCTGGAAGTATCAGGTGCCGGTGATCTTTCTGTCCGACCAATCGCTCTCGCACCGTACCGAATCGCTCCAGGCGCCCGACCTGCGGACGATGCCGGTCTATGAGCGTGAAGCGCCGACAACCGAGGAACTGGCCGGCTACGCTCGCTACAAGTTCACCGAAAGCGGGGTCTCGCCAATGGCGATCCCCGGCGAGCGCGGCGGGATGTACGTTTCGGCAGGCCTCGAGCACGACGAGTTCGGTCACCCCGATCTCGATGCCGACAATCATGTTGCGATGACCTACAAGCGGTACCGCAAGCTCGATACGCTGATGGCCGAGCTCGAGCGGGAGCCGTTGCCGCTCCACGGCGACGAGGACGCCGAGATCGCATTGGTCAGTTGGGGGGCAAGCGAAGGGGCCGTCCTCGAGGCGGTCGACCGCGCCAATGCCAAGGGCATCAAGACGGTGTCACTCCACCTGCGGGTGCTCAACCCGTTGCCGGAGAACCAGTTGCGCGACTTCTTCTCGACCAAGAAGAAGATCCTGGTGGCCGAGCACAATTACTCGGGCCAACTGGCTCGCCACCTGCGCGGGACGCTTGGCATCTCGACGATCAACGTGAACAAGTTCGGCGGGCTGCCGTTTACCGCCGGTGAGATTCTGGCTCGAATTGAGGAGGAAGCCCGTGGTTGACGTTGCCCCTGCCCCGCTGACCATGAAAGACTATCGCAGCGAGGTCAAGCCGGTTTGGTGTCCGGGCTGCGGCGACTTCGCGGTCCTGGCCGCGACCTACAAGGCAATGGCGCGAATGGGCCTCAAGCGCGAGGACACCGTCGTGGTTTCGGGGATCGGTTGCTCCTCACGCCTGCCGTACTTCGTCAAGACCTATGGCATGCATACTCTTCACGGCCGGGCGCTGCCGATGGCGACCGGCCTGAAACTCGCCCGGCCGGAGTTGGCGGTCTTCGTCTTCGGCGGCGACGGCGACATGTTTTCGATCGGCGCGGGCCACACGCCCCACGGCGCAGCCCGCGACATTGACCTGACCGTCATCTGCATGGACAACTCGACCTATGGGCTGACCAAGGGTCAGACGTCCCCGACGAGCCCGATCGGCCGCAAGACCAAGAGCACCCCCTACGGCGCGGTGGTCCAACCACTCTCGCCGGTGCTCCTGGCGCTGGCGTTTGGCGCGGGATGGGTTGGCCGGGCCTATAGCGCCAAGCCGAAACAACTCGAGGATATGATCGTCGAGGCGCACAACCACAAAGGCTTCAGTTTCTTGCACGTCGAAAGTCCGTGCACCGAGTTCAACAACACCTACGATTACTTTGACGCCCTCGTCCAGGACTTGCCAGGCGACCATGATCCATTCGACCGCGAGGCGGCCATCCGGCTCGCGCTGACCGAAGAGCGGGTAAACCTCGGCGTCTTCTACAAGGATGACAGCCGCGTCGACTACCGCTCGAAGATCGACGCGTGGACCGCCGAACGCAACCAGCCCTTCGATCCGGTCGCCTATCTGCGACAGTACGCCTAGCGCCTCATCCTCGGGAAAGCCACCACCCTACCGCCCCTCGCTCCGGGGAGCCGTGGGTTGCGAGATCCGCTGGACCGTTCGCCTGGGCCGAGCGTAGCGACCCTTGATAAGGCGGTCGTGCGTTTCTGGCCCTGGTGGGCATGCTTGGCCGCCGAACCACCCATGCCGGTCGGCCGGATGCGGTCAGAGCAGATTCCGCCACCCGAGGAGCGAGGGTCTGGCCCCGGGTTCGTGGTTCTCGATGTCAGTGGGGCGGTAAGTACTCCAAGGCACTGGCGGAGCGTGCGCCACCGGAGAGCGACCAGTAGTCCGACAACGGCCGTCGTGGAGACGGCGGTCAGGATACCCGATTCGCCGGTCCTGAAGACCGATTGGTCCGCTGGTCGAGCGGTCAAAGGTGGCCGGACGATGGGCCTCCCTGCGCTGTGGAGGGCAATCGCCAGCCAGAGGGTACGAGTCACCATCCGCATCCGCGCCATCGGGACCGAGATCGCCGCGATGGCGACGCAGAACAAGGTAACGGCGAATGCGGCTCGCTGGCGTGCTATCCGGCGACGACCAACCGCGGGCGCCACGCCGCCAAGACCGGACCGCACATCACGCCCCAAGCGGGAGCGCTGCGTTCGACCAGCCGTGGGACGAGGTAGCCCTGCCAGCCAATCTCGTCGTCGGTCGCGGTGCAGGCACTCCGAACGGTGAGCATGGACAGTGAGAGCGCCCGCATCGACGACGCGGACGACCGCTGCCAAGCGATGATGACACGCGCACAGATTGCCGCGCTTTGCTATAGTCAGCACTGACAATGACGGAGGAGGGAAAGCCGCCATGATGGCTCCCCACAAGACGTGGGACGCGACGTACCTGGCGAAGATTCAGGCGATCCTCGACAAGTCGGCGGCCAGGGCCGGGGCGGAAGTGGCCCGAGTGTTCGCCCGCGACGACTGGCGTCTCGACGCCGAGCAGTTCCTGGAGTTCTGGCAGAATGTCCACTGGTGCACCGTTGCGTCGAGCGGACCACAGGGGCAGCCGCATCTGGCGGTGATCCACTCCTATTTCCAGCCGGATGGTCGGCTGACGATGCGGATGTTCACGAGCTCGCTTCGTGCCAAAGACGTCCAAACCAACAATCGCATTGCGCTCAACAAGAACCAGGATGGCGGTGTGGCAACGGTCTACGGCCGGGCGGTCGTTGTTCCGGGAAGCGCAGCCGAGCGCCAAGGTGGCGAGACCGTCGAAGTCGAGATCGCGATCTCGAGTATCTACGCGATGAAGCCAAAGCGAGACTAGCTCGCCAAGGAAAGAAGGGGGAGATCATGACCACTGAAGCCATTACCCGCGACCCGGCGTTTGTCGCCCGGATCCAGGAAATCCTCGACCATTCGGCGACGACGGCGACCCCCGGCGTCGGCCGGACCTTCGCCCGAGACGATTGGCGTCTCGACGCGGAGCGATTTCTCGATGCCTGGCACGAGCAGCGCGCCTGCACCGTCGCCTCAGTCGGTCCAAAGGGTCAACCACATCTGGCGATGATCCATGCGGACTTCCAACCCGATGGCCGGATGACCATGCGCATGTTTACCAACTCGGTCCGACGAACGGATTTCCTCGAGAACAACCGCGTCGCCCTCCAGAAGAACTTCGATGGTGCGGTGATGACGGTCTACGGCCGTGCCAAGGTCGTCCCGGGCACCGAGACCCTGTCACGCGGCGTCGAGAGTGTCGAAGTCGAGATCGAGCCGACCCGCATCTATGCGATGAAGCCGCAAGGCGGCCGCTAGGCAGCCACGACGCGGGGCGGCTAGCCGCCCCGCGGACGCTCTTGGATGACCCAACCGTTGCCATCGGGGTCGTCGAAGAAGACAAACGAGTTCCAATCCCCGCCGTGGCCATCGACCCAATCTCCATGGTCGAAATGGCGCACCGGGCTGACGTCCACGCCACGGTTGGCCAACTCTGCGCGTGCCGCATCGATGTCGCCAACGACGATCTGGACGCCCTTCACCGTCCCCGGCGCGGCGAAGTCCCTGCTCCGATCACGATCGAGCAGGCCGACCCGGGCGGCGTCAGTTGCACCACCCGGAGTGACGCGCTGATCCTCGTGTCGTGGTCGACGACAAACCCACACTGTTCAGCATAGAACTGCTTGGCCGTCTCCACGTCCGAAACGGGGATCGGCACCACCTCGATCTTCCAGTCCATTCGTCCTCCTTGTGGTAGTCTAGAGGGCGTCCTCGCGAGGTGCTCTCGACGAACGGGTGCGTCACTGGGAATGGCCTCCGGGCGCTGAGCGGGCAGGGTGCATTGATGGTGAAGCACGGATGAAAATCGGAACGACCCATATGACGCCCTGGGTCCGAGACCGGACCCAACTGCAGACTTTTGCTGAATGCGCCGAACGGATGGTCGCCGCCGAGCAGTTTGGCTATTACTCATCGTGGTTGACCGAGCATCATTTCGCCAACGACCCTACCTACGACGCCCTGGGATACCCTGCCGCGGATAACCCCGCCTACGATCTGACGCCCGACCCGCTGACATTCCTCACCTTTGTGGCGGCAAAGACGCGCACCTTGCGGCTGGGTACCGGCGTGGTCGTTCTGCACTATGACCACCCGATCCGCGTCGCCGAACGGGCGGCGATGCTGGACGTGTTGAGCAATGGTCGGCTGGAGCTTGGTGTAGGACGGGGCAGCGGTCGGATCGAGCCGGCTGCCTTCCACGTCGCGCAGGAGGGCAACCGCGAGAAGTTCAAGGAGGCGCTCGACATCATTCGGCTGGCCTGGACGGGTCGGCCGTTTCGGTTCGATGGCGACTACTATCAGTTTCCCGAGTTGGCGGTGGTACCGACGCCGATCCAGCAGCCACCGCCAATCTACGTCGCGGCGTCGTCGACCGAATCATTCGGCTGGACCGGAGCCTACGGCCTCCCCTACTGCTATGTCGGCGGCGCCTGGGGGCCGGTGCCGCGAGCCGCCTACCGGGCGCAGCACGAGCAGTATCTGGCTGCCGCTCGCACCGCTGGCCATGACACCACGAAGATGCTCTTTCCCCACCACCTGTTGATGTACTGCGCCGATACCGACGACCGGGCCGAAGCCGTCGCCACCGAGTATATGTCGCGATTTCATGCAATGGTCGAGGCGCACTATGAGCGGCTGCGCTACCCCGAGATCGACCAGGGGCGCTTTAGTCGGTTGCGCTCGGCTGATGATCTCGGGGAACTCGTCCGCACGATGATTGAATTGAACCTGATTGGAAGCCCTGAGACCTGCGCTCGCAAGCTCGAAGCGTATCTGGAGGTCTTCGACCTGAACTACCTCGTGACCGCCGTCGACTTCGGCGCGATGCCACACAACCTGGTGCTCGACTCGATGGAGCGATTTGCCAGGTTTGTGATGCCGCGCTTCTCGTAGGTCTGTGTCCGCGCTGGGAGACAATCCCGACGAAGTAACCTGATTGTAGGGTCGTCGCTGAACGACCCGTTCCGGTGGGCAAGCGCCGTGAGAGTGGCAAACGTACCTTCGACGGGTTCGACCGGTCTCGCAACGCCTCGCTGCAGGCGCAACCCGCGTGACGGTAGGGCTACACCCCGTCGCGGGCACGGCGCTCCGGCCAGTCGGAGAAGAGCTTTACCCGACACATCCCGCCAAGTTCTTGATCGACGAGGGTGCGCCGCGCCGATTCGGTATCACCGAGCACGGTGGAACCGGCGGCGTCCCGCCAATGGATGATCCGGCTGTAGGCGTTTGGCCGGCCGAGATTGTGAAAAACCCGGAACCAGTAGACGCTCTCTGCTGCAGCCAACTCCGCAGCGATCGCCCGCTCGGCGGCCAGGTAGTCGGCTTCCCGTCCTGGCCGGACGAAGACGATCGCATGGAGCGCGAATCCAAGCCTGGCGGGGTCGTAGCCGGTCGGCGGCGTGCGATACTCGGCGTCAAGGACCGGCCGCCAATAGCCCGGAGAGAGCGGGCCTTCCAGCACCGTTCGGGCGCCGAGCGGATTTCGCACCCGTAGTTCCTGAAATCCCACGCTAATGCCGAAGGTCTCCGACGTGGCTTGTTCCTTCCACGCCTGGGTATGGATCGTCAGGCCGGGATCGTCGAGCCGTTCGAGGTAGACGTTCCAATACATCCCCTCGGTCTGGTGGAGCAAGGCGTCGTAGGCTTCGTCGCCGGCGCGCACCGCCACCGGGTCATGAAGAAGACGGATAACGCCCTGGACAATGAACATCAAGTCCTCCCTCGTCTGCGAACGCAACGCCTAGCGGGGAACCCAGGCTGTCGGGGCGATCCCCTCAATATCGGTCACCACATCGACGACCGCCGGCTTACCGGAGGCAACGGCTGCATCCAACGCATCCCGGATCTCGCCGGGGTGATGGACCCGGATACCGAAGCCACCCAGATCGCGGGCGAGCCGAGCGAAGTCGGTATCGGGAAAGACCCAGAGTTCTTCGACGTTGCCGGGTTGGCCACCATAATAACGCTCATTGCCGAGCTTTTCCTGATTGAGCGAGTGATTGTTGTTGACGACCGTCACCGTCGGGATGCCGTAGCGAGCGGCGGTCTCAAGTTCGGCGAGGTGATACCAGATACCGCCATCGCCGGTGAAGCAGACGACCGTCCGGTCTGGCAGTGCGCACTTAGCCCCAATCGCCGCCGGGAACGCCCAACCGAGCGACCCCGCAGCACGATAGAAGCGCTGGTCGGGGTGTCTCACGTCCACCATCGTGCCGGTCCAGATACCCGCGTGCCCGGTGTCGGTGACCAACACGCCGTCGTCGGGCAGCCAGGCGGTCAGTTCGGTACAGAGGCGTTCCGGGCGGATCGGCACGGCGTTGGATTGCGCCAGCGGCGCGACCTCCGCCCGCCAGTTCGCCACCAACTTCTGTACCGTGCCAAGCCATTCATCGCGTGGCTCGTGCGGCTCGGCCAGTTCGATCATTCTGCGCAGTGTCGCCCTCGCGTCACCTTGCAGACCGACCTCGATCGGATAATTGCGACCAAGTTCCGCGGGATCGATGTCGAGTTGGATGGCGGGTGTGCCGGGGCGGGGGATCTGCCACTCGGTGGTGACCTGGCTGCCAGTGTGGCTGCCGACGAAGAACACCAGGTCAGCCTGAGCGACAACCTGATTCGCGCACCAACGCGAGTAGGTGCCGCAGATGCCGACGGCGAGCGGATGGCTGTCTGGAATCGTCCCCTTGGCATTGAGCGACGTCGCGACCGGGATCGAAAGCCGCTCGGCAAGAGCAACCAGTTCACGCTCCGCTCCGGACGCGGTGACACCGCCTCCGGCCAGGATGACCGGGCGCTTGGCCCCGGCCAGCAGCCTCAATGCCTGGTCGACCAGGCATGTCTCCGGCTCGCCGCGAAAAGGCGGAAACTGGCGAAAGGTCGGCTCGACGACCACTTCGAGGTCGGCCTCGGAGTCCATGATCGTCTGGCCGGTGTTGCCTTGAAGGTCAAGATGAACCGGTCCCGGCGCTCCCGAGACGGCTTCGCGAAACGCCTGCCGTAGCAGCCACGGTAGTTGCTCGGCGGTGTCGACGGTGGCCTGGAACTTGGTCACCGGCCCAAAGAACGGCTGGTGTTCGACTTCCTGGTAGTAGTGGCGGTAGCGTTGCATCGAGGTTGCGCGGCCGGTGAGGGCAACGACCGGCGAGCGGGCGAGATAGGCATCCTGGAGCCCGGCGGCGAGATTGGCGGCGCCAACGTTCTGGGCGAAGCAGATGCCGGTGCGATGGGCGGCCCGGGCATAACCGTCGGCCATGTAGGCGGCGGCCTTTTCGCTGTGGGTCATGATGCGGCGGATGCCGAGCTTTTCCATCTCGACCAACGCGCCGGTCAGGATCATCGGCATGTAGAAGGCGTGGGTCACCCCGTAGCCGTGGAGCATCTCGACGAGGTAACGTGCGCCCGTCATTCTCGGCATTGCATCCCTTTCTCGATCGATAGGTCCCGATCGAGGACATCATACGCGTCGGGTGCGGTCAGCTAGAACTCCGGACCGTCACCGGACATTCCGGCTGCCGGAAGACCATTCGCGGCAGGTGGCGCAGGTGGGTGCTTGAGGAGCCACCCGGCGTATCAGACGACCGAGGAACCCCTCCGCCTACGGACGAGCGTCCCAACTGCCGCCAAGTGCCTCGCGCTGGAGTTCGAAGAGCCGCCGAATTCCGCCCTCGGCGAGATCGATCAGCCGATTGGCGGCGGCGCGGTCGAACGGCTCGCCTTCGGCGGTGCCCTGCAACTCGACGAAGCGGCCGCTGGAGGTCATCACAACGTTGAAATCGACGTCGGCGCGCGAGTCGTCTTCGTAGGCGAGGTCGAGCACCGCCTCGCCATCGACGATGCCGACCGAGACGGCGGCAACCGCCTCCTTGACCGGCCAGCGACTGAACGTGTCGGCTGGCAACGAGCGCAACGCGAGGACCACCGCGACGAACGCGCCGGTGATCGAGGCGGTCCGCGTGCCGCCGTCGGCCTGCAAGACGTCGCAATCGATCAGCACGGTGCGCTCGCCGAGCGCCGCGAGGTCGACCGCTGCCCGGAGCGACCGGCCGATCAGCCGTTGGATCTCGACGGTGCGACCGCCCTGCTTGCCCCGCGCCGCTTCGCGGTCGTTGCGGGTGTGGGTGGCGCGCGGCAGCATCCCATACTCGGCGGTCATCCAGCCGCCACGACCGACCCGAAACGGCGGTACGCGTTCTTCGAGGCTGGCGGTGCAGACAACGCGGGTCTTGCCAAACTCGATCAATACGGACCCTTCGGCATGTTCGATAAAGCCCGGGGTGATCCGGACTGGCCGCAGTGAGTCCGGGGCGCGTCCATCAGATCGCATCGTCGTCCTCCGCAGGGCCAAGCAACTCGGGGGCAACCTCAGCCGCGATCTCCGCCCAGTCGCGCTCCCAGACGGCCGCGCCACGTTCGTCGAACTCGCCCGGTCCGATCAACCCCTTCTCTTCGAGGATCTCCAACAGGGCACGGGTTCGTACTCGCTGCGAGACGATCTCAGTTGCGAGGCGAAAGAGCAGATCCATCAACGTGGGTGCTCCGGTCATCCAGAATCTCCAGGCTCGGCGTAGTCCCCACCGAGCAACGGAATACGCAAGCGGGCGCGCTCGCCGATGAGTTCCTTGCGCCGTTCGCCGGTGAACCCGTCGAGGGCAAACGGCACTCCGCCCTTCATTTGTCCCAGCACCAGAAAACGCCCCAGCCCTCCCGGTGCGGCGACCTGGAGCATCGCCTCACGATTCCACTCCCAGGTTGCGAGATCGAGCGGCCGCTCGCCAAGAGCATGCTGGTACGCGTCAAAGCCCAGGTTCCGTAGGAATTCCCGCTGGGTAAGCAGGCCGATCGGCTGCAAGCCGACATCCGCCCCCCAACGGCTGAGCGCGGTGAAGTCGATATGAGCGGTTAGGTCCTGCTCGCCGACCCAGGCCAATGGTTGGTAATTCAGCGTGCCGCCGTGGTAGCCGGTGAGCGTACCCGCCGCATGATCGGCATCGTAGCGCACACCCGCCGGAAAACCATAGTCGATCGTGATCACCCAACCGCGCTGCAATGATCGGCCGATACGCCGGATCTCGCGGGGCGCCGCCAGATTCACCTCGGTGGTGGCGCCTTCCGGCGGCACCACCCCGACACGCCGGAAGTAGGCGGCGATCCGCGGGGTGGACGGTTCACCATCGACCAAGGCAAGCTCGTTTTCGCGGACGTCGACGTAGCGCTCGAGAAGCCGCCCGTCACGCCGGGCGACCAAGTGGACCGGCAGGGCGTCGAAGAACTCGTTGGACAAGACCAACCCTTCGATTGTCCTCGGAAGACCGCTCCAGAGGACCGGCAAGCCGGCGAGGCGATCCTTTTGGCGGGAGCGCAGTACCGCGCTGGTCTCGACGATCCGATAACGGACCGCGCCGAAGCAGTCCGGCGCAAGCGATCGAAGCTCAGCCAGCAGGCTCGCCGCGAGGCTGCCGGTGCCGCCGCCCAACTCGACCAGGTCAAACCCGGTGGGTCGATCGAGCCGTTCCCAGCAATCGATCGTCTGGCGGGCGAGCAGGGCGCCAAAGATCGGATGCAACTCCGGTGAGGTGTGAAAGTCGCGGCCGATCCCAGCGCCCCGGCTGTAGTAGCCGAGCGTCGGGTGATAGAGGGCAAGCGCCATGAAACGAGCAAAGGTGATCGGCCCGCGAGCGGCGATCTCATCGGCGACGATCCGAGCGAGCGGGGTCGTCATCGACGCGGATCGCGCAGTGCATACCAGAAGGTGACCGAGACGAGGCCGATGCCGGCGCCAACGAGCGCCCAGCCGGCGACGCCGCTTGCCAGTTGAAGCAGTCCGCCCAGCGCTGCGCCGATCACCGCACCGCCTGCCCAGCGGAGAGCCAGCAGTCCCACTCGCCGCCAACCGGTCAAGCGGCTCACGGCAGGCGAAATGATCCGGCTGGCAACCGGCCGTCGCCAGGGCCGACCCGTTGACCGTCACGGCGGTACAGCCCCGTCCAGAGCCGGTACTCGCCAGGCGGCAGTTTCGAGATATCCAACCCAATCTTATCGACGACGATCTCGCCGCGCACCCAGCCGGTGGTCGGCAATCCCCCCGGTAGCCGGTCGGCTTGGGCGACAATCCGGTCCGAGGCGTCCACCAGATGTAGAAATGCGACCAGATCCTCCGCTGGCTCTGCGTCGGCGCGCCAGGCAAGCTGAATGGAGGCGATCCCGTCGGCGATGCGCACCGGTGAGACAGCGGCCAGACTGATGCCGCCGCCAGCCGGTCGGTCGACGCGATCAAAGCCGCCAGGAAGGTCGAAGCGGCGTGGCGGCTCACGCACGTCGAGGTCGCCGAGGCTGGCGCTGCCCGCCGGGCCGGTGACCGCCAGCCGATAGACGCCCTCGTTCAGAGACCGGCCAATCGGCAAACTGAATTGAACCAACCGAAGCTCACCCGGCCGGAGCGCGGGCAGGTCGATGGTGGACGTGGCAACTGCCTCGTTGGCACGGAGCGCCTCGAGCGTCAGGCTGGCCGCATCCTCGCGCCGCCCTCGGACGACCAGCAGGCCGTCGAGCGGTTGGCCGGTCCGGGTCGGCTCATCCGGCAGAATCGCCCCCAGCACATCGACCGTGTCGCTGGCGCGTCCGCCAGCCGGTCGGCTGAGCGCGGGTGGTGGGCGGTCGGTGCGTTCGTCGCGGCGCACCTCGATCGTGCCGACGACCCTCCCGCCCGCCGCGACTACCTCGCCACGCTCGCCATAGACGACGACCGCGAGATCGTAGCGGCCGGGCGGCAGGCCGGCGGGCAAGGCGAGCAGCCGGGGGTCGCGATACCGCTCGCCGGCGCGCCAGTCGTCGGTTGGGATCGCCCCCTCGAGGGGCGGAGAATCGGCCTGGGCCCAAATTCGACCACTGGAATCGAGGATCCGGAGCGAGGCTCGATAGGGCGCATCCGGCCGCTCGCGAGGCTGCCAGAACAGCCGCACCGCCAACGCCTCGCCGGCCACCGGTAAGCCGGCCAGCTCGTAGCCAAGAAGCGAAAGGCCGCCGGGATAATCCCGCCGGACAAGGATGGCGGGCTGGGAGTTCGGCGCGACCGCGGTGACATAGCGCGCCAGACGGATCGTCCCGTACCAGGTGTCATCGACTTTGTAGGCGTGTTCGTCCAGCCAGGTCTCGACGTAGCTGGTGGGGTCCATGCTGGCGTTGCCATAGAGGACCAGCCAGACGCCGGGATGGGCGGCGATGAGCGTCCGCAGCTTTGGCTCGGTGATTGCCGGGTCGAGTGGGTCCTCATGTGGCAGGCCAACGGTCGCCAGGTCGCCGCGGTAGTAGTAGGGGAAGTTGTAGATCTGCCACGGCGCGTTCAGGACGATCACGTCGTCGGGCTGCGCTCCGGCAGCGATCGTCCGTGCGACGCCGCGATAGTCGTCGCGGAAATAGGCAGGGTCGAAGTAGTTGTTGGCGAGCGACTGGCCGGAGGTGACGAGCACGACGGCCGCCGCCGCTAAAGCCGCCGGCGTTGCCAGCGTTGCCCACCGGCCACGTCGGACGAGCGGCAACGCAAGCCCGGCGGCGATCAGCAGGTAGAACGGTGGAGTGGCGAGCAGCAGGTAGCGGGGCAGAAAGTGAGGGAAGCGCAGGTTGACCAGAAAGACGCCGGCGAGCGGAACGGCGAGGTAGAGCGGCGCAAGCAACCGATAACGCCCATGAGCGAGCAGTCCCAGCAGCAATGCCAGCACCACCGGCCAGATCGGCCATGCCAGGCGGTCCGGCTCAGCGGTCACCCCGGCGATAAAGGTCTTCCAGTTCAGATTGAGAAAGCCGGATAGGTCGTAGGTGACGAAGTCCTTACCCTTGTGCTGGGCTTGCTCGGCGAGTCGGCTGGCTGCGAGCGCCGCCCAGGGTGAAAACGCGAAGAGGATGGCGCCGTTTGCCGCGGCGAGCAATCCGAAGGCGCTCCAGTCTCGTCGGCGCAGCAGGACCAGTCCGCCGGCGGTCGACAGCCCGGCGAGGACAAAACCGGCATAGTAGAAGGTGTACAGCCCAACGGCGCCTGCCACCGAAAACAGCGCCCAACGCCGCCAATCGCCCGGCCGGTCCAGCGCCCAGACGAGGGCGTTTGCCGCCAGCAGGCAGATCGCGGTCGTCCAGATATGCATCCGCGCTTCTTGCGAGTAGTAGACCTGAAAGGGGGCAACGGTCGCAACGGCGGCGGCGACAAGGGCGACCAACCGGCCAAAGAGCACCCGTCCCAGCCGATAGGTGAGCACGACCGTCAGGATGCCGCCCGCCAACGAGAAATAGCGCACCGCGAACTCGCCGTCACCCGCCAGACGAATCCAGGCGTGGAGGGCGAAGAAATAGAGCGGGACGTGATTGAGGTCGACGAGGATGTCGCGGCCCAGATCGGGGAGCGATTCGCTGGCGAGATAGAGACCGTACCCTTCATCCGCCCAGAAACTCTGAGCGCCGAGGCGAAAGACGCGCAGCGCGAAGGCCACCAGCAGCAGTACGACGATCACCGATCCTCAAGCGGGCCGGAGCAGGCCAACGGAATTGTGTCAGATCGAGCGGCCAAAAGGCCGGGGCGGCTACACTACCGGCCGATCTTGCGCCGGGAGCAGCCGCGATGACTCGTCTACTCGCTCTGGTGGCCGCCCTCGCGGCGATGTTGGCCGTCGTGCCGGCCTCCGCCCAGCAACCCGGTGTTCGGACGACAGTGCTGGCCGAAGCCACCCAAGGGACCCTGCCGGTCGGGCCATTGGTCTGGCAGGGCTTCGAGTATGTCTTTCAGCCCTGGGATCGCTCCCAGGTCTTTGGTGAAGATGCCGGCTTCACCTGGGTAGTCGATGGAGTGGCGGAACTGCAGCTTGAGGGCGAAGCCCCGGCGGCGGTGCCGGCCGGCCGGGCGGTCGCGACCCAGAGCGGCGTGCGACGCGGGCTTGGCGGTGTTGAGCCGACCGGCGCAGCGATCTGGGTAATCGGACTGGGCGGTCCGACGCCCGGGCTGTTCCAGATGCCGCCGCGTCTGCTGTTTCGCAGCGAGCCCATCGTGCCGCCCGGCCCCGGCTCATACACGTTTCGGCTGAGCCGGGTCGAGGTGACTGGCCTCGGCGCGATTGCCGCCGAGCCGGTGAGCGGGACGGTCACGCTCTTTGTCGATTCGGGTGATGTGTCGCTGCAGACGCCGGACGGCGGGGCGGTGTTACGCCAGGGGGCGATCGTGACGATCGCGGCAAGCGGCGGCGCACTGTTGACGCCGCTTGGGAGCCGTCCGGCGTCCCTCGTCGCACTGACGTTGGTCGCCGGACCGCCGACGGTCAAGGTGCCGGTGCCGTCATCGACGCTACCGGAATTTCCGTCTAACCCAGCGCCAATCCCGTTCCCACTGCTGCCGTCGGGGACGTTCCCACGAAGATAGGTGGCGGGATCGGGCTACTGGCCCGGTGACGCGGGTTCATCCACTCGACCAATGGCGCCGGTGGCCCGGAGTTGGTGTGCCTGACCCTCCCGGAAGCGGACGTTCCTGGAAGGGACACGCGCCCAGGGTTCAGGCAGCTACGAAATGTCGAAGATGACCTCGACCTGAACGGTCAGGTCGATCTGACCAGGCTGGATCGCCGCGGCAGAATCAGCGCGCTGGAAGGTGGCTCTTGGCGCGCCGCCGCCGGCGATGGTGGCGCTGCGGACCGAGCCGAGCCGGACGCCGAGCGACTGCGCGAGGCTAGCGGCTTCGGCTTTCGCCTTCTGGACGGCGGCGTCGATGGCGCGCTGGCGGGCGGCCGCCTCATCGCGCAGCCCGAATTGGACTCCCTGGATCTGGTTTGCGCCAGCCGCAACCGCGGCGTCGATTGTCGGGCCAGCCTCGTTGACGTCGGCAAGTTCGATCGACAGGATGCTGCTTGCCTGATACAAGACCGGGGCGGCCTGATCGGATCGCTCGTTGACCGGATAGACATTCATGCTTTCGGTCTGGATGCGGTTCTCGGGAACGCCACGCGACTTGAGCGCGGCGACGATGGCGGCGATCTGGGTGTTGACCGTCTCTACTGCCTCGCGGGCGGTGGCGGCACGGCTCTGGGTGCCCAGACGGACCGTCGCCACCTCTGGCGCAACGCTTACCTGGCCCGCTCCGGTTACCGTGAGCGTACGGGTTGTCTCCTGCTGTTGGGCGGCGGCGGGGGTGCGGAGCGGCCCGAAGAGGAGTGCTCCGATGCCGAGTAGGGTGGCGGCAGTGAGCGCTCCGGTGACACGGGCATGCGTCCAAGAAGAGGTCTTCATCATGGCTCTCCTCTGGGGAACGTGAAGGACGTTCGAAGCTGGTGATACTACTGAGACGGATGGCGGAGAGCCCGGGTTGCGTGTTTCGGCCAGGTCTTAGCCGACGGCGGCGTAGGTCATCGTGTAGAGACGGTGATAGGCGCCGCCGCGCTGGAGGAGCTCGTCATGGCGACCAGTCTCTTGGACCTGGCCATGTTCGAGGACGACGACAAGATCGGCGTTCTTGACGGTCGAAAGCCGATGGGCGATGACGATCGAGGTGCGCCCCTCGAGCAAACGGACCAGTCCTTGCTGGATGATCGCCTCGGTGGCCGTGTCGATGTTGGCGGTTGCCTCATCGAGGATCAAGATACGCGGGTTCGCCAGCAGCGCCCGGATGAAGGAGATGAGTTGCTTCTGACCGGCCGAGAGCAGGTTACCACGCTCGCGGATGTTGGTATCGTAGCCCTCGGGCAGCCGGAGGATCATCTCGTGAGCGCCGATCGCGCGGGCGGCAGCCTCGATTTCGGCGTCGGTCGCGTCTAGTCGGCCGAAGCGCAGGTTGTCACGGATCGTCCCGGAGAACAGAAAGGCGTCCTGGGGCACCCAGCCGATCTGCGAGCGCAGGTTGGCGATCTCAATCTGACGGACGTCAACGCCGTCGATCCGGATGCGACCGCCGGTCACCTCGTAAAAGCGGGCGATAAGGTTGACGATCGTGCTCTTCCCAGCGCCGGTCTGTCCGACGAGGGCGACGGTCTGTCCGGGCGCAATGTGCAGGTCGATACCCCGCAGCACCGGCACGTCCGATACGTAGGCGAACTCGACGTGGTCGAAGTCGATTGCGCCACCAATAGGATCGAGTCGCACCGGCTCGGCGACATTGGAAATGGTGACCGGCGTGTCGATCACTTCGAGGATTCGCTCGCCCGAGGCCATAGCCTGCTGCATCGTGGTGATCCGCATCGTCAGGTCGCGGATCGGCTCGAAGAAGCGGTTCACATAGAGCGCAAAGGCAACCAACGCTCCGGCAGTCATTTCGCCACCCAAGACCAGTGACCCACCGAAGGCGATGATGATCGCCAGCGCAATGGCGCTGATCAGTTCCACGACGGGCTGCGCGAGCGCCGAGAGCCGGGTGGCATGGAGGTTGGCATCGAGGTGACGCTCGTTCAACTTGTCGAAGCGCCGTAAGTTGCTGTTTTCCCGGCTGAGGCTCTGGATCACCCGCACGCCGGAGATGTTCTCCTGCAGGCCGGCATTCACCACCGAGATGGTCGCCCGGACGTTGCGATAGGCATTGCGGGCTCTCCCTTGCCAAATCCAGGTGACCGCCAATAGCACCGGGATGACAATGAAGCTCACGAGCGTCAGCTTGACGTTCATCGTGAACATCACGATGACGATGCCGACAAGGGTGACGAGGTCAGACAAGAATTGGAGGATCCCGCCGGTCAAGAGTTCCTGGAGGGTGCTGACGTCGTTCATCACCCGGCTCATGACGCGGCCCACCTCGTTGCGGTCGTAGAACGACTGCTCGACGGCCATCAGCCGGTCGAACATCTCACTTCGGAGGGTGACCAGCACGCTCTGGGCCGCCACCGACATCGCGACGACCTGAACATAGCTTGCCGCCCAACCGACGAGACTGACGGCGATATAGGCGAGGCCGATCAGTCCAACCCCACCGAGGTTGGCCTGGGCGATTGGCCCATCGATGGCGAGTTTGACCAGATAGGGCATCGACAAGTTGGACATCGCGACGATGACCATCATTGCGGTGCCCAGTGCGATGCGGCCGCTGTGTGGCTTGAGATACACCGCCAGCCGGTTCACTACCCGGGCGTTGTAGACCGAACCGAGGTTGTCGTCCATTGCGCCGGCGCCACGCATGCCGCCTTGCCAGTGGCCACCGCCTCCGCCGTGCATCATGAACGCACTCCAGTCCGTCCATTCGCCCGGACGGCGTGGCCGTTGCGCTGGGACGTCGCGAGCATCTCTTCCTGGTCGCGGAGTTGAAGGTCGTAGATCCGGCGGTAGAAGCCGTCGTTCTCGACCAAATCCTGATGGGTGCCGCGCTCGACGATCCGGCCGCCTTCGAGCACGACGATCTGGTCGGCATGCTGGATTGTCCGTAGGCGATGCGCGATCACGAACGTGGTTCGGTTCTCCATCAAGTTCTGGAGGGCCTGCTGGATCTGGTGCTCGGTCTGGGTATCGACCGACGAAGTCGAATCGTCGAGGATCAGGATCCGTGGGTTGAGCAGGAGAGTCCGGGCAATCGCGATGCGCTGTTTCTGGCCTCCCGAGAGCGTCACGCCTCGCTCGCCAACCCAGGTGTCATACCCCTTGGGGAAACCCATGATGAAATCATGCGCCCCGGCCAACTTTGACGCTTCGACGACCTGGTCAAAGGTTGCCGCTTCCATTCCATAGGCGATGTTGTCGCGGATCGTCGCCGAGAACAGAAAGCTGTCCTGCAGAACGATGCCGATCTGGCGGCGCAAGGAGGCGACCGTGAGGTCGCGCAAGTCATGGCCGTCGATGGTGATCGCGCCGGTTGTCACATCGTAAAAGCGAGGCAGCAGCATCGTGATGGTGCTCTTGCCCGAACCGGTAGCCCCGAGCAGCGCGACGACCTCGCCGGGTCGAGCGTCGATGCTGATGTCCTTGAGCACGGCGGCACGTTGCTCGTAGCCGAAGCTGACATCTTCGAAGCGAACGTGGCCGGTGACCGGCGGGAGGTCGATTGCTCCCGGCCTGTCCTGGACATCGCTCTCGGTATCGAGCAAGTCGAAAATGCGCTGGCCGGAGGCTTGAGCGCGAGCGAAGGTATTGATCAGGAACCCGAGCCGGCGCACCGGCAGTGCCAGCAAGGTGAGATAGCCGATATAGGCGACCAGATCGCCGACCGAGAGCGACCCCTCGATGACGTCTCGTCCGCCGATCCAGAGACTGACCGCCGTTGCCAGCGAAAGGATCAACGTCATGAACGGCATGTTGAACGCCTGGAGGCGGGCCTGTCGGACCTGTAAGCGATGGAGTTCGTCGTTCTCAGCGCGAAAACCGGCGATCCGATCCGGCTCGCGGGCAAACGAGCGCACCACCCGAATGCCGGAAAGCGACTCCTGAAGGTGGGTCGTCATCACCGCCATCTGCTCTTGGATCCGCGCCCAGGACGGCCGAAGGATGTTGCTCACCCGCACCGCCGAGAGCACCGCCAACGGGAGGAAGGCGACCGTCACGAGCGCAAGCTTGAAGTTCATCTGGGCGAGGATGATCAAGATCCCAGCCAGCAGAAGGACGATCTGGACGAGTCCGGTCACCGCAAAGGCGAAGAACCAGCGGATCGCTTCAACATCGGCGGTAGCGCGCGACATCAACTCGCCGGTCTGGTTGCGGTCGTGAAAACTAAAGGAGAGGTTCTGAATGTGGTCGTAGATGGCGTTGCGGAGATCGTAGGCGACGCGCTGGGCGAGCCATTCACCGGTATAGGTCTGGCCAAAGGCGCTCAATCCACGCAGCACCGTGCTCACGACGACGGCGCCGGCGAGGAGGTAGAGGACGTAGGGCTCGTCGGCCTTGATCCCGACGTCGATCGCCTGTCCGGTCATCCAGGGGACCACGAGGCTGAAGACGACTGACCCAACCATCGAAACGGCCGCGACCAATGTCTGCGGCCAATAGGTCCGCAGAGAACCGAACAAGCGGAAGACAGCCGGCACAGTCACCCTCGCCCAACCAGATGGGCGCCTTGTTCAACTCACGCCGCCGATCGTTGCGGGGTGCGATGCGGTCGATTGGAAGCTCGGTGGGCGAGTAGTAGGTGGAGTATATCGGAAAATGCTTCGGTTTTCAAAGCATTTGGCGCGTCAGCGGCCGGACCGTCGAGCCGAGCGCCAGAACGAGACCGCCAACGCCAGCATCGCGACGATGAGCACGCCCAACAACGCTCCCTCGTGAAGCTCGAGGTCGGGCTGACGAAACGCGGTCAATGCCCAGAGAGCAACGGCGGTGCAATAGATGGCGAGGGTGATATTGCCGACCTGTCCAACCCAGCGAAAGAAGGCTTGAATCGGGCGGGGCAGGCGCGGGGTCGCGCCGAGTTTGCTCAACAGCAGAAAGACGATCGCCGGGGCGATCAACCAGCCGAGCAACCTCAGCGCAGACGGTCCCAAACCCGGCCAACGAGGATGCCGCCCGTAACGGCGAGCAGGCCGAGGAGAGCCAGCATGCCGATCCCGAACCGTCGGCAACCGGTTGTCCGCTGGCTCGGCGTCGCGACCATTGTCGGCGATGAGGCCGTCGAGGGCGTCTGACCGGACACCTTCATCGTCGGCGAAATTGGTTTGGCCGGCCGCGGGACGGCGGCGGCGGCCAATGCGGCGGCGAACTCGCCAGCCGTTTGGTAGCGCTCGTCCGGGTTCTTGGCGGCCGCCTTCTGGATCACCTGCTCGACCGCCGGCGGGATCTCGGGGTTGATTGCCCGCGGCGAAGGCAGCGGTTGGCGGACCTGGAGCATCGCCACCTGAACCGCCGACTTGCCGCTGAACGGAAGTTGGCCAGTCAACAACTCGTAGACGACGATCGCGAGGGCGTAGACGTCGCTGCGGCCATCGACCTTGTGGCCCATAGCCTGCTCCGGGCTCATGTATTCCGGAGTGCCGACGCCGGTGCCGGCTTGGGTGAGCGACCGTTCGGAGTTCATCCGGGCGATCCCGAAGTCGGCCAGCATCACCCAGGGCGGCCGCCCTGGTCCGCTTTCGGGGTCGAACAGCGAACCCCGGTCCTGAAAGAGGATGTTGGCCGGCTTGACGTCGCGATGGATGATCCCTTGCTCGTGGGCGGTATCCAGCCCAGCGGCGACCTGACGGACGATCGACACCACGTAGTCGAGCGGCACGATCATGTTGGCAAAATCGCGCAGCGAGCCGGCCGGCACCAACTCCATCGCAATATAGGTGAAGGTGGGCTGCTCGCCGAAGTCGATCACGTTGACGATGTTGGGGTGGCGCAGCCGAGCGATCGCAGCAGCCTCACGACGAAAGCGCTCGGCAAACTGGGGATCGAGCGCCGCCTGTTGTTCGGTCATCACCTTGATCGCGATTTCCCGGCCAAGCGAAGGCTGAACCGCCCGGTAGACGCTCGCCATGCCCCCGTGGCCGAGCAGGCCGGTTACCTGGTACGAGCCAATTTGCTTACCGACAAGGTCTTGCACGGCCGTCTCACACGCGGCATCATCGTGGCCGCAGCCGCGTACATCATAGCCGTTAATGGCCCCTCTCGCGCCGCGGCTAGCCGATTGAACCCCGCCAACTTGCCTGCTACTATCGTCAGCCATGCGCCCACTCCTGATTGCGCTCGTGGCGCTGGTCGCCGCGATAGCGCTTCCCGCCGCGCCGCCTGTCGGCGCCCAAGCACCCGACTACCCGATCAAGAACGGCTGGTTCTTCACCCAGACCGCCGGCGACAAGCCCGGCGGTTACAGCGTGACTGATGAAGGCGCGCCCTTCTATAGCTGGTTCGACAAACTTGGTGGTCAGGACACGCTGGGCTTTCCGATAAGTCGGCGCTTTCTCTGGGAAGGGCAGCCGGCCCAGGCCTTTCAGAAGGCGATCCTCCATTGGCGGCCGGACCAGAAGCGGATGGTGATCGTCAACACCTTCGACGAACTGACCAAGGCCGGCAAAGACGCCTGGATGCGCGAAGTACGGCTGGTGCCGAAGCCACAGCCGATCCCGAACGAGGACAAACTCGACTTCGGCACAATCATCGTTCGGCGCCAGGCGCTCCTCGAAGGCAACCCCGCGATTAGTGCCCGCTACTGGGATGCCGACGACCCGATGGCGCGGTTTGGCTTGCCGGTATCGCCAGTGGAGGACTATGGCACGGTGGCGGTGATCCGGTTGCAGCGAGCGGTGCTCCAGCAGTGGAAGACAACCCAGCCTTGGGCGAAGGCGGGCGACGTGGTGGTCGCCAATGGCGGCGATGTGGCCAAAGAGGCTGGACTATTTCCCGAGGCGGCGGTCGCCTTGGAGCCGCCGGGCGGTGCGCCGCTCGAACCCCTGCCGGTCGTTGGTTCGCCCGCGCCCGCGCCGGTGGTCACGCCCTATTCGGCGGCGCCGCTCCCAACCTCAACGCCACGCGGAGCCCCACCTGCGCCGCAAAGCGCGACCTCCACCCCACCGCCGACCACACCGATCAGTATCACCCGGACGCCGGCGCCAGCGGCGCCGGCGAGTGCCACCCCAACGCTGCCGCCGGCCGTACCGGCAAGTGCGACCGCCCAACGCACCGCCGACCCGCCACGAACACCCACGGCCATTCCGGCGGCGCCGTCACCGCCGCCCCAGCCGGCAGGCGGCTACATCATCGCGATCGACCCCGGCCACGGTGGCGCCGACTCCGGTTCATCGGTGCGCCTTGCTGATGGCTCTTTGTTGCGGGAAAAGGATGTCAATCTGACGGTTGGCAAGAAGCTGGCGCAACTGCTGCGTGAGGCTGGCTTTTCGGTGGTGATGACGCGCGATTCGGACGTGTCGCCTAACCGCGAGCAGCGTGACCTCAATGCTGATCGCGTGGTCGACATTCGCGACGACCTTCAGGCGCGCATCGATATCGCCAACGCAGCCAAAGCGCACCTGTTCTTGGCGATTCACCACAACGGCCATGAGAAGACCGAACTTTCCGGTCTCGAAATGTATTCCTGCGGCAACCGCGAGTTTGCGGCCCAGAATCGCCGGCTGGCAGCGCTGGCCGAAGAATCAATTCTGAAAACGATCCGGGCGGCGGGCTATCCGCTGGGGACCCGCGGCCAAAAAGACTGCTACGACCAGTTGGCCGAGAAATCGTACTTCGTGATTGGTCCGGTCGACCTGGAGAATGGCCGCCCACGGGCGACCGGTATGCCGGGCCTGATCGGCGAACCGATGTTCATGACCAACCCGCAGGATGCGGCCCAACTGCGCATCGACGCGATCTTGACTGCCGAGGCGCGGGGCTATCTCGACGCGGTCAAGCGCTACTTTGGCAAATAGCTCTGGCCGAGCGTTCCGAATGCGGGACATCCCGCCAGCCCATTAAACGAAAATGCCCCGAGTAATCCGGTTCCATTTCGAGTCCTTGGAGTTCGCCACTCGAGGATTGCTCCCCGAAATACTCACTCCGCTGGTCTCGATCGGCTCCGTACCACTCGGGACACCGCTAGTATCTCACGAAGGAGAACCGGACGCAACCATCGGACTCTCCAGGTTGCTGATACTAGATATACCGTGCATAAAGTGCCATTTATGATGAGCCAAGCACCTCGTCGATCCGGAGCGCCAGGTGAAAGGCAAGCTGAGAGCGCGGGTCGTCGGGGTCACGCCCGGTGATCTCGCGGATACGCTGGAGCCGGTAGAGCAGCGTGTTCCGGTGGAGGTGCAGCCGTTCGGCGGCCTCGGTCGGACTGTGGTGAGAATCAAAGTAGGCAGCCAGCGTCGGCACCAGTTGGGTGTTGTTGCGGTCGTCGTAGGCAGCCAGGCGTCCCAGCCACTCGTCGCGAAATGAGCGCAGCAAGGGCGACGGTCCCAGGCTGACGAGGATCTCGTCGGCGCCGAGATCGGCCACCGAGACGATCGTCTCCCGGCCGTCACGCCGTACCCCCTGGTCCAACGCGCGTCGGGCGATTTGGAGAGCCTGGCGAATTGGACCGATGCCGGTGGCCGGCCGCGCGATCGCCGCGGCGAGAGCGCCGCCTAGTCCGGCGACCCCATCACGGACCTGGCCGACGAGGGCGCGCGTCGGATCAAAACCGAACGAGGCTGGCACCAGAACGAGCGCACCGGTGGTATCCATCCGAACGGCCTGCGGCAACGACCGTCGATGAAGCTCGCGTCGTAGGAGCCGTTCGAGCGCGCGGCCGGCTGGTAGGCCATCGGCGTCGGTCGCACGCAGCGCGACGGCGGCCTGGGGAATGGTCAGGTCACAGCCCAGCCGTTGGGCGCGACCAATCAACGCGGCGTCGCTCACCGTCGAACCACCGAGCAGTTCGTCGAGCACCTCGGCAAGGCGGAGGTCGCCGTCCGAGCGGGCGGCACGCTCGCGCGCTAGGTCGATCGCGCAGGCGGCGGCCGCGCGGCTGACCGCCAGACGATCAAAGGCGGTCAGGTCGCTCCCGTCGCCGACGACCGAGAGATAGCCTTCGCGGCCGGTGGACCCGCCGACCGGCGCAACAATCCGAGCGGCTCCGTCCGGGGTGAGCGCCAGGCGGAGGGTTGGCGGGTCGGAGGCATTTGAGGGAAGCGCTTGAAGCCGGACGAGATCGTCGCCACGGCGGCCACCAAGCAGGGCGGCGAGGTCCGCGCCAGTGAACGGACTGGCGGCTGGCAGGCGTAGCGCGATCAGGTTGAGCGCGTTGTCCTCGAGCGCCGCCGGACGGCCGGTAATGTCGGCAAGCTTGGCGACGATTGCATCGACGCCGCGCCCGCCAACCACCAGTTCGAGGAGTTGATGATAGAGATCTTGCCCCAAACGCTGTAACTCGCTACGCCGCTCGACGATCGCCCGCGTCACGCGGCCTTCGAGGTCGCGAGTGCTGACGGTCTCGGGAAGTTGGACAAGCGGGAGCCCGAGCCGCTCGGCGGTGCGGCAGGCCTCGTCGTCGACGGCGCCCGCGACGGCGACCGCCGCCACGCCAAGGCCGGCCAACTGCTCAAGCAACCGCGCCAGGGTGAGCCGGTCGTCGAGTTGGCGCATCGCTGCGAGTGAGACGATCGCCAACTCGCCCCCCTTGAGCCCCTCGAAGGCCGGAGGGCGCGAGCGCAAGGCCGCGGCCCAGCTGACTTCGATCCCGAGCCCCGGCGTGCCGGTCAGGACCAGGGGGTCGGGGCCGAGAGTAGAGTGCAGCAGGTCTTCGACGGTAAGCATGGTTCAGGAGCCTCGCTCGACGACGGCGAGAACGGTTCGAAATGGCGACGCGGAAAGACACGACGGTCCTTCCGCGTCCGAGGTTCCGGCCTCCGACGTTCTCCCTGCCAAAGCAGGGCGTCAATCCCTAGATGTCGTAGTAGAGGTGGAACTCGTACGGATGCGGCCGCAGAGCGACCGGATCGACTTCGTTCTCCCGCTTGTACTCGATATAGGTTTCGATCAGGTCCTTGGTGAACACCCCGCCCTTGAGCAGATACTCATGGTCGCGCTCGAGGGAGTCCAGCGCCTCGGCGAGCGATCCGGGGGTGTTCTGAACGCCGACCGCGTCCTCGGGCTCGAGATCGTAGAGGTCCTTGTCGATCGGGGCCGGCGGCTCGATCCGGTTCTGGACGCCGTCCAGGCCGGCCATCAACATCGCCGAGAAGGCGAGGTAGGGATTGCAGGACGGGTCCGGAGCGCGGAACTCGACCCGGCGCGCCTTTGGGCTGTTCGAGTAGGTCGGGATCCGGCAGATCGCCGAGCGGTTGCGCTGCGAATAAATCAGGTTGACCGGCGCTTCGTAACCCGGCACGAGGCGGCGGTAGCTGTTGGTCGTCGGGGCGGCAAAGGCCAAAATCGACGCGGCATGCTTGATCAGGCCGCCGATATACCATCGGGCGATATCTGACAGGAGCGCGTAGCCGTTGGCATCGTAAAAGAGTGGCTGGCCATCCTTCCAAAGGCTCTGATGGGTGTGCATGCCGGAACCGTTGTCGCCGAACATCGGCTTGGGCATAAAGGTGACGGTGTGGCCGTTCTGGAAGCAGATGTTCTTGACGACATGCTTGTACTTGCAGACGTTGTCGGCCATCTTGACCAACGGGCCGAAGCGCATGTCGATCTCGGCCTGACCGGCAGTCGCCACCTCGTGGTGGTGGACTTCGACCTCAATGCCGACCTCGAGCATCGCAAGAACGATCTTCGAGCGCAGGTCTTGCTGGCGGTCCACCGGCGGTGTTGGGAAGTAACCACCCTTTTCCTTCGGCCGGTAGCCGAGGTTCGGCCGGCTGCCGTTTGCACCGCTGTTCCAGGCGCCTTCTTCGGAATCGATGAAGTAGTAGGCGCTCTGGATGTTGGAACCGAAGCGGATGTCGTCGAAGATGAAGAACTCAGCCTCCGGCCCCCAGAAGCTGGTGTCGGCGATGCCGGTCGTCGTCAGATACCGCTCGGCCTTCTGGGCGACATAGCGCGGGTCGCGGTTGTACGACTCGCCGGTGATCGGGTCCTTGACGTTGCAGATCAGCGATAGGGTTGGGATCTCACAGGCGGGGTCGAGAAAGGCGGTCGTCGGGTCCGGGATCAGCAGCATATCGCTCTCGTTGATCTTCTGGAACCCGCGGATCGACGACCCGTCGAACCCGAGGCCATTGACAAACACATCCTCGTCGAGCGTATGCGCGGGGATTGAGAAGTGCTGCCAGGTTCCCGGAAGGTCGATGAACTTGACATCGACGAACTTGACGTCGTTGTTGCGGACGTACTCGACGACGTCCGCCGGGGTCGTCAGACCCTGGGCTTTTGCTTCGGCAACCATCGACTGGTTCTCCTCATGTAGTGGGCTTCTGCCCACCCTCGTTCGCAAGAAGTTTCTCGTAACGTCGGTTCGGCGGTCACTGGCACTTCTACCGGAATCCGTAACACAAACTTGTGCAAATCGCACAAAGCATAACCGATTACGGTTGCCGGCCTCTCCATTTGGCCGAAGATTCGGGCGGTGATGGGACGATCCAGCGCGTGTCATGCACTGTATTCAGGCGAAATGCCCAAGATGAGCGGAGCCGCTATTTGCTCGGCCTGTCCTGGCGGTGCTCCAGCGGCCTATCGTGACGATTGAGTAGCCGACAGGAGGCGATCGTCTACCGTGCCCTTGTACAAAGCGCCTGAACGAGGCGAGGGTTGATCCATGAACGGGCTTGGCCCGGAGTTGTCGGCTGCCCCGCCACGAGGTCAGCGAGACGTGGCGCTTGGTCGATGCTCGCCAAGACGGACCAGGGAAGCGAACCTGTTTTCGCTCTGGACGAGCCACTGGTTGGCTGGCGCTCCCGAGGTCGGACGGAAAGCGCTAGTCCACCGCGGTCGAGTGACGATTGAACACCTCGTCCATAACGCGCTGGAGCGCTCCCCGGTCGATCAGTTGGATCGATGCACCCTGCGACGTGATGAAGTTGCTGCTCGGTACGGTGCGGATCACCATGTCCTTGGTGTCGATGCTGGCGGCCAGTCGGGCAAGCGCCAAGATCTCCGCTGGCTTCATATCGGTCTGGACGGTGTCCTTCATGTCGACCATCAGCCGGGGTAGTTTGGGCAGCAGGTCGAGCGAGAGCGCCTTTTCGCGGGCGGCGACCATCAGTTGTTGTTGACGGCCCGCTCGGAAGACATCCGAGTCCTGATGGCGCGACCGCGCGTAAATCAGCGCGCGCTCACCGTCCATGTGCTGTAACCCGGCCGAAAAATAGATCCGTTGGTAGCCGTAATACTCGGTTGGGTACTCGTTGTCCTTGAGCGGTTTGGGGACGTCGACGGTCAGACCGCCGAGCGTGTCGATCACTTTGATGAATCCGTTGAAGTCAATGTACGCGACAAAATGGATGGGGATGCTGAGGTTGTAGGAAACCACCCGCTTGGCGAGCGCCGGCCCGCCGCCAGGGTAGCGCATACTGCGTGCGTGTACCCAGGTCGAGTTGATCCGGTCTTCGGTCCAGTACCCGCTGACCGGGTAGACCATCCAGACATCACGCGGGATCGAGAGGATGCCGGCGGATCCGGTCGCGGGGTCGATCGAGACGACCATGTTGGTGTCGGCGCGGGCCCAGTCGCCGCTCTCGTCCTCGCGGTTGTCGAGGCCGATCAGGAGGATATTCACCCGCTCGCGGCCGCCCCAAACCGGCCCGGCCTCGCCGGGCGGACCGGCGGGTGCGCCGATCACCGTCTGAGCCTGCTCGGCCGCGCGACGAACAACATCGGCCCAGGCCACCGCCACCGTCCCCGTGCGCTGAACGAAGGTTGCGCCAAAGAGCAGGCTACCGCTGAAGAAGAAGGCCAGGCTGGTGGCGATCACGATCCGGATGACCCACCGGCCCAGTCGCCGTTGGGTTTCCGTCGACGGGCGGTGCAGCGCTGGACGGCGGTGCGGCTTCGGGTGGGGCTTCTTGCTGTGTGGCTTCATTGGTGGGTGGCGCACTCGCGCCGACGGGAGTATACACGGCCAAGCAGACTGGCTCACTCATTTGCGCCGTCTCGTCTGATCGCGGATACAATGGCGCAAGCGCTGGAGGTCGAATGGCCTTTTACATGATCCAAGTGGCCTATTCGAAGGAGGCCTGGGCAGCGCTGATCAAGAACCCGCACAACCGGATGGACCGGCTCTACGCTCCGCTCGACCGAATGGAAGGGCGGATTGTTGGCTCCTGGCTTTCCTTTGGCGACTACGACCTCGTCATGATCCTCGACCTGCCCGACAACGCGGCGGCGGCGGCGGTGGCGATGACCTTTGCTGCCGGCGGAGCGACAAAGAACGTCAAGACAACCCCGCTGATGACCTGGGACGAGGGGATTCAGGCGATGCGCACCGCGGCGTCCAGTGACTACATTCCGCCCCACGAAATCTGAAGGAGCGTTGATGGCTCAGGATCTGCTCCAGCATTTGGCGGTCGGGTTGAGCGGCGTTGCCAACTCCCCGCAGGACATCATGCGCCTCGCCCGCCAGTTCGAAGGCGCCGGCTTTGCCATCGTCGGCGCCGGGGATTCGACCTTTGACTCGTACGTCACCTGTGCGGCGATCGCACTGGCGACCGAGCGGGCGACGGTGCGCACCGGCGTCGCCCTGTGGGGGCGCACACCGGTTCAGACCGTCTTTGCCGCGGCGACGCTCGACGAACTCTCGAACGGCCGCTTCCGCCTCGGACTGGGGCCGGGCCCCAAGCAACGCAGCGAAGAGTGGCACGACATCTCTCAGGACAAGGTCGTCGGCCGCTTCCGCGATTATGTCCTGGCCATTCGGACCGGCTGGACCGGTGTTCCCGGCCACCCGGCCTCGTATGATGGGACCTACTACCACTTCAAGAACTTCTCGCTCTTTCGAACCCCGCCGACTGCCCAGTTGGCGATCGACCTCGCGGCCAACGGCCCGCAGATGTTGAAGCTCGCCGGCGCGATCGCCGACCGGGTGTTGCTCAACAACATGCACGGCGGGCGCTATTTGCGTGAGGAGGCGTTGCCAATCGTTCAAGCCGCGGCGCGTGCGGCCGGCCGGCCAGATGGCGAGGTGCGGGTCGGCGGCGGATTCCTCGTCTCGGTCGATTCGGATAAGGAGCGGGCGATTGAGGGGGCGCGCCAGGCGCTCACCTACAACCTGAACATTCCCTACAACCGGGCGCTCTTGAGTTGGTACGGTCTCCAAGAGCAGCGCGAGCGGCTCGACTGGGCCACGACCAAGGGTACCCGCGAGGATTTCCTGAAGGCGATCACCGACGACGTCGTCGAACTGTTTGCCGTCTGCGGCGACGGAGATCATTGTCGGCAGGTAGTCGCCTCGTATGGCGATGTCATGGACGAAGCGAGCGTCAATACCGCGGCTTGGCGTGGCGCGTCCGCCGATGCCGGGTACCGGACGCTCCTCGAGGTCTTCGGGCGATAACCGTGCGGTGCGAAGAAGCGATCGAGCGCCTGACCGCTCACGCCGAGGAATGGCGGTCGCACGGCGTCGCGTCGTTGGCGATCTTTGGGTCGGTGGCGCGCGGCGAGGCCGGTCCAGACAGCGACATCGACGTGCTCGTACGCTTTGCCGAGCCGGTCGGATTGTTCGCCTTCTTGCGTCTGCAGCGGCGGCTCGAGGAGGTGCTCGGCTGCCGGGTGGATCTCGTCACCGAAGACGCGCTGCGCCAGTCGTTTCGCGAGGAAGTCCTGCGTGAAGCGATACGGGCAACGTAGGCGTTGGCGACTGAGGGTCGAGGACATGATCGACTCGATCCGCAAGATCGAGCGCTACACGGAGGGGTTGACCTATCGACAATTCGCCGAGAGCGAGGAGAAGGTCGATGCGGTGCTCCGCAACATTGCGGTGATTGGCGAGGCGGCGCGCGAGGTGCCGGGCGACGTTCAGGCCCGCCACTCGCAGATCCCCTGGAACGAGCTTCGGATGATACGCAATGTGGTGGTGCACGAATACTTCGGCCTCGATCTCGGGATCCTTTGGAAGACCACCCAGGACGATTTGCCTGACCTCCTTCCCCGTCTCAAGCGGTTGCTCGATCGCGAGCGGCGCAATTGAGCGGTCAGGTGAGGTGCAGCAGGGTGACCGCAAACTGGTAGACCTCTCTCCAGAGGATCGAGGAGCCAGGACCCACGGATGTCGGCTTGGGCGTCTGATGGAGCGCCCAGACGAGTCGGCGATCGGCGATTAAAGAGGAGAAGCGATGACACTGCACGATCTCGAACGGCCGGCGGCCCTGCCGGAGGACCTGCCGATGGATGGGGCCGACCTGTTCGTCGCTCAACTGGTCGCTTCGGGCGTCGAACACCTTTTCATCAACAGTGGTACCGACACCTTCCCGGTTCAGGAGGCGATCGCCAAGCGGATGGCGTTTGGGCTGCCCATCCCACGGGTGGTGCTCTGTCTCGATGAGTTGGTGGCCGGGGCGGCGGCACACGGCTATTTCGCCATCACCGGCCGGCCTCAAGCGGTCCTCGTTCACGTCGACGTCGGTACTCAGCAACTTGGCGGCGCGATCCACAACGCCCAGCGTAGCCGGATCGGGATGCTGATTTGCGCGGGCCGGGCACCGTACACCTTCGATGGCGGCGGCGAGTTCCGAAAGTCAAAGAAGTCCCATATCCATTGGATCCAGGAGCAACTCGACCAGAACGGGATCGTCCGCAACTACACCAAATGGGACTATGAGTTGCGAACCAGCGTGGTTGCCGGCGAGGTCGTCCAGCGGGCGCTGCAGGTGGCGGCAAGCGCCCCGGCGGGTCCGGTCTACCTCGTGCTTCCGCTCGAATCGCTGCTGGACCCGGCTGGGAGAGAGACGACCCCACCCGAGCGCTTTGCCCCGGTTCCCGGCGCTGCGCCGCGCTCCGAGTTGATCGAGAAGGCAGCAGACATCCTCGCGCACGCGAAATCGCCGCTGATCGCTGCCAGCATGTCGGGAAGCAACCTGGCCAGCGTGCCGGCGCTCGTCGCGCTGGCCGAAGCACTCGGAGCGCCGGTGGTCAGCGACGGCCAACGTCTCTGCATACCGACCAACCACCCGCTCTGGGCCGACAGCGGTGACGCCACCCCGTTCGTCGCCGATGCCGACGTGCTGCTGACGATCGACTGGGAGGTCCCCTATATTCCAAGCCGCAGCCGCCTCGCGGCCGATGCCAAGCACATCAAAATCGATCTCGATCCGATCAATCCATCGATACCGATCCAGGGGTTCCCGGTGGACGTCGCGATCCAGGCAGACTCGCTGCTCGCCATCGAAGCGCTCACCGCGGCGTTACGGCCACGGTTGGAGGGGCGAGAGGCCGAGATCGACGCCCGCACCGCGGCCGTATCGGCGGCAAATGCCGAGCGGCACCGACGCTATCGCGCGATGGCCCTCGACCAGCAGGACAGTTCGCCGATCAGCCCGCTGGCGTTGATGGCAACCCTTGCCGAGGTGATCGACGAAAGTTGGACGGTGGTCGACGAGGCGGTGGGAGGGTCGCCCTGGGTGTCGCGGCTGGTGCCGCGGACCCAGCCGGGGACGCTGTTCAAGAGCGGTGGGTCGTCTCTTGGTTGGGCGCTTGGCGCGGCGGTTGGCGTCAAGTTGGCTGACCCGGATCGCGAGGTCGTGGCGGTGGTCGGCGACGGCACCTTTGTCTACGGCTGTCCGACCGCGGCGTTGTGGGCGGCCGACATCCAGAAGGCGCCGTTTCTGACGGTGATCAACAACAATCGCCAGCACACCGCGACGCGCAACGCGCTACGCATCGGCTATCCAGAAAGCTACGCCGAGAAGACAGGGTCGTGGCCGGGCATCCTGATCGACCCACCGCCGGACTACGCGACGCTGGCTCGCGCGTCACGCGCCCACGGGGAGACGGTCGACCGGATCGAGGACCTCAAGCCAGCGCTCGAACGAGCAGTGGCGGCGGTACGGGCCGGTCAGGCGGCGGTCGTCGACGTTCGAACAACCCACGTCGCGGGCTAGAGACCGGCTAGGCGCGGCGTCGGCCAAAGGGACGGATGATGGTGACGATCATCCCGGCGATCGCGCCGACATAGAGCGCCGCAAACACAAGAAAGAGCAGTGTCGCGACCGGCCCATCGGAAGCGCCGGTGAGCGAATAGGCCACCGACCGTGCCGCCAGGCTCGGTGGCTGAAAGACGATCTGGCCGCCGGTGGCAACCAGCAGCACCGCCAGGCCGAACAGAACAGCCAGGGCGGCGAGGCGAAGCATCCGCAAGAGCCGCGACATGCCGCGCAGTATCCACGATCGAACGTGTCGAGGCAATCAGTCGCGCGTCCGTGCCGAGGCGGCTAGACTCCGGCTCCGTGAAGCGGTTGCTGCTGGGGGCGATCCTCGGCCTCTATCTGGTCCTGGCGGTCCTCTACTCGGTCATCATCCCGCCCTTCGAGGCGACCGACGAGATCTCCCATTTTCAGTATGCCCAGTTCCTGAAGGAGAACGGTCGCCTCCCGCGCCAATCGCACGACCGCGCCAAGCTCGAAAACGTCGTCGCGCATAACCCGCCGCTCTACTACCTTGGGGTGCTTCTTGCCAGCGGGGCGGTCGACGCCGGCGACCTCGGTCGGGTTGCGCCACCAAACCCCGATTTTGTCTGGGGCGACTTGAACGCCGGCGGTCCCTTCGTTCAACGCCACGACCCGGTTGCTGAGCGCTTTCCCTGGCAGGGGGCGATCCTCGCGCTCCATCTGGCGAGGCTAGTCTCGGTCGGGGCCGGGGCTCTGACCGTCCTTGGCGCCTATCGGGTCGGTCGGCGGATACTCCGCTGGGATGGCGGTGGGCTGGCGGTCGCGGCGCTGACCGCGTTTCTGCCGTCGTTTCTGTTCACCTCGGCAACCGTCCACAACGATGCCTTTGTGACGATGTTCGGCGTCTGGGCGCTCGACCGGCTGATGGCAGCGGCTGAGGATGGCGCCAGTCTGTGGGATTGGGCCGTGATCGGGCTGCTGATCGCCGGCGCGGGCTTGAGCAAAGTCGTTGGATTTCTGCTGCTGCCACTTCTGGCGATCCCGGTGGTGATGGCCTGGCGGCGTGAAGGCGTCGGGCCGGCACTTGCTGGCGGGGCGCTGGCCGCCGGCCTGGTTGCTGGATTGGCTGTCCCTTGGATTGGCTGGAACCTCGCGAATTATGGCGAGCCTTTCGGATATGTCCTCTTCTCGACCAATCCGCTCTTTCCGATCCGCGATGAGGCGTTGGGGTTGGGGCGCGTCGTCGAGGACATGGGGCCGCGATCGCTGCTGTTTCTGACCTCGCTGCTTGCCTTTGGCTATATGGACCGACTGGGGCCAGCTTGGTTGTATGACCTCGGTCGCCTGGCGGTGCTGTTGGGCCTGGCGGGGTTGCTGCTGCGGATGGCGCTGCGACCGGCTGAGGCGCTGCGGATGCTGTCTCGCCCAACGGTGCTGGTGGCGGTGGTGGCGGTGGCGATTTTCACGGTCTCGCTCGGGCGCTACGTCCAGACCTTTCTTTCGGGTGGGCATGGCCGCTATCTCTTTCCGGTGCTGCCGGTGCTGATGGCCGGGCTTGTGGCGGGATGGACCGGGTTGCTGCCCCGCCGCGCCGGGCACGCAGCGATGGCGGTCGCCTCCTCGCTGCTTGCCGCGGTCGCGATTGGCACGCCGTTCCTGGTGATCGCGCCGGGCTACGCCCTCGCCGGTGAGGTGAGCGCAACGCGCGCTGGTGCGTTGGCATCGGTGGAACCGTTGGCTGTCTTCGATGGCAAGATCGCCGTCGTCGAAGCGATGGTTTCGCCGTCGACGGTGCGGCCGGGCGAGCGGGTGCAGGTCCGTCTGGTCTGGCGGGCGATCGCGCCGGTCGAGCGAAGCTATGAGGTGTTCGTCCAGGTCGTTGGGCCAGCGGGCGGGGTCGGCGGGGTGAACGGCGCGCCGGGAGGTGGTCTGGCGGCGACAAGCCGATGGACGACCGGCATGATGGTGGAAGATCGCTTCGAGGTGCCGGTCGCGCCGAACGCACCGCCGGGGCTGTACGAGGTGCGAACCGGTTTCTTCAGCCGGGCGAGCGACGAGCGTCTGGTCGTCACCAGCGGTGCGGATCGTGGCGGCGCGGCGGTGATTGGCCGGGTGAAGGTGCCTCCGCCGCCGGTCGGTTCACCAGAAACGTCGCTTGATCTGACCTATGACGGGCCGCTTGTCCTCGAGGGAATTGGGCCGCTCGTTGGCGCAATGCCCGGCGGCGCTCTGCCCGTCGAACTGTACTGGCGGGCAACCGGGACGCCGACGACTGACTATAGCCTATCGCTCCAACTCGTTTCGCCAGGCGGCGTGGCGACCCAGGTCGACGGACCGCTCGGTGGCTCGCTGCCGACCTCAGCCTGGGAGGCTGGCGAGCGGATCGTGACGCGAAACACCCTCGCGATCCCGGCGACGATCACGCCCGGAACCTATACACTGCACGCGGTCGTCTACCGATTGGCGGATGGGGGACGACTCGCGGCGGGCGGGATCGACGCGCCCCGGATCGCGGACGTTCAGGTTGGGAGGCCGTGATGCGCGGGTTGGTTGGCTGTCTGGTTGGAGGACTGCTCGCCTGCATCCTTCTTTCGTGCGTCGGTGGTGCAGGATCCCTGTTCTATATGCAGAGTGCCGGGCCCGGCGTCCTCGATAACCTCAGGGTGCCAGGATCAAGCCGCGAACCGGTCATCACCAAGGAGGCCGCCGAGTCCTTCGACCGCAAGGTCCAAGAGTTCAACGATCGGATGGCGAGCGCCCAGCCAAACCAGCCGGCGACCCTGATGGTCTCCTCCGACGAAGTCAGTTCGAAGATCGCGCAAGAGACTCAACTCGATCAACTTCGCGAAAGCGGCGTCGAGATCGAAAACGTCCGGATCGATTTCCGCGACAATCGGGCGCATTTCGCGGCGCAGATCCGCGCCGACCAGGCTGGACAGGTTTTCGGGATTACCGGCAAGCTGAATCTGGTGCCGGTGCGCAACGGCGAGGCGATCCGGGTGGATTTCGACGAGTTGAACATCGTTGGTGTCCTTCCGCTGCCGATCCCGCTTGCCAGCGTCGCCAATTCGGGACCGCCGCAAGACCGCGAAATTCCACTCGACTTCCGGGTCGATTCGATCACGATGTCGAACGGCCAACTGACGATCGTCGGCCGACCACGCTAGATGGCGCTCACCCTCGTGCTGGGCGGAGTGCGAAGCGGCAAGAGTGCTTTCGCCGAGGGGCTCGTCGCGGGGGAGGCGCTCTATCTCGGGACGCTCGTCGGCGACGACGAAGAGACGAGCGAACGGATCGTCAGCCACCAGGCGCGCCGGCCGATGCACTGGCCAACCGTCGTCGCGGTTGACCGGTTGGCCGAGCGGGCTGCCGAGGCGGGGCAGACGACGGTGCTGCTGGATGGGTTTGGCCTGGTGGTCGCAGCGGCGTTGAATGCCCCGGAACCTGCGCTGCGTGTCGCCGCCGAAGTCTCCGGCATCCTCGACGACAGCCGTCGGCGCGACTGGATCGTCGTGTCGGAGGAAGTCGGGCTGTCGCTGGTCGCCACAACCCCGCTCGGGCGGCGCTTCCAGGACCTGCTCGGCGAGGCAAACCAGGCATTGGCGCGCGCTGCTGCCCGGGTGGTGCTGGTAGTTGCCGGTCGCCCGCTCGACCTGCCGTGATTGCTCCGCACCTCCCGATGATCGCGCCACGGCTGAGCGGTGATGTCGTGCTGATGCCCGCTACCGCCGGCGAGTTGGTCCAGGGCACGATCGACGGGATCCATATTCACGTCAGCGCGCCGATCGATCGGTTCAGCGCTGCCGTCTTTTTCCCGGACGACCGGCCGCTGACCGGCCCGCCCGGCAGGTCGAAGGCGTTGGCAGCGTTGCAACTCCTTCTGAGAAATGTCGGCCTTCCAGAGCGGGGGAGAGTTGGGCTGTGGTCCGGCGTGCCGGCGGGCAAAGGGCTGGGTTCGAGCACGGCGGATATCGGCGCCACACTCTTTTCCGCTGCTGCGCTGCACCGCATCGCCCTCTCGCCGATGGAGGCCGCCCGCCTTGCGCTCGCCGTCGAGCCCACCGATGGGTCGATCTTTCCCGGCATCGTCGCCTTCGATCATCGCGAAGGCCGGTTCCTGGAGCCGCTGGGCGAAGCGCCGCCGGTCGCGGTCGTCCTGCTCGACCCGGGCGGCACGGTCGATACCGTCGCCTTCAATGCCATCGACCGGGCGGCTCTGCTGGCGCGCAACGAGCCGATCACCCGCGAAGCGTTCGCGCTGGCACGGGCGGGCGTTCGCGCCAGCGATGTCCGACTGCTGGGAGAGGCGTCGACTCTGAGCGCCCGCGCGCACCAGGCGGTGCTGCCCAAGCCGCTGTTGGAACCGGCGATTGCGGCGGGGCAGCGGCTTGGCGCGGCTGGCGTCTGCGTCGCGCACTCCGGGACGGCGCTCGGCATCCTGTTCGATGCAAGGCGGGACGATCTCCAGGCTGCTACGGCGACCCTTGCGGCGAGGCTCGGCTGCCCGTCGCGGCTGGTGCGGCTGGTGTCGGGCGGACCGCGGCTGCTGTCGCGGGCGGTAGCGACCGGCGCTGCGCCTGGCCTATCATAGGCCGACCTGCTCCGGACCTTTCTCCCCGCGCGTTCGCCACGGAGGGGTACACACCCACCCCGATCGGAGCCTTCCTCGTGCATATTGCGGTCTTCGGCCAGCCTTTGAGCGGCAAGAGCACGGTCTACGAGGCGCTCACCGGCCTGGTGAGCGAACCGCCCGGCAGCGGGCCGGCGATCGGCAGCGTCAAGGTTCCCGACCCGCGGCTCGACCGGCTGACCGGACTCTTCAACCCGAAGCGCAAAGTACCGGCGGACGTCTCGTTTGCCGACGTCCGCGTCGCTGGAACGGCCTTTAGCAAGACCGAGGGGTTGTCGGCTTCTTATGTCGACCAGTTGAACAAGGCGGATGCCTTGCTGCTGGTCGTGCGTGCCTTTGGCGATGAGTCGGTCCCCCATCTTGATGGGTCGGTCGACCCGTGGCGCGATCTGGCGGCGATGCAAGAAGAGTTGTCGTTTACCGATCAACTGCTCTTGACTAAACGCCTGGACCGGATCGCCGAGACGATTGGCAAGGTGAAGCCGGCCGAGCGCGAGACGATGGAGCGCGAGCGAACCTTGCTGCGCCGACTGTTGGACGGACTGGAGAACGGCCTGGCGGTGCGCGACCAGCAGCAGGACGAGGACGAACTGAAGCTGACCCGTCATTACCGTTTCTTGACCGCCAAGCCGCTCTTGGCCGTCCTGAACCTCGGCGAGGAGCAGATCGGTGAGGGAGAGGCGCTCGAAACCGTGCTTCGTGGACGGCTACCAGCGGGGCAAGTGCTGGGCGCGAGTATCGCCGGAAAGATCGAGCGCGAACTGGTGCAACTTGAGGGCGACGATGCCGTCGAGTTTCGCCAGTCGCTCGGGTTGGTCGAGCCGGCGCGCGACCGGATCATTCGCGACGCGTACCGGCTGCTCGGACTGATCTCGTTCTTCACGGTCGGGCCGGACGAGTGTCGAGCGTGGACGATCCCCGCCGCCACACCCGCTCCTCGGGCGGCGTCGGCGGTGCATAGCGACATCGAGCGGGGCTTTATCCGCGCCGAGGTGGTGCGCTATGAGGACCTGATCTCCTTGGGGAGTCTCGCCGAGGCCAAGAAGCGCGGAGTGCTACGCTCCGAGGGCAAGCAGTATGTCGTTCAGGATGGCGATGTGATCGAGTATCTGTTCAATGTCTAGCCCGGTCATCGAGGGCGGACCGTATGACATCCGGCTGGCTCGGCCGGAGGACGTCGCACGTATTCGCATCATCCGGACGACCTTTGCAAACCCCGAGGGCAAACCGGCCCGCAAGGCATTTGCCGACGCGATCGAGCGGGGTGAATTGCTGATCATGGAGCGTACCGAGACGCGCGGTGAGCCGGTGCTTCTCGGGTTTATCGAGTGGCGCGGACGGACCGATGGGGCGGTGACCATCCGCGATTTTGGAACGGTCGGCGACGAGCCAGAGCCGGTGGTAATCAAGCGCCTCGTGCGCGAGATGCTGCGGCTGGTGCCAGCCGGTCCGGGCGAAGTTCACCTCAAGTTGCGCGCGAACCTCGAGCCGTGGGTATCGATCGTCGGCGACCTGCCGGGGTTCGAGCCGGACGAACGCGAGTTTAGTCGCGGCGTCTGGTGGACGATCTGGGTCTGGCGGGGCGATCCACAGCCGCGCCGGCCGGACCGGCGACGCCATTGAGCAGGATGGTGGGCGATACTGGGCTCGAACCAGTGACCTCGTCGGTGTGAACGACGCGCTCTGACCAACTGAGCTAACCGCCCGCTCCGCTCAGTATAGGTGATCGGTCTGCCCGCTCTCAAGACGGCAGAAAGACGATCTCCGCCTCGATCTCCTCGCCTATTCGCAGCAATGCCACCGAGGGCTGCGGCTGCCAACGAGGCTGGGTTGCCGAGCCAGGATTGAGGAGAAGCACCTCGCCATGCCAGTCGATCCGTGGCTGATGGCTGTGGCCAAACACCACCACGTCGACGCTGGCGGGCGGAAACGACCCGAGCGCTCGCTCCGGAGTTGTCCTCCCCGGACCGCGGTCGCCATGGACAAGCCCAATCCGCCGACCACCGGCGGGCACCACCTTGCGCCGTCCCAGGCGCGTCGCGAGGTCGCTGGGATCGACATTGCCAGCGACTGCTTCCACCGGCGCGATACCTTCCAACTCGGCGAGGATCGCTTCGTTGCCAAGGTCCCCGGCGTGCAAGATCAGATCCACCCCATCAAAGGCTCGGCGCGCCGGGTCGGGCAGCGGCTGACCGTGGGTGTCCGAGATGACGCCGATCAGCATAAGCCCCTCCGCCGACATACTATAATCGACCACAAGAGGGAGCCAGCCATGACCGAGCATCGCTATCGCTCCGGCCTGATCGCCCGATTGCGCACCTCCGGCACCGACATCCTCTGGATCGCCGAGATGATCCCCGACCCTTTGGTGGACGAAGCGCCGGACGGTGAATGGTCCGCCCGCCAGGTGCTCGGACACCTGCGCGACATCGAGTACGGCATCCAGATCGCCCGGGTTCAGGCTGCTGTCCTCGAGGACAACCCCGACTTCAAGCGCTTCGACGCCGACGCCTGGCGCACCGAGCATCGGCCCGACGAGCAGACCTTCGACCAGATCCTCGGCGATTTTGCCGCCGGCCGGCGTTCGCTCACCGCCATGCTCGACCGGCTCGACGAGGACGATTGGGAGCGGCCGATCCGCTCGGTCGCATTCGGTCAGAGCATCCTCGAAGTCGTCGTCGAACGTGCCTACGTCCATACCCTCGATCACCTCCAACAGCTGATCCGGCTGCGCCGCGCGGTGCTCCGAGCCGCCGAGTAGCGTGATGGGGCCTCCGCCTCTCAGTGACCCGGCGGACATCGTCCGGGTGTTCGAGACTGACGCCCGGGCGCTAGGCTTCGACCTGTGCGCGATCGCCCCGGCCAACGCCCTGCAGGACGACCTCATCGCCTATCGCGATCAGGTCGCTCGCGGTCGGCTGCGCGGGATGGACTGGCTGAACGAAGACCGGGCGATCGCCTTCGAGCCAGCCCGGCTGGTCGAGGATGCCCGCTCGGTCATCGTTCTGGCGATGGCGTACTACACGCCGGATGGAACGCCAACGTCTGGCCCTCGTGGTCGGGTCGCCCGCTATGCCCGCGGCCGCGACTATCACCACACCATCCGGCCAAAGCTGAGGAAGCTGGCGGCCCGACTGGAAGAACTCGTCGGACGGCCGATCCGTGCCCGGCTGTTCGTCGACAGCGGGCCGCTCGCCGAGCGTGCCGTCGCCCGTGCCGCCGGGCTCGGCTGGGTCGGCAAGAACACCCTGCTGCTCACCCACCGGCTCGGGTCGTGGGCGTTTCTCGGAGCCATCGTCACCGATGTCGGCCTGCCGGTTGGCAGCCCGCTCGCCACCACCTGCGGCGCCTGCGACCGTTGCCTGCGAGCCTGTCCGACCGACGCCTTTCCCGAGCCGTACGTGCTGGACGCGACGCGATGCATCTCCTACCTCACGATCGAGCATCGTGGCGCAATCCCGGCTGCGTTGCGGGAGCAGGTCGGCGAGTGGATACTTGGCTGCGACATCTGCCAGGAGGTCTGTCCGGTCAATCGCAAGGCGTTTGCGGCATCGCTCGAAGACTTCGCACCGCGTGGCAACCTGGACGGTGGTGTGGAACTCCTCCCGTTGCTCGATCTCGATCAGGCCGCGTTCGACGAGCGTTTTCGCGGGAGCGCCATCCGCCGGGCAAAGCGCGACGGCTTCGTCCGCAACGTCGCCCTTGCGCTCGGCAACGCCGCCGACGAGACTGCCGTCCCAGCGCTCGCCCGCACCCTGCGCAACGATTCCAGCTCAGTCGTTCGCGGCCAGGCGGCCTGGTCGCTTGGTCGGATCGGAGGTCCTGAAGCGCTCGCCGCCCTCGAAGCGGCCGACGACCCGGATCCCGACGTCCGAGCCGAGATTGTCGAAGCACTCCGGCTCCTGCGGATGCACCGGTATGACGGTGATCGAATTGTCGCGAGGGCTATACTCGGGCTATGAAGGTCAGTCGCCGTGCACTCCTTGTCGCCGGCGCAGGCGCTCTGGCCGGATGCAGCCTGCCGGCCCGGCGGTCCGCCGTCGGGACCGGGGTCTGGACGAGCGGCCCACCGGCCCCGTCTGCCCGATCGGAAGTAGGCGGCGCGGCGATCGGCAGGACGATTTATGTTGCCGGCGGACTGGGGCGCGACAATCGCGGTGATTTCACCAGCGATGCCCTCGAGGTGTATGACGTCGCGACCAACCGCTGGACCGTGCGCTCCCCGCTCCTCGAGCCGGTCCACCATCCCGGCGTCTGCGCTCTCGACGGCCTGCTCTACCTTGTCGGCGGGTACGCGCCGGACTGGAGCCCGGTCTCGAACGCGGCGCGCTACGACCCGGCCCAAGATCGTTGGGAAGCGCTGCCGCCACTACCAACTGCTCGTGGGGCGCTGGTGGCGGTGGCGGCGGACGGATTGGTCTGGGCGGTTGGCGGGCGTGCCGCCGGGGATCTGCCCGCTGTCGAAGCCTTCGATCCGCGCAGTGGTCGTTGGGAGCGCCGCCAGGCGATGCCAACGCCGCGCGACCATCAGGCCGCTGCCGCAATCGACGGCGTACTCTACGTCGTCGGCGGCCGCCTCGACGGCCGGGGCAATCTCGACGTCCTCGAAGCGTATGACATCACCAACGACCGTTGGTCGACGCTCGCGCCGTTGCTGACTCCCCGCAGCGGGATCGCTGCCGCGGTGCTCGATGGGGCGTTCTGGGTGGTCGGTGGCGAGGGGGATCGGATCTTCGGTGAGGTCGAGTCGTTCAATCCTTCGAGCGGAGTGTGGACGCGGCAGCCGGACCTCCCGACGCCGCGTCATGGGCTTGCTGCTGCGGCGGTCGACGGCGCGCTGTACGTCCTGGCGGGTGGTCCGCAGCCGGGCTATTTCGTCTCGGACGTGGTCGAGGTTTTTCATCCCGCCGGTCAAGCGAGGGCGTACTTGCCGATTGTCGGGAGCTAGACCGTCGCGTTGAGGTGCTGGCTGGCGGCTTCGCCGAACGGGTGGTAGGCACGGAGCAGCGTTCGCGGTAGCGGGTCGGGGTCATGGGCGGCGGGGGCGCCAGCTTCCCAGACGGCGTAGGAGAACGGCTCACCCTGCTCGCCGAGCGGTGGCCGGCTGGCGTCGAGCGCCCCCAGCACCTGAAGAAGATTTCCCGGCGAGACGAGCGGACCGTTCATGCATCCTCCCATGGTTCATATCGGCGCACAGCGGCTGGCCTTGAGGGTCTCTGGGCGCCCGATTTGGTCACCGGGGTGCGCGTCGGTTGCCTCTCCGGCGCTTGCCGTTCGATAATCGAGGGACCGCCGCGACGCCGAAAAGGACCGTTCATGCTCAAGTCCCATCTCTGTGGCGCTCTCAATGCCACCACCGCTGGCGAAACTGTCTCGCTCGCCGGCTGGGTGCATCGCCGCCGTGACCACGGCGGTCTCGTCTTCGTCGATCTTCGCGATCGCTCTGGCATCGTTCAGGTCGTCTTCAACCCGGCCGACTCCCCCGACGCGCACGCCATCGCCGACCGCGTCCGAAGTGAGTTCGTCCTGCAGATTAGCGGCCAGGTACAACGTCGCCCGGAAGGCACCGAGAACAACAACATCCCGACCGGCCAGATCGAGGTGCACGCCGAAACCGCCGTCATTCTCAACGAGTCGAAGACGCCGCCCTTCTATATCAACGAAGATGTCGACGTCGACGAAGCATTGCGGCTGAAGTACCGCTACCTCGACCTGCGAAGGCCGAAGATGATGGCCAACCTCGTGTTGCGCCATCGGCTGGTCAAGATGATCCGCGACCTGATGGACGGCGAAGGCTTCATCGAAGTCGAGACGCCGATCCTGAACAAGAGCACCCCCGAAGGGGCGCGTGACTATCTCGTCCCCAGTCGGGTCCATCCCGGGTCGTTTTACGCCCTTCCGCAATCTCCCCAGCAGATGAAGCAGTTGCTGATGGTCGCGGGCGTCGAGAAGTACTTTCAGATCGCCCGGTGCTTTCGCGATGAGGACCTGCGGGCCGACCGCCAGATGGAATTCACCCAACTCGACGTCGAGATGAGCTTTGTTGAGCAAGAGGACGTCATCGGGTTGATCGAGCGGGTGATTTCGACGGTGGTCGCCGCCTTGCGGCCGGACAAGACGCTCCCCTCGCCCTTCCCACGACTGAGCTACGCCGAAGCGATGCGCCGCTTTGGCACCGACCGCCCCGACCTGCGCTTCGGATTGGAGTTGGTCGACCTGGGTGACCTCGCCACCGGGACCGACTTCGCGGTGTTCAACAACGTCCTCGACCAGGGTGGGGAGATCCGTGGTCTCCGTATCCCTGGCGGTGCGGCGCTCTCTCGCCGTCAGGTGGACGAGTTGATCGAACTGGCGCGGCGTTACGGCGCGAAAGGGCTGGTGACGATCGCCCACGACGAGGCCGGGCTGCGGTCGCCGGCGGCGCGCTTCCTGGGCGAGGAGAAGATGCGCGCCATCCTCGACCGCGTCGATGCCAACGCCGGGGACCTCGTCGCCATCGTTGCCGATACCGCGGGAGTTACCGCCAACACCCTGGCGAACCTGCGCGAAGAGATCGGCCGTCGCCAGAACCTCGCCGATCCCGCCACGCTCGCGCTTTGCTGGATCGTCGACTTTCCCGCCTTCGAATGGAAGCCCCAGGAGAACCGTTGGGACGCCGTTCATCACCCCTTCACCGCACCCAAGCCCGAGGATCTGCCGCTGCTCGATGGCGAGGATCTGAGCCGGGTTCGTGCCGATCAGTACGACCTGGTCTGCAACGGCTTCGAGCTTGGCGGCGGTAGCATTCGCATCACCGACCCGGATCTGCAACGGCGGATCTTCCAGATCATGGGCAACTCCGAGGAGACGGTCAGCCGCCAGTTTGGCCACCTGCTGAGTGCGTTTGAGTTCGGTGCGCCACCGCATGGCGGGATCGCCCTCGGGATCGACCGTCTGGCGATGCTGCTGTCCGACCAGCCAAATATCCGCGAGGTGATTGCTTTTCCCAAGACCCAGTCGGCTACCGACCTGCTCTTCGACGCGCCCGCGCCGGTGGAGCCGGCGCAGTTGGACGAGTTGCACCTTCGCGTCGTCGCGCCCGCCCAGAACTCGCGGCCCGCGCCAGGCCGGGGGTGAGAGATGAGCATCCGCCCGCTCGCCGAGTTTGTCGCCGACTTCGACCTCGTCGACGCCCCGGACGAAGTCGTCCTCGAGGCACGCCGCCAATTGTTCGACTGCGTCGGGGTGATCGTTGGCGCATCGACCGTGCCAGAGATCGAGGCGCTTGCCGCCCTCGAAGGACGCGACACCGGCGTCTCGACGATGCTCGGGCTGCGCGGCGGAGTGAGCGCCGAAAGCGCCGCGCTGGTCAATGGGACGGCCGGCGTCTGGCTGGATTTCGACAGCGGCCAGCGCTATTCGGGCAGCCACCCCGGCATTCATGTCGTGTCGGCAGCCCTGGCGATTGCCGAGGAGGTCGATGCAAGCGGCGAGGAACTGCTGGAAGGATTGATCGTCGGCCTTGAGGTTGGTGCGAGGATCGGCGTGGCGGCCGGGCGGTTGCGGCCCGGGATGTCACCGCATGGCGGCTGGGCGGTGCTGGGCGCGGCAGCGGCGGTGGCGCGGTTGCTGGGCTACGACGTCGACGCGATCGAGGAGACGATCAACCTCGCCTCGTCGTTGACGCTGCTGTCGTCGACCAGTGTTCACACCGCCGGTGCGAACGTCCGCCACCTGCAAGCCGGATTGGGAGCGCAGCGGGCGATCGTCGCGGCGCGGCTGCAAATGGATGGGTTCACTGGCGACCCGGACGGCGTCGCCGAGGTGTTTGGCGGTTTCGTGACCCCTTCGTTCAACTCGCGACGCGCCCGCGTCGACCTTGGCCGGCGGTGGGAACTGATGCGTGGCTATTTCAAGCCGCACGCCTGCGCTCGCTTCGGTCAGGCGGCGATCGATGCGCTCCTAGCAATCCGCCGCGACCGAGCGTCCGCTGGCATCCATGCTGACGATGTCCTCGCGATCGACGTCGTCACGCTGGCGGCGGCGGCGGCGGCGGCGCTCACCGACCGCCATCCAGAGAGCGAACTTGGCGCAAAGTTCTCGCTCCCTCACACCCTCGCGGCGGCCTGGGTTCGCGGTGACGCTGGCCCAGCTAGCTTCGACCAGACCGCGCGGCGCTACCCGGCGATCCGTCGGCTGGCCGACCGCGTCCGGCTGAGCGAGGACCCCGACTACACGGCGCTCGCTCCGGACTACCGCCCTGCGACGGTCACGGTTCGCTTCCGAGACGGCTCTTCCCAGACGGTCGAACGGCTGAACGCCGGTGGCGAGCGAGACGACCCATTGCTGTCGCGCTGGCTTGTCGAGAAATTCGAGAGTCTCGTCTCGCCAACGCTTGGCCGCGCTGCGACCGTCCTGTTGCGCGAGCATCTGCTCGATGGCGAGCCGACGCTCTCGGCCCGCGAGTTGACTGCTCTGGCGATCTCTACTCGCTAGACGCCTCGCCAAAGCTCAGGTTGCTTGCGGAAGGAGTGCCAACGGCCCCACCGAGGGCGGAGCCCGGCGCCAGGTCAACCTGTGCCAACTTCTCTGCTATTCCCTTTCGCTTGCCCGGCTGCTTCGCTAGCATCGCAGCACGGAAGGGAGCGACCCATGGCCATTACGATCCTGGCGACGATCTCGCCGCTTCGCGACCAGTTCCGACTTGTTCGGGTGGTCAGCAGCACCGAAAGCACCGACGAATACCTGGCGGTTGACCGGAAGTCGGGCGCAGAAGCGCTCGTCCAGGTGATTCGACCAGGGGCCGCGCCGAGCGTCGATGCCCGCGAGAGCATTCTCGGCCGCCTCGCGAGCGCGGCTGCCTTCGAGCGGCCGGACGTCCTGCCGATCCGTCAGGTCAGCCTTGACGACGACCGGGTGGTGGTGGTGCGCGACTGGCCAGGCGGAGCGAGCCTCGCTTCAGCGCTCTCCGCGGGCGCTTGGCCGGTAGATTGGTCGGCGGCGGTCGTCGGCGATGCGCTGCGAGCGGTCGAAGCCGCGATCGGGGCGAATGTTGCGCATCCGGGTCTCTCGCCGGGCAACGTGTTCGCCTGGCCGGATGGCCGGGTCCAGGTGAGTGATTTTGGCCTTCCGCTGCTGCCGGCAGCAAGCGTCCTGCCTGGCGCGGGCGAAACTGGCGGCGCCCTCCCGATGGCGGTCACGGTCCGGGCGCCCGAACTGGTGGCTGGCCGCACCGCCGATCTGGCGGCGCAGCAGTTCGCCGCCGCCGCGATCTTCGCCTGGCTGGTGTCCGGGCGTGCGCCGTTTGCCGCCGACACGATCGACGCGCTTCGCGAGCGTCAGCGCACCTCCACGCCGGATCTGACCGACATCGAGGGACTACCGGCCTCTCTCGCGGCGTTGGTCGGGCGCAGCCTGGCGTTGGTCCCTAGCGACCGAATCGGAGCGCTCGGCGAGTTGCTCAAGGGACTGGATGCGCTGCGGCCGAAGTCAGCGGTGGTCGCTACGCCGCGTCCACGCCGGCGCTGGTTCTTCTTCGGCGGCGCGGGGTTGGCCGCTGCCACGACCGGACTGCTGGTGTTCGGTGGGCTGCAGGCCGCCCGGTTGGCCGACGAAGGCAGCGCCGCGCCCAAGCCAGTCGCCAGCGATGTCGTCCTGTTCGCGCCGCAGGCGCCCGTCGCCCAGCAGCCGACGGTTCAGTCCCAAGCGCCCGCTCTGCCGGCAACGCCTTCGGTTGCCGAGCGCTCGCTCGAACGGGCGCACGCCTGCTGGGGGAACGACTGGGCCTGTACGGTCGATGCGTTGAGCGCCTTGGCGGCGGTTCGCCCGGCTGACCAGGCGCTTGCGGCGCAACTGGCCACCGCGCGGGTGAACCAGGGCATGGCGCTGGCGGAGGCTGGCGACATCGCCGGGGCCAACGATGCCTTTAGCGCAGCGCTCGCGGGGCGGCCGGGCGATCCAGTTGCCGCCGCCGCCGCCGGGCTTTCGGAGCGGTACTTAGATGGCGCAGCAGCCTACGACCGCGCCGACTGGGACAGGGCGATTCGGTCGTTCGGGATGGTCGCGGCGACGGATCCGGGCTTTGGCAATGCCCGCTCTTTGCTCTACGCCAGCCTGACCAACGGCGGGACCAAGGCGCTGCGCGACGGCGACCTCGCCCGGGCAGCGGCGCTTTGCGGTCAGGCCCAGGGTCTCGGCGGCGGGCCGGCCGACACCTGCCTCGCGACGGTTCGGGCGCTCAGCGCGCCGCGCCCGGCGCCAGTTTCGGTGCGGTCACAGGTTGCGCCGTTGGCGATCGTTCCGACAACGCTGATCCCTCCGCCAACCTTGCGATCGACCCCAGCGATACGCCACCGGACGACCTGGCTGCCCTGAGCCGCCAGCCTGAGGTGGTATCGGATGCGTGAAGGGCACACGCTCCCGCCGGGGGGTTAGTCGACTTCGATCCGCGGGGCGCGTGCGCCACTTGCCGAAGGTAGCGCCTCGAGGCGGTCGATCATGGCATCGAGAACGCTCCGAGCAGCGAGCAGCCCCTCACGCTGCATCTGGTTGAGGTGACGCCGGGTTGCGACCGGGAGGAAGAACAACGGGTCGACAGTTTCGACCCGCACCCGTGGCACCCGCGGGGCGCGGGGAACGCGAATCCGAACAACGTACTCGCGCTCATCGGTTCCGGTGCGCAGATCATCCATCGTGGCTCCTCCGGTGGCGCAGTCTCGCGCCTCTTCAGTTATACCCGAGATCGTCTGGTCCGGCTTGACCTGGGCAGGCGAATCACTCTGGCTTTCGGTATGCTTGTCGGCGGGCGCCAAGCCGCCGAGTTCGTTTGGGACGTGGTCAGGCGTTCTCGGCGCCGCACATCACAAACCGGGCCCCAGCCGCCCGGTGGGGGGCTCGCGCCGATGTCGACCCATCCGTCAGAGCGAGGATCGGCTCGCGATCCGCTCTGGTATAAGGACGCCGTCATCTACGAGGTGTACGTTCGCGCATTCCGCGATTCCAATCGAGACGGCACCGGCGACTTTGGCGGCCTGATCGACAAGTTGGACTATATTCAAGACTTGGGCGTCACCGCGATCTGGGTGTTGCCGTTCTACCCGTCGCCGTTGCGCGACGGCGGCTATGACATCGCCGACTACCTCAGGATCAAGCCCGAGTACGGCACTCTCCGCGACGTCCGCCAGTTCATCGAAGCCGCCCACCGGCGCGGGATCCGGGTCATCTTCGAGCTGGTCGCCAATCACACCTCCGACCAGCATCCATGGTTCCAGCGCGCCCGCCGTGCCAAGCCGGGGTCGGTCTGGCGCGACTATTACGTCTGGAGCGACACATCCGAGAGGTACGCGGGAACCCGAATCATCTTCAAGGACTTCGAGACGTCCAACTGGAGTTGGGACCCGGTTGCCCAGGCGTACTACTGGCATCGCTTCTATTCTCACCAGCCCGATCTCAATTATGACAACCCACGAGTTCAGCAGGAGATGATCAAGATCCTCGACTTCTGGCTCGACCTCGGCGTCGATGGTCTTCGACTGGATGCCGTGCCGTATCTCTACGAGCGCGAAGGGACCAACTCCGAAAATGTCCCGGAGACCCACCAGTTCTTGAAGAAACTCCGCCGCCATGTCGACACCAAATATGGCGACCGGATGCTTCTGGCGGAGGCGAACCAATGGCCGGAAGATGCGGTCAGCTATTTCGGCGACGGTGACGAGTGCCACGTCGCCTTTCACTTCCCACTGATGCCGCGCTTGTTCATGGCGATCCACCAGGAGGATCGCTTTCCGATCACCGACATCCTCGAGCGAACACCGTCGATACCCGAAACCGCTCAATGGTGTGTCTTCTTGCGCAACCACGACGAACTGACGCTCGAAATGCTTACCGACGAAGAGCGCGACTATATGTACCGGGTCTATGCTGAAGACCCTCAGATGCGGATCAACCTCGGCATTCGCCGGCGACTCGCGCCGCTGCTCCGCAACAATCGCCGACGCATCGAGTTGATGAATGCGCTGCTCTTCTCGATCATGGGCACGCCCGTGCTCTACTACGGCGACGAGATCGGGATGGGCGACAACATCTATCTTGGCGATCGGGACGGCGTCCGGACACCGATGCAGTGGAGCAGCGATCGCAACGCCGGCTTTTCCGAGGCGAATGAGCAGCAATTGTTTCTGCCAGTCATCGTCGACCCCGAATACCACTATCAGGCCGTCAACGTGGCGGTGCAGCAGAACAACCCGCAGTCGCTGCTGAACTGGATGAAGCAAATCGTGGCGCTGCGCAAGCGGTCGAAGGCGTTTAGCCGCGGGTCGCTTGAGATCCTCAGCCCGAGCAACTTTCGGGTGCTCGCCTTCATTCGCCGCTGGGGCGACGAGACGATTCTGGTGGTGGCGAATCTGTCGCGTTTTGTCCAGTCGGCGATGCTCAATCTGTCGGCCTATCGGGGTCTCGAACCGGTTGAGATGTTCGGCGGCAGCGCGTTCCCACGCGTCGGCGACGACCCGTATTTCATCACGCTCGGGCCGCACGGGTTCTACTGGTTCCACCTCGGAGCGCCGCGCTCGGAGGCTTTGCTGCCCGACCGCACCTCGGGCGATGGCGTCCCGGTGTTGCAGGTCCGAAGCCGGATCTCGGAGTTGCTCGAATCATCCAGCCCCCAGGTCGGCCTCGCCGAGGCGATGATGCCGTATCTGCTCAAGCATCACTGGTTTGGCCGTCGGCCGTTGGTTCTCCAGTCCGTCCAGTTCCAGGATGCCATCAAGGTGCCTTCGAACGGCGACGACTCGTACTTGACCATTGCCCGGCTGAACCCGCGCGAGGGCGATGCCGAGACCTGCGTCATTCCGATTAGCATTGCTCGCGACAGTGCACGCAGCGCCGGTGGCTCGGAGCCGACTGTCACGCCGGTGGCGCGAGTTGTCGGGTCCGAGACAGGGGATCGTGGACTGCTCTACGACGGACTAGAACAGCCGGGTGTTCGTGCGGCGCTTCTAGAACTGGTGCTGCGCGAGCGTCGGGTGCGAGGGATCAGCGGAGAACTGGATGGGACGCTCACCCGGCTCGGCAAACGGACGTTCGGCCGGGTGGCGCCGGAAGGTTCACGGCTCGCGTTCGTTGGCGCAAGCCATCGGGCGGTGATCGACGACGACCGGATGGTGCTCAAGCTGATCGGCCGGCCGGACCCGGGACTGCACCCGGAGATCGAGATCGCCACCCGGTTGCAGGACGCCGGCTTCCGCCACCTGGCTCCGGTTCTTGGCTGGCTGGACTACCGGCGACAAGATGCCGAACCGATGACAATCGGCGTCCTGCGCGGCGCGATCCCCGGCGCTCGCTCGCTCTGGGAGGTGATCGAGGCGCAGACCAGCGAGTTCTACGCCAGCGCCGCCGCCCGCAACCGAGGTGCTCAGCGGCGGCCGCCACCCGGTTGCGGGTCGAGGATCTTCGAGCCGAACGCCCGCCGCAGCGCGCGACGCCTTGCTGGGCCGCTCTTCGACCTGATCCGGCTGGCCGGCCGGCGCACCATTGAGCTACACGCGGCGTTGGCAACGCCTTGGCGACGACCAGGCGGTCGCCCCCGAGCCGTTTACCGAGCATTATCAGGAGGCACTCTTCTGCGGAATGCTGGGCGCGGCCGAGCGCACCTTCTGGCAGATCCGTCAGATGGTCACCGACGATGGATCGTCCGCGCCGCCGGAACTGCTGAAGTTGCTGGCGCACCATCGCCAGCAGCGCTTCTTTCGGCCGATCAAGGACCAGCGGATCGAGGCGATCCGAATTCGCTGTCCACGGCGACTACCGGCTGACGCGCGCAATTCCAGTCAGGCGACGATAGCGGTGATCGATGATTTCGAAGGCGAGTTTCAACGGCCAATCTCGGAACGCCGGATCAAGCGCAGCCCCTTGCGCGACGTCTGCGGGGTGCTCGCCTCGCTCCATAACATCTCCTATGCCGCGCTTCGGGATGTGCACGACCAAAGAGGCCTTTTTAAAGCTGCCGGCGCATTCGAACCGCTGGCGCGGTTTACTCATTACTGGCTGCAGGCGGCGTTTTATGAGGAGTACCTTGACGGGCGATCCACCAACGGCTTGCACCGAGCGATCCGGCGGCCTTTGCAGATCTTACTCGACACCTTCTTGCTGGAGCGGTCGATGACCGACCTGCGGAACACGTTGCGGAACCGGCCGGGGTTAGCGTAGGGCATAGCGCGGATTCTCGACTTGCTTGCCGGCTAAAGCACGCCAGGCGCTTGACGACCGAGGAGGTTTCGGCCATCGCCAGGAAAGCACCGCCGGCCAGCCAGCGCGCCATCGGTCGGCAGCGAGATCACGTGAAGGTCGTTCCGCGGCCTGCCTCGCTGGCAACCGAAACATCGCCGCCGTGGGCCTCCACCAGGAACTTGACGATCGCCAGTCCGAGACCGGCGCCGGCCGAGGCGCGCGGGCCGGTCTTTTCGACGCGGTAGAAGCGCTTCCAGATGTGCGGGAGGTGAGAGGCCGGGATGCCCTCGCCGGTGTCGGCGATGATGATGCGCGCCTGGTCGCCGATGCGATCCAGCCGGACGGCGATCTCGCCGCCCGGAGGGGTGAACTTGAGCGCGTTGTCGAGCAGGTTGGTGACGACCTGGGAGAGACGGCCATCGTCGCCCAGCACTTGGACCGGCTCGACGACGTCAAGCTCGATCCTCTGGCCGGTTGCGCGACGCTGGGATTCGCGGACGACCCGAGAAAGCATCTCGTCGAGTTTCACGGTGGTACGTTCGACGACCAGACCGACCTCAAGGCGGGCGAGCACGAGGAGATCGGTGACGAGGCGGCTCAGTCGCTCGACCTGATGGCGCGCTTCGAGAATGCACTCGGCGCGATCAGCCGGGTTTGGCAGGCGGTCGAGCAATTCGAGGTTGGTCCGCAAGGCGAGCAACGGGTTGCGAAGCTCGTGGGAGGTGTCGGCGACGAACTCGCGATGCATCCGCAAGGTGTCCTCGACGGTGAGCAGGAGATGATTGATTGTTCGGGCAAGTTCGCCGACCTCGTCGGTCTCGGTGCCCGGCTTGAGACGCTGGCTGAAGTCGCGGCCGGCCGCGATATGGGCGGCCTGGTGGGCAAACGCCTTAAGCGGCGACAGTCCCTGGAGCGCGACAAACCAGCCAACTGCCCCGGAGACGGCGACCGCACCCGCGCCCAACGTGATCAGCAGCGTGCGCAGGTTCTCGACGAGTTCGAACAATGGTTCGCGCGACTGGCCGACGACCATTACGCCGATCACCGATCCGGTTGCCCCGCTCGACCGGATCGGCACCGTCAGCATCCGGATCGGCTTGCCGCCAAAATCGAAGTTCTCCGCCAGATCCGAGCGTCCGCTGAGCGCCGCCTGGAAGGCCGCACTGTCGACCGGGATGTGCTTGTCGTTGAGCGTCTCGGACGCGGCGACCACCGCGCCGCTGGGGTCCATCACCTGGACGAAGATACCCGGCGCATCGAGCGATGAGAGCGGCCGCAGGTCGAGATAGGCAAGGTCGGACGCGGCGAGCACAATTCCGCGCGGCAAGATCGTCAGACGCACCTGCTCGGCGCGCACCTCGAGGCGGCGATCCATCTCGGCTCCGAGGCTCTGGGCTGCCGTCGCCAAGATCGTCACACCCAGCACCGCGATGGTGATCACCATCAGGACGCTGTAGGTAAGGGCGAGCCGAAGCCGGAGCGACACCGTCTATTCCTCGCGAAGCGCGTACCCGTAGCCGCGGACCGTCTGGATCAGCCGCGGATGTTGGTCCGCCTCCAGTTTCTTCCGAAGCTCCTTGATCGCATTGTCGACATGGCTGGGATCCCCTTCTCCTTCCGGACCCCAGACGTGCTGGGAGACTTGCTCGCGGGTCAGAACTCGGCGCGGATTGCGCAAGAAGAGCCGCAATAGTTCGAACTCCCGTGGCGACAGCTTCAACGTCTCGCCGCCGCGCCGCGCTTCATGAGACTTCGGGTCAATCGCTAGGCCGAGGTATTCCAACGCCGAGTCGGAGACCCGCTGGGATCGGCGCAGGAGCGCCCGCACCCGCGCCAGGAGTTCGTCGATGGCGAAGGGCTTGACGAGGTAGTCGTCGGCGCCGCGGTCCAATCCGGCGATTCGGTCAGGAAGGGTGTCACGGGCCGAGAGAATCAGGATCGGAGTGATGACACCGTTGTCGCGCAGCCGCTGGCACACCTCAAGGCCGCTCATCCCCGGCATCATCACGTCGAGAACGATGACATCGGGTGAGACTTGTCCGACCAGGCCAATCGCTGCATCCCCGTCGGGCGCGGTGGTCACGTCGTATCCTTCAAGGGCGAGCGCTCGGCGCAACCCACTGAGAACAGCGGGGTCGTCGTCGACGACCAGGATCTGGGCTGAGAGCGGTTGGGATGGGGCTTCGGCGCCGTTGAGCGCCACATCCGGGTCGGTGCGCGACGCGTCGATCATCGTCTCGAGCAACGCACGCGCTTCGGTGAAATCGCGCAGGCGGTGCTGGTCGCCCTTGACGGCGTTACCGACCCGGATGGTGAAGGCGTGCTGCGGTAAGACGCCAAACAGTGCCTCGTCGGGCCAGTCGTCACCGAGTGCGACGATAAAGTCCCAATCTCCCTGGGTCAGGAAGTGCAGTCCCGCGTTTCCTTTGTGGATACCGGCGGTGGTGATCTCGACGACTTTGGTCGCGAGGGTAACCTGAAAGCGATGCTCGGCGGCGAGTGCCAGCAACTCCGCCGACAGTTCGTTGACCAGGCGGTCGGCGGCATCAGGCTCGGCGAGGCGGTAGTGCCAGACGAGTGCGCCCTCTTTTTCTTCGACGAAGGTGCCGGGCAGTCGCTCGACGTAGCGGGTGAGTACCGGCCGGACAATCTCTCGCCAGTGGTCGGCCATTGGGGCCATCGCCCGCCAGTCGCGGCCGCGCTCACGAATCCAGAGGCCGTGCTCGGCGGCGAGCGACAGATCAAGCTCGCCAAACCAGTATTCGAGGTCGTGGCGGCTGCGCCCACTGACGATCACTACGTCGTTGCGCTGGTCGGCGGCGAGATTGGCAAGGATACGGAGCAACTCGCCATCGGGCCAGGCCCGGCCGGGCGTATCGGCAAAAGGGACGAGTGTCCCGTCATAGTCGAGAAAGAGCAGCCGCTTCTTGGCCGCGCGATAGGCATCGAGGAGGACGGCGCTCGGCTGGAAGTCCTGTTCAGCAAGTTGGAGCACTTCGGCGTCCTTGCGAGCAGCGATCAGTCCGGCGACAAACGTGCTGCCCCAACGGACGACGTCGTTCTCCTGGATATGGCGGCGCATGTTGGCGTTGCGGATTGCCTGCTCTTCCGTCGGCATCGCCAGCGCTCGCTGGATCGCCTGTGCGACCTCGTGCTCGTCGTTCGGATTGACGATAATCGCGCCGGTCAATTCGCCCGCTGCGCCGGCCATCTCGCTCAGGATCAGGACACCGCTGTTGTCGGAGCGGCTCGCGATGTACTCCTTCGAGACGAGGTTCATCCCGTCCCGCAACGGCGTGATCAACGCCACGTCGGCGACGCTATAGAGCGCAATGAGATCCTCGAACGGTACGGTGCGATACTGGTAGAGGATTGGTGTCCAGGCGAGGCTGCCAAACTCCCCATTGATCCGGCTGACCAGTTGCTCGATCTGGATCTTCAGGTCCGCGTAATTGGCGACGGCATCTCGCGATGGGATGACGACCAGCACGAGGACGATCTTGCCGTGCCACGATGGGTTCTCGGCGAGGAAGGTGCGAAAGGCATTCAGCCGGTTGACGATCCCCTTGGTGTAGTCGAGCCGATCGAGCGAGAGGATGATCCGGCGATCTTCGAGTTGCTTGAGCAGCGCCTGGCGCTCGCGTTCCACGGCTGGCTCACGGGTCGCGTCCTCGAACCTGCGGAAGTCGATCCCCATCGGATAAGCGCTGGCCTGAACAATCCGGTTTTCGACATGCAACTTGCCGTCGGATTCCTCGATGCCGAGGATGCGCTCGGCCGATTCGAGGAAGTTGTCGGTATAGCTCTCGTTGTGGAAGCCGACCAGGTCGGCCCCGAGCATCCCCTCAAGGATGGCGCGCCGCCACTCGTTTGGCAGCAGTCGGAACACGTCCACCGACGGAAAAGGAATATGGAGGAAGAAGCCGATTGCGAGGCGGGGAAAACGCTCGCGGAGCATCGCCGGCAGCAACATCAACTGATAGTCGTGGATCCAGACGATGTCGTCGGGACGGACGACCTCCAAGACCGCGGTTCGAAACAATTCGTTGATCGCCTTGTACTCCTCCCATTGCTGATCTTCGAAAACGGCCTGGGAGGCGAAATAATGGAAGAGCGGCCAGATAGTCGAGTTGCAAAAGCCGAAGTAGAAGGAATCGATCTGCTCCTGGGAGAGAAAGACCGGGTAGGCATTGAAATCGTCGCGAGCCTGGCGACGCAGGCGCTCGCGCTCGGCCGCGCCGTCGATGGGGGCGCCCGGCCAGCCGATCCAGACATGGTCGGAGAAGTCGTTGGGCGATGCGCCAAGCACGTCGAGATAGGTCCGCATTCCCGAGGCGAGCCCGCCATCGCTGCTTTGAATGGTGATCTCGCCGCGGTCGACCTTCACGCGAAACGGAAGCCGATTCGAAACGATGACCAGTCTCATGGGCGCACCTTCCGGCAGACGGCCGCCGTTGGCCGACGCGTTCCAAGAATACTGCCTCACCGGCCTGGATCGACAGCCTCCTTGGCGACCCGACGCTCCCTCCGGCCAGACACGCCAATCGCGTTTTGACGCAGGTTGCCTTCGTTGACTCGGTCGGGGGGCTGTGATATCGTTTGGACGGCGGGGAGCCGATTCCCGCTATGTTTTGTTGTCTTCAAGAGGCCTCGCGGGGGCAGCGCGGAAAGGTAGGGGATCATCAGAGAGGTGGTTGACAATTAATCGAGAACTGCGCGTCAACGAGCGGATTCGAGCGCGTGATATCCGGCTAATTGGCGAGCATGGAGAACAGCTCGGCATTGTCTCGCTCGTGCAGGCATTGCAGGACGCCCGCGAACGCAACCTCGATCTCGTCGAGGTCGCGCCGACGGCTTCGCCGCCCGTCTGCCGCTTGATGGACTATGCGCGTTGGAAGTACGAGCAGGCGAAGAAAGAGCGTGAGGCCCGCAAGAATCAGAAGTCGGTGCTGATCAAGGAAGTCCGGTTTCGTCCCAAGATCGACGACCATGACATCGATTTCAAGGTCAAGCAGATCATTCGCTTTCTGGGCGAAGGGGACAAAGTCAAGGCGAACGTCCTGTTCCGTGGACGTGAAATGGCTCACCCCCAAATTGCCAAGCAACTCCTCGATGGCGTCCTTGCCCAAGTGAAGCAGTTTGCGACGGTCGAAAAGCCAGCCTCGATGGAGGGCCGCTCGATGTCGATGATCCTCGCGCCGACCGCCCAGGTCAGCGCCCAAGCGACCGCACAAAAGGTCGCTGCTCGCGAATCGCGCGAACCCGCCAAGAGTTAAGAACCGCCCAGCGGGCGCGTTCTGCCGACAATTCGGCGCGGCCGGCCGCGCCACGGAGAAATCCATGCCAAAGATGAAAACCCACAAGGGTGCCTCACGTCGCTTCAAGGTGACTGGCACCGGGAAGCTGATGCGCGTGCACGGCGGCAAGAGCCACCTGCGTCGTAAGAAGTCCGCACGCGTCAAGGCTCTGTTCGACACCATGGTGCCGATGGCGCCGATGGATGCCAAGCGCATCAAGAAACTGCTTCCCTACGCCTGAGAGGAGTTGAGCCATGGCTCGAGTGAAGCGAGGCGTCACCGCACGGCGACGCCACAAGAAGGTGATCTCCCAGACCGCCGGGCATCGCGGCGGCCGCCACAAGCTGTTTCGTCGAGCGAACGAGTCTCTGCTGCACGCACTCGCCTATGCCTACCGGGATCGGCGCGACCGCAAGCATGACTTCCGCCGCCTCTGGATCGTCCGGATCAACGCCGCTGCTCGTCAGAACGGCACGACCTACGGCCGCCTGATCAACGCCCTCAAGCAGGCGCAGATCACCATCGACCGAAAGATGCTGGCTGACCTGGCCGTCAGAGACCCAGGCGCATTTACCTCGATCGTCAAGACCGCGCTCGCGACCGCGTAGCAGTCAGGAGAAACGAATGCCTCGCGCCAAACCTGGCGCATCGGACGAGCCGGCATCCTCGCCAGCCGAGCCGAGCGCTCCCCCGACCGTCGATTCGGCCGAGCCGGCCGAGGCTCCCAAGCGGCGATCCAGCCGCACCGTCAAATCCGACACCGCCCAACCAGCCGCCGCACGCACGAGCCGTGCCAAGGCCGCTCCGGCAGCCGAACCGGTCGCCGAACCGGCGCCGGCTGCTGAACCGCCAAAGCGCCGAACTCGGTCGGCAAAAGCGGCCGCACCAGAAGCCGTTCAGATTGAAACGGCCGAGACGCCAGCGCTCGGTGATGGCGAGGTGACCGCTCCACCCGAAGACGTGTCGGCCAAGCCTGCCCGCAAACCGCGCGCCAAGAAGGCCGCCGCGGAAATCGTCGTCGCCGATCCGCCCGTTGAGGCGCCGGTGGCGCCGGTCGCCGAAGCGCAAGCGGCGCCGGTCGAAGCGCCCGCCACCCGAGCCGATCGCCAGCCGCGCCCAGAGCGCGCCGAGCCGGAGATCATCTCGAGCCTCGAGAACGACCGTGTTCGCCTCGTCCGCAGCCTCCACGAGAAGCGCCATCGCGACGAAGAGAATGCCTTCATCATCGAGGGAGTTCGGCTGATCGAAGAAGCCCTGAGCGCAGGAGCGGACATCCCGCTCGCGCTCTACGACCCCGAAGCGGTCAATCGCAACAGCCGCGCTCGCCAACTGGTCGATGCGCTGCGGGATGCAGCGGTCCCGGTCACCGAGCGAGTGCTCCGGAGTGTCGCCGATACCCAGACGCCCCAGGGAATCGTCGGGATCGTCCGCGTGCCCGAACCGGCGGAGGCCGCGCCTTCGGGTCGCCTCGTCCTGGTGCTTGATGCGATCCAGGATCCGGGCAATCTCGGGTCGATCTTGCGCGCGGCGGTGGCCAGCGGCGTGAACGCCGTGGTCGTCGGGCCGGATTGTGCCGACGTCTATAGCCCGAAGGTGGTGCGCGCGGGGATGGGGGCCCATTTCCACGTCGATCTGTTTATCGATGTCGAGTGGCCGCAGATCGAGCGGATGACTGGTGGTCGTCAACGACTAGTCGGGGCGCCGGTCGGTGGCCGGGTCTACCACCAGGTCGACTGGAATCGCCCGTCGGCCCTCGTGATCAGCAACGAGGGGTCCGGGCCGAGCCTCGGCGCACTGCGGCTGGCCGGTGGCCAGGGCAACGGCAAAGTGTCGATCCCGATCATGGGCGCGGCCGATTCGCTCAATGCCGCGGTTGCTGCCGGTATCCTGCTGTTCGAAGCGTCGCGCCAGGCCAGCGAGCGGCGCAGCCAGCCCGATCGCGGTCCGCGCCAGGATCGCCCGCAACGGCCGAACCTCGGACGTAACACCCCGTTTCGTGATGGGCCGCCCCAGCGCGAAGGTGGCTGGCGGCCCGGATTCGATCGACAAGGAGGCGGCGGGCGCCCGCAGAGTGGACGCCCCTACGGCGGCGGTGGTCAGGGTGGCCGTGATCGCTCCTACACGCCTGGCGCCCCGCCTCGACGGCCTGGCGACTTCGACGATGACCCGTTCCGCGGAGGACCACCGCCCGGAGGCGGCCGTCCTGGTGGTGGGAGGCCCGGTGGTGGTGGGCGGCCCGGTGGCGGCCGTCCCGATGGTGGCCGTCCTGGTGGTGGGCGGCCCGGTGGTGGTGGCGGAAGGCCGCCCTATCGTGGCGGTGGTGGCGGCCGGCCCTAGGCCGGCAGCGCCAACCGGACCGATGACGCGGTCGACAGACCCGATGGCGGGCGCTCCGGTTCTGGGCCATGAGTGACGCGCTCTGGCTGGAAGAAGCGCTGCGTCTCGCGCACTCGGCGCGCGGCCGTACCAGCCCGAACCCAGCGGTTGGCGCTGTCGTCGTGCGCGACGGCGCGATCGTCGGGCGCGGCTGGACCCACCCCGCTGGCTCGGACCATGCCGAGGTGGTCGCCCTGCGAGAAGCTGGCGAACGCGCTCGTGGCGGGATGCTCGTGGTCACCCTCGAGCCGTGCTGTCATCACGGACGAACCCCACCGTGCACGGATGCGATCATCGCGGCCGGCATCACCGCGGTCCACGCGTCGATGCTCGATCCAAACCCGCGCGTCGCCGGTCAGGGCGTCGCCGCGCTCGAAGCTGCCGGCATTCCGGTGCGGCTGGGCGATGGGGCGTCCGAAGCGGCTGAGATCGTCCGAGGTTTTCGCACCTGGATCCGCACTGGCCGGCCGTTCGTCGCGGCCAAATTTGCCGCCAGTCTCGATGGCAAGATCGCGTCGCAGCCGGGAGTGCAGGGCTGGATCAGCAGCGAGGAGTCGCGCGCTCATGCCCACCTCGTGCGTGAGACGCTCGACGCCATCGTGATCGGCATCGCTACCGCGATCGCCGACGACCCGCACCTGACTGCCCGGCCCGGTGGGCGCTTCCCGGCGGACGGCCATCAACCGCTGCGTGTGGTGGCTGACAGTGCGCTTCGGCTGCCGCCCAGTGCCCGGATGCTGCGCGAGCCGGGCAGGACACTCGTCGTCCATCTGACCGGTGCGTCTCAGGCGCGAGCGGCGACCCTGGCAGACGCCGGGGCAGAACTGCTGGCGTTGCCCGAGAGGAACGGCCGGGTTGACCTGCGAGCGTTGGTCGAGGAACTTGGCCGGCGCGGAGCGCTCGAGGTGCTCCTCGAAGGGGGCGGAAATCTCCTCGGGTCGGCCTACGATTGCGAGATCGTCGACTTCCAGTATGCCTATCTTGCCCCGCTGATTGTCGGGGGCGAGCAGGCGGTGCCGGCGGTGGGCGGCGCGGGGGTCGCCAGCATCGCTTCAGCCCATCGGCTCGTCGCTCCGACGGTCGAACGGCTCGGTCGTGATATCCTGGTATCAGGCTGGATCGCCGGCCACGAGGGGGCCGATGTTTAGCGGGATCGTCGAAGAACTGGGAAGGGTTGACCAACGCGCCGACGATGCTCTGACAATCCAGGCCACCACTGTGCTCGGTGGCATCCACGTCGGCGACAGCATCGCGGTCAACGGCGCTTGCCTGACCGTCGTCCAGTTTGGCGATGACTGGTTTCGGGCGGAAGTCGTCCCGGAGACCTGGCAGCGAACGAACCTGGGCGATACGGTTGTCGGGTCACCGGTCAACCTCGAACGCTCGTTGGCGGCCGGCGGCCGGGTGGGTGGACATTTCGTCCAGGGCCATGTCGATGGGACGGCCGAGGTGATCGCACTCACTCCGGCCGGCAACGAGATCGGTGTGCGCTTTCGGGTCGGTCCTGCGATCGCGCGCTATATTGTCGCCAAAGGGTTCGTTGCGATCGACGGGGTTTCGTTGACGGTCGTCGAGGCCGGCGGTGACTGGTTTACAATCGCCTTGATACCGCACACTCGCGCGGTCACCACGCTCGGGAACCGACGAGTGGGCGACCGGGTGAATGTCGAGGTCGACATCCTCGGCAAGTATGTCGAGCGCTTTGTGCAGGCGCGCGACGAGGCGACTGGACTTGCCGGGTCTGGCGCGAGCATCGGCGGGTCGGGGAGGGCGCGGAGTGCCGCTGGCAACCATCCAAGAGGCGATTGAGGAGTATCGCTCCGGCAAGTTCGTGATCATCGTCGACGACGAGGATCGAGAGAACGAGGGCGACCTCTGTATTGCCGCCCAGTTTTGCGACAAAGATGCCGTCAACTTTATGGCGACCTACGGCCGCGGCTGGATCTGCGTCCCAATGACTGGCGACCGCCTCGACGAGTTGAAGATCCCGATGATGGTCGAACAAAACTCATCGCGCTTCGGCACCGCGTTTACCATCACCGTCGAAGCCAAGCGCGGCGTCACCACTGGGATCTCAGCAGGCGACCGCGCTACCACCATCCGCGCCCTCGTCGATCCCATGTCCCGGCCGGAAGATTTCGCTCGTCCGGGCCACACCCAGCCGTTGCGCTACTCCGAGGGCGGCGTACTGCGTCGCGCCGGACAGACGGAGGCGTCGGTAGACCTCGCCATCCTCTCGGGGCTGGCGCCGGCGGCGGTGATCTGCGAAATCATGCGCGACGATGGCGAGATGGCCCGGATGCCGGATCTCGAGACGTTTGCCGAGCACCACGATCTGAAGATCATCTCGGTCGCCGAATTAATTCGGTACCGTCGCCAGTACGAGAAGCTTGTTCGACGAGTTGCCGACGACGTCCAGATGCCAACCCGCTTCGGCACGTTCCGCGCGTTCACCTACGAGAGCATCATCGACGGTGAGCATCATGTCGCCCTCGTGAAAGGGGATATCGCCACGCCTGAGCCGGTGTTGGTGCGTGTTCATTCAGAGTGTTTGACCGGTGACGTGTTCGGATCGATGCGTTGCGACTGTGGCGAACAGTGGCAATGGGCGCTCCGGATGATCGAGGACGCCGGCCGGGGCGTGGCGCTCTATCTGCGTGGCCAGGAAGGCCGCGGGATCGGTCTCCACAACAAGATGCAGGCCTATGCGCTCCAGGACCAGGGGCTCGACACCGTCGAAGCGAATGTCGAGCTTGGTTTTGCGCCGGACCTGCGCGATTATGGGATCGGGGCGCAGATCCTCGTCGATCTGGGCGTGCGGGATATCAATCTGCTGACCAACAATCCACGCAAGGTCGTCGGGATCACCGAGGGGTTCAATCTGCGGATCGTCGACCGGACGCCACTGCTGGTCCCTGCCAACCCGCACAACGAACGCTATCTCAAGACCAAGAAAGAAAAGCTGCAGCACTTGATGTAGGAGGCCCGGTGGGAGTGGTCTACTCCGGCGGTCCGGATGGCGCGGGGCTGCGCGTCGCCGTCGCCGTGGCGCGTTACAACGACTTAATCACCAACGCCCTGCTGGCCGGCGTACGAGGCGGGCTAGTGCGCCACGGTGTCGCCGAGGATGATATCGACATTGCCTGGGCGCCTGGGTCATTCGAGCTTCCGCTCGTTGCCGACCGATTGGTGCGAACCGAGCGCTACGACGCGGTGATCTGCCTCGGCGCAGTGGTCCGCGGCGACACTGCCCATTTCGAGTATGTCGCCGGTGGTGCAGCAACCGGCATCGCCCGGGTTGCCCTCGAGAGCGGGCGGCCGATTGTCTTCGGTGTCCTCACCGTCGATACCCTCGATCAGGCGCTTGCCCGCTCAGGCGGCCACGCCGGGAACAAGGGATACGAGGCGGCGACAAGTGCCATCGAAATGGTGAATCTGTTGAGGGCGATCGAGGCAGACCCGGCCAGCTAGGACGCCGGCCATTCAGTGCGGTCGCTGGTCACGCAGGAAGAAGTAGGCAAACAGCGTCCCGGCGAGAGGAACGGCCGCAGCGACGTAGAACCCGGTGTCGATCCCGAAGGACGGCACGATACCCGCCAGCACGAACGATCCCGTCGAGACGCCGATGTCGAAGCCCATCGACGAGGTCGAAAGCGCTGCGCCGCGCTCCTCTGGCGGCGCTTGATCGGCGGTCCAGGCCGCGATGCCGTTGCGCGCTCCGCCTTGGGAGAAACCGGACAACACCGCCGCGCCCAGGATTAAGACGGCGTTCTGGGCGGAGGCGAGGCCGATCATCGCCAGACCAGTTCCGAACATCCCGAACGTCACGACGACACGCCGTCCCAGTCGGTCGGCCAACCGGCCAAGCGTCAACCCGGCGACGAGTGCCCCGAGCGCCTGACAGGTGAAGTACAGACCGACGTTGGTCAAGCCGCGATCGGGGGCGTAAAACGGAAGGTAGGTAATCACTCCGGCGAACGGGACGGTCAGCCCGACCATCAACAGCATCGGTACGATCGCCTTTGGATAGACGAGGTGATGCCAGCTTAGCCCGCGCCGCGGACCCTGGCGTTTTGGCTCCGGGGCGAAAAGAGTGAGCCCTGCACCGACCAGCCCAACGACCGTCATGAAGAAGAAGAGCGCCGCGAAGTTATACCCACCGAACGAAGCAAGGTCCGGCCACCAGAAAGCGACCGTCGAAAGTGGGTTTGGCGCCTGCCAGGTCAGGATGGCAAAGCCGAGCGTCGGGCCGAGCGAATTGGCGGTCGTCTGGACGGCGTTCAGGTAGCCGAGAAACTCGGCACGCCGTCGGGTCGGGGCGCGGTCGGAAACGTACGTATTGACCGCCGCGTTCATCACGCCGACGCCCATCCCCTGGGCCGCGCGAAGCAAGCCCAGCGGCACGAGATTGCTGACGAAGCCATAGCTGGCGGCGACCGTGGTGAGACCGATCAAGGCCGAGGTGATCATCTGACGTCGGCCCCAGGCATCGATCAACCAACCCACCAACGGGCGAAAGCCAATCGATATAACGCCGATCATGCCGATGATCAGGGCGATGTCGGCCTCGCTGGCTCCGCGCAGCGAAAGAAAGATCGGCAGCGTGGGAAAGCTGGCGGTGTGGACGAGCGTGAAACAACCAGCGGCGAGCGCGATGAACATGATCGCCCGCCTGACGTCAGGGGCAACCTGCGAGGTTCCGATGTTGGCCGGACTGGCAGGCGCCGTCACCCCGGCCTGATCTGACGTCACACGCTGCGCCTTTCCTGCGCCGGGTGGCGCAACCACTCAAGGTGCCATGGCAGGGTGAGCCCCGCAGTACAATCTAGCGCATATGGACGGCCTTCGCGACCGTGCCGCGGCGATCTTGCGCTCGGCCGCGGGCGCCATTCCAGCGGACCAATTGACACGTGCCCTGTTTGGCGGGGACGGTCCAGCCTGGACGGCGATGCTTGCGGCCACCCTCGACGATCCCCGTTTTGAGCGTGAGGACGGGGGCTGGCGTCTGGCCGATGCCGCGCCACGCGGCGATCTGGTCGCTGTCGCGATTGAGACGACCGGTCAGGACCCGGCACGCGCCGCCCTCGTTCAGATCGCCGCTTGCCGGGTCGAAGATGGGCGCATCGGCCCAGCCTTTCAGACGGTGATCAACCCAGAGCGGCGGCTGCCCGGCTGGCTTGCCGAGCGACTTGGGGTCGATCCCGGCGTCGGCGATGATGCGCCCACACTCGGCGAGGCGCTCGACGAATTTCGCGAGTTTCTCGGCGATGGAACCCTGGTCGGGCTGGATATCGGGTGGACGCTTCGCTTTCTCAACGTCCAGTGCCGGCGCGCCGGCCGACGCCCGATCTTCAACCCGGTGCGCGACCTACTGCCAGAGGCGGCGAAGAGTTTCGGCCACGCCAAGCCAACGCTCGGGACTCTGGCGGCTTGGCTTGGCATTTCTGCTGTCCGCCGCCACCGCGGAGATTCCGATGCCCGGCTGATTGCAGCGATCGCTCTGCGTCTGAATGCAAGCGACCCCACGCCGGTCTCCTCGCGACTGGTCGAGATGGCCGGCTTGGTGCCCGATGCGCCGGGCGTCTACCTCTTTTGCGACGAAACCGGTCAGCCGCTCTACATCGGCAAGGCGAAGCGACTGCGCGCTCGGGTGCAGTCGTACCTGACCCGGCCAGCCGACCACGAGCGTGATCTCAGCGGGCTTCGAGCGATGTCGGCGTCGCTTGACTGGCAGACGACGCCCGACGACCTCGCGGCCACTTTGCTGGAGGCCGAATTGATCGAGGCTCATCAGCCGCGATTCAACACCCAACGCCGGACCGCTCCGGCGCCGGCCCTGCTGGAACTATCGCCCCACGAGCCGTTCCCGCGCCTGCGTCGGGTCGCCGAGCCGGGCCCAGGACGCTTCGGCCCGTTCGCCAGCGGCGCCGTTGCGGCGCGCGAGGCGGCATTGCTCAGGCAGATCTTTCCATTGCGCACGTGTGTGCGCAAGATCGGCGTTGCCCGCAAGACCAAACCACGCCCGCCCTGCTCCCTCCTCGAACTTGGTCGGTGCCTCGGGCCGTGCACAGGTAACCTGCCCGTTGCGCATTATTCCGCCATCGTTCGTCAGGCATCAGCCTTTCTCGGCGGCGACCGCCGAGTCGGCCTGGCGGCGCTGCAGAGCCGTGCTCAACAGGCTGCCGCTCGCGGCGACCGTGCCGAGGCAGATCGGCTGCTCGCTCTTCTGCGGAAGCTGGCGACCCGCTGGAGCGGAGACCTGCTCGCGCCGCCGTTCGACCCGGCGAATGTGGCGATCCGGCTCGGCAGCCAGTGTTATGTCGTGATCGAAGGGTTGTTGCGTTGGGCTGGGCCACTGGCGGAACTTGCCGAGGAGCGGCTGCTCCCGGCAGATGACCTGGCCAAACGGGGCGGGGTCCTTGCTGGCCGTTGGCTGACGACCAACCGGCGCATGGCACGGTTGGCGCCGCTCGGCCGTGGCCTCACGCTTGCCGAGGCCGTTGCCCGGGTCCACGAGTTGGCCGCGTTGGACGCCGACTAGCAGTCAGTCGCCGCCCTCGTGTATCGTCCGTGCCGAAGGATCTGGCGGGAGACGTCATACCGTGGATTGGATTACCAACCCCGATATCTGGATTGCCCTGGTCACGTTGACTGCCCTCGAGATCGTGCTGGGGATCGACAACATCGTCTTCATCTCGATCTTGTCGAGCAAGCTGCCCGAGGGTCAGCAGCCGCTCGCTCGTCGGCTGGGCTTGCTTGGTGCGCTTCTTACTCGGATCCTGCTGCTCTTGTCGCTCTCGTGGGTGATTGGGCTGACCGCCCCACTCGTTTCGCTCTTTGGCCGTGAGGTATCCGGGCGCGACCTCATCCTGATCGTCGGTGGGCTGTTCTTGCTCGCCAAGTCGACCTTCGAGATCCACGAGCGGCTTGAGGGTGAGCAGGGTCACCGCAGTACGGCTGCGGCGGCATCGTTCACCGGTGTGATCGTCCAGATCATGGTGCTCGACATCGTCTTTTCACTCGATTCGGTGATCACGGCGGTTGGGATGGTTGATGAGATCGCGGTGATGATCGCCGCCGTGATCATCGCGGTGGGGATCATGTTGCTGTCGGCGGAAGCCGTGTCCAGCTTCGTCAACCGCCATCCCTCGGTCAAGATGCTGGCGCTCGCCTTCTTGCTGCTGATCGGCGTCAATCTGATCGCCGAGGGCTTTGGCCAGCACATCCCGAAGGGGTACATCTACTTTGCGATCGCCTTCTCGGTGCTGGTTGAAGGGCTGAACCTGCGAGCCGGCGCCCGGCGCAAAGAGGAACCCGTCGAGTTGCGCCAGCCGTATGTCCATGATCGCCCGCCGGGCGCTGCACCGGGGACGGTTGCGCCGGAGACCAAGCCCTAGACAGCGGCAGAGAGGTCAGGTCGCCGCCGCGGCACGGGGCTGGTGACGGGGCGTCCATCCGTATGACCAACGACGAGCCTTCCGTGGAGCATCCTCCGGTCCGGCTTCTCCCGGAGGAGAATGACGATGGTTGAACCGGAGTTCCAGACGCAGATGACCGGAGGTCGCGTCCTCCGGCCAACCGATCAAGACCACGGGGTAGCTACTTCTTCGATTTATGCGGCTTGCGGCCGACGACGAGCATATTCGCGCCGGCACGCACGAGGCGTTCGACGTTCTCTAGTCCGATGTCCTTGAGATATTGCTCGAAGTTGAGGTCGAGATAGCTGAGCATGAACGGCTCACTGTTTCGCTTGACGGCGTTGTGCCGACGGATCAAGTCACCCTCGCTCTCGGCCGGCGGCCAGTCGAACCAACTGACGACGTGGCCGGGCTTGGTGAGGCGGACCATCTCACCGATAAAGGCCTTGCCGTGGTAGCCCGGCATCTCATGCAAACAGTAGCTCTCGTTGACGACATCGAAACTCTCATCGGACCAGACGCGCATGTCCCCGCCATCGAGGTGGTAGAAACGAATATTGTCGACGCCTTGCTGCTCGGCCTTACGCCGCGCCCAGCGTAGCGACGACGGCGCCAGATCGACGCCGATAACTTCGGCATCGGGCCAGATCTCGGCCATCGCGAAGGTTGTCGTACCGGTACCGCAGCCGACATCGAGCACCCGCTGCGGCTTGATATTGCCGTAGGCCTTCTTGATCCAGAACTTCACCGTCTCTGGCTCGGTGAAGTAGAACTTCGTCTTCGACCCCCAGGTAGTGATCCAGGAAGCAAAAGCCGGGTGGAGGGTGGCCGGTTGCGGGTAGGTGTGGACCGGCTTCATGAAATAGTAGGCGGGGTATTTTGCAGGCTCGATTGCGCCGGGTGGCATCAGGTCCGTCGCGTCGAACGGGCCGTCCAACTTCTCATAGCCTTCGAGTTCAATCCGCTTCTTCCAGGCTGAGATCGTCGGGAAATACTTCGACAACCACATCCCGAAGTTCATCGGCGGACCGCTATAACCAGGTGTCCCCTCAGGAGGCTTACCGATCACTTCGAGCGAGCTTGGGCGGGTCGGGCGTGTCTCAGTGGTCGTCATGGTGCTCCCCTCTTTATTTCCAGCCCCAGGTCAGCCAGGGCGTTGGGCTGCCGCCTTGCTTCTTCCGTTCGCGCGTCGGCTCCTCGACCCGCGAGAAGCCCGCTTTGCGGCAAAGCTCGGCCTGGTCGCGCAGGGCCGCTTGCCGCCAGTATGGCTCACCGTTGTGCTCGGTCTGCCAGTCCGAGGTGAAGGCGCGATACAACTCGTGCTCGCGATAGGGCGGCGTGTCCGCGATCTGGAACAGGCCGCCCGGCTTGACGATCCGCAACCCTTCCCGAATGATTGCCTCGGCTGCTTCGTCGGTCACTTCGTGGAACAGGATGGTCGACGAGATGATGTCGAAGTAGTTGTCCGGGAAGTCGGTCTGCTCAGCCACCTGCTGGCTGAGGTGGAGCGCGATACCCTGGGCTTCGGCCTGCTTATGAGCGTACTTGAGCAAGGGACCAGAGATGTCGATACCGTAAACCTCGGCATCGGGGAAGCGCTCGACAAAGGGATAGGTCGAATGACCGACGCCGCAGCCCAGATCGAGGATGCGCTCGTACCGTCCTTCCGGGATCGCCGTCGCCGCGCCGACCTTCAACTCCGAGCGAGCATTCCGCTCGCCGTGATAGACGATTTGGCCGATCTCGAGGACGAAGGGAATGAGCGGTTGCCGATGCTGACCACCCGGCTGGATGTGATAGTCCACCTCGTAATAGGCGGGTGGGACCAGACCTGGGTTTAGTCGCAAGCTACCACGTGGATTGGCGATCGGCTCATCCAGCCAGTCCAGCAACTCCTGCTCGTGCGGGCTAATGGCAGCGAATAGCCGGTTCCACATCAATTCCTGGGTCTGACGGGTGAGAAACTTCTCGGCCTGGTACTCGAAGAGGGGCGAAACGATCTCGGCGACATCCGCGAAACTTGCCGGAACCGGCGTTCCGGAAGACTGACGGTCCTCAACCGTCTGGCGATAGTGGCGGGCGACCTTTGCTCCGAGCGCTTGCTGGGTGAAGCCCTTGGCATTGCGGATGAAATCAAGCGTCGCTCGATCCGATTGGCCGAGGATGACGCCGTCTTTCTGAATCGTCAACATAGGTCTGCAACTCCCCCCTCAGTCTGCGGGCCGGTGGCCCGATGTATTGTACGCCACCTGCATCACAGTCACGCCTTCAGGCGATCGCCCCGACGATGGTGCCGGCGGCGATCTCGGCTGCCCGTGTTCCGGAGCGGATTGCGTCGGTCACCCCGCGTCCACGGTACGATACGCCCGCCAGGATCAACCCCGGAAGCATCCTCAGGCGCTCCTCGGCGGTGGCGAGCCGGTCGAGGTGGCCGAGGGTATAGCGCGGCAGGGCCGGGGACCAACGCCTTCCCTCGACGAAGAGCGGATCGGCCGTCACCTTCAGCACGCGGCGGATCTCGTCTCGTCCGAGGGCGATTAACTCGGCATCGCCGGTGGATTCAACGGTCTGGTCGTGGCTGATGAAGGTGCGAAGCAACGCCATTCCCTCGGGTGCGTGGCCGGGCCACCGGACCGAGTCCCAGGTCACCGCATTGACCGGACCACGCTCGCTCTGGTGCTTGACGTAGCCGGTTCCGGCGAGGATCTTTGGCGCATCTCCAGCACGG
>JAXLWW010000006.1:0-233494 GCA_046328265.1 Dehalococcoidia bacterium
GGCTAATTGAGGGAGCGTGGACGGGTCATCAGATGATTACGGTCCTCGACCGAAAGCGCTCCAAAGCGCAGAAAGGTGATCTCGCGCCGCAGGATCTCGCCTTCGGCGGCCAGGCGCGAGACGGTGCTGGGCCGCTCGAGCAGTTCTTGCTTTTCGGTCATCGCCAGAGGAAGGGTGGCGGCGATGAACCAGGCAAGCGCCTCTGGATCGGCGGGCAAGGCAACGGTCTCAAGCTTGCCGTTGCTCATCTCGCGCAACCGCTCCACATACAGGTCAAACATCATCCGAGCGTCGGTGGCGCGCTCGTCGAGTTCTTCGGTCGGGCTGATCAAGTCCGGCTCAAGTTGGACGCGGCCCACGAGGTACGGCCGCTCTTGGAGCATCGTCAGGACGCGAAATCGCTCAAGCCCAAGCGCGGTCAGGTCGTACTTGCCATCTGCCTTTTTGGTGTGCTTGTTGATGCTCGCGACCGTTCCGACGTCGTACGGCGTGGCCGGCTCTCCAACTTCGTTGCCTTCGCGGATTAAGACCACGCCAAACGGCAGGTTCTGCTCGATGCAACGTCCAATCATCTGACGATAGCGCGGTTCGAAGATGTGGAGCGCAATTTGCCCGCCGGGATAGAGCACCGAATTGAGCGGAAACAGCGGAAGGTCGAGGATCGCGCCAGCCATGAATCGCTCCTTCGACCGAGAGTATAGGCAAAATCGCTCGCTTGGAGCAGTTGCACGGCCGTCTTCCGTCTCGGTATACTGGGGATAGATGAAACAATGTCAGAACGCGGCGAGAGGGACGAACGCAGGACGCGCCGTCCCTTTTTTGTGTTCCGCCGCGAGATGGAAGATGGTAGAAACTGGTGCTTACCCTCCCTGATCGAGCGCTCGCCACGGAGCCTGCCGCTGGCGAGCCGACTGGCACATTCGGCCACTTGACCCTGAGCGCCCCAATCGCCCGGGCGCTGTGTGAGATGGGCTACACCGCCCCGACTCCGATCCAGAGCGAGGCGATCCCGCCCTTCCTCGAAGGCGAGGATGTTGTTGGCCGCGCCAAGACCGGCACTGGCAAGACCGCAGCTTTCGGTATCCCGATCGCCCAGAAAGTCGACCCACGTCGGCCCGGCGTCCAGGCTCTGGTACTGGTACCGACCCGCGAACTCGCTCGCCAGGTCGCCGACGATCTCACCCGGATCGGCTGGTATCGCAACCTGAAGGTGCTGGCAGTTTACGGTGGTGACCCGATCCACAAGCAGATCGCCGCCCTCGAAAAAGGCGTTCACATCGTCGTCGGGACGCCGGGCCGAGTGATCGATCATCTTTCGCGCGGGACGATTTCGTTTCGAGATGTCTCGACGGTCATCCTCGACGAATGCGACGAGATGCTCGACATCGGATTTGCCGACGACATCGAGACGATCCTGCGCAGAACGCCAAAGGCGCGCCAGACGGGTCTGTTCTCGGCAACGATCCCGATGTTCGTCCGCAAACTGGTCTGGCGCTACATGAAAGACCCGGTCTCGGTCGAGATCGACCCCGGCCAGCCGGTGGTCGAGCAAATTGACCAGGTCTTCTATGAAGTGGCCGACCGCGACAAGGCCCGCGCCCTGATCGAGATCCTCGACGGGATGACCGGAGACGAGCGAATCCTGATCTTCCGGCGCACTCAGCGCGGGGTGGACAGCCTGACGCGCGACCTCTGGAACAAGGGATTTCACATCCAGGCGCTCCACGGTGGCCTCCGGCAGAGCGAGCGGAACCGGGTGATGGAAGACTATCGATCGGGCGAGTTGCCGCTGCTGGTTGCCACCAACGTTGCGGCGCGCGGCATCGACGTCGAGGGGATTACCCACGTCTTCAACTTCGATATGCCCGACAACGTCGAGGAGTACATCCACCGCATCGGCCGCACCGCCCGCGCCGGTCGCACCGGAACGGCGGTTTCCTTCGTTGGTGAATGGGACTTTTCGATCCTCGAACAAATCCGCGAAAAGGTCGGTGACCGGCTTCGTCGGGGCGAGCTTCGCTTCTATCAGCAGCGAGCGCTCGCCGGCTAAGACTGGCCGAAAGTCCTGGGCCCCTCGCCCGCCGGTCCGCCGCCCGCTACCCTTCTGCCGATCGATACCGGGAGGACACGATGGGTAAGGTTGGCTGGGCACGGATGTTCCTGGTTGGCATGGTGGGGGTGCTCGTAGGAGCACTACTCGCTCCGGCCGGCCATCCCGCTCGGGCGGCAGTCAGCCTTCCGGCGATTGATGTCGTCGAAGTCACTCGCGGCTTTTCCTCGCCCACGTCGATCACCGGCGCGGGTGACGGCAGTGGTCGGGTCTTCGTCACCGAGCAAGCGGGTCTCGTCCGGATCGTCAAGGGCTCGAACTTGCTCGCTGCGCCATTCCTTTCGATCAGCGACCGGGTGCGCTGCTGCGGAGAGCGCGGACTGTTGAGCGTCGCCTTTCCGCCCGGCTTCGCCCAGAAGCAGTATTTCTACGCCTACTACACCGACAGCACCGGTGACCTGGTAATCTCGCGCTTTCGGGTGACGGCAAACCCGGACATCGCCGATCCCACGAGCGAGCAGCGCGTCCTGACGGTGCGCCACCGCGACGCCGGCAATCACAATGGCGGCCAACTCCAGTTCGGCCCGGATGGATACCTCTACATCGGCACAGGCGACGGCGGCGGCGGCAACGATCCTTCGAACAATGGCCAGAACTCGTCTCAACTGCTCGGCAAGCTTCTGCGGATCGACGTCGAGACCGGTCGGCCGGTCACCTACACCGTCCCGGCGAACAACCCACGGCTACCCGGCTGGGCGCCCGAGATCTGGGCGACGGGACTGCGCAACCCTTGGCGTTTCTCATTCGATCGCCTGACTGGCGACCTGTATATCGGCGATGTCGGCCAGAGCGAGCGAGAAGAGATCGACTTTCAGCCAGCGGGTTCCGCCGGTGGGCAGAACTACGGCTGGCGGATCTGGGAAGGCACCCGATGCAATATCCCGCCCTCCGGCACGAGCACCTGCTCGACGGACGGTTTCACCTTCCCGATCGTCGAATACGACCACAACCGCGGCGGGTCGGTCAATGGCGGCTATGTCTACCGCGGAACGGAGTTCCCCGGTCTGCAGGGGTTCTATATCTTCTCCGATCTTGGCGGCTGGATCTGGGTGGCGGTGCGTGAGGGCAGCGCCTGGACCGCCGACCGAGTGAAGCTGCTCTCGGGGACCAACCTTTCGACCAACGGCGAGGACGACTCCGCCAATCTCTATGTCGCCGACTATGGCAGAGGTATCCTCTACAAGATCGTTCAGGCAGGCGCGTCCTCTGGGCCGACCGCTACCGCCCGCGTCCCGACGCCGACAACTCCGCCGCTCGGCAACCTTCGCAGCTTCATTCCGGCCGCCTCACGCGTCGCCGCGCCGTGAGGTGACTGCGCCCGCCGGACCGCCTGAGCTTCCCCAATAGGATGGCTGAAGGTCGCCGGATGACGTGACCGGAAGGGACCGGCCGGACGCAGGTTTGGGCGGCGCGTCGAGGTCGTATCGTGGCGTAGGAAAATACCTCGGCCGACGAGGTCTGCTGGCCGGTCACGACCAACAGCCGGTCGGACGGGGTCAGTCGCCGCCGGTTTGGCGCGGCGCCGAAGTTGCGGCGGACGAGGCGGGCTTGTTGCCAGGCCTCGCGCCGGCGTCCGTCGGCGATGCGACACCGGCGGCAGCCGCAGCACCCAGTGGGCCGCCAGGACCGCTACGGACTGCGACCCGTCGCGCCGAACTTCCTCGATCTCTCGTTCCACAGGGCGGACAATGAAACGCCCGTCTCCCGAGGGGGACGGGCGTTGCTGGATTGGCTCTCTGTGGACCTCTACTTGATCTTGTACATCGAGTCGAGGTTGTAAGAGTTCGGGGTAGGCAGGTCGATGCCCTTGATCTTTGGTGATGCGGTGAAGAACACCGAGCGGGTGATGGTGTAGATGGCCGGGACGTCGTCGCGGAACACCTTATTGGCCTGCAGGAAGATCGCTCGGCGTTTGGCGACATCTGCCTCGCCGTAGGCTGCATCCATCAACTTGTCCCACTCGGGGTTGCAGTAGAGCATCGAGCGGCGCGGGCCGCCGACCGGCTTGTCGCAGCCGTAGAAGGTGCGCACGCCGGTGAAGAAGCCAGTATCCTCGCCGTTGCTGCCGCTCCAAAAATCACCCTTGGGCAACTCACGTCGGCCGTACGCTTTGTCGACGAAGACGCTCTCCTCGTTCGGGATGATGTCGAATTCGACACCGACGGCCTTCATGTCGGCTTGGAAGGCGACGATCAGGTTCTGCTCGCCGCGGCCGGTCGAGTAGTCAAGCCCACCGGTCAGCTTGAAGCCGTTTGGGTAACCCGCTTCGGCGAGCATTCGCTTGGCGGTCGCGACGTCATACGGAAACGGTTTGACCGATGGGTCGTAGTAATCGGTGTCCGGCACCGCCAACTGGCCGGTTGGTTCGGCGTACCCGCCATACAACCCGGTCGCGAGCGCTTCCTTGTTCACGGCATAGTTGAGGGCGAGGCGAACTCGCTTGTCCTTGAGCGGTGAATCGCGAAGTTCGTAGGAGCCTTGCGGCATTGAGAACTGAACCGCCGAGTTGAGTTGGGAGATCACGTTGATCCCGCGCTGCTTGAGTTGGTTGGCCTGGTCACCGGAGAACCCGGCGGTAGCGACGTCGATCTCGCCGCCGGTCAGCCCGTTGAGTACTTGAATCGGCTCGGGGATAAACCGGAACTGGATCTCGCTGGCGATCGGACGGCGGAACGCGTGGGGTTCGGCCCGCTTCTTGTAGGAGATCAGATTGGCCTGCTGGAAGGAGGCCAGTTCATACGGTCCGGAGCCTATTGGCTTGAGGACAAAGGCATCGAACCCGATCGACTGGTAGTACTTCTTCGGAAGGATCCAGACAAACGGTCCGCCGTTGGGGATGGCCGCGTTCGGCGCCGACAACTTCAGTTGGACCGTCGTCGGGTTCGGCGCTGTCACTTCGGTGACGTTCATCAAGTAGGAGGTTTGCGGCCATTTCCGGTCGAAGATCTCCTGAATGCTGAACGCGACATCTTCGGAGGTGAGGGGGTCGCCGTTGGCGAACTTCATTCCGTTCCGGATGGTGAAGGTCCACATCAGCCCGTCCGGCGAAACCGCCCACTTCTCGGCAACCGACGGGCGCACCTCATATTTCGGACCGAACATCGTCAGGTTGTCGTACAGCGGCCAGTACTGGTAGTGATTGGTTCGAGAGGCCTGGGGAGTTGGGTTGCCGATCATCGTGCCGACCGCGACACGAAGTACCTGCGCCTCATCACGCTGTTCGGTTGCGGGCGGGACTGCGCCGCCGGTTTGCTGAGGCGGGGTCGCCGGAGCGTTTGGAGCACAGGCGACCGAGACAAGTAACAAGAATGCGGAAATGCGCGCGACCGCAGTACGCATAGACCCTCCTCCGGGGAATACCGTAGACGCTATCTGGCATTGTATGTTGTGTCGTACAAAAGTCAACGATTCTTGCCGCCGCTCCGGATCTACGGTTCTGAGAGCAATTCGGACACCAACACCAACTCGAAACCACGCTCCCGCAGCCGCCGGATCATCTCGGACAACACTTGGGCGGTCTGTGGACTGGTCAAGTGGGCGACGATGATCGCCCCGGGCGTCGTTCGGCTGATGGTCCGCTCGAGGACCTGCTGAGCGGTGACGTCTTCCATCCAGTCGAGCGTGTCGAGTGACCAATAGATCGAGTAATACCCAAGCTCTCCGATAGTCCGGTTCACCCGTGCGTCGCGGTCGCCAGATGGTGGCCGAAACCACGGCTTGGTGGGCGTACCTCCGTGGCGAGCGATTGCCGCGTTACCACGCTCGACCTCCTCTCGGATGGCCGCGTTCGAGATCTCGGTGAAGTTGGGGTGACTGTAGCTGTGGTTACCCATCTCATGGCCTTCGGCCACCATCCTGGCGACAATTTCAGGGTGCTGATCGGCCCACCAGCCGGTCAGGAACATCGTCGAACGGACGTTCGCCGCCTTGAGTTGATCGAGGATGGGCACGATGTGCGGCGAGCGGATACCGGCGTCGAAGGTGAGCGCAACCTTGTTGGTCGTGCTTGGCCCGTTGGCGATTTCCGTGGCCTGGGCGGGTGGGGGAAGCCGGAGGGTTCGGGCGGTCGGCGTGGCCGACGGCGCGCGCGTCGGCAGGGGCGTGGTAGTTGGTACGACCATCGGCGCTGGGGCGGTGGCGGCGACCGCCGGCGGCGCGGGCGTCGAACTCGGCGCGGTATCGGGCTGACAGGCGGTCAGAAACAGGGCAAAGAGCGAACAGAGAAACGGCTCCACAATCAGCCTCACGGTCGGCCTGGCTCATGCCAGTTCAACTCGACCACGTTGTATTTCAGGGAATAGGGCAACTCGAACCCGCAGCGCTCGCAATAGAGTGGCTCCGATCCAATCGGAGGCGGAGAGAGCACGATCCCACACCCGGGGCAGTACCAGCCGAGCGCACCAAAGGGGCGTATTGGCGGCGGCGGAAGGTGATGCGCCAGAGCGGCTGCCCGTTCAAGTTCGACGCTTGCGAAGAGCGAATACTCCATCTCGCCAACGTCGCAGATCCAGATTGGGTAGCCGTGGCTGCGGCCAATCCGCAACACCGCTCCGCAGCGCAGACAGTACAGCCGCTCCGGCGGGTCGGGCACCGCAAAGGGCGGCGGTCGCGCGGGCTCGCGAATGCCGGCGAAGATCTGCTGGCGCTCGGTGAAACGAAACCAGTCGCGGGCAACACGATGTCGGTCATAGAGGCGAACCGGGGCGTACTCATCGAGGTGGATGCCCTGACGAACCAAGGTCTGAGCGTGGGCATCCTCGTGCGACAGCCCATCATCCATCAGCCGCCCTTCGATCAGCGTATGGGCGTAGAAGCGGCGTTGCTCTGCCGAAACCCCATCCACCGGTCCCAGCCTCGCCGCCGGACTGCGCGCCCGGCTCTGCTCCACTATAGCCGCCAAGGGCCACCAAATGGCACTCTTTGCGCGCCTGGCACGCTGAGCCGGATTACAAACGAAATAGGAGCGAGCATGGGGTCGGTTCGCGCGGTGACCTTCGATCTTTGGGAGACGCTTATTCACGATTCGCCGGCGGCTGGAGGCGAGCGGTCACGTCTGCGGATTGCCGGGTTGGCGCGGGCGCTCGCCAGCATCGAGGAGGCCATCGACGAGGCGGCAGTTGAGACCGCCTACGACGCGTCGGTTCGTCACTACGACGCGGTGTGGAAGCAGTATCTCGACCTTTCGACCCGCCGCCAACTCGAGATCCTTGCCGGATTGCTCGGTGAACAGATCGCCCAAGCGCTCGATGAGGCGGGTTGGGAGGCAGTCGAACGCGCCTACGTCGACCCCATCCATGAGCGTCCGCCGGCGCTCGGCCCGGCGGCGCTGCCAGTGCTTGATACGCTGCGCGAGCGTGGCTACCGCCTGGGGCTTATCAGCAATACCGGCCGTACCCCGGGCGTCGCGATGCGCAAGGTCTTAGACGCCTATGGGCTGCTCGAACGCTTCGACGTGACCGTGTTTTCGAACGAGGAGGGAATACTCAAACCGAGACGCGAGATCTTCGATCGCACCGCCAAACTCCTGGGAGTGTCGAACGAGGCAATCGTCCACGTTGGCGACAATCCGCTTGCTGACGGTGCGGGGGCGATGGAGGCCGGTTTGCGCGCCGTCCTGCTCGGCGCGCTTCCGGCGACCGTCGAGGTAGACGCTCGAATCGCCACGCTCGACGAACTGCCGCCGGTGATCGAGCGCCTCGATGGCGAACCGTTTCCGCCGGTCTAAGGCTGGCGGCGCGCTTCGCGGATCCGATCGAAAAAGGCGAAGTCGGCGCGCTTTGGAGCCTCGGGCATCTCCTCAAACACGCCGGCCTGGTACTTCTCCTTGGTCAAGTTCATGAGTTCGGTGTTGCCGGCGAAGGTGCGTGCCAGAAGCGCATCGTGTCGGTCGAGCAGCGCCTGGGCGGCCGGACTGGCCGGGTCAAGGTCCGGGTTTGACCGCGCCTCGGCATACAAGGCGGTCCAGTCGTCCTGAATCGCCTGGATCTGTTCTGGCGTGAATCCCTTACCGTGCTCTTCCCAGCGCTTGAACTCGTCGGGGCTGAACTGATTCATCTTGATCCTCCTCCACTGGTTGCGGCGTCACGCTCGCAACGGTACAGTCTCCAGGAACAGGAGAGTCAAGGGTGTCGTTCCCTATCGGCGAAGCGGCACGGCAGAGCGGGTTGCCGGTCAAGACGATCCGCTACTACTCAGACCTCGGCCTGCTCTCTGCCGAGCGGAGCGCGTCGGGCTATCGCCACTACGATGAGACAGACCTGGCTCGCCTGGACCTCATCCGGACGCTGCGGTCAATCGGCTTCGACCTGGCGACGATTGGCCGGCTCTTGCGCGACGAGGGCGAACCGGGTGAGGTGGCCCGCCTCCAACTCGAGGCGATCGACCTTCAACTTCGGTCGCTCCGCCGACAGCGAACGTTGCTCGTCGCCGCGCTTCGTCACGACGACTTCGTGGAAGCACTCGCCCGAGCCCGGTCGGTGGCCGCGCTCAGTCGCCTCGAGCGCGAAGCTTTCCTTGCGAGACATCTTGAGCGCGTGTTCGACGGCGTGGCAATCGACGCCGGTTGGAAAGAACGCTTCTTGCGAGGCGCCGCGCTCGACTTGCCCGATGACCCCGACGATATCCAGTTGGAGGCCTGGCTCGAACTTGCCGACCTGGTTTCGGATGAATCGTTTGTTGCAGCGATGCAGGAGTTGAGCCAGCGAAGCACGGCCGCCGAGAGACCAGTCGACGGCGCGAGGTTCGATGCCGCCACCACCCTGCTGTTGGAGGCCGCAGCAGCCGCGGACGCAGGTCAGGACCCAGCCCAGGCCGGTGAACTGCTCGACCGGTTCGTGGCTCTGCACGGAGAGCCCAGCAGAGCGACGATGGAGGCGATCGTCGCCGCCGCCGATCAGCACGATCCACGTGCCGAGCGCTATTGGGAGTTGATTGCGGCGATCAAGCGGTGGGAGACACCATCCCAAGGACGTGGCCACCGTTGGCTCGTTGCTGGGCTGCGCGCCCGGCTTGGCTAAAGCTCGCCAGTGATGTGCTTGGGCAGCCAGACGTCCACGACGGCCGGGAGGCCGTCCTTGTCCACCGCGGCGAGGGCGCGTGCGATCGCCGGGGCGACCTCGTCCGGGCGACTGATCTTCTCTCCAAAGCAGCCGGCGGCGCGCGCCTCGGCAGCGTAGTCGGGCGGTGGGTCGAAGAAGCCGCCGCTGTAGTCTCCGCTGCGCACGGCCCAGCCATCCGGGTAGCTATCGCGTAGGCGCGTCGTTCCGGTGCTGTAGCCACGGTTGTTGAAGACGACCGCCAGGAAGGGCGCACGATACTGGCGAGCCGCCCAGAATGAGTGCGATGGCAACCCGAAGCTGTAGGCGCCGTCCCCGACCAGCGTGACGAAGCGTCGATCCGGCTTGGCAACCTTTGCGCCTACCGCCGCCGCCAACGAGTAGCCGAGGCTGGCGCCCCCATGGAAGTAGAGCGTCTCCGGTTTTGTCCGCGGGATGTAGTTTGTCGGTCCGCCCTCACCAAACAGCACCGTCTCGTCGTCGATCAACGTTCCGACCGTGTGAGAGACGAAGCGCGGCGTGATCTGCTCGAGGCCGGCATCGGCCGCGGCGGCGCGCTGTTCACGCTCCGCGGCCGCGCGTCCTTGGTCGATCAGGAGGGTGCGCCGAGCGTCGAACCGCCGCCGGTCCTCTGGCGTCACTTGGCGCTGGATTTCCTCCAGCAACGCCGGGATCGCCAGTCCCGAGTCGGCGATGATCCGAAGGTCGGCGGGGTATTCCCACATCGGGATCCATTGGATGGTCGGGTCGACGTCGATCCAGGCAATGTGCGCTCCGGCGCGCGGTCCGGTCGGTCCTGGCAGCCAGGGGGTTGGCGAATCGACCACGAGGATCGCATCGTAGTCCTGCAATTCCGGGAAGCCCCGGTGCGGCGTCGGCGCTCGCAGAGGGTGCGGACTGGGAAAGTTATAGCGATAGCCAGAAGCGATCACCCGGGCACCGAGGAGTTCGACCAGTTCCTGGAATGGGGCGAGCGTGGCCGGGTTTCGGCCAAGCCGGTCGGTCACGATCACCGGCGCATCGGCATCGATCAACATCCGAGCGACCCGGCGAATCAGAGTTGGGTCGGCAGCCGGCCCGGCGCCAGGAGTGAGTTGACCGAGTGTCGGAAATCGTTGGACGCCGCTAATCGGCGTCTGGGCCGACTCGCGTGGCATCGCCAAGTAGACTGGCCCCTCTGGCGGAGTAAGGGCGACCTGGAGCGCGCGGGTCACCGTCAAACCGGCGTTGTCGTAGGGGGCGAGCTTGTAGTCCCATTTGGTGTATTGCCGAACGATCTCGCCCTGGTCGCGGATCTGCTGCTGCCAATAGACGGTGTGGGAGCGGTCGCCGGGGCCACTGCCCGGGTATGCCGCTGAGGGCGCGCCGGTCAAGATGAGCGTCGGATAGCCACCTCTGCCAGCGATATGGATCGCTCCGCCCATGTTCAGCAGCCCAAGCTCGACGTGAGCGCAGGCGCAGGTCGGTCTGCCGGTTACCATCGACTCGCCGAGCGCGGCGCAGAGCGCGGCATGTTCGTGGATCATCGTCCGGATGGTTGGCGTGGGGCGGCCGAAATGGCGAGCCTTGGCGCCGGCCTCCTGGAGTGCGGTCAGTTCCGAGCCGGAGACAAACCAGAGATTGTCGATCCCGCCCAACTTCATCGCCGCCATCATCAGTTCGGCGGCCTCGCCTCCTTCGCCGACGTCCATCGAATACCAGGCGTCCTCGATCCGGCCGCTGAAGTCCGGTTGGCTCCACGTCATTCGGCCACCCCGGCAAATCGGCGTGTCCAAGCCGCCGAGATCTCGTCGCTGGTCATCACTGCCCCAAATAGCCGACTGAGGAACGCGAGTTCGCTCGCCTCGCGCTCCGGGTCTGGGTCGTGCACGGCGTCGCTGGCCACCACGACGAAGAAGTCTTCGAAGAAGGCGTCTCGGGCGGTGGACCCTACACAGGTACTCAAGGTCAGCCCGGTAACGACGACGGTGGTGATACCCTCGGCGCGAAGTCGTTGCGTCAGCCCGGTCTGGCGGAAGGCGCTATAGCGGTGCTTCTCGACCTCGATCTCGCGTGGGCCGGGCCGGGCTTCGAAGCCGGGCCAATACTTTGCGCCATCGCTCCCTTCCTGACAGACGAGGCCAAGACGGCCCAGGTCTTCAAGTTGGGCGGCGAACGGCGCGCCGAGGTATTTCGGGTCGTAGATCGCCCGGATGAAGACGCGAAACGCGCCGGCCGCGCGCGCCGTCTCGACGAGGCGGGCCAGGCCGTCGCGGATAACTTCTCCGCCGCCACCGCCGCAAAAATCATTCTGGACGTCTACCACCAGCAGTGCAGAACGCTCGGGCGACAGGTCCAAGCCGCGAGCCGTCATAGTCCCTCCTGTTCCAAGAAGTCAAACACCGCCTGATTGAAGGCGGCTGGGGTTTCGAGGTAGGGCGCGTGGCCCGCGCCCGCGATGATGGCGAGACGGGCATGGTGGATAAGCTCCCGCAGCCGCGCCGAGCGCTCCGGAGTGGCGCGCTCCTCATGCTCGCCGGCGACGATCAGGGTCGGCGCTTTGATCTGGCGGGCGGCGTCGGGATCGCGATAGCCGAAGGTGGCGGCGGTGCCGGCGCGGGTCGTCTCGCGCGGATTGTGGGTGGTCAACTCGAGGATCTGCTGGACCGCCGCGGGGTCGGTATCAACGGGATGGGTGCGCTGAACGATCGGCATGTAGTAGGCGGCGAGATCAGGCGCGGCGTCAAATCGGGCCAGAATGTCGACCAGATTAAGGTCGGGCGAGGGCTCCGCCCAGGTGCCAATCAGGACCAGGGCGCGCACCGTGTCCGGCCGCAACGATGCGACCTGCTGGGCGATCAGACCGCCCATCGACGTGCCGACGACGATCGCCGGTCCAAGCGACAAATAGCGCAGGAGGGCAAGCACGTCTTCCGCATGGGCGGCGATGCTGTAGTCGGCGTCGATCATCTTGTCGGAGCGGCCATGGCCACGCAGGTCCACCAGGACCACCGGCCGTCGCCGGCCAAATTGGGCAAGCTGGCCGCTCCAAATCGTGTGGTCGACGCCCAGCCCATGGATGAACAGGATCGGCGTACGCGGCGGCTCCCAGAACGGTGAAAAGTCATTCTGCTCGAAGTAGATCCCGACGCCGTTGAGTTGGATGACGGCCATCGCTCGCCTCCCGGCGCACAGCGTAGCCGATTGGGCGTGGTGACGCGAGCGGTGACGCCTGCACGTATGCTTCGCCTCGTTGTTTAGCGGACCGCTACCAGTTCCCGGCTTGTCTCGCGCACAGCGTGGCGACCAGCGAGCCTACCGAACACCATGCACTCGGTTAAGAACGACCCATTCTGGTAGATGTTGGCGATCGTCGACCCAAGTTCGCCCGCCTCGTAGAGGCGCGGGATCGGGGCGCCGTTGGTGTCGATTACCTGGGACTTGCTGTTGCGGACACCGCCACCGGTGGTGCAGACAATCGCCGGGACGAGTTCGACCGCGTAGAACGGTCCATTGGCGATCGGCTTCATCGACTCGGCTGGCCGGCCGAACTCGGGGTCCTGGCCGTTCCGGGCAAAGCGGTTGTAGTCGGACACGACCGCTTCGAGCGCGGCCGGGTCGCGGCCGATCTTCTCGGCCAGTTCGCGAATGCTGTCGGCCTTGACGATCCAGCCCTTCTCGACCTCGACGCTGTTGTCCTGGCTCCAGCGGTAGTTCAGGACGACGTGGTTCCAGCCCATCCAGTCGCGATCGAGGCAGATCCGGTCCTGCAGGCGGGTCGCCTCGTCGAAGATCATGTGCGCCGGCAGGACGTAGGGCAGCGGCACATCAACCCAGTGTCCGTTCTTGAACTCGCGATAATGGGTCGGGCCGTAAGGAATGCCTTCATTGTAGAAGCGTCGGCTGTCCTTGCCGATGTCGATCCAGTTCCCGCTAGTCATCCGGATGTTGCGGAAGAACGCGCCTTCGTACTCGGGGAACTTCATCGCCGGCCAGAAACCGCCGCTCTGGTTTCGGCTGCGCAGGTGCCACATCTCTGCGCCGGCCTTCTGGAGCATCTTCAATCCGTCGCCGGTGTTGCCGGGGGTGCCCAGCGTGTAGACGCGGTCCAGGCCGAAGTAGTCTTTCTGCATCTGGGCATTGTTCTCGAAGCCGCCGGTGCACATGATAACCGCCTGGCGGGCACGGATCGCCAGTTCCCGGTTGCCCGAGCGAACTAACACGCCGAATACCTCGAGGGTGTCGGGGTCCTGAACGAGGTCGTAGGCGGCGGTCTCAAAGCGTCGGCGGATGCGGGCCGTCGGTCGACCTGGGCCTTGAAGGCGTTCCAGACGCCCGAGGGGTTCGGGGTGATCGTCGCGAGGTATCGCCGACGACGGCAGCCCCGGGTTGATCGGGAACTCGGCGCGGGGCTCCGGGGTCGAGCGACGGCTCGGTGAGCCGCTCTGACGACAGCCGGCCCTGTTCCTGGTGCAGGACATCCCGACTTCGGCAGCCATCCGATCGATCCACGGCTCCTCGGCGACTCATCTCCGGCCTGTGTTCGAGCAACTCCTCGGGGATCGTCTGGTTGATTGAGCGCCTGCTGGTGTCTTTGAGCAGGAGATCGAGGTTGGGGTGGAAAGAGACTTTGCCCTGAGGCGCGGTCATTGCCGCCGGTAACCTGTTTCTGCATTTTTTCGACGATCAGGACGTCGGCGTCCGGGTCGTCGTCGTGGGCGGTCATCGCGGTGACCGCTCCGGAAAGGCCGAAGCCGAGGGATGACGACGTCTGCCCTGCCGTCCCACCGCCGAACACTACCCAGACTTGCCATGATCTCTTCCTCCCTCGACTATTAGGTCTTGGACACGTGATGATCGACGGACCGGTCCAGGCCATCCCACCGGTGAGGTGGATCGCCTCGCCCGGAGATCGCGCCGCCATCAGGGCCGCACAAGAAGAGCGCCATCCCGGCGATTTCGTCCGGCCGGACCATCCGGCCGGTCGGGGTCTGGGCCATCAGCCGCTCCATCAGCGGCTCGGGCCGCCTGGCCAGCCGCTCGGATTGGACTGGGCCGAGGACCAAGACGTTGGCGGTCACCCCGAACGGTGCGGCTTCGAGGGTGACCGTTTGAGCGAGGCCGACCAGGCCGGCCTTGGCGGCGGAATAGTTGCCCAGCCCGATCGAGCCGTGATTTGCGCCAGAACCGAAACTGACGATCCGGCCATGTCGCCGTCCGGTCATCGAGGGCAGCACCGCGCGGGTGCAGAGAAAGGCGCTCTTGAGATTGAGCGCGACGACAAAATCCCCAGTCCTCGACCGATAGGTCGGCGACCTGGCCGGATCGGCTGCCGCCCACCCTGTTGATCAGGATGTCGATCTGCCCCCGCTCGGTCGCGAGCGTCCGGACTGCCGAATCGATCCAGTCGGCATCGAGGACGTCGCCGACAAGCGGGAGCGGCGCGATCGCCAAGCTCGGAAGCAAGGCGGCTTAAGGCGATCGGCGTCCAGGTCGACGATCGCGACGACCGCTCCGGCGGCGCAAAGCGGCGGCAAATCGCACCGCCGACGAGCCTGGCGCCGCCGGTGACGATCGCGACCCGTCCTCAAGCAGAGCCGGTCATCCGCCCTCCTTCGGCCGCCAGAGCGCGTGTGGCGACGTTCGGTTCGCGCACGGCGTTGCGACCGGGCGATCCGGCCGAAGGACATCGCCTCGGTCAGGAACGATCCGTTCTGGTAGAGGTTGGCGTGGGTAGAGCCGAGTTCGCCGACCTCATAGAGCCGGGGGATCGGCGCTCCGGCGGTGCTGACCACCTGGGAGCGGGCGCTCGCGGACGCCGCCGCCGGTGGTGACGACGATAGCCGCGTCGATCTCGGCGGCATAGAACGGCGGCTTCACAATCGGCGACATCTGGTCGGCAGACCGTCCGAATTCAAGGTCGCGCCCTCGCCGGCGTAGGCATTGACCGACGACTGTCGCCTCGACGGCGGCCGGGCTGCGGCCGATCTTGACGGCCAGTTCGCGGATGCTGGTGCTCTGGCCTTGACGATCCAGCCCTTCAATCTCGGCGCTGTTGTCGGCGCTCCACTGGTAGTTCTCGACCGCCGGTTCCAACTCATCCGCGCGGCCGGCGTGTTCGGCTGGAGCGGCCGGTAGGCCTCGTCGAAGATGAAATGGACTGGGAGCATCCGGAAATGGTAGGTGTCGATCCAGATGCCGTGGTCCTTGACCCGGTAGTGGGCTCGATGCGCGGCCGACCGATCTGTCGTAGAAGCGTTGGTCATCCTTGGCGATTTCGATATACGGTTCCCACCGATCTGAGCGCCTTCATAAAAGCGGAGTCATATTCCGGCACCTGATCGCTGGCCAGAAGCCGCCGCTCTGATTGCGTTGCGCAGGTGCCACATCTCTGCGCCGGCCTTCTGGAGCATCTTCAATCCGTCGCCGGTGTTGCCGGGCGTGCCGGCGGTGTAGACGCGGTCCAGGCCGAAGTAGTCCTTCTGCATCTGGAGTGTTGGCTGGCGAAGCCGCCGGTGCACATGGGATGACCGCCTGGCGGGCACGGATCGCCAGTTCCTGGTTGCCCGAGCGGACCAACACGCCGAACACCTCGAGGGTGTCGGGGTCTCGAACGAGGTCGTAGGCGGCGGTCTCAAAGCGTCGGCGGATGCGGGGCCGGCGGTCGACGGCGGCTTCTGAACACCTTCCAGACACCTGACGGTTCCGGGTGGACGGTGGCGAGGAATCGATAGCCGGCGCCCGGCATGTCGGGGGAACTCGGGGACTGGCGGGAACCAACTCCGGCCTGCGGCGGCGATGGCGAACGTACTCGAGGCTGGCTTCGTTGGTTAGCTGGATCATCCAGTCTTCGAGGCCGACCTGCTCGTCGGCCCGTGCTCTGAGGATGCCGGTCGGGGATCGGGTTCTGGTTGATTGAGCGCCTGCTGGTAGATCTTCCACTTCTCGAGGCCTCGGGAAAGACGAGCGTCCGGCCCGAGGCGCGCTTCGGCGCTACCGGCGTACTTCGGCATTTTTTCGACGATAAGGACGTCGGCGTCCGGGTCGTCGTCGCGGGCGGTCACGGCGGTGACCGCCCCGGCGATGCCGAAGCCGAGCAATGCGCATTGACGTCCGCCTCGTCGTCCCATCGGGTTACACTTGTTAGGCTCGCCACGCTGCTTCCTTTGCGCTGGCGATCTCGCGGCGGCGGTCTATATTACATGCACATTGAGTGCAATGTAGGACTGGACACCCGGTCGCGCCAGTGTACAACAGGCGCGACCGGGTGGTGTGGCTAGCGCCGGCGAGGTCGGAAGAACGGAACCTTGTCACCGCCAGGATCGCCGGCTGCGCGGCGTTCTTGCTCCAGACCGTCATGACCGTGCTGCTTTGCAGAAGCAGCAACGGCGGGTCCTCCGGCAATCTTGCTCAACTCCTTGAGTAGGGCCTCACGCCGGGCGGGATTCATTTCGCTGTTGTGCGTCGAAGGTCAGAATGGCGGTCACAAGGGTGTTGCCCCTGGCCTGAAAAGCCATCACGCTTGAGGTCAGGATGGCATCAAGCGGGATGGCCATGGCGGTTGCCGCTGGTGGGGGCGCTGTCCTGCCCGGTGGGGGTGCTGGTGGTGGCGCGGGGCGTACGTTCAGCATAGCGGCGAGCGCAAGGCCAAAGACGAGGCGACGCGAGTGTGGCACGATACCCTCCCCAAAGCCGAAACCCGGACCATTCGCGCTCGATCCAGGCCGTTTGGCATTGCCGCGGTGAGGCAATGCCAGTAGGCTTGGCGACCATCGAGCCGCGGAGGCTACCGATTGGAGGCATCGTATATTACCTGCACGATGTCTGCAATATTTGCGCCCGCGTTGAGCCCTACCCCGAAGGAGAGCCGGATGCCGCGAGCCTATTCCCGCGAACGCCGCGCCGAACTGACCACGGCGACCCGAACGCGAATCGTCGACGCCGTGCACGAGTTGATCCTCGAAGTCGGGCCGGACGCGATTACGCTGCCGCTGGTGGCCGAACGCGCCGACCTCGCGCTGCGCACCCTCTACAACCATTTCCCGTCGCGCGCTGAACTGCTATCTGCCGCACTGCTCGATCTCGCTCAGCGGATGAGCGCATTCTCGCTCGATGTTCGCCAGCGCGGACTGGCCGGTCCGCGCGAGGAGTTGCGCGCCTACATCCGGGGGGTGTATCAGGCGTACGAGGCTCAAGCGCCCTCGTTCGACGCGCTGTTACTGGCGAACAATCGGGAACTTGACCGGACGATCGCCGAGGCGCGGGCCCGTGGCCGCCGGAGCCTCGTGGCGATCCTCGAACCGGCCGACCGGGACGGGACGCTCGCTCTCCCGACCGAACAGGCGGCGGTCCTCGGCTCAATCCAGACCCTCTATCCGGTCTGGCGGCACCTGACGCGCGACCTCGGCCTATCGACTGCCGAGGCTTCCGCGCTGGTGGGCGACATGCTGGATCGGGCGCTCTTCGTCGGCGCGGCAGGCTCGCCCGTTGAAATGAAAACGGCCCGCCGGGGATCCCCGACGGGCCGCGAATCGCGAGACGGCGCTTAGGCTGTTCTTGCTTCTTTGGCCGGAGCGCCCGGCTTCGCTTCGCTCGGCTTGATGTCGGCAGGCTCGACCGCTGCCTTGCTCGCCGAGATACTGATCCGACGTGGGCGCTCCGCCTCGGCCTTCGGCAGTCGGACGGTCAGGACGCCATGCTCGAAGCCGGCAATTGCCTTGTCGGCATCGACGCCAAACGGCAGCGCAATCGCCCGGCCGAAGCGGCCGAAGGAGATCTCGCGCCGCGCCCAGCGGCCACTCTTCTCTTCGTGGGTGGACTTGGACTCGCCGCGAATGATCAACGCTTCCGGCGTCGTGGTGATCTCGACCTCGTCCGGGTTGACGCCCGGCAGCGCCATCGTTACCCGCAATTCGTCATCACCAACGAAGACATCGGTCGCCGGCGCCGAGACGTCGTAGCGCCCACCACCGCCCGAGAACGCCTCGTCGAGCGCGCGGTCCATCTGGCCTCGCATCTGAGCCAACTCACGCCAGGGGTCCCATCGAGTAACCATTGGTGCCTGTCCTCCTCGTTATTTGCCCGGCTGACCCGGGCCCACCTTCGCGGCTCGCGGTGAGCCGAAAGCACACTACACCATTGGTATACCGCCGCATGACACTGCTGTCAAGGGGTCTTATAGAACTCTAATAGGTATCCTTGACAATGGCGTTGTCAAAGTGTACAGTCAGGCAGACACGCTGTCTGGCAGCGTGACTTTTCGATGCGGAGCGGCGTGTGGCCAGCCAAGACTATTATGTAACCCTCGGCGTTCCCCGAACGGCAACCGAGAAAGAGATCAAGTCGGCCTTCCGCAAGCTGGCTCGCAAGTACCATCCGGACGTCAATCCCGGGGACAAAAGCGCTGAGGAGAAGTTCAAAGAGATCAACGAAGCGTACGAGGTGCTTTCAAGCCCGGACAGCCGCAAGAAGTACGACCAGTACGGCCAGAATTGGAAGCACGCCGATCAGTTTGAAGCCGCTCGGCAAGCTGGCCAGCGAACTACGCGCTCGCGGGCTCGGACTACCACCTTTGACTTCGAGGATCTGGTCTCCTCGGGCGGCGCTTCCGGCGGCACGTCTGGTGGCGGTGGGTTCGGCGACGTCTTCGAGCAGTTCTTCCGCGGCGAGCCGCGGCGTGGAGGCGGCGGACGGCGCGCGGTACGCGGCCAGGACATCGAGCACCCGACCGAGGTGAGCCTCGAAGAGGCGTTCAACGGGACGACCCGCACGCTCGAACTGTCCAGCGAACAGCCCTGTGCGGTCTGCAACGGCTCAGGCCGGACGGGTGGCAAGCCGTGTCCGGAATGCTTTGCGACCGGTCTGCTTACCAAGCCAAAGCGTATCGAAGTCAAGATCCCTCCGGGCGTCACCACTGGCTCGCGGATCCGGGTGGCTGGCGAGGGTAATGCCGGCGCCGGGGGCGGTGCGAAGGGCGATCTCTTTCTGGTGATCACGGTGCGGCCTCACGCGACCTTCGAGCGCAAAGGGGATGACGTCTACGTCGAGATCCCGGTGCCGCTTGTCGATGCGGTGCTTGGCGGCGAGGCAATGGTGCCGACGCCCAAAGGGACGCGCCTCGCGCTGAAGATCCCAGCAGAGACCCAGAATGGTCGGGTGATCCGGCTCGGTGGCCAGGGGATGCCGAAGCTCGGTGGCGCCGGCCAACGTGGCGACCTCTTCGCCAAAGTGACCGTCCAACTCCCGACGGCTCTGACTGCCCAGCAGCGCTCGCTCTTCGAACAGCTGCGGGCCACCCACGGGCGGTGATTCGATGCGACCAGACTTCAACGACGAACCGTGTTATGTGATTAGCGTGGCCGCCCGGCTCCTGGGCGTCCATGCTCAGACCCTTCGCTACTACGAGCGGCTCGGCCTGGTCGAGCCGTCGCGCTCGCGCGGCAACATCCGACTATATTCGGGACGAGACATCGAGAAGCTCCAGCAGATCAAGCGTCTCGTCGACGATCTTGGGGTCAACCTCGCCGGCGTTGAGGTGATCTTGCAACTCAGCGAGCGGATCGCGGCGCTCGAGCGCGACCTGCGCGAAGTCCGCCAGGAGACCGAACGGCTGCGCGGCCGCCAGGGCGGCGGAGCGCGCGCCAGTTAATCCCGCTCTCGGCGCAGGAGCGGCGCCCGTCCCGGACGGGCGAGTGTGAGGCTGTTCGTCTCGCAATGCGACCACCCCGGAGGAACCCAGTGATTCGACAAGACCGATTTACCGAACAAGCGCAGGAAGTACTCTCCTCATCTCAGGAGATCGTCCGGCGCTATCGCCACAACCAATGGGACGTCGAGCATGTCTTGCTGGCCATGCTCGAACAGCGCGGCGGCATTGCCGGGGAGATCGTTCGCACGCTCAATAGCGACCCGGCGGATCTCGTGGGACGGCTTCAGCTTGCCCTGGCCAATGCCCCGACCGCCGGTGAGACCCCGCAGATCTACGCGACCCCGCGGATCTCGCAGGTGTTTGAATCGGCCCAGCAGGAATCCGAGCGACTGCGCGACGAGTTCATCGGCGTGGAGCACATCCTGATCGCGATCGCGGGTGAGCGACGTGGCGAGGCGCAACGACTGCTCCGCGAGGCCGGGATCGATCAGGAGAAGGTCTACCGCGCCCTGCGCGAGATCCGTGGTGGCCGTCGGGTGACCGATCAGCGTGCCGAAAGCCGCTACCGCGCACTCGAGAAGTACAGCATCGATCTCACTGCTCTGGCGCGCTCCGGCAAACTCGACCCGGTGGTCGGTCGGGAGGAAGAGATCCGCCGGGTGATGCAGGTGCTCAGCCGGCGTACCAAGAACAACCCGGTGCTCATCGGCGACCCCGGTGTCGGCAAGACGGCGATCGTCGAAGGGCTTGCCCAGCAAGTCGCCTCGGGAGACGTGCCGCAGGCGCTCAAGGACCGGCGGGTGATCGCGCTCGATCTGGGAGCGCTCGTCGCTGGCAGCAAGTTCCGCGGCGAATTCGAGGAGCGGCTGAAGGCGGTGATGGACGAGGTCAAGGCGGCCAGCCGCGAAATCGTCTTGTTTATTGACGAACTCCACACCGTCGTCGGGGCTGGTGGCGCAGAGGGGGCAATCGATGCGTCAAACATGCTCAAACCGGCTCTGGCGCGCGGAGAGTTGCAGACTGTCGGCGCGACGACGCTCGACGAGTACCGCAGGCACATTGAGAAGGACACGGCGCTCGAGCGTCGCTTCCAACCGGTGCTGGTTGGCGAGCCGAGCGTCGAGGACACGATCCAGATCCTGCGTGGGTTGCGTCCGAAGTACGAGGAGCATCACCGCGTCCGGATCACCGATGGGGCGCTCGATGCCGCCGCCAAACTTTCCGATCGCTACATTGCAGACCGCTTCCTGCCCGACAAAGCGATCGACCTGATCGACGAGGCGGCCAGTAAGCTCCGCCTGGACCTCGAGACGCTTCCGCCAGCGATCCGTGAACTGGAGCGCACGGTTGACCGGTTGCGTGTCCTCGAAGAGGCAGCAACCGCCGCGAACGATCCCGAGCGCGTTGCTACCCTCGTCGATGAGCGGCGAGCCGCCGAGGACACATTGCTAGAGGCGCAGCGCTCCCGATCGCTCGAACAGCAGATTGACGACGTTGTCGATGCCGAGGAAGTCGCGGCGCTTGTTGCCAAATGGACCGGCGTGCCGGTGACCCGGATGCTCGAGACTGAGATGACCAAACTCCTCGAGATGGAAGAGCGGCTGCACGAGCGGGTAGTCGGCCAGGGCGAGGCGATCGAGGCACTCGCCGACGCGATCCGTCGGGCGCGTGCCGGGCTGAAGGACCCGAAACGGCCGATCGGGTCGTTCATCTTCCTCGGTCCGACCGGCGTCGGCAAGACCGAACTGGCGCGGGCACTCGCCGAGTTTCTGTTCGACGACGAGGACGCGATGATCCGGCTTGACATGTCCGAATATCAGGAGCGCCACACGACCAGCAGGCTGGTGGGGGCGCCTCCCGGGTATGTCGGCTACGACGAGGGCGGCCAGTTGACCGAGTTGGTCCGGCGCAAGCCGTACAGCGTCATCCTGTTCGACGAGATCGAAAAGGCGCATCCGGACGTGTTCAACTCGCTGCTCCAGATCCTCGAGGATGGGCGGCTGACCGACGGCCAGGGCCGAACGGTCGACTTCAAGAATACCGTAATTATCATGACGAGCAATCTTGGTACCCAGGCGCTTCAGCAGACGCCGATCGGCTTTCGCACCGAGCGCGAGAACCGCTCGCAGATCGAGCGATTGCGCGCTGCGGTGGACGAGGCGCTCAAGCGGACGTTCCGGCCGGAGTTCCTGAACCGGATCGATGAAGTCATCGTCTTTCATCCACTGGCCGAGACCGACATCAAGCAGATCGTCGAATTGATGGTCAAGCGGGTAATCGCCCAACTTGGTGAGCAGGAGATCGCGATCGAATTGGACGAAGCCGCGAAGTCCTGGCTGGCGCGAAAGGGCTACGACCCGATGTATGGGGCACGGCCGCTACGCCGGACGATCCAGCGCGCGATTGAGACTCCGCTCTCGAAACTGCTGCTCAAGGGCGAGGCGACGGCCGGCAACACCATTCTGGTGAGTGTCGGGGCAGACGATGTCCTCACGTTCACTCCGCTCCGCGCCGCGGCAACCTCGTAGCTCTTCCGCCTGCGAGCGTGAGGCCGGAGCGTTCCCTCCGGCCTTTCGTGGAGCGGCCTCGTTCGTCTTGACGCGATAGCGCTGCTCGTGGACGATGGGGCCGACGGGCGCGACGGTCGATGCCAGGCGGATGGTCTGGACCGGACCAAAGACGCTCGGACCGCCCAATGGCGCTTGGCCGCGTGAGGTAGTGAAGAACGCGCCGCAGTTGACGCGTCTGCCCCTCCGACGTATCGAGATGGACATACTCCTCCAACAGGAGGTTGTCCACGGTATTGGAGTGCGGATGGGCGACCTGTTCGACGGCCTGAGATTCTGAAGGAGACCCGATGATCAACGTCGGAGACATCGCGCCGGACTTTTCGCTGCCCTCCACCGGAGGACGGACCGTCAGCCTGACCGATTTTCGCGACAAGCAGCCGGTGCTGCTCTATTGGTATCCGAAAGATGACACACCGGGCTGCACCGCCGAAGCGTGCTCGTTCCGCGACAATATTGCCACCCTCCAGGGACTCGGCGTGGCGGTGCTTGGCGTCTCACCGGACGGCGTTGCCAAGCACGACAAGTTTGCCGCCAAGTTCGGATTGCCCTTTCTGCTACTGTCAGACACCGACCACGCGGCCGCTGAGGTGTTTGGCGTCTGGGTCGAGAAGAGCATGTACGGTCGACGCTACTTTGGGGTTGAGCGGACCACCTTCCTCATCGGCGCGGACGGGCGAATCCAGCGTATCTGGCGCAAGGTAAACCCGAATAAGCATGTCGCCGAGGTGATCGCCGCTTTGGAGGTCGCCGGGTAGCGGTTGTGCGTTCGGCGGCGTGACGATTCTTCACGCTTCGGTCGCTGAATCGTGACGTCAGCCCTGAAAACGAAAAGCTGGCTGGGTGCGATACGCGGCGAGGCTCATCGCCGACCGGTCACGAGAGGACAGGATCGGGTCGTCGATTGGCCAAAGGATACCCACCTCGGGGTCGTTCCAAGCGACAGCGCCTTCGGTCTCGGGCGCGTAGTAGGCAGTGCACCGATACTCGACATCGGCGTCTTCCGTGACGACGACAAAGGCGTGGCCGAACCCAACCGGAACAAGTATCTGGTGCAAGTTGACATCGTCGAGGAACAGACCGGTCCAGAGGCCGAAGGTTGGCGAGCCGAGCCGGAGATCGACCGCTACGTCATAAATCGCACCACGAGTACAGCGCACTAGCTTGGCCATTGGTGCGCGTTCGTCTTGATAATGGATGCCGCGTAGCACGCCGCGGCGCGAGCGAGAATGGTTGTCCTGCACCCAGTCGGTTGGTAGGCCCAGCGCTTCGAACTGGTTGCGGCGATAGGTCTCGTTGAAGAAGCCGCGATCATCGCGGGGGTAGTCGGTCTCGACGACGACCACGCCGTCGAGCGTGGTCGGCCGGACGGAGATCTGCACGGGTCCTCGGGGAAGCTTGGAGTGCGCCGGCCGGAACGGTAGCAGGAAGCTTCGGCGAAGCGCTAGCTCGGAGTCCGGCTCAGGCCGAGATCGGTCATCCAAGGGTTGATGTCGACATCGGCAACGAACCAACGGCTGTTCTGGACCAGCACTCGCAGTACCACCCGGCTTCGTCCTTCACCGGTGTCGGGTCTGTCGTAATCGAACGAGACGGTGAGTTGAGCGGGCTCGACGACACCCTCGCCCGTTTGCCAGAACAGGACCCGGAAGCCGCGGGCGCGAGCGGTCTGAAACGCGCTGGCGGCGCTCTCAAGCTTGCGGATCGAGAGGGTCGCCGAACTGCCCGACGCAACGTCGCGCCGCGCTTCCACGAGATCCCCGCGGGAGAGGGCGGTCAAGAATCGCCGGCCAAGCACGGTAAGGTCGTCGGGGACCTGACTATCGGGGCGGGCGCTGATCGAGGTGGCGGGCATCGCGGTCGGGCGGACCGTGCTGGCCGTGACCGTCTCGGCGCGAGGCTCGGCGTTTGGCAGTAGCGTGCGGGCAGCCAGGGTGCCGCCAATGACGGCGACGATGATCGCCTGCCCCACGACGATACGTACCCAGCTGACCCGGCGCGCCTTCTGCGCGTCGTCGCTGCTGTCCTCGTCCTGCCACCGGTGCATCTGAGCCCCCCCCGGTTGGCTAAGCATACGCACAATCGGGTACATCGTACAAGCGTTCCCGACTGCTAGACTTTTCGATGGAGGGATCGATGCAGCCACCGAGGAACCTGGTCATGTCCACCACGCTTCATGACTACGTGCGCGACGTCTCGCTCCGCGAAACCGACATCGCGCGTCGCCTCCGTCAGGAGACCGCCCCGATGAAGGGGGCGATGATGCAGATCTCACCGGAGCAGGGTCAACTCCTGGCGCTGTTGGTTCAGTTGGTCGGCGCCAAGAAATGCCTCGAACTCGGGACCTTCACCGGCTATAGCGCGTTGTGGGTCGCCGAGGCTTTGCCGCCCGACGGCAGGATCGTCTGCTGTGATGTCAGCGAGGAATGGACGTCGATTGGCCGGCGCTTCTGGCGAGAGGCGGGCGTCAACGACAAGATCGACCTTCGTATTGCGCCGGCGCTCGAAACCCTGCGCTCACTGCTCGACACCGGTGAAGCGGAAACGTTTGACTTTGCCTTCATCGATGCCGAGAAGTCTGAATACGATGCCTACTACGAAGCGGTGCTCCAACTCATGCATCCAGGTGGGTTGATTGTCTTCGACAACATGTTCATGGGCGGGAGGGTCACCGACCCCGCTGTGACCAGTCCAGGTGTCACCGCATTGAGGGCGCTCAATCGGAAGCTCCATGCCGACGACCGGGTCGGGTTGGCGATGCTGCCGATCGGCGATGGTGTCACCCTCGCGATGAAACGCTAAGACCAGGGTTCGAGCGTGCCAGCTTCAGGTGATCCTCTGCTTCCTGGTCTGCTCCTTCAGAAATTCCTCACCGGCCGTCGCGGAGACTGCGTAGGTCGCCGGTTGGCGGATCCACTCGCGTGGATACCCGTGGTGGCTCGCCGGCATCTTTCAGGAGCAAGCCAGCACGAGGGCAGGTGACGACAGTGAGGAATGTTCGCAAAGCCGCAGTCCTCTCGTGCCGTGCGCGCGAAGGGCCGCAGCGTCGTGAACGAAACGCCCCCGGCCTGCGCCTTGGTCGTTCCGTTGCGGCGCCCGGTTTCCGCGCCCCGGAGGAACGGCCAACGGCTTTCGAACCGGGCGCTACCAACGACGTCAGCAATGGCGGAGACGATGGTGACGGAACCCGTGGCGGACCTGGACCGTCAGGCCAGCCGACGAAACGAGCAGGACGAGCAGGTGGTGAAAAAAGGTCATGAACGAGGCTTTCCGACGTTTTGCCCTGATGATCTCAAATGTTACCGGATCGTATTGGGTCTTTTTCGGGGCTGTTGGGGTGATCCTCACCTGGGCGGTGACCGGACCGCTGTTTGGGTTTTCCGATACCTGGCAACTGGTGATCAACACCGGGACGACGATTGTCACCTTCCTGATGGTCTTCCTGATCCAAAACACCCAGAACCGGGACGCCAAGGCGATCCACCTGAAACTCGATGAAGTCATCAAGGGCGTTCACGGCGCGCGAAATCGCCTGGTCGACCTCGAGGAAATGACCGACACCGAACTCGATGCCTTACAGGCGGAGTTCCGGGCATTGCGGACGCGCACCAGCACCGCCGCGTCGCAATCGCCGAAACCACGGACGGGGAACCGGAGTACCTGAACCCCCCCGGCCAAGCCGAGCGCCACGAAGCGATCAGGCCGGGTCCTTCGGGGCGCCGGCAGCGTGTCAGGGACGAACGCGATCGAGCAGGGTGGTGATTTTCTCGCGGCTCCGTCCGACGGTGTTCAGATGTAGGACATCGGGCCCTGGTCGAGGCCCGAAATCTGAACATCGGTGAAGGGTCAAAGGCGAATTACAACAGCCTGCTAGGTCACCGCGAAGAACAGGAACGGCAGCGCCACCGCTGGAACGCCGATCGGCCCGGTCTCCGGCACGATGATGGTAAATATCGGGATCGCGATCCCCACGATACCCACCCGCGAGGAGCAGGCAAAGGTATAGGCGCCGGGCGCAAGGAGCAGCGTGACGCTCCCGCCGCCGGGCAGGTCGAAGGGCGTATCGACGCCGTTCCCGGTCACTCGGCAGGCCACGGGAATTCCGGGCGGCGTGCTGATTGTCACGGTTCGGCCAGGAACGCCATCGCCTCCCTCTGGCCCGGTCTGTGGCGTTTCGCCCGGTTGTGGGGTAGCTACCGCAATCGCTCCGTCCGGCGTGGCCGATGGTGTCGGATCGCGGCGCGGCGTGGCCGTTGACGTTGGGCGTTCGGGGTCGCTCTCGGCGGTGGTGGTCGCGGCGGCCTGGGCCGTTGCCGTGGCGTCGGTGCGTGTTTTCAGGACGCCGGCAATCGGGTTCTCCGGCACAACGGTCGCCACCACTCCCGCCAAGATCGACGGTCCGCCGCCGACCGGCAGGAATACGAGCGCCCCCAGAATCGCCGCCAGCGCGAGACAGAAGGCAATCACGCCCAACGCCAAAGGAAAAAGGCATGCGCCCGCGCCGCGACGCTGTTGGGGAAGCGGGCCGGTCGGTGCGGCCATCGGTGGAGATTGCGGTGGTGGAACGACACGCGGGATCGATGGGAAGGAGTTTGGCGGGATCGTCCGATCCCAGTTCCCGGAAGGCGAGACACCACAGATCGGACAACGACCAGCCGTTGCATCGTAGTTGTGACCATTTGGACACATTACGATCGCCATCGATCCCCTTCGGCCGGACCGGCCCCCCCAGCTCTTGTCTATACCGTCGGCGAACACCCGTCAACTATGGCTGGCCGAGCGCCGAATGTATTGATAGCACCGCACCGGTACGCCGGGTAGGATCGTGCTATACTTCGATCATGCATCAATGCGAATATATACGAATTAGGTTGTAATGGATCAACGAGAACTGTATCGACTGCAAGCCGAGTTCTGCCAGACCCTGGCCGACCCGACGCGCCTCGAGATCCTCCAGTTGCTCCGAGACGGGCCACGCCCGGTTAAGGAGTTGGTCGAAGCGACCGGCCAACGTCAGGCCAAGGTCAGTCAGCACATGGCGGTGCTCCGCCAGCGCGGCATCGTTCGCGCCGACCGGCTCGGGGTGGAGATACACTATTCGATCACCGATGACCGCATTCTCGAAGCGTGCCGGATTACCCGCGATCTGCTGGTCGAGCGGCTGCGGCGCCAAGGTGAACTCGCAGACCGTTTCGCCGCGGTCGTCGGCGAATGACACGGAGGACTGATGAGCAACTACGGATTCGGCGCACGGCTTGACGCGCCGATGGATGAAGCGATCGCCGCCGTCAAGGAAGCGCTCAAGGCCGAGGGGTTTGGCGTATTGACTGAGATCGACGTGCAACAGACCCTTCGCGACAAAATCGGCGAGATGATCGAGCCGTACGTCATTCTCGGCGCCTGTAACCCTGTTCTTGCTCACCGCGCCCTGGCCGCGGAGCCGGAGGTTGGGCTGCTTCTGCCCTGCAACGTCGTCGTCCGGTCGGCGAATGGCGCAAGCCGGGTGGACATCGCCGACCCCCAGGCCATGCTTGGAATCGTTGGCAATCCCGCTTTGGACGCCGTTGCCACCGAGGCGCGCACCCGGTTGCAGCGCGCCCTCGACATGCTGACCAGGTCATCCTAGGAGGTCCGGATGTACTTCAAGCAAATTGTTCGCCACGATATTGGCTGTGCCGGGTATCTTCTTGCTTCGTCGGCAGGTTCGGCAGCCGTGGTCGACCCTCGGCTCGACATGGTGGACGAGATCCTTGACCTCGCGAAGCGCGAGGGGTTCAGCCTGCGCTGGGTGATCGAAACCCACACGCACGCCGATCATGTCTCCGGCCACCACGAGATCGCCCGACGCACCGGCGCCGAGGTCGCCATCCACGCCGATGCCGGCGTCGCCTATCGACACCGGGCGCTGCAGCACGGCGACGAAATCGTGTTGGACGACCTGCGGCTGCGCGTGCTCCACACCCCCGGTCACCGGCCCGAACACATTGCCATCGCCGCCATCGACGCATCGCGCGGGGACGACCCATGGTTGGTGTTGACCGGCGATTCGCTATTTGTCGGCGACGTGGCGCGGCCCGACCTGGCTATCCCCGCTGAGGAGGGTGCGCGAGCCCTCTATCACTCGCTCCACGAGCGGCTCTTGCCGCTCGGAGATGGTGTGCTGCTCTTTCCGACGCATGTCTCGGGTTCGCTCTGTGGACGGGTTACCAACCAGATGACCGGCTCGACGGTCGGCTTCGAGCGGCGGCATAACCCGGCTCTCGCGATCGACGAAGAGGAATTCGTGCGCTTCAGCACGGAGGGGCTGCCCGAGCGGCCGCCAAACCTCGCGAGGATCGTAGCGTTCAATCAGGCGGCGCGGCCAATTGTCCCGGCTGATCCGTTGCCAATCGGGCCGGAGGACGTCGCCGAGCGCGCCGCCTCAGGCGCGGTCGTTCTCGATGTTCGCTCGCCCGCCGAGTTTTCCGCTGGCCATCTGGCGGGATCGGTTGGCATTGATCTGGATGGCGGGCAGTTTCAGAACCGGGTCGGGTTGGTGATCCCGGCCGAGACCGAGATCATCATCGTCTCGCGCGACGAACCGAGCGCCCGACGCGCTGCCGACGGATTGACGGTGATCGGTTTCGAGCGTGTCTCCAGCTATCTCGATGGCGGGGTCGCCGCCTGGCTCGACGCGGGCTTCTCCCTCGCGACAATCTCGAATCTGCCAGCGCAAGAACTCGCACGAGCCATCGAAAGCGAACCCGATCTCACCATCGTCGATGTCCGTGAGCAGAACGAGTGGGACGAAGGGCACATCGCCGGGGCAATCCACCTGCCGTTTCACCGGATCCCGTCCGAGAGTGGCCGCCTTCCATCAGACCGCCGACTGGCGCTGATCTGCGGTGGCGGGACACGCAGCACCATCGCCGCCAGCCTGCTCGCGGGGCGTGGGCGGCGTGATCTGGTCAACATCTCGGATGGCATGGACGGCTGGCGCGCAGCCGGGTATCCCATAACCGTTCCCGGCGAGGCGGCGCTGCAGGCGAGCCGATCATGACCACCACGGCAGACGCCATCGTCACGCTCACAGATAGAATGGCCTTCGAGGCCGTTTCCGGCAGCAACCACCGTCTGATCCTCGACGCCCCGCTCGAGGCAGGAGGGGAGGACCGAGGGCCTCGGCCGGTCGAGGTCCTTTTGATGGCGCTTGGCGGCTGCACCGGAATGGACGTCGTCAGCATCCTTCGGAAGAAACGTCAGGACGTCAGCCGCTATGAGGTGCGGGTCCATGGCGAGCGCGTCGATGGTCACCCGGCAGTCTTCGAGACAATCGAGGTCGAGCATGTCATCCATGGCCGCAACCTTCAGCCGGAAGCGGTGCGGCGTGCCGTCGAGCTTTCGGCAACCAAGTACTGCCCGATTTCGGCCATGTTAAGCGCGTCGGTCCAAATTCTGGAACGTTGGCGGGTGGTGGACGACGTGAGTGGGGTCGAGACGGCCGGCGCCCTTGAGCACGCCATCGCCGACTGATTGTCCACGCGATGCTCATCGCCGCGGCGCAAGCACGGGGCCGGTATTGCGTCGGACCCCGTGGTCGGGTAGGCTGGGGAAAACGGCCCCAGGTTTCTCCAATGCACAACTCCGTCGCGCCGGACACCGCCGAGGTCGTCCCCGGCGTGGTCCGTCTTCGCTTCGTCGACGAGCGCCAGTTTGCCGTCTATGCCTATCTCCTGACCGGCTCGAGCGGCTGCGTTCTCATTGATTCGGGCTTTGGTGGAGATGCCGCCGCGGACGCGCTCGAACGGCAAGTCGCGTCGATCGGGCGCTCGCTCGACGAGATCGGGACGGTGGTCTTGACCCACCTTCACCACGATCACGTTGGTCAGGCACTTCGGTTGGCGGAACGCGGCGTGACGATTCGCTTCCACCCTGAGGAGCCAACCGCCCTCGGACCGGCGTTCGAAGTTCGGCGGTCCGGTTTACGCGGCTTGCTGCGGGCGCATGGCATGCCCGAGGAAGAGCTTCCCGACGAGCCCTACGAGCCGCCGATCCGTCTGGACGACCCGATCGAGGACGGCCAACTTGTCGAACTCGCCGGCCAACGTTGGCTCGCGGTGCGGACACCCGGTCACACGGTTGGCCACCTCTGCCTGTTTCGCCCGAGCGATGGCGCCCTGATCGTCGGGGACCACCTGCTTGCGACAGTGTCGACCTATGTCGGTGCGGACACCATCGTTGGCTCGAACATCCTCGAGCGCTTCCTCGAGTCCCTCGACCGGCTGGATTCCCTGCCGGCGACGCTCGTCTTGCCCGCTCACGGCAAAACCTATCGCGGGTTGCACGAGCGCACAGCCGAAATGCGTGACTACTACGCCGACCGGCTGGACGCCACCGCCGCGATGCTGGGCGACGACCCGTTGAGTGCCTACGACGTCGCCAGGCTGATGCGCGAGACGCGCGGCAGGCGTTGGGATATCGGCGCGTTCCGCCGCCAACTGTTGGCGCGCCACACCGCCGCTCTCCTGGACGAACTCGCCCGACGCGGCCGCGCTCAGCGGATCGAGGCCGCGGGGCTGGTCTTCTTTCGTGCTCGTTAGCCGCCCAAATAGAGTTGTCGCACCCGCGGGTCTTCGAGCAAGTCGCTGCCGCGGCCATCGTATTTGTTCGCGCCGAGTTCCAGGACATAGCCCCGGTCCGACGCCGCCAGCGATCGGGTAGCGTTCTGCTCGACAAGCAGCAACGTCATCCCCGCCGACTTCATCTCGGCGATCTTTTCGAAGACGACCTCGACAAAGCGCGGCGCAAGCCCGAGCGATGGCTCGTCCATCAGGATTAGCTTGGGGTTCAGCATCATCGCTCGCCCCATCGCGAGCATCTGTTGCTCACCCCCGCTCATCGTGCCGGCTGGCTGGCGACGGCGCTCGGCGAGCCGCGGAAACAGGGAAAACACGCGCTCGAGCGCCTGCTCGACGGTCGCCCGGTTTCCGACCGTGAACGCTCCCATCTCGAGGTTCTCGAGGACGGTCATGTCACGAAACACGATCCGACCTTGCGGGACGTAGCCCACGCCACGCCGGACAACGAGGTCAGTGCGCAGGCCGCCAATCTCACTGCCGTCGAACCGGATTTGGCCGGCGTGGGGCTTCAAGAACCCCATCACCGCCTTGAGCACCGTCGATTTGCCAGCGCCGTTCGGTCCGATAATCGAAACCACCTCGGCGGGGAGCACCTGCAGCGAGACCCCGTGCAAGATCTCGATCTTGCCGTAGCTAGCCTTGAGCCGCTCGATCTCCAGCAGCGGCTCAGCGACCAAAGTACGCCTCGATCACCCGAGGATCATCGCGGATCGCCGCCGGCGGACCGTTGGCGATCACCTCTCCGGACTCCATCACGAAGATCTCGTGACAGAGGCTCATCACGATCGGCATCTCGTGATCGGTCAGCAAGAACGTCTTGCCCTGAGATAACAACTCGCGAATGTAGGCGATCAATCGCTCCTCCATCAGCGGGTTGACCCCGGCGAATGGCTCGTCGAGCAGGATCAACTCTGGGTCGCTCATCATCACCCGGACGAACTCGACCAGCTTTTGCTGGCCGTACGACAGATTGGCGGCGTACTGGTTCGCCAGACCCTCCAATCCAACAAACGCGAGCAACTCCATCGCCCGGCCAATTCCGCCTTGGCCGCGCACCGCCAGCATGTTTTCGAGCGCGGTCATTTGGCCGAAGAGCCGCGTCAACTGGAACATTCGCCCAACCCCGAGCGCGTTGATGACATGCGGCGGCCGATTGGTGATGTCCTTGCCCTTGAAGACGATCCGCCCGCTGTCGGCCTGGTAGACGCCCGAAATCAGATTGAACAGGCTGGTCTTACCTGACCCGTTGGGACCGATCACGCCGGTCACCGCACCTGGCTCGATGGCAAGGCTCGCCCCGCTCACCGCGCGAACACCGCCGAAGCGCTTGACGAGCGCTTCGATCGTGAGGAGAGGGGTCAAGCCGCACCACCCGGCTCTCGATCCGAAAAGGAGACGCTGAGGCGGCTGAGTTGCCGATCGGGGCTCTGCTCGGGACCTGCCCCGTTTCCTCTCTCCTGACCAAAAGAGTGGCGAGGATGCACCGACATCTCAATAGCCCCGGCTGCGTGGGAGCCCCAACCGCTGGGCAAGGGCAATTAACCCGCCGGGCATGAACAGCAGGACAAACATGATGATCAGGCCGAAGATCGCGGTGTGGAGGAACGGCAAGTCCACCCAGAGCCGTTCGGAGATGAATGTAAGGATGATCGCGCCGATCACCGGACCAAGGATCGTGCCGCCGCCGCCGAACATCGTCATTGCGATTGCGTAGACGGTGAAACGGATGCTGAAGACGGCAGGCGGCTCGACAAAAGAGGTATTGAACGCATACAGCCCGCCGGCGATCCCGGGGAAGATCGAACTCACCGCAAAAATCGCCGTCTTGTACAAGGTGGTGTTGATGCCGGTTACGTCGGCAGCGAGTTCGTCCTCGCGGATGGCCATCAACCGCAGACCGTGACGGGAGGTGGCGACGAGGGCGGTCAGGACAACCGCGGTAACTGCCAATGTTTCCATCGCCCAGTAGTTGGGCGCAAGGTCGATCGTGGGCGGTAGGAAGATACCCCGTCCACCGCGGGTGAGCGGCTCCCAGGTTGTCGCGATGATCCGGGCGGTTTCCGCCAGGCCGAGCATGGCGATCGCGAAGTAGGGGCCGCGCAACCGAAGCACCGGCACGCCGATCACCAAGGCAATCAAGAAGGTGACGAGGCCGCTGGCAAGCGACGCGACGGTCCAGTCCCAACGCAACCGAGAGATCAGGATCGCCGCGGTGTAGGCGCCGATACCGAAAAAGCCAGCGTGAGCGAACGAGACGTAGCCGGTGTAGCCGGACAAGAGGTTCCAGCTTGAGGCAAGGACGACATACATCAAAAGGGTGAAGCCAAGCCGGACCGCGTAGCCGGTGCCGAAAAAGGGCACGAGGGCGGCAACGACGATCAAGACGAGGAGAAAGGGTGTCCAGACCGGCAAACCAAAGAAGCGGCGTCGGACGACGGGCGGCCGCTCCGGTGTGTCCGTGGTCATTCGCGTACGCCAAACAAGCCAGAAGGCCGGACCAACAATACCAGCACCAGCACCAGATAGGGGATCGCCTCGGCGATTTGGGCAGTGGTGACGAAGCCGCCCAATACCTCGGCGACACCGAGGATGATCCCGCCGATCAGCGCACCGACAAACGACCCAAGTCCGCCCAGAACGATAATCGCGAAGCCCTTTCCGAGAAAGTTGCTACCGATCGTGGGTGAGAATGAGAACATCAGGCTTACCAACGTGCCGGAGGCTCCGGCCAACGCCACTCCGAGGCCGAACGTGAGTAGCCGGATACGCCGAACATCGATACCGCAGACTAGGGCGACCTCGGAGTTTTGGGCGGTGGCGCGAACAGCCTTGCCGACTCGGGTGTTCTGAAGAAAGAACCAGACCCCGGCGGTGATCGCCAGCGCGAGGGCGAAGGCGACGGTGCGTGAGAGCGGCAGCGCGATCGGCCCGAGTTGGATCGAGCCGGAGAAATAAGGTACCGAGCGAAAGTCCGCCGTCCAGAGGGTAAGTGCCGAACCGGAAAAGAAGAGCGATAGCCCGAAGGTGAGCAACAGCGAAATAAGCAGGGGTTGGCCAACGATCCGCTCGATGAAGACCCGTTCGAGCAGGACGCCGAGAAGAAAGAGCAGCGGAACGGTGATCAGCAATGAAAGGACCGGGTTGACGCCCCAGAGCGCGAACAGCCAGAAGGTGGCATACGCGCCAAGCATCATCAGTTCGCCATGGGCGATATTGATGACGCGCATCACGCCAAAGATCAGGTTCAGCCCGGAAGCAAAAAGCGCATAGACCCCACCCAGCAGGATGCCGCTGACCACAAGCTGCGCCAGGGTTGTTGGGTCCACGCGATCCTCGATGAGCCGGGTGGGACGCGAGAGGCGCGAGAGCTAGCGGGCGCGCCAGCCCGGGTCCGGCATGATCGGCCGGCCAGTTGCCAGGGTGTCCGGTGCGACGATCTGTTTTGCGCCATTCTGCCATTGGACCGTCACCGGGATATGGCCCGTGCAGACGCCGGTCGCATCGACTTTGTACTTGCCGGGCAGGACGGTATCCATCTCGATCGCCGAGAGGGCGTCGCGCAACTTCTCGCGGTCAAGCGCTCCAACCCGCTTGACCGCCGCCTCCATCACTTGGCAGGCGGCGTAGCCAGTCGCCGAGTGGTAGTCCGGCTCAGCACTCCATTTCTTCATGTAGGCGTCGAAGAAGGCTTGGTTGTCCTTGGTCTTGAGTTGCGGCTCCCACATCGAGGGACCAAAGATGAAGTTGGCATCGCGCCCGAGGTTCTGGCCATAGTCTGGCGTCGCGGTGCCGACTGAGAAGCCCCAGGCCTTGGGCGTCAGGTCGAGTTCCTTAGCTTGACGGGTGATCAGCACCGAATCCGGCAGGTACGAGCCGCCGAGGATCATGTCTGGATTGAGTGGCTTGATCTTCGTGAGGAGCGCCGATACGTCGGTTACCTTTGCCGGGTAGGCTTCCATGAAGACGACGTTCAGCCCCTTGCGCTTGGCCTCGTCGGCGGTGCCGGAGGCGGTCGCTTTGGGGAAGACGGTGTCCTCGTAGAGGATCGCAACCGACTTGTACCCCTGCTTTGCGCCGAGGTCGATCATCCCGTTGAAATAGGTTTCGGCTACCGAGTAGACGCCGAAAATGTAGCGGAACTCGCGCTTCCAAATATCGGAGGCTGAGGCTCCCGCCGCTATCATTGGATAACGGTATTTTTCGGTCACCTGGGAGACGGCCAAGGTGACGTTGCTGGCATACGGCCCGAGCACCAGGTCAACTTTGTCCTCGGTGATGAGCTTCTCGTAGAGCCGAGCGCCGGTGGACGGATCGCTTTGGTCGTCGAGGATGGTCATCTTGACCGGCCGGCCGAGCAGACCGCCGCGTTGGTTGATCTGCTCCTCCCAGAGCAGGAAGGCGCGGTACTGATACTCGCCGACTTTGCCATTGCTGCCCGTGGTCGAGACGGCTGCGCCGATCTTGATTGGTTCGCCACTGCCGCCGCCTGAGGTTTGCCCGCCGGGGACGGAGGGACCTCCGGTGCTGGTGGGTTGACAGGCGGCGAGCGCCAGACCGCCGCCGACGATGCCGGCAGCGCGGATAAAGTCGCGGCGGTTGAGCTGGACACGGGCCATATCACGCTCCTTCGGGTCCGCGGCGGCGACCTTGCCACCCGTATGTTGTGTATTGTCCAGAGTACACGGCTCGGGACTTGCCGTCAAAACATTCTATACCCGATCTTGACCTGCCATTCGGCCTTTGGTCGCCCTGCCGGTTGGCAGGGAAGCCTTTGGAACGCGGCGCTACACTTGGTGGATGCCGACCTGCCCGCGACCGTATCGCCGATGATCCTCGACGCGGCCGACCCGAAAATTCTTCCACGCCCGCCCGTTCAGCAGCGCGCCTTGTCCGTGGCTGGAGCCACGCTGTTCGTCCTGCTGGCGGGCGCCCTGATCTGGTGGTTCTGGCCACGGGCGGAGGGACCGCGCGCCCTCGCGACGCTTGATGTCGAGGACGTTCACACGCTGATCATCCTGCCCGATTCACCCGACCATGCCCTCTTCGGCCATCACCACGGCGTCCTCGAGACGCGCGACGGTGGCCGGCGTTGGGCGCCGCTTGCCGGCAATCCGGGACAGGATGCTATGTACCTGACCTCGCCGACGGGCGGAACGAGCTACATCGCCGGCCATGAAGTGTTCTTGCGTAGCCACGACGGCGGCGTGACCTGGCAGCCGGTTCAGTCGAACCTGCCGGGATTGGACATCCACGCCTTCGCGGTCCATCCGACCGACCCATCGCGGTTATATGCATACCTGGTCGGCCACGGTCTGTTCGCCAGTCGCGACGGCGGCGCAACCTGGGAACTCCGCAATCCAAAGCAGTTCAGCGTCGTCTCGATCGCGATTGTGCCGGGTGAGCCGGACCGGCTGCTCCTGGCGGCGATGGGCCTGGCGGTCTTTGCCAGTAGCGACGACGGCCGAACGCTGACGCCGAACACCGAGGGGATCTTCGGACTGGTCTTCGCGGTGATCGTCGATCCGCGCAACCCGCAGGTCGTCTATGCGGGCGCGTCGAATGGTGTCTACCGGAGTGACGATAGCGGTGCGACTTGGGAACGGATTGGGCTCGAAGGGGTGTCGCTCTCAACTCTGGCGATAAGCCCGACCAACCCGAAGGTGTTGATGGCAGTCAGCCGCGACAAGCGGGTCTATCGCAGTGAGGACGGCGGGCGAACCTGGTAGCCGCTTACCGCCGGTAGAGCCTCTCGGCCTCGATGAAGTCGGCGACGGGGTCCGGGACGAGATAGCGGATCGAATGGCCGGCGCGCACCCGAGCGCGGATCATCGTCGCACTGATGCCGATGAGCGGGGTCTCGACCACCTTCACTCGGAGCGGCGCATCCGGGATCGCCGGGTGAAGGGCTGCCAGATCGATCGGCGGAGCACCCGGGCGGGAGAGGGCGACGAGATCGGCGAGGTCGGCGATCCGCGCCGGATCTCTCCACGACCCAATCTGGGCAAGGGCATCCTGGCCGAGCAGAAAGAGCAACCTCGCTCCGGGATGGTCGCGCTGCACCGCTTCGAGGGTGTCCACGGTATAGGTTGGGCCGGCACGCTCGACGTCTCGGGCTGACGCGGCAAATCCGGGGTTGCCGGCAACTGCGAGGTTCACCATCGACAAGCGTTGGGCAGCACTGGCGACCGGCGCACGATCGCGATGCCACGGCGTCCCGGCCGGAATGAAGAGGATGAGATCGAGCGCCTCGTGCTCGCGGACCGTCTCGGCGACGATCAGGTGGCCAAGGTGGATCGGGTCGAAGGTGCCGCCCAGCACGCCAATTCGCATGAGGGGTAGGGTACTCTGGCGCGGATGGTGGCTGGTAGATTGGCGGCACGGAGGATCCCATGAGCAGCCGACGCGAGCAGTTCGGTTGGTATTTCTACGATTGGGCGAACTCGGCCTTCCCGACGACGGTGACGACCGTCTTTCTCGGGCCGTATCTCACCAGCATCACCCGCGCCGCCGCCGACCCCGGCGGCTATGTCTATCCGCTGGGCATCCCAGTCTTCGCCGGGTCGTTTTTTCCGTATCTCGCATCATTGGCCGTGCTGCTGCAGGTGCTGGTCTTGCCGGTGTTGGGGGCAATCGCCGACTACTCGCGGCGTAAGCGGACGTTCCTCGGGGTCTTTGCCTATCTCGGCGCTCTGGCGACGGCCTGTCTCTATTTCGTTCAGGGGTCGAACTACCTTCTTGGCGCAGCACTCTTCCTGGCGGCGAATCTCGCCTTTGGCGCATCGATTGTGTTCTACAACGCCTACTTGCCGGAGATTGCCACCCCCGACGAGCGCGATCGCGTCTCCTCCCAGGGATGGGCGTTTGGCTATCTGGGCGGCGGGACGCTGCTGGCGCTCAACCTCGCATTGTTCTCGCAGGCCAGCGCACTCGGGCTGAGTCAGGCTGATGCCGCCCGGATCAGCCTGGGATCGGCGGGGCTGTGGTGGGCGATCTTCACGCTCGTGCCGCTTCTCGCTCTACGAAGTCGTCAGCCAGCTAAGGCGATCCCCGCTGGTGAGAACGCGCTCAGCGTTGGGTTCGCCCAACTGCGCCGGACGTTCTCGAAATTGCCGCACTACCCCCAGACTCTGCTCTTTCTGGCCGGCTATCTGCTCTACAACGACGGCATCCAGACGGTGATCGCGCTCTCGTCGCAGTTTGGTCAGGAGGAGCTCGGAATTCCGCTCTCGACGTTGACCAGTGTGATCCTCGTGCTGCAATTCGTCGCGGTGGCCGGGGCGCTCGGAATGGGTCGGATCGCCGGCTGGATCGGGCCGAAGCGGACGGTGATGGGCTCGCTGGTGCTCTGGACCCTCGTTGTGGTCTATGCCTACGGATTTCTCGCCAGCACACTTGAGTTCTGGCTGATGGCGGTGGTGATCGGGCTGATCCTCGGCGGCAGTCAGGCGCTCAGCCGGTCGATGTTCTCGCAGATGATCCCGGCCGGTCAGGAGGCCGAGTACTACAGCATCTACGAGGTTGGTGAGCGCGGCACGAGTTGGATCGGGCCGCTGCTCTTTGGCTTGACCCTCCAGTTCACCGGGAGCTATCGCCAGGCGATCCTTTCGCTGATCGTCTTCTTCGCCGTCGGCCTCGTCCTCTTGAGCCGGATAGACTTGCGGCGGGCGGCGCGAGAAGCGGGGAACGAACCGCCCAGCCTTGTCTAGCGCGAATAGCCCGGGACGCGGTCGCGATTGCCGTAAGCGCTACCGCCATAGGATGAGAGGTCGAACAAGAGGGCGATCCCGAGGAAGATCCAGCCGAAGGCGCTGATCCCGGACGGGTCCCAGATCAGCACCCACATCAACGTGGTGAACGGCAAGAAGAGAAATCCGAGCACTGGCAGGAAGAAGGTATCGAACACCCGGTTGAACCGTGCCTGGTCCAGAAGCCACCAGAGGGCCAACGTCACCCGTGGACCGAGAAAGACGAGAACGGCAAATAGGCAACACATAGGGTGTCCTCCAGCAAGCAGATGTGACCATCCTACGCGATCCCGCGTCCCGGCAGCGCCGGCGAGGGCATGAGCCAGTCCCGAACCGCAACGACTGCGCTCTCAGGAGCGGCCGAGCAAGCGAGCGGTTGCTGCGGGATCGTTGGTGAGGAGCGCGTCCACCCCGAGGCGAAGGTACCAGCCGATCCGTCGGTGCAAGCCGGGGTCAAGCGGACAAACCCAGCGCCCGCGCCGGTGGGCCAGCCGTACGTAGAACGGGTTGACGAACAAGAGCGGCCAGAACGGCCCCAGCACATCCACCGGCTGACTGGGAAACGGCTGACGGGTGGCGATGAACCCGGTTGCCATGCGCTCGTTGGCCGCACGGATCGTGAGCACCCGATCGAGGAAGAACGAGATCACGATCGCCGACCGGTTGGCGATTCGGTCGGCGAGTTGCTCGGTCAGCCGTTTGGCCCAGCGGGCCTCGGCAAAGCGCGGGTCTTTGAGTTCGAGAACGAGGATAACCTCGTCCGGGACGGCCTCGAGCACCTGATCCAACGATGGCACTCGTTCGTTCGGGAAGGCATCGAACCGTGATCGGATCGGCCTCGCCTGGATCTCGGCAAGGGGCAGGTCGGTTACCCGACCCGGCGTTCCGGTCATCCGATCGAGGGTGGCATCGTGGTGGCAGACGATCTGCTCGTCGGCGGTGAACCAGAGATCGGTCTCGATCAACTCGACGCCGGCCTCGACGGCCAGCCGAAAAGCGGCATGTGTGTTCTCGGGCGCATGGTCGGACGCGCCACGGTGCGCCATGAGGAGTGGTCTGGGCCGCGCCGCGAGGAAGGTGGGAAGGCGAGTGTCTGGCATTGCGCCATTCTCGACCTGGTTACCGTGGGCGTCAACGGAAGCGCTGACCGATTTGCCGCTCGTTCGATCGCGCCCGTATGCTACCGCTCGGCGGGAATGCCCTGGCTCGAGGAGTGCCTTCATGCGCGTTGGCTTCTACATCAATCCCCAGACCCCCGGCCCCGAGGACGATGGGCGGATCATCGACGAGGTGCTCGGCCAGGTTGACCTTGCCGAACAGATCGGCTTCGACGACGTTTGGGTCACCGAGCACGCCTTCACCGGCTACAACGCCTACAGCGACCCGATGATGCTCGCTACGGCGATAAGTCAGCGCAACCGCCGACTGAAGATCGGCTACTCGGTTGCCGTCTTGCCCTACCATCACCCGATCCGGTTTGTCACCCAGTGTAACTTGCTGGACCGTCTGTCAGGCGGGCGGCTGGTGATTGGTATCGGCGCCGGCAACTCCCCCGACGAGTTCCGCGGCTACGGGCTCAACGCCCCGGAACGCCACGCCATGATGGATGAGTTTCTCGCCGTCGCCGAGCAGGCTTGGACCGAGGAGGACTTTGCCTATCGCGGCAAATTTTGGAACGGCGAGATTCGCGGACGAGTGATCCCCACGCCGGTGCAACGGCCGTTTCCCCACATGGCCTGGGGGACGACGACGGATGAGACGATCGTTCGCGCGGGTCGGCTGGGCTGGTCGTTGCTGATCGGTCCGCAGCACGAGAGTGTGATAGCTCCACGGCTACAGATCTACGCCCGGGCGATGGAAGAAGCCGGATTGGACGTCGCAACCAAAGCGCGAGCGTGGCTGGACACTGGCCAACTCCGCCAGATCTACTGCGCCGCCCCCGGCGAGGATTGGATGGAGACGATCGGCGAGTACATCGAGATCTACATCCGTAAGAGCGCGCTTGCCAACTCGGGGATCGACGACCTGCCCAAGGAAGATGTCGAACGGCGGAAAGAACTCTATCTCAAGAACTGGCTGGTCGCCGGCACCGCCGACGAACTGCTCGATCGGCTGATCCCTTCGGCGAAGATGGGAATGGCCCACTTGATGTGCTGGTGCACCTTCGGCCATATGCCCGATCAACTGGTGCGTCAGTCGATGCTGCGCTTTGCCGCTGACGTGGTTCCGGTCCTGGCTTCGACCCAACCGGAGCCGGGGTTGGTCGATCGATTGGTCGAGGGTGGGGCACAAGCCGAGTCCTGGAAGCCTCGCTAAGCAACGAAGGAGTGCCGTGCGTTCGAGCATCTACGTCAATCCGCAGACCCGCGGACCAACGCACGACCGCACGTTGATCCGCGAGGTGCTGGGCCAGGTTGACCTGGCCGAACACCTCGGCTTTAGCGACGTCTGGCTGACCGAGCATCACTTCAGCAACTACAACGCCTATTCCGACCCGATGATGCTCGCCTCCGCGATCAGCCAGCGCAATACCAGCCTGCGTATCGGCTTCTCCCTCGCGGTGGTTCCGCTGCACCATCCGGTGCGCTTTGCACTCCAGGCAAACTTGCTCGATCAGTTGACCGATGGCCGGGTGGTGATCGGCATCGGTCCTGGCAACGCCGACGACGAGTATCGCGGCTATGGCCGCCAGGTCGAATACCGTCACGAGATGATGGCGGAGTTTGTCGACATCCTCGAAAAGGCCTGGGCGCACGATCCCAACGGCTTCTCCTATGACGGCCGGTTCTGGCAAGGGACGGTCAAGGGACGGGTGATACCCGCGCCGATCCAGCAACCGCATCCCCATGTCGCCTGGGGGACCGACACCGCCGCGACGATCGAACATATCGGACGGAAGGGTTGGTCGTGGCTTATCGGCCCATACCACACGCTCGACACGCTGCGGCCGGCGTTGTTCCGGCTGGACAAAGGTCACCGCGAGGCTGGTCTGAGCGAGGAGGCGGTCGCCCGTGCCTGGGCGCACACCGGCTATATGCGCCAGATCTATGTCACCGCCCCCGGCGAGGATGTCGAGGAGTCAATCGGCGAGTACATCACCAACTACGTCCGTGAAAGCCTGAAGGCGAACTTCGGTCTTGACAACATGCCAAGGGAACAGTTGGACGAGCGGCGGGCGTTCTTCAAAGAGAAGTGGCTTGCCTATGGCACCGCCGAGGAACTGATCGAACGCTTCACGCCCTATGCCCGGGTCGGGATCGGGCACCTGATGTGCTGGTTCAACTTCGGTTTCCTGCCAGATGAGTTGGTTCGCCGGTCGATCGTTCGCTATGCCGCAGATGTCCTGCCGGCGCTCGCCGCAATCGAGCCAGACCCGGCCTTGCTGCGCCAACTGGCGGCAGAAGGTGAGCATATCGCGCCGCGTCGCTAGTCTACTGGCAGAAGCGGTTTCGGCGCTCGATTGGCGATCCGAGGATCGTCCCGGCACGCACGATCTCCTCGGCGAGCCGGTCGAGTTCATCGTGGGTGTTGTAGAGATAGACGCTCGCTCGTGCCGTACCCGGGATACCAAGACAGGCCATCGCGGGGTGGCAGCAATGTTTGCCGGCGCGGATCGCGATCCCGGCGTGGTCCAGCACCGTGCCGATGTCGTGTGGATGAACGCCTTCTACGGTAAACGACAGAACGCCGCTCTGGCGCTCAGGGTCGCGTGGTCCAAACACGCGCACCCCCTCCAACTCGCCGAGGACGGCAAGGCCATGCTCGATGAGGTCGCGCTCGTGCGCCCGAATCGCGTCCATCCCTATGGCATCGAGGTAGTCGATCGCGGCGGCCAACCCGACCGCATCAGCGACATTTGGCGTGCCGGCCTCGAAACGGCTGGCATCGCGGGCGAAGCTGGTTTCATCGTAGGTGACGTTCTCGACCATCCCGCCGCCGACGAGGAATGGCTCCATCGACGCGAGCAGCTCGGATCGCGCACCCAGAGCACGCCGATCCCCATCGGCCCACACATCTTGTGGCCGGAAAACGCAAAGAAGTCGATTCCCAGCGCCCGGACGTCCACTGGCAGATGCGGCGCAGATTGTGCGCCATCCACCAACACCCGCGCCCCCACCCGCTTGGCGGCTGCGACGATCTGCTCGAGCGGCGAAATCGTGCCGAGCATTTCGAGACATAGTAAATCGCGACCAGTCAGTGCCTTCAATCGGCTGTCGGCGACGCAATCGCTGATCGTCGTCGAGCGGCAGATACTGTAACGTCGCGCCCCGCTGCTGACACAGGCGTTGCCACGGCACGAGATTGCTGTGATGCTCGTGGCTACCAACCACGACCTCGTCACCCGGACCGATCGTCGCCGCTGCCCAGGTTTGTGCGACGAGGTTGATCGCCTCGGTGGTATTGCGGACGAAGACAATCTCAGCGGCGTCCCCGTTGATGAACCGGGCGACCCGCCGACGTGCCTGCTCGTAAGCCTCGGTCGCTTCGTCGCCGAGCGTGTGGACCCCGCGATGAACGTTGGCATTGCTCGTGCGGTAGTAGTTGGCGACGGCGTCGATGACCTGGTTCGGTTTCTGGGCGGTCGCGGCGCTATCAAGATAGATCAACGGCCGCCCATTGACCTCGCGACTGAGGATGGGGAAGTCAGCGCGAATGCGTACTTGGTCGAGCATGATAGCCCTCCAGACCAGTCGACCGCGGCTCGCCGCGCCGGTCTGCTGACGCGGCGAGCCGACTCCTAGCTCACCGTCGCGGTCTGGAAGGCGGGGAGTACTTCCTCGACGAAGCGGCGATATTGGTGGCGCTGGTCCCAGGAGGTCAGCCGGACGGTGATCTCCTTCGCCCCAGCAGCTTCGAATTCTCGCAGTTTCTGGATCACTTCCGCCGGACTGCCGTAGGCGACCCAGATATCCAGCCGCGCCCGCGAGTGGTCGGTGCTGTAGTAGGTATCGAGGAAGCGCTTGGTTTCGTCGTAGGCCGCCTCGCGATCCTCGTTGATGTGGACGTTGTAGTAGAGCGTGTTGTCGAACGTATCCGGATCGCGCCCCGCCTCGGTCAAGGCAGCGCTGATGCTCTCCCACCGTTGGGCGATATCGGACGCAGTCAGCCAGGTTGTCATCCAGCCGTCGGCGAGGCGGGCAATCCGGCGGGTGGCGCGGTTGGCATTGGACGCGCCGGGCGCGTTGGGAGTTGGCCGCGGGTTGGAGGCGATCCAGATCGCCGGGTGGGGCGACGTGAGCGGCCTCGGCTCCGACACGACGTCGGTGAACTGATAGTACTTCCCACGGTACGAGGCAGGGTTGTTGGTCCAGACCGCCTTGAGGATCTCGATCCCCTCTTCAAGGCGGCCCACCCGCTCTCCTTGGGGTACATTGAACCCCTCGGCCTCCATCTGCCAGTCGCCCCCGCCACCTTCACCGCCAAGACAGGCCGCCAGAATCAGCCGGTTTGGTCCGGCAATGAGGTCGAGGGTCGACCACTGAGCGGCCAACAGGAGCGGATTGCGGATTGGGAAGCTGGCCATACAGCCGACCGCGAGGCGAACTTTTCGAGTCCGGGCGCCGAGCGCGCCAAGCAAGGCAACCGATTCGGGGCGGCGCTTGGCGAGGATGCTGTCACCGATCCAGAGGCTCTCAAACAAGCCGCTTTGCTCGGCCTCGACACCCATCTCGATCAACTCATCGATGGTTTCGACGCCGAAGATCACACCACGGTTGGGAAGGGTCAATCCGAACTTCAGTGCCATCACGCTTCCTTTCTTCCGGTACGCGCGGCAAATTCGGCGCGCGCGGCATCCAGTAACTCAGGCCGCTCGCGAAGCTGAGCGGCGATCAACGCCAGGGTTCCGCCGGTGGCGATGGCGTTGCGGTGGGCAAGTTCGGTCGTCGCGGCGCGCGTCATTCCAGGAGTGTGAGCGGCGACCGGCGTCTCGCTGACCGCGAAGCTGATCGCAAACGACGGGAGAACCTGGCTGACGTTGCCGAAATCGGTCGATGCGCCTCCTTGTCGCGGGCCGGACGGGGTGACGATGTCCAGGCCCGCGAGCGGGGCGGCCTCGACGGCGAGGCGCGCCAGCACCGCGTTGGGAACCACGTTCTCGTAGAACGGATAGTATGGCTCGATCTTCAGGGTTGCGCCGGTCATCAGCGCTGCACCCTCGGCAACCCGGTTCACCTGCTGGGCGATTTCCTTCAGATAGACGGCATCGCGCGAGCGGATCATGAAGTTGGCCGCGGCGAACTCCGGAACGACGTTTGGCGCTTTGCCGCCGTCGCTGATCACGCCGTGGATCCGGACGTCGTCGCGCAGGTGCTGGCGCAGGGCATCGATGCCGGTGAAGAGATGAATGACGGCGTTGAGAGCATTGATCCCGGCGTGCGGGGCGACCGCGGCATGGGCCGCTCGGCCGATGAACTCGTAGCGGTAGCCGACCATGGCCAGGCTCCAGCTTTCCCCGGCTGGGATATCGGTTTGGATCACCGTCTGGTTGGAGGCAGGATGGGAGGAGAGCGCCACGTCGACGTCCGCGAAGACGCCGGCATCGAGGAGACGGATCTTTCCGCCGCCACCCTCCTCGGCGGGGGTGCCCAGCACGACGATTCGACCCGGTAGGCCGCCACTGGCGGCTTGCTCGGCCAATCCTGCAGCGACGGCCGAAATTGCAAGCAAGTTATGGCCACAGCCATGGCCGATGTCCGGGAGCGCGTCGTATTCAGCCAGATAGGCGATCGTCGGGCCGTCGCTCCCACCGGGCACGGTCGCCCGGAAAGCGGTTTCGACGCCGCCGACGCCACGCTCGACGACAAACCCTTTTCCTTCGAGGTACCGGGTGAGGGCCTCGGCGGCGTGATGCTCTTGATAGTTCAGTTCAGGGTGAGCATGAATGTCGAGAGAGACCTCGACCAACTCGGCACGGGCAGCATCGAGCGACTGGCGGACGACGTCGGCGCGGGTTGTGGACGTGGTCATCGTTGTGCTCCTACTGGCTGGATCAGGGCGCCCGCTCGGACGACAGGTCGCCCACCGATGAGGACGTCCTCGACGTTGCGCAGCGCCGCGAGGTCTTGCGCCGGGTTGCCGGCAACGACGACGACATCGGCCCGGGATCCCTGGGCGATTTGGCCGAGATCCTCGATAGCCAGGGCCGAAGCGGCAGCACGGGCGCCGGTGCGGATCGCCTCGATCGGCGTGAGCCCGGCTTGCTGGAAGTGCCACAATTCCCGATGGAGCAGGATGCCGCCAAAGCCCATATCGGTTCCGGCGACGAGCAGTCCGCCAGCCCGGTGGAAGATCCGGCAGAACTCACGGTAGCGGTCCACTGCCTGGGCCTGGGCGGTGTAATCGGCATCACTCCAGTCGACCGTCAAGTAATCCACATGGCGTTCGTAACCGATCACCTGCGGGTTGCCCGGCTGTTGCGGCCAGTCTCGGTCGCTTTTTACCTCAGCATCATTGGTGCGCGCCCAGCCCTCAAAGGATACCAGTTCTGGGGCGAGCGCGATGCCTGCCTCGGCAAATTGGTGGGCGAGTTCGGTCGTTCGGTCCCAGTCGGCATCCACCCAGAGGTGGGCCAAATGGGCGAGGCGTTCGGACACCGACCGATAGCGAAACAGCCGTTCGAGCGGCCAGGCCGCGCTTTCAGGAATGCGAGAGGTGTTCTCTAGTCCGTCGATCCCGGCGGCCAGGATATCGTCGGGACCAGCGGTCCAAGTCTGGCCGGTGACCGGGACCCCAAGCTCGTGCGCAGTTTCGACGATCGCCGTCAGCACGGAACGACTGACCCGGTGGGTCGCGAGGATGGCGTCGGCCTGATCTTCCTCGACAAGGCGGCGGATCAGCCGCCGCGCTTCGATCGGACTATCGACCGCCTTGCTGCCGGGCCAGGCGTGGGGAGTAGCATCGACCGGGTGGCCGACCGAGAAGATTCTTGGACCGGGGATCTCCTCGCGCTCAACTCGGCCCCGGAGCGCCAGCAGTGATGCTTGTTCGCCGCCGGCGAAGCGGATGCTGGTGACGCCGTTCTTGACATAGAGCGCCATGTTCTCATCGCTGGAATCGTGGACGTGGACGTCGATCAGGCCGGGGAGGACGGTCTTTTCACGACCGTCGATCACGGTGGCATCGGGCGGAACCCGAACCCGGCCGCGTGGCCCGAACTCGGTGATCCGGTCTCCCACGATCACCAGCACGCTGTCCTCGATGGCTGGATTGCCGGTGCCATCAATCAGCCGTGCGCCGTCAATGACGAGTGACCGTCGGTCAGGTGCTGCGGTCATGTGCTCCTCCAGTCCGGATTGCGGTAGGCGCTAGCTCTGCCAGTACCACTCCCTGGCTGAGCGGATGGTCAGGTAGCCGTTTGGCTTGGAGGGGATGACCAGACCCTTGGTGATGCCCCAGATCTCGTCTGGGACGCCCAGCCAGAGGTGCGGGACGTCCTTGGCGAGGGTTTCCTGGAACTCCCAATAGCGCTGCTTGCGCAGGTCGCGATCGAGAGTGGCGGCGCTCGATCGGATCAATTCGTCCACCTTCGGATTGCTGTATTTGTTGCGATTGAGAGGGGTTGAGAAGTAGCCCGCGAGCGGATAGTCCGGATCGAGGTACAACCCAAAGGGCAAGTTGAGTGCGGCGATGTCGTGACGGCCGGCGAGATAGATTGGCGCCCAGAACGAAGCAAAATCCGACCGTTGGATCTGGGCGTCGATCCCGACTCGCTTCCACTGTTCCTGCATGACGACGTCGTACGGGTTCGAGGCGGTCTGGATCGACGGAACGTTGAAACGGAACTTGACACCATCCTTCTCCAGTATCCCGTCCGACCCGGGTCGCCAGCCAACCTCGGCAAGCAACTGGCGTGCCTTATTCGGGTCGCCGTCGTAGGTGGTGATGTCCGGCTTGGCTGCCCAGAAGGTAGGATGGATGGGGCCGTTGATCGACAGCGCTCGCCCCTTGTAGAGGCTCTCGCGGATCGCTTTCCGGTCGGTCGCGTAGGAGATCGCCTGGCGCACCCGGAGGTCCTGAAAGAGCGGGTTGCGGAAATTGATCTCGGCGTACATGTTCGCGAGCCCTGGCAAGGGTCGGGTCTCGAGGCGGGTGTCGGCAGCCGACTCGTCGTAGTTGTCAATCGGCACCGATGCGTACAGACCCATCAGGTTGACTTCGCGTGCCTTAAGCATGGCGAAACCGGCCGCCTGATCGCCGACGGCGAGCGAGACGATCCGATCGAGGTACGGTCGGCCCTCGTAATACTCCAGGTTGGCGCGCATGATCAATGCATCGTTCGTCGTCCACGAATCGATGATGAACGGCCCGGTGCCAACCGGCTTGCGCGAGGCCGGATGGGCGGCCAACTCCTTGACCGGCACGTCCTTCCAGACGTGCTTCGGAAGGATCGGCTGACCGGCCGAGATGCTCAGGAACGGTGCGTAGACCTCGGTGAGGGTCACCTGGATCGTGTACGGATCGAGGATCTTGACACCCTCGATGCTCGGAGCACGACCGGCTGTAAAGTCGCGCGCCCCGACGACCTGGCCGAAGAATCCGGCGATCTGCCGAGCGGCGACGTTCTCGGGATGACAGATCAACTCCCAGGTGAACTTGACGTCTTCAGCGGAGAACGGCTGACCGTCGTGGAACTTGACGCCGCGTCGCAGCTTGAAGGTAAAGGTCAGGCTGTCGGGAGTGATCTCCCAGGACTCGGCGAGGTCTGGGAGCGAGCGATAGTCGTCGGCCGGCCGGGTCAGGCCATTGAAGAAGAATGGCGTGTTGTAGATGGTCGTCGAAACTGGGCTGATCGCCGGGTTGAGAGTGTCGGGATGGTTGATGTAGATAATGGCCTGGCCACCCTGCTTTGGAGCGCTGCTACCCGGCTGCGACGAACCGGTCGGCGCGGACGGCGTGGTGCAGCCGGCAACCCAAAGCCCAGCGAACGCGGCTCCGGCCTGGAGCACCTGGCGGCGTGAAGCTCGGCGCGCGGTCGAGCGCCTGATCCAGTAGTTCGTATCTTCCGACATCGGAGTGCTCCTTCCTCAGATCCACGTCGTCTCACTGCAGGCGAATGCGCGGATCGACCAGCCCATAGACCACATCGGTCACGAAATTGGCGGCGACGACCAGCACCGCCGTGAACAAGGTGGTTGCCATCACCACCGGATAATCGCGTTGGAGCGCGCCTTGGACGGTGATCCGCCCAAGGCCAGGCAAGCCAAACAGGGTCTCGACGATCACCGACCCTCCCAACAGAAGCGGTGTAATCGTTCCGACCACGCTGACGATCGCCACCAGCGCGTTCGGGAAGACATGCCGCCATTGGACCAGCCGCCCCGGCAGACCTTTGCCACGGGCGGTGCGGACATAGTCCTCGGACAGCACGTCGCGCACGGCATCGCGGACGTAGCGGCCGAGGATGGCGGCGAGCGGAAACGCGGTGACTACGGCCGGCATGACCAGGTGCGGCAGGATGACGAAGGGGTTGACGCTGGTGACCCCAGCGGGCCGGAAGCCGCTGGCGGGCAGGATGCGCCATTCCTCGGCGAACCAGCGGATCAGGAAAAGGGCCAGGACAAAGCTCGGAAACGAGATCGCCACGACGATCGAGAGGCTTAGTATCCGATCGATCAGGCCGCCGGGCCGCCGGGCCGCGGCTGCACCGAGCGGGACGCTGACGGCGATCGCCAGGAGCATCCCCACAAGCCCAACGCTCAACGTGACCGGAAATGCGTTGGCGATCATCGCGGCAGTCGGCTCCTTGGTGCGGAAACTGCGCAGGTCGCCACTGAAGAGCGCCACCATCGTCTTGGCATACTGGGTTGGCCAGGGCTCATCCAGCCCTAGCGAAGCGCGCAATTCGGCCCGCTGCTGGTCGCTGAGGAAGCTCGGGTCGGCAAGCAGGGTTGACGGGTCGCCGGGGGAAAGCCGGAGAACGACGAACACCAGCACCGAGACACCGGCAAGCAGGATCAGTGCCTGGACGACCCGGCCAATCCAGTAGCGCGTCACGACGGCCGCTCCGATGCGGACCGAGGGTCGAAGGCGTCACGCACTCCTTCACCGAGCAGGTTAAAGGCAAGCACGGTGACAAAAATCGCGGCCGCCGGGGTGGCGACGACCCACCAGGCCGTGCGTATCACCCGCGCCCCCTCGGCGACGATATTCCCCCAACTGGCCAATGGAGGCTGGACGCCGAGCCCGAGGTAGCTCAGCCCGGCCTCGACGAGGATGTTCGTGCCGACCCGGATGGTGGCGCTCACGACGATCACCGCGAGCGTGTTCGGGATGATATGCCGCCAGATCACCCGCCAGGCCGTTGCGCCAAGCGCCTCGGCGGCGTGGATGAAATCGCGGTTCTTGATCTTGAGCACCTCGCCGCGGACGATGCGCGCGCCAATTGGCCACGATGTGAGGCCGATCACCGCGATCAACAACGGCACACTGTTCCCGAAACTGGCGAGAACCAGAATGATCAAGAAGAACGTCGGGAAGACCATGATCAGTTCGGTGAAGCGCATCAGCAGCGCATCGGTACGTCCGCCGAAAAAGCCCGATGCTGCGCCGATCGCGACGCTCGCGACCACCGCGATCACCATTGAGAGCAGCCCGACCGACAGCGACACCCGGCCGCCCCAGAGCACTCGGCTCAGCAAGTCGCGTCCGACGGCATCGGTGCCAAACCAATGAGCCTGCGACGGCGGCTGAAGCCGGTCGGCGATGCTCTGCGCCTCCGGGGCATAGGGTGAAATCCAGGGAGCGGCGAGAGCACTCAGCCCGATGATGCCGATCAGGATGGCCCCGGCCAACAGCCGGGCGCTTCGCCGACCCGGCCGGGCGACGTCAACCCCGGTCGGGTTGACGAAGCGCCCAATGGCGACTGGAAGCGTCATCGACAGCCTCCGCTACAACGCTGAGTTTCTGGCCGGTAGGCCAAGGACAAAGTTGAGTAACTCAATCAACTAGGTGTCTATTAATAGCAGGCGGCCCGGATCTTTGCAAGTGTACATCCGGTCTCGGAGACTCTGCTTGGATAACACGCCACGCGATATGATGGTTATCGAACAGAACTACGGGAACGCCATGGACGAGACCGCGCTCCAGCAGATTCACCAACGCTTGCTCGAAGGCGATCCGACCGCCCCCGCCGACTTGGTCGAGTTGTCTGGGCCGGTGCTCTGTCGCCACCTGCGGTCCAAGTACCGGGTCGCCGACGAGTTGATCGACGAGGCGGTCCTCGATGCCCTCTTCAATCTGCTCAATCGGCCCGAGACCTATCAGCCCGCTAAGGGCAAGTTGTCGAGCTATTTGGTGAGAAGCGCCGATTTCGACCTTCGGAATATTCTGCAGAAAGAGCGACGCCAGCGTCCGCCGAGCACGGTCTCGCTTGATGCTGTCGCAGACGACGATGGCGATGGGAACACCCCATTGGTGGACCGGATCGAGGACAAGTCCATCGATGTGAACCACTGGATTGGAGGGGTGGACCCGGTGCTGCTCAGGACCATTCGGGAGCAATTGCCCGCACCAGCTGACCGCGAGGTGCTGCGGCTGATGGCCGAAGGTGAGCGCAAGACTGCGGCGTTCGCCGAGGTTCTCGGGGTGACCGCTTTGGACATCGAGGGGCAGCGCAGGTCGGTCAAGCAGGCAAAAGACCGGATTACTATGCGGCTCAAGCGGGAGCTCAAACATCAGGGGTGGTCAGATGGACACTGACGCCTTCCTGAACCTCGCCGCACGTCGCGCTCGCCGGGAGCCGAAACTGCTCGGATCGCTGCTCGCCCGCTACCAGGAGCAGGGAAACCTGTCGGACATCGAGTTGGCCGAAGAACTCGACGCGAGCGAGCAAGCGATGACGATCCTCGCCCTCTGCGGCAGGCCGCGCCCGGATCGTTTCCAGGCGGACGTCCTCCTGATCGCCGAGCGGACCGGCATCTCGCGCTTCCGGCTGGCGGGCGTCCTTCGCAAGGCCGAGGCGGTTGACGCGCTCCGCCAGGTAGGAGGCGGCCTGCGCGCCGCCCGCCGGCGCGAAGACGACAAGCCAACCGAGGACGCGCCATGACGTTTAATCCGGCCTGGGTGACGCTCCTCTCCGACCGGTTCTGGCGGGATGCCGGCGGCCGCGACGTGCCGCTTGACCAAGCGATCAGCCTTGGGACGACGCTGGTGCGGGTCGCGCTGCCGCGGCTGCGGCCGGAGGCGATTGACGACTACCTGCAGCGCTGGGGGATCGCCCCGCGTCTGGATGGGACGAGCGGCCGGCTCCACGGCTGCCTCGTGGTGTCCAGCGGCCGCGGCATTGTCTTCGTCGAGGGCAGTGATCCCCCCGCCGAGCAGAAGTTCACCCTCGCCCATGAACTGGCGCACTTCCTGGCCGACTACCAACGCCCGCGGGAGCGGGCGATCGCCCTGCTCGGCCCGGCTATCCGCGAGGTCCTCGACGGCGAGCGGCCACCAACCGACGCCGAACGCGTCCAAGCCGCTCTGCGTGACGCCCCGGTCGGCCCGTACCTCGACTTGTTCGACTACGACGACCTGGCGAATCTCGCTCACGAAAGCGACGCCGACAAGTTGGCCCTCGAACTGATTGCTCCGGCCGACCAGGCTCTCGTGCTGGCCGCTGGAACCGGAACGATGCCCGCCGCGCTGCGGGAGCGCGCCCTGGCCGTTGCACTTGTTGATCGGTATCAGTTGCCCGCGCCGGTCGCAGCGCAGTACGCGCTCCGGCTGCTTTCGGCGCTCGAGCTCGACGTTCCCAGCGGCTGGCTGTCGCACCTGGCGGCGCGCGTCGGAAGGATCGAGGAATAGGTTCCCCTCGGGTGGACTGATGGACGAGATTGCCGCGCCCCGGACCCCCGCCATCCATGACGGCCAGTTCGCCGCCGCCTACGGCGAGCGGCTCAGCGACGTGCTTGACCTCGCGACCTGGCGGCCGGACGAGCAGACCCTCTACGAGCGCTTGCAGCGCGAGGTTGCCCAAGCCGTCGAACAGGGAACTGAGGTGCGCCGCGAGCTGCGAGAGCGAGCCTTCAGGACCCTCCACCTGAATGACACGACCGAGGCCGGGCATTTTCAGGTCACCGACGACCTGATCCGCCGCCAGCACTTCGGGCTGTTGTTCAACGGCGCGGTCGAGGCGTGCGACGCCACCATGGTGGAGCAGGATTCGCTCGTCCTGACCGTCACCTCGTTTGGCGTCGTCCTGGCATCGTACCACGGAGACCTCGGGACCTTTAGCCACCGCCTCTTTCGGCGGGATCTGCGGCTACGCAGCGCCGATCCGGTCGGCGACGTTTCGGAAATCTTGAACCGCCGACACCGGCGCGACGCTCCGGGAATCGATCCGGACGATCGCCGCGACCAGCTGTCGCTGCTCGGCCAGCGCGGCGTGATGGCCTATATCGAGCGCAAGGTTCTGCTCGAGGAATCGACCGCCGCCTGGCGGATGGGCCACGGCGTCCCGGTTCCCCTCGAGCTGCTCACCGGATCTGGCAGTCTCGAGCTGCTCGCTCGCTCGCTCGAGCTGCTCTCCGGCATCATTGACTACCGGCGCTTCGTCTTCGTCCCGAGCGCGATACGCGACCGGACGCTGCTCACCCTCGGCGACGCACTCAACCCTCTCGAATACGCCGTCGTCGAGACGCTTGACCAGCCGCTTCGCCATATCGTCAAGCAAGGACGCCACCCCGACCTTCGCGGCGGCCGGGCTCTCGCTTTTGTCGAGAAGTACGGCAAGCAGGTGGCGCGTGGCGTCTATCGGGCGTCGGCGGCCGCGCCGGCCCAGGTCTTCTATGGCCACGTCGACCGGATTCACGAGGCGGCGATGATCGCGATGGCCGATTCGGTGATGCAGGAGCATCGCGGCTTTCCGCTGCTGATCGATATGGCCGACCGGATGGCGCGAGGGAACTTTCCGCCGGGGGCGGTGCGCTCGCTCGTCCAGACCGCCTACGCTGAACACGACGCGCCGTTCCGCTACACGAACGAGCGCGAGACCCGCTAAGGGAGGCACGATGCAGGCTCCACCGACCAACCACCAACCCCAGCCCGTTCCGGCCGCGGCGCTCGAACGCAACCAGGCCGAGATCGAGGCACGCGGGGCCTGGGAGCCAGCCAAACTGCGCGAGAACGCCGTCGGCGTCACCCTCTTCGACACGCCGGCCAGCGCCGACGGGACGGTGACGGTCGTGATCCCCGCCGAGCAACTCGACAAGGTCGCCAACTGCGCCTTCGTCGAGATCGTCACCGAGCCGCCGCACCCCGGGCGCCCGGCCGCATTCCTTGGCGTGGTGACCGAAGGCCCGTTTCACGAACCGGATGGCCTGCGCGGCGACTCGGCGTTGATTGTCACCACTGCGGTGCGCGGCGCGACGATGTTCCTTCCGCGCTACCACGGTCGGGCGGCAGTCGAGATCCTCGGCGAACGGGTAGGCAAGGCGCTCGGGCCGCCGCGTTTTCGGCCACTGCCGAACAGCCCGGCCCGGCTGCTGGACGACAACGAGGTTCGCGATTTCCTGAAGGTGGATGGCGATCTGCACCTCGGGTTGGCGGTCGGCTACGAGGGGATCGAGGTCGCAATCGACTCGAAGGACAAGAACGTCCTGCCGCGCCACCTCGGAGTGCTGGGCAGCACCGGTGGCGGCAAGAGCACCACCGTCTCCCGGCTGATCGCCCAGGCCCAGGCCGCCCAGATGGCGGTTGTCGTCCTCGATGTCGAAGGTGAGTACTCGCACATCCACGAGCCGACTGACCAGCCGGCAATGCTCGAGCTTTTGGCGGCGCGCCGGCAGGAACCGGCTGGACTTCCGGCAGACCGAGTGACGCTTTACCACCTCGCCAACCACGAGCCGAGCAACCGAAATCATCCGAATCGGTCACCGTTCACGCTCACCTTCGACGCCCTTGCGCCGGCGGCGATCGCCGAAATCCTCGACCTCAACGACGCCCAGACCGAACGGTTCTATCGCGCCTATGACCTCGCGGTCGACCTGACGATCAACGTCTTTCAGGAACGCAAGCATGAGAAGCGCCTCGAGTGGGATGACCAGGAGCGTGGCTTCCCGGGCCTGCGGCTGAACGCTATCTACGATGTGGTGCGAGCGATAGCCGACAAACTCGAGGGCAGTCGCGCGCCGGTCTCGAACTGGAACCCTGTCGAGAAATGGAGCGAGGAGTTCAAGACGACGATCGATCGTGCCCATGGAGAGCAGAAGTTCCAGTCGGTGACCAGTTGGCGGGCGCTTCAGGGCAAGCTCGGCGTGATCCGCCGGCTGAACATGCTAGACATCAAGGGGACGGAGCAGCTTAGAGCCGAGAGCTTCGTCGAGCCGGGCCGGGTCAGCCTGATTGACCTGTCGGACATGGATTCGCCCTATCAGCGCAACCTCGCGATCGCCGAGGTCCTTCGGCTCGTTCAGCTAGGGCAGGAAGATGCCTTCAAGGTTGCAGAGACCAAGGGGCTCGCTCCGCCACGCACGTTGGTCATCGTCGAGGAGGCGCACGAATTCATCTCGGCCGAGCGGATCAAGCAGATGCCGATCCTGTTCAACCAGTTGGCCCGGATCGCCCGGCGTGGCCGCAAGCGCCGGCTCGGGCTCTGCTTCGTCTCGCAGTTGCCGCAACACCTGCCGCGCGAGATCCTCGGACTGCTCAACAACGTCATCCTCCACCGGCTCACCGACGCGGCGGTCGTGCGCGAGCTCCGCCAGGCGTTCGGCAGCGTCGACGACGGCTTGTGGCGGCAGATTGGTAGCCTTGCGCCGGGGCAGGCAGTCGTTTCGTTCACGAGCATCACCCGCCCGCTGCTGGTCGCGATGGACCCAACGCCGGTCAAACTTCGCCTCGTCGACTGACCTCTGCTATGCTGGCCGGCCGGAGGCGGCCGGGATGAGGTACGCGGGCTTCTGGCGACGATTCTTTGCGCTGATCATCGACACCATCGTCGTCAACGCGCTGGCTGGGCTGGCGCATCGCTTCGTTGGTGGCTATCTCAGCTTGGCGAGGTTGGACAGTTCGGGCGGGCGTGAGATCGCCGAGAGCGCCCTCGCGAGCCTGAACCCGACAGCGATTGCCATCACCACCCTACTGGGAGCGATCTACTTCATCCTGTTGATCGGCGCGACCGGGCGAACGGTCGGTGGAATACTGCTGGGCGTGCGGGTGATTGCCGTCTCGGGCGAGGCGGCGGGCTACGGGCGAGCGGTGATCCGCTGGGTCGCCTGGGCCGTGCTGACGGCAATCCCGATCGTCAACGTCCTGACCTACCTCTGGATGCTCTGGGACGACCGCCGCCAGACCCTCCACGACAAAGTGGCGGCGACGATCGTGGTCCGGCGTTAGCGGCCGATGGGAACCACCGCAACGGTTGGCAGGACCTCGCGGGTGAACTTCTCGAGGCGGCGGCGACCCTCGGCGAATGGCGTCACCGGCGAATCGAGCGAGATCGAGAGTTGGCGAATCCCATAGCTCTCGAGCTCCCGAACTTGCTCGACAATGTCGTCCGCCGTACCGAAGAGCACCGACGCGATCATCTCGTCGTCGGAGAGGCTGGCCGGCGCTACGTCGCGGATCTCCCGATGAAAGGCCGAATCACCTACCGGAAGCTGGTAGAGTTGATGGGCGTACCGGTAGTGCGCCACCTCGCGCAGTGCGATCTCTCGCGCCTCCTCGCGCGAATCGCCGATCGCCACGAAGCGCGCCGCCGAGACACGATCGAGCCGGCGCTGGAGCGCATCCTCCGCCACCCCCGCCGCCTGGGCGGCTCCCTCGTACTGGCGAAGCTGGTCGCGAAGGAAGTCGCCCGGACGGTTGCCAAGCACGGGAATCGTTCCATTCTCGGCGGCAAAGGCGATGGAGCGCGGCGAGGTCATTACCTGATAGATCGGCGGGTCCGGCTGGTAAGGAAGCGGAAAGAGTTGGATCTCGGGAAAGTTCCAGTACTTGCCGGAAAAGGCGAAGGGCTTGCCGGCAAAAGCCTGGCGAATGACATCAAACGCGTCGTCGAAGAGGTCGACGGAACGGTCGGGGTCGGGGCAAAGGACGACAGTCTCGAGTGGCGCGTGGCCCCGGCCGATCCCGATGTCGAGGCGTCCTTCACTCATCTGGTCGAGCAGCAGCATCTCCTCGGCGATCCGCACCGGATGGTGGAAGGGGAGAAGCGCCACTCCGTAGCCGATCCGGATGCGCCGGGTGAGCGCGGCGAGGTTCGAGAGTATGACGCTCGGGGAACCGGTCGCGCCGTACTCGGTGAAGTGATGCTCGGTCAGCCAGAAATTGGCGAATCCCGCTTCGTCGCCAAACTGAAGCTGCCAGACGAGGTGTTCCCAACTCTCGCGCCAGGTTGCGCCCGGTCGGAGGCTGTAGATATTCGCCAGCCCGATCTTCATGTGACCTCACCCTCCTCGCTCCCTGCTCCCGCAGGAGAGGGAGAACAAATCGCCATGCGCCGGGCGAGGCTTGGGCCACCGTTTCACCGATTCAGGCGGAGGTGTCCAGTGACGGCCGGCTAAGGGACGTTTTGACGTACCCCGACCGCGGCCTGGGCGGCGGCCTCGTCCTCGGTCAAGGCAACACCCTTTTCGCGTTTGCCAGCGGCGGTCACCGACGGAGTCCAGAACTGGGTGTTTTCCGGCGTGGTGGCGATAACCTCGTCGACATAGTCCGGCTCGAAGGTGGTGGCGTTGAGCGCTGGCAGGACATCGGCGGAGAATCGCAGGAGCGATTCCTTGATCAGCTTATCGGGCAAGTGGCCGAAGTTGACCCAGCACATCAGATGATGGGCCCCGAGGCGGGCAAAGGGCATGAGCTTTTCGACCAACTCGTCGGCCGTTCCAGCAAACAGCCAATTGCCAAGGTAGCCCTGCTTGCGCCGCTCGAAGTCGTCCTTCGGAAGGTCGTCGATACCGGTGTTTGCCTTGGCGGCTTTCCGGATATAGGTATCGATGTAGGGGCCAATCGTCTCCTGCCAGTCTTCGCCGGGGGCAGCGCAGTAAATCTGGCGGAGGATGCCGGTGCCGTACCAGGCACGTTGCTGCATCTCCTCGGGAAGGCCGCTGTCGCGCAAGCCGTCCTGATAGCGCTTGACGCGTGGGGCGACCCAGTAGGGATTCTGCGGCCCCATCAGCCAGCTATAGCCTTTCTTGCCGGCGAAATAGACGGTGTCGGGAGTGAGGGTTGCCCAGGCGACACGCGGGCGCGGTAGTTGTACCGGTTCGGGGATCAGACGGCCGTGAACCTCTCCTTGCCAGAATTCGCCGCGGTACTCGAAACCTTCGCGGGGGGCGGCCCAGGCCTGTTCGACGATGTCCATGAACTCGCGGTTCATCTCGTGGCGCTTGGTGGCATCCAGCCCGAAGCCTCTGAACTCTTCCGGCGAGTTGCCCGGGCCAACGCCGACGATCAGCCGACCGTCAAGGAAGTTGTCGAGCAGATTCATCTGGGTGGCAAAACGGATCGGGTTGTGGAAGGGGACGACGGCAAGCGAGAAGCCGATCGTCATCCTTTTGACGCGTTGGCTGAGCGCGGCGGCAAACAGGACCGGGTCGGAATAGGCGTTGTAATCGCTGAAATGATGTTCGGTCAGCCAGGCGTCTTCGAAGCCGAGGGTCTCGGCCAACTCGATCTGATCGATAACCTCGTTGATCAGCCGGCGATCGTGGCCCGGTCCCGGCGTCTGTGGATTGATGTAGAGCCCGACGCGCACCGTCGCCCTCCCTTGCCGTTGTCTCACATATGAGATAAAGTGTCTCAGGTTTGAGCAGTATAGTCAGCCCTCCAAAACCCCGTCAAGGCGGCCGTGGGCGCTCCTCCAGCCCATTCGGCCGCTACCTCGCTCTGCTCGAAGGGCTTGCCGCCGCACCCGCCCGCGCATCGATTCGACAAATCGCTCGGCAGGCCGGGCTCGCCCCGGCAACCGCCCATCGGCTGCTGCGCGAACTCCTGGCGGGAGGGATTGTCTACGACGACCCGGCGGCCGGCCGCTTCGGGATCGGCGCCCGGCTCTGGGTATTGATCGAGCAGTTCAACAAGCGAGACATGCTGCGCTGGGCCGCCCTGCCGCCGATGCAGGAACTGCGCGACCGTACCGGTGAAACGGTTACCCTCGTCACCGGCTTCGGCCGAGAGCGCGTCTGCATCTTGCAAGTCGAAAGCCGCCATCCGGCTCACTTTGCCGCGGTGCTCGACACGCCCGATCGCCTTGAAGCGGGCGCTCCAGGCAAAGTTCTGCTCGCCTTTGCCCCGCTGGTGGTGCGCGATGCCTATCTCGACTGGGTTGGTCAGAACCGGGGCGAGAGTGAGGCGGCCCAACTGCGCGCGGTCATCGAGGAGATCGCGGCGCGCGGTCACCTGATCGGCTACGCCGAACGTGCGCCGGAATTCGGCGTCGTCTCGGTGCCGGTAATCGGGCCGGCTGGGGCGCTGGCAGCGCTGTCGGTGGTCGGCCCGGCCTCGCGTTGGTCGCCCGAGCGGGCAGCGGTCCACCTTCCCGACGCCGTCGCCACCGCTCAGGCTATCGGGCGGGCATTCGGATCAGGGTAGAGGAGTTTCGCCCTCCAACTTCCTGCCCGGCGGACGGCGAACCTCGCCATTGCCGGCCTGCTTGGACAGGCGTACAGTAAAGACGACGGTCGACCACCGAGAAGGAGACACCGATGCCCCGGTCGGTTCGTTCGCTCTGCCGGCTTTCGCTGGCGATCCTCGTGCTCGTACTCGCTGTCCCTCCCGCTGTTGGAGCGTCCTCCTGCGCTGACCGCCGGATCGAGGCACGGCACGGCACGATCTCGGTCGTGGCCGACGAGATCGCCCTCGCCAGCGATCCATCGGGCGCACCAGTGCTCCGCTCGGGCGGCGAGGTTGTCTCACTGGCGGGTTGCTGGGCGGCCGGCAAGCCGCTGCAGCTGGCGCTCCAGTCCGAGATGGTGACGTTGGAGCACCTCTCCATTCCCGGAACGATTTCCATCGAAACCAATGGCGAGTTGATCGTCGTGGGCAACCTGGATGCGACGGCGATCCGTCTTGCATCGGCCCGGTTGATCGACCTGCGTCACGGAGCGAGCCTCAGCGGGCGAGGAGTCACCCTGAACGCGCCCTATGTCGTCGCATCCGGGAACGTCGAGGCGTCCGGCGGACTCGCGGTGACTGCCGAGCGGCTGGTCCAGCATGGGGCCTTGCGCGGCAAGAACGTCCGGCTCGAGGTTCGCCAGCGCCTCTTGATGGCCGAGCGGGCGGCGATCGAGGCCGAGCCGGGCGGGGCGATCGCCATTGCCGGGACGGCCAAGATGGTCCTGAGCGGCAGTCTCGATGCGCCGGACGGGTCGATCACGCTGGACGGCTGGTCGCTCGACCTGGTTGGGGCGCGCCTTGCGGCGGAAACAATCCGGGTCGGCGACGGGGCGGCCAGTGATTCGGTCTATCTCGCTTCGGCCAGTCATCTTGCGGCTTGCCGGGTGGAACTCTCAGCACGGCGCTCGGTGGACCCCGAAGGAACTATCGATGCCGAGACCGTTCTGATCGACCCGAAGAACCTCCTCTTGGATGCGGCGACCGGTCTGTTTCCCCAGTTTGCCTTGTTGCGCTCGGGTGGCGCTCCCGGTGATCGGTTCGGTCAAACAGTCGTCCCGCTGCCAAACGGCCGCGTCGCGGTCAGCGCTCCCGGCGACGACATCGGCGCTCCGGACGGCGGAGCGGCGTACCTCTACAACGGCCTAACCGGGGCACTCGTCAGCGTGGTGACCGGCAGCCACATCAGCGACACGGTCGGGCTGTTCTTCACGGTGCTCCAAACGGGCAACTTCGTGGTTCAAAACCCGGAATGGAACGGGGCTCGCGGCGCGGTCACCTTCGTCGATGCGGCGACCGGCCTTGGCGGAATAGTATCCTCGGCAAACAGCCTGATCGGCCAGGCGCCGGGCGAAGGGGTCGGCAGCGGGTTCTTGACCACGATCGGCGCCGATCGCTACGGCGTCTCGACGTTCAAGTGGTCTGCCTCGCGCGGCGCGGTGACGATCGGGAGTTCGCTGACCGGGATCACCGGCACGGTGAGCGCTGCCAACAGCGTCGTCGGAACGGCGCCCTCGGACGATGTCGGGATGTTCGGCTTTTCTCCCCATCCGGCGCTTGGGCCGAACGTCATTGCGATCTCCAGTCCCTACTGGAACCTCCAGCGCGGCGCGATCACGGTGCTGGATGCCGTGCCGGGGATGACCGGCACGGTGAGCGTGGCGAACAGCATCATTGGAGCCGGTCCCGGTGACCAGGTGGGTTTTAGCTTTGCCCAGTCGGTTGGGCCGGACGAGCGCAGCCTGCTGGTGGTCACCCCGAGGTGGAATGGGAACCGCGGGGCGGCAACCTTTGTCGTCACCCCGACGCTACCGGTGTCGCTGGTTGTGACCACCACCAATAGCCTCGTTGGATCGCTGCCAGGCGATGGGATACTCACCAGTGCCACCACGGTGGGCGACGGAAACGTCCTTGTCAGGTGGGCGAATTGGAACGGCGGGCGTGGCGCGGTGACCTGGGTCGACGGCAAACTGGGATTGACCGGCACCGTCTCCAACAGCAACAGCTTCGTCGGTGAGACAATAGGCGACCGGGTGGGTAGCGGCGTGTCCCTACTCGGGTCCGACCGGTACTTGCTCCTCGACTCGGCCTGGAATGGAGGGCGCGGGGCGGTCACAATCGCTCCCTCGAACGCGCCATTTACCGGCGTTCACACCACCACCAACAGCCTGATGGGCACCAACCCGAGCGACCGAGTAGGGCTGTTCGCGACCTCGCTCGCGAATGGCAACGTCATCATCAGAAGTCCGTCGTGGAACGCCAACCGCGGCGCGGTGACCTTCGTTCTGAGTAGCACCGCCGTCCTAGCGGGCCAGATCAACTCGGCCAACAGCCTGGTCGGCGACGATCCGAACGATCTGATTGGCGTGAGTGTGAACGAGATTGGGCAGAACTATGCCGTGATTTCCGGCGGCAACTTGGCGGCGGTCACGATAGGAAGTAGCGCGAGCGGCGTGGCCGGCGTCAAGAGCCTCGCCAATAGTTTTGTCGCCTCGGACCTCGCCGATGGCCAGTTCGTCTTTGCCGACCAGATCAGCGGCACGCAGGCCTTGGCGCGGCTGCCCGGCTGGAATGGCGGACGTGGGGCGATCGCGTTCTTCGATGCCGTCCCCGGCGTCACCGGTTCGGTTTCGACGAACAACAGCATCGTTGGATCGTTACCTGGTGACCGGGTCGGCGAGGGTCTCCGTATCGTCGGCGGAGTGCCCGTTTCCTACAGTGGGCGCTGGGGAGGCGGCCGAGGCGCGGCCACCCCGATCGAGCCAACCGCCGTGCTGACCGGCGTCGTCGGCTCGGCCAATAGTATCCTCGGGGCAACTCAAGTGAACACCTCCACGATGAATGTTATTGCCGACACGAGGAACGGAACGTTTCTGGCGAGCTTTGAGAACGACGGGCCTGGCAAGGTCATCGTCGGGATGACCGGTCCGGGTCAGGTCACCTATGGGCGTGCCGCCGAGCGCTCGCTCGCCGTTCTTCCCGAGGCGGTTGGCCGCAGCGTCGGCGCTGGTCAGCATGTCACGATGCAGGCGAGCAACGACGTCACCATCGCCTCGGCACTCACCATCACAGGGACGCGCCCCGGCAGTCTCACGTTGGCGACCGGCCGAAGCGTGCTGGTCACCGCCCCGATCACCACGGGTGGGCGGAACCTGACGCTGGTCGCCAACGACGACCTGAGCGCGGGAGTTATCGATACTCAACGCGACCCCGGTCCCGCCACGATCAACCAGACCGCTCCGATCGACGTTGGAATGGGGACCCTTACCTTCATCGTCAAGGCTGGCGCCGGAAAGACCAACCGTCAGAGCGCCCCGCTCACCTTGGGTCCGATCGTCGCCGCCTCGGTGGTGGTGAGCGGACCGGCTGCGGTGATCGCGCTCGGCCCGACGCCGTTCACCACGCCACCCGGGCTCAATCTGCAGGGTGGCGCGACTCTGACCGGAACCGGCGCGGTGAACGGCTCGCTCGTCTTCGGTAGCGGTGGTGTCTTATCACCCGGCGCCAGCCCTGGAACGATTGACGTCTCCGGCGACCTGACTCTTGGGCCGGGATCGACCTTCGTGGTCGAAGCGCCAAGCGCCCAGCAGAACGACCAGTTGGCAGTGAACGGCGCTCTCACCCTTGGCGGAACGCTCTCGCTCTCGCTTGGTTTCGTCCCACCTCTCAGCCAACGCATTACCCTCGTAACCAAGACGAGCGCAGGTCCGTCCAACGGCACGTTCAACGGTCTCGCCGAGGGTGCGGTCATCAGCCGGACTGTCGGCTCATCGACCGTCTTCCTGCGGATATCCTATCGGGGTGGAGACGGCAACGACATCGTCTTGACTGCGGTACCCGCGCCGCCGCCGTCGGGTGTTCGGATCGTCGCGCCGCTCGCACCACGGGGGGTGGCTCTTGACTAGCCTGATCCGGCCGGAAACACCGGCAGACGAAGCAGCAATCCGCGCGGTTAACGTCGCCGCGTTCGGTCAGCCCGCCGAGGCCGACCTCGTCGAGGCGATCCGGGCGGCCGACGCGGTTACGGTGTCGTTGGTCGCGGTCGAGGATGATCAAATCGTCGGCCACATCCTCTTTTCGCCAGCCTGGATCGAGGGGATCGATTGGCGGATGGATGCGGTCGGTCTCGGTCCGATGGCGGTCTTGCCGGAGTGGCAACGCCGGGGGATCGGCAGTCGGTTGGTCGAGGCTGGGCTGAATGCTTGCCGCGCCCTCGGCCATCCGGTCTGCGGTGTATTGGGCCACCCCGCCTATTACCCTCGCTTTGGCTTTCGGCCGGCGTCCGCCATCGGGGTGCGCTGCGAGTTCCCTGCATCAGAGGAAGCGTTTATGCTGCTGGCGCTGCGGGACCGGGCATTGGCCGGCGCCCATGGCGTCTTTCACTATCGCCCGGAGTTCGGGGAAGTCTCGGGTTAGTCGGCGATACCGGCGAGGGCAACGACCTTGTCCGGCCGTAGGCGAACAAGCAGTTCGCCCGGCACTCCGTTCCGCCGCCCGAATTCGTCTGCCCGGTTCGCGCCCATGTAGCGCCCGCCAACAGCAGTCGCCCAGCGCAAGAGATCGCCAGGGTCACTGGAAATCGAAACGTTTCCCTCAAGAAGCACGTAGGCAAACGGCGGCGTCTCCTCGTCGACGCAGAGCGCCGCCCGGCCAGTACGCGACAGATTGACCCCTTTGACGGTGTTCGCGTCAGTGGTGAAGACAACCTCCTCGCCGTCCAGCACGAACCAGACCGGTGCAACGTGGGGGCATCCGTCGGCGCGCACGGTCGCCAGTTTGCCGGTTCGCGTTCCCGCCATCACGAAAGAGCGCCACTCCTCGGCGCTCATCGTCCGCATCGTTAGCGGCGCGGCGTGAACACGCGTGCGCGGTCGGCGGCCGCAAGCTTGGGGACGATAGTCACGCCGGTGCGCTCGACGATGTCAAGCTTGTCGATGTCCGGGCCGTGGGCCTCACCGGCGATCTTCTGGTCCGGCAGGAGGCTGCGCGTCGTCTCATGGCGAAGGATGACGACCACGTTCGTCCGGTCGACGAGGGCGAACGGAAACTCGTGCCAGGTTCCCAGTTTCATCACGAACCCGACCGACCCGTCGAACAGGAGCGCCCGAACCTGGTCCAGATCGGGCTCGTCGCCGTCGTTTGGCGGCGCGACGACCACCAGCACCGGCTTGCCGTCGAGCGGGATGAACGTCTGGGTGTGCTTGTAGTGGCGCTCGAGGAATCGAACACTCAGTTGTCGGCGGTCAACCGCCGAGACGACTAATTCGGTGTCTTCATCTGAGATGAAGTTGACCGGCGAAAACGTTCGCACTGCCCCTTCGTAGAAGGCACTCGCTCGCCCCTGGCCGGCCGGTCCCGCGCCAAGGATCTCGCCAAAAGGCGCGACATTCTCGGGGGTCGCCCACTCGACCGGGATCTCGCGAACCTGGGTGGCTGTCTGCATCGTTTCACCTCTCCCGCCGTACGGTAGCATCGTTCGGGCTGGCTGCCTAGTCGCCCTCAATCCGGACCACGCGCAATGCGCCCGCGAGAATGCCGATTTCCAACCGGCGAACGCCCCCCGGCCAGGGCTCCTCACCATCGACATGAACCGGCCAGGGGAGCGACGACTCGACGGTCAGAGTGGCGGCCTGGGCGATTTGCACCAGCCGGTCACCTTCGTGCGCCCCGCGGCGGGCTCGCTGGAGGAGCCAGCCGAATCGGATCGGGTTGGCGAGGCCGGCCCAGGCCACGTCGAGCAGGCCGTCGTCAAGTCGGGCGCGCGGGGCGACCCGAAATCCGCCGCCGACCGTCGGCGTGTTGCTCGCCAGCACCATCGAGGGCCGCCCGGTCCAGACCCGCCCGTCGATGGTGAGACGGACTCGCGGTCTGAGACGGTAGCCCACAAGCGCGATGACCGCCGATGCAAGATAGCCGGCCTCTCCGGGGAGATTCAGCCCCCGATGTAGCCGGTTCGCCCAACCGATAAACCCCGCCCCGACGCCGAGGGCAAAATAGCGCTTCCCGCTGCTCGTCTTGGCCACCCCGACGTCGATCTCGGAGGGCAATCCGAAGGGAAGCGCCCGGAGTGCTCGGGCGAAGTCATTGCCCGACCCAAGCGGCAGAACGGCGAGGAGCGGCGTGCCGCCGGCCTCCAACAGCCCATTCACGACCTCGTTGACCGTGCCATCGCCCCCGGCGGCGATGACGGCACGTCCGGTCTCCGCGGCCTGCCGCGCGATCGCCACGGCCTCGCCGGGCCCCGTGGTCGCTTGCCACTCGAACCGTTCGACCGGCATGGAGGACCTGATACGCGTCTCCACCTCGGCGCGATCGGCGACACGCTTGCCGGCGCGGCCACGATCCGCAGCCGGGTTCAGGACGACGACCGCCCGCACGTTAATCGGGAAGTTCGATCAGCAGGTCGTCGCCATCGACGACGACCGGGTAGACAGGGACACCCTTGCGGGTCGGGCCACCAGTCGCCTTGCCGGTACGTACGTCGAAGGTCGCCCAATGCACGGGGCAACGCAGTTCGCAGCCGTTCAGGCTGTCAGGGTCGATCATCTCGGGCCAATGGGTACAGAGCGCCGACATTGCGTAGAAGCGGCCATCCAAATGCGCCGCGATCAGCAGCCGGCCACCGAGGTAGACCCGTCGCGCCTTCCCTTCCGGTATCAATGCGCCACCGGCAAGCGCCACCTTCCGGCGTACCGGCGGACGACTTCGGAACAGCCCGAACCGCATCGCATTTCCCCTTAGCGGCGCGACACTTCAGCAGGGAGCGCAGCAGACGTGCTCGATGATACGGCGGTGTTGCCAGTCCGTCGGATGTCCGGCCGTAGCAACGTCACGATGACGAGGAAGACGAGGACGACTGCTGCGCTCCCGCTCACCGTCTGGCGCATCCCGACGGTGTCCATGAACCAGCCATAGGGCAGCACCGCGATCGGGCCGATCGAGGAGAACAGGGTCGAAACCGAGAGCACTCGGCCGAAGTAGCCGGGGGAGGTATGCTCGGCGACGAGGGTCTGGTTGATTGCCATGTAGGCGTTCGCCATCCCGCCGGTGACAAACAGCAGGCCAAACGACACCCAGAACCACGGCGACAGGCCGAACAGGAAGAGCGCTGTTGCGAAAGCAAAACCGCAGACGACCTGGATCCGGCTCTTATTGCTCGACGTAGCCACCGTCGCGACGAAGAGTGAACCGACGAGCGCACCGAAACCGATCGCCCCCATCAGCAGCCCCAGTCCCTCCGAGCCGACTTCAAGCACCCCCGCCGAAAACGCCGGCATCAACTGCTGATAGGGCTGGGCGACTGTCCACGGCACATAGCCCATGATAAGGAGCAACGGGATCATCTTCGAGTTGGCGACATAGCGAAATCCGGCAGCGAGGTCACCGACAAACGAAAGCTCGCGCCCGGCATTCGGCTGGTGTGCCGGCACCTGGCTGTACATGAACAAGACGACCAGATAGAGCGCGGCGCTTAAGTAGAGCGCCCCGGGGATTCCCAGCAACGGGATGGCGATGATCAACCCGGCAATCGGGCCGCCGAGGATATTGGCGAGGCTCGATCCCGAACTTACCAGGGCCATCGCGTTGGTCAGCCGTTCGCGCTCGACGACCTCCGGGATGATCGCCTGGCGGGTCGGGATGTTGAAGCTAAATGCGACGCCCTGGACGAAGCCGACGACGATCAGATGCCAAAGCTGGATCGTGCCAAACTGGACCAGCAACGCGGTTGCAAGGGCGCTTACCCCGAGTGTGGTCTGGGTGACCAACAGGACGTTCCGCTTGGGAACGCGGTCCGCCACCACACCGGCGAACACTCCCAACACCATCATCGGGATGCCCCAGGCCAGCAGAACCAGCCCAATCGACGCGCTTGACCCGGTCAACTGAAACGCAAGGTAACCGCGGGTGAGGTTCTGCATGTTAAGGGAAAGGAAGGAACAGATCAGGCCGATCAGTAGCCAGCGAAAGTTGGGGTCCTGGAGGGCCGCAAATGTGCGAAATCGGCTGGTCTTAGCGCTCATCAGCCTGGCGGTCCCGTGAGTCGATCATTGTCTGCATTATACGTGCCAACAATCGGGCCAGCCGGGCCGTCGATCACCTCACGGTGCACCGCAAGGGTCAGGGGTGGTAGTGGGCGCTTTCCTCGGCGAGCATTCGCAACGCCAGACAGAGTGCGGCGATCACCACCGCGATTGCTCCGCCAAAGGCGATGATTTCCCAGCCGCCATCCCAGGAGACCGCCTTGCCAATGAAGGTGACCCCGAGCAGAACGATCACGACGCTGACGATCCGGCTCTTGAGCTGTTCGAGGCTATGCACTTTCATCCAGGCCGGCGCAGGCAGGTTCGGGTTGATGAACAGCTCGTACAATCCTTCGGCCACCAGATAGAGCACGATCCCCAGGAGATAGAGGTCGATCAACTCGATCATCGTCACCGAGAATCGTTTTGCTCCATTTTCTTCCGAATAGATTGATGTGATCACCGTGAGCACGTTCGAGATCAGGAAGGCCCCGGCGTAGATCATTGTCGTGGCGGATGCCACAAACGATCCCAGCACCGCGAAGAGGACCAGATAGCGGCTTGAACCAAGAATTCGCGGAATCATCACGGCTCCTGTGACAGCCTACCACACTCGTCTGCGGTTTCCGTGGGTTAGACGAGAGTCCCATCGCGCTCGGCAAGTGTCATGCCGGCCAAGCGGGTCCGCCGTCAGCCATTTGTTGCCCTCACCGGGGTTGGGGGATTGGGTGTTCAGACCAGGGGGCGCGCTCGGCGAAGCGGCATGAGGGTCTGCGGCCGGTCAGCGAGATATCGAGGCTGACGAACCGGCCGCGCGAGGTCGGCGATCTGGTTGTGCAGATGCCGCTTGGCTCGACGATGCCGAACACTCCTCAAAGCCGTTGGTCCCGTTCGTTCCTCGGCGCAGCCCGTCGGAGCACCGTTGTCATGGGTCAAAGTCGATAGGCTGCGCTACCATTCCGCCCGGCGCTCGACCGAGCAGGCCGAGGAGGAACATGGCGACCAAGCGTGCGATGATCACCGGAATTACCGGTCAGGATGGCTCGTATCTGGCCGAACTTCTCCTCGCCAAAGGCTATGAGGTCATTGGCTTGCTCCGCCGAAGCAGCACGGTGAACTTCGAGCGGATCAGCCATATCCAGGACCAGATCACCCCGGCCACCTTTGACCTCCTCGATTTCTATTCGATCGTCCACGCCCTGCGCGAGTATCAGCCCCACGAGGTCTACAACCTCGCGGCTCAGTCCTTCGTCCAGACCTCATTCACCCAGCCGGTGCTGACCGGCGAGACGACTGCCCTCGGTGTGACACGGGTGCTCGACGCGATCCGAGTGGTCGATCCGTCGGTCCGTTTTTACCAAGCCAGTAGTAGCGAGATGTTCGGCAAAGTTCTCGAGACGCCGCAGCGCGAAACGACGCCGTTCTATCCGCGCAGCCCGTATGGTGTTGCCAAGGTCTACGGCCACTGGATCACGATTAACTATCGCGAGAGCTATGGTCTCCACGCGACCTCGGGCATTCTGTTCAACCACGAATCGGAGCGGCGCGGGCTGGAATTCGTGACGCGCAAGATCAGCCATGGCGCGGCGCGGATCAAGCTCGGGCTGGATCGAACGCTCGCCCTCGGCAACCTCGACGCGCGCCGCGACTGGGGCTATGCGCCGGACTACGTCGAAGCGATGTGGTTGATGCTCCAGCAGGATGAACCAGAGGATTACGTCGTGGCGACCGGCGAAACCCACACGGTGCGCGAGTTTGCCGAGATGGCCTTCAGCCACCTCGGCCTCGACTACCGCGAGCATATCGTTCAGGACGAGCGCTTCATGCGTCCAGCCGAGGTCGACTTATTGGTCGGGGATGCCAGCAAGGCGCGAGAGCGGCTGGGCTGGCAACCGCGCACGACGTTCGAGGGACTGGTCCGCCGAATGGTCGACGCCGACCTCGCACAGCTTAGTCGCCAGATCGATGGTCCGGCCCGGCACTAGGGTGAGCACGGTCGGGTTCGTCGACGATCCGATCTTCGACAACCATCACACCGGCCAGCATCCCGAGAATGCTGGCCGGCTGGCAGCCATCCGCGGCGCAATTCTCAGCAGCGATGTGCGTCAGAGCCTCGCCCGATTGACATTCGCGCCCGCCTCCGACGATGACCTTGCCCTCGCCCACACGCCACAACATGTCGCCCGAATCCGCCAGATCGCAGACCGCGGCGGCGCCTGGATTGACGGTGACACGGTCGTCACCGAGGCGTCTTTCGACGTCGCCGCGCATGCGGCCGGCGCCGCCATTCGAACGGTCGATGCCGTACTGACCGGAGAGTATTCGGCCGCCCTCGCAATCGTCCGGCCGCCGGGGCATCACGCAACCCCGAACCGGGCAATGGGCTTCTGCCTGTTCAACAACGTTGCGGTCGCCGCGTTGGTCGCCCGCGAGCGGTTCAACATCGAGCGGACGTTGATCGTCGACTTCGACGTCCATCACGGCAACGGCACCCAGGACATCTTCTATCACGACCCGGCGGTGTTCTATTTCTCCACCCACCAGTGGCCGCTCTTTCCCGGCACTGGTCGGGTGGAAGAGATTGGAGAGGCCGAGGGCCGCGGGACGAATGCGAACGTGCCATTGCCGCCGCACTCTGGCAACGATGCCCACCGTTTTGTCTTCGACCGGGTGCTCTTTCCGCTTGCCCGCCGCTACGCCCCCCAACTGGTGATCGTCTCAGCCGGCTACGACGCCTACTGGGCTGACCCCCTCGCAAGCCAGCGGCTGACTATTGAGGGTTTCGCCCAGTTGGTGCAAGCCTGTCGGGCGATTTCCGACGAATACTGTCCCGGGCGTTTGGCCTTCACCCTCGAGGGGGGCTACAACCCGAAAGGCTTGGGGGCTGGAGTTGTCGCGACGCTCGCCGAACTTGCCGGGCGCTCCGAGGTGATCGAGCCGATCCCGCCGCCGGACCTGCGCGGCGAACCGGACATCACGAGCCTGATTGACCGCGTGCGCCAGACCCACGGGCTCTAACATCGGCGAGGTGGCTGGACGACGGCGAAAGAGACGGCTACCCTGGGACGAAAGTGCCGACAGAGGTTCGTACGGTGGCCGTCTCCCTGACCAGGCTGGGACCCTATCAACTTGAGGCGGCGCAGGCCAGCACCGGCCTCGCCACGCTCTATTCCGCCACCGACTTGCGGAGCGGCCAGCCGAGCGTCGTGAAGGTGCTGCACGCCTACTTCTCATCGGAGCCAGCGTTGGTTCGTCGCTTCTTCGATGGGCTGGAGGCGATCCAGGCGCTTGCGCCTCATCCGAACCTGCTCCCGCCGTTGCTCTGGGGCGAGAGCGACGGCGTGGTCTGGATTGCCAGCGATCGGGCCGATGGGCCGAACCTCGAACGGCTGACCGAGCCGTTGGACGCCGAGGCGGTCCAGACGGTAGTAGATGCCGTGGCAGCCGTCCTCGAGTACGCCGAGGACGCCGGGATTAATCATGGCGACCTCAAGCCGGCGAACGTTTTCTACGATCCGGAGAGCGGTCGCGTCCAGGTTGGGGATTTCGGGATGGCGCTCTTAGGCAAGGCCGCCGACCCGATAACACGCCGAACCTTGCTGACGCCACACCCAGCCTTCACCGCGCCGGAATGTCAGGACGACAAACCGGCGAGTTCCACCGGCGACACCTTCAGCCTCGCGGCCATCGCTTGGTGGCTTCGGACCGGGGACTCTCCGTTTGGAGCGCCGACTCCCTCGATGATGCGGGCGAAAGTAGAGGCGGGACGGCCAACGCTCCAGCCTGATCGAATCGCCGGTTTACCGCGCGCCGTCGCGACCCTGGTCGGCGAGGCGCTCGCGCCGGGCGCCGAGCGCCGTTGGGCCGGACCACGCGCCTTCGCCGACGCTCTCCGTCAGGCCGAACTCCAGCCGGCGGTCCCGGCCACCAGGGTTGCTCCCGCCGTAACCGAAGTCCCAACCGAGACCGGTTCGCTCTATTGGAGCAACACCGTCAACACCGAGGGCTGGTTCAGTGGTGTCCGTCGAAGGATCTCCTGGCGCGGTTGGCTGCTGCGGATCGGTATCGTCGCTGCGGTCGCCGGGCTGCTGATTGGCGGCTGGGCCTATCTCCAGCAGCCACCGATCCCGCCGCCGCCTTCGACGACGCTTTCCTCCGCGTCGGTCCCAGGCCGTTGGGAGTTTCCCCGTTTTGACCTTCGGAACACCGGGTCCGTCCCCACGTCGAGCGCAGCGGTTCGGGGAGAGCTTCGCTGGCGCTTTCAGACCGACGAAGCGTTTCGCGCCGCACCGGCCAGCGACGGCACGTCGATCTTCGTGTCCACCGGAGACCGGCGGATCATCGCTCTGGACGCCGAAACCGGCATGATTCGCTGGCAGACGCCGACCACTGGCCCGGTGGATTACACGCCGGTGGTGGCTGGCGAGTTGGTCTACGTCGGGTTGCGCGATTGGCGGCTGTTGGCGCTCAATCGCCACAGTGGGGTCATCGAGTGGGAGCGCTCGCTCGGCAACCCGGTCTCGAGCCCGGCGACGATCAGCAACGGCACACTCTACCAAGGCGGCACCGATGGGCGGCTATTTGCGATCGACGCGGCAACGGGCGAGATCCTCTGGACCTACATCACGGGGTCGCAGGTATCCGGCTCGCCCGCGGTTCTCGACGACTTGGTCGTGGTGGTGGCAGATAATGGCTGGCTCCATGTTGTCGACCGGACAACTGGCCAGAAACGCTTCGACTTTCTGATTGTCGGCAGCGCCACCTCCACGCCGACGGTGTCCGAGGATACCGCCTATGCGGCGTACGGAGCCTTCGGCCGGCGTACCGCCCGGCTTGTCGCGGCGGGGATTCGCGAGCAAGTCTATCCGCTCGAGCGCGAGATCTATTTCGTTCGTGGGGTACTCTGGCTGTGGGGGATCGGCGACCCGCCGCCGCCGCCGCGCGGTTCGCGCTGGTCGGTGTCGCTACCGGGGTTCAAGGCAACCTCGCCGGCCCTGGCACATGGCCGGATCTACGTGGGATCGGGCCCGTCGATCGTTGCGATCGATCAGGCCCGGGGCGCGGTTGCCTGGGAGTACAAAGCGCCCGCGCCGATTAGCGCCAGCCCAATTGTGACCGACGATGCGCTCTATGCCGGCGCGGAGGACGGTACGCTGTTTGCGCTCGACCCGAACAGCGGCGCAGAGCGCTGGCGCTTCCAGGCGGGCGGAGCGATTGCGGCGCAACCGATACTCGCTTCCGGCGGGCTGTACGCGACCGCGGCTGATGGAGTGGTCTATGCGTTGCGCTGATCCAGATCTGGACGCTGGCGAAGCTCGTGGAGCGTACCCGGCGTGATCACGCCAGCATCGACCTCACCGCGCAACCGCGCCTGAGCGTAGCGGATCCAGACAGCCGCCAGGGCGGTGAGCGGACCGGCGAGGACTGCCCCGGTCAGGCCGGCGATCTGCGAGCCAACCGCCAGCGCGATGATCAAGATCGCCGGGTTCAGTTCAAGGGCGTCGCCCATAATCTTCGGCACCAGCAGGGTGTTTTCCAACTGCTGGATCGCGACATAGGCGGCGAGCGTCCAGAGAATCGCGGACGGACCATCGACGACGCTGATCCCGACGCCGACGGCCCCGCCGAGGATCGGCCCGACGATCGGGATCGCCTCGGTCAGTCCGGCCACCACGCCCAAGAGCAGAGCGTAGCGGCCAACCGTCGGCGAGACCGTCATCCCGAGAATGAACGCCGCAACCAGCACCGCGAGGCCAATCGATACCATCAGAGTGAGTTGGCCGCGGAGATAGCTCCCCAGCACACGGTCGGCGATGACGGCAAGATCGCGCACCGTCAACCGCCACGCCGTTGGAAAGAGGTTGAGAATCTGCGTTCCAAGGTGATGCTGGTCGCGTAGGACATAGAACACCCAGAACGGCACCAGCAGCAGCCCAAACACGAACCCGATCGTCCGCGTCGTGGCCGAGGCAATCCCCAGCCCGACATCTTGAGCGATGTCCAACCCGGCCGAACTTGCGCTGCCAAGCCAGCCGTCGATCTCCCGGCGAAGGTCGGGGTTCAGGTCGAGCGAGAGATACCATCCCTCGATCCCGGCATAGAGCGTCTGGACGCGCGTTAGGTAGCCAGGGGATGCGGCGATCAACTGACGGATCTGGGCGAGAAGCGGCGGCAGGATCACCCAGACCAGCCCAACGATACAGGCAAGGGCAACGCCGTAGATCAACACGATTGCCAAGGTCCGTGAAACGCGTCGCCCGCCGACCTGTCGGCCCTCGACCGCGCGGATCGCCGGGGCGATCGCATAGGCGATCACAATCCCCAGCACGAAGGGGATCAGTGCGCCGCGGGCGATCCAGAACAGGACCGCCAGCACCACGAGCACGCCAACCGGGATTACCACGTCGGCGACGGCGCGCGCCGAGATGGTCAGCCTGCGTTCCATCCAGCGAGTATACGGCCAGGCAACCGGGCGTCATTGTGATGATGGTCAGGAAGCAGTTCCAGGCGTACAGCCAGGCCGGGCGTGAGATCGGCAGTTGCGCCGCGCGGTCGAGATGGTTCGAGCCCGATTGTCGGGTGTTGGGGACGAGGTCCGCCGGCGCCCTGGTTCAGGACCGCACCCACGGCGACGAGCCTCCGGACGGGCAACGCCTGCGCTCCACGGCGTCACCGGGGGAGATTGTTACCGTCCCGTCCGTCGTAAGCCTCTGGCCAACCGGCGCCTGACCGCCCTTCGGACGGACGCTCCTCAGGCGACTTTGAGCGCCTCCTCAGCTTGTTCTTAGGTTGCCGCCCTATCGTTTCTCAAGTGGACGGCACGAGGCCGGCACGCCGAGGAGCGCGGTGGCGACAATATTGATCGCGGACGATGACCCGAAACTTGTGGACATGCTGCGCCGGACACTGGCGTACGAAGGGTACAAGGTGTTGGCGGCCAACGATGGCGACGGCGCGCTGGCTGAAGCGAAGACCCAGCGGCCGGACCTGGTGGTGCTGGACTGGATGATGCCAGGGCTTGACGGGATCGAGGTGGCGCAGCGTATTCGCGAGGCTGATGCCACCCCGATCCTCATGCTGACCGCCCGCGACACCATCTACGACCGAGTGACTGGTCTCGACAGTGGCGCGGACGACTATCTTGTCAAGCCATTTGCGACGGCGGAACTGCTCGCCCGAATTCGTGCCTTGCTGCGCCGACGCGAGAGTGAGGAGAACGAAAAGCCGCTCGTTTTTGGCGACCTGTCGCTTGACCCGGTCACTCGTGAAACGCGCCGTGGCGAGCGACCGTTTCAGCTCAGTCCAAAAGAGCACGACCTGTTGCTCTGCTTCCTTCGCCACCCTCGACGAGTGCTGCCACGTGACCGGATCCTGCGGGAGGTCTGGGGCTACGAGTTCGACGGCTACGGTAATGTGTTGGATGTCTATGTCGGCTATCTCCGGGAGAAAACCGAAGCTGGCGGCGAGGCGAGGCTGATCCAGACGGTGCGCGGGGTCGGCTATGTCCTGCGGCAGCCCTAGATGACCCTGTCGGCGACGTTTCCCTCCGCCAGAGCGGCCCGCGCCGTCGCCTTGCCCCGGCTCTCGATCCGGCTGCGCCTAACCCTCCTTCTCAGCACCATCCTCAGCCTCGGGCTGGTGCTGTTTGGTCTGGCGCTGGCGGCCGCGTTCTCCGGGGTAACCATGCGGCTGGTCGAATCGACGCTGACCGCCGAGTCCGACCAGATCTTGATGGCGAAGGGGTTCCGGCTCGACAACATCGTTCTGCCTGCTGGCCGGTTGGCTGCGCCGGAGAGCTACGTCCAGACCCGCGGGGTCGATGGCCAGGTCTGGAGCCGGTCGCCCAACCTCGGCGGGGAGACCCTTCCGCTCAGTCGGGAAGGCCAGGACGCCGTTCGTCGCGGCGAACCTTGGATCGAGACGGTGAACGTCGACGATGGTCGGCTCCTGGTCGCCACCACCCCGATCCTGGTCGGCAATCGGCCAGCGGGAGCGCTCCAGGTGGCCCGTTCGCTCCGGCCGCTGGACGAAGCGGCGGCCGCCTTGCAGCGGATCGCCCTCGTCAGCGCGGCGGTCGCGTTGGCGTTCGTCTTGGGCGTCGGCTGGGTGGTGGCCGGCTGGACCCTCCAACCGATCGCCACGATCACCGAAACAGCCCGCCGAATCGGCGACAATCGTGACTTTGGCCACCGCGTGGCCAATTCCGGGCCAAACGACGAGATCGGCCGGCTCGCATCGACCTTCAATCGAATGCTCACCGAACTCCAATCGGCGTACCTGCATGCCGAAGGGTCGCTCCAGGCCCAACGTCGGCTGGCAGCCGACGCCTCGCATGAGCTTCGAACTCCGCTCACGACGATCCGCGGCAACCTGAGTTTGCTTCAACGCGACCCCCCAATCGACGACGCTGACCGGGTGGCGGTGTTGGCCGACATGACCGAAGAGACCGACCGGCTGATCCGGTTGGTGAATGACCTCCTTACCCTGGCCCGGGCAGACGCCGGCGTCTCGCGTCCACCCGAGCCGACGGCGGTTCGCCCGATCCTCGCCGATCTGGCACGCCGGGCGTCCGCCACCTGGCCTGATCGCCGGTTTCGAACTGACGCTCCCGATCTGATCGTCCAAATCAATCGGGATGCCCTGGTCCAGGTGCTGCTCATCCTGATCGACAACGCCGCGAAGCACACTCGGCCAGGTGGGTCGATCACGATTGCTGCCGTTGGCATCGACGATGCGGTGGCACTGAGCGTTTCGGACACCGGCAGCGGAATCCGCGCCGACGTCTTGCCACACATCTTCGAACGCTTCTACCGGGGAGATCCATCGCGCAGCGGCGCGGGCGCGGGCTTGGGGCTGGCAATCGCCAAGGAGATCGTCGATGCCCAGGGCGGTGCAATCGCCGTCTCGAGCACGTTGAGCGTCGGTAGCACCTTTACCGTCACCCTGCCTCGAGGCTGAGGTGGGCGGCGCTTATGTCGTTGGCGGGTTCGGGCCTTTTGCTCCGGGCTCTTCGCCTGAGACGCCCTTGCGAAACTCGCGCATACCCTTGCCGATCGAGCCGAAGGTCTGTGGCAGTTTACCGACACCAAAGACGATCAGGACGATCGCCAGAATGAGGATGAGCTCCATCGGGCCGAGTTGGGGAAACATCATCGCTGCCTCCGGCATGGGCGAATGATGTCAGTGTAGCGCCCCAGCCAGATGTTCTCTAGTACCAGGACTATATTCCCAGTCAACACCCTGAATACCGGATGAAAACGTTTGACGCCTCTCTATCGTATACATATACTGGCATGGCACAACAAAATACCGGCAGGGCTGCCAGGCGCGAAACCGGCGTTCGAATAGGAGAGGGGACGTGTCCATCGACGACGATCGCGATATCCTCGACGACGAGCCACAAGCTCGGCCGCCCGCGTCTTCCCCAGCGCCCACCGCACCCGCATCGACCCCCGCTCGTAACGGGGCAAGTCGCCGCTCGTTCCTGATTGGGGCGGCCGCTGGCGCCGGCGCCGGCGTAATCGCCGGAGCGGGCGTCGTGACCGTCGCCGGCGGCGGCGTTTCGGTTGGCCCTGGTGGCGCGAGCCGAACCGGATCAGCCCCCGGCGGCAAATCCGGCGAGCCGGTTGCCGGGCAGGTCATCACCCTCGAAGTCAATGGCCAGCAGCGTGAGCTCTATGTGCGCGCCAATCAGAGCCTGACTGAAGTGCTCCGGCAGGAATTTGCCCTGACCGGCACCAAGATCAGCTGTAATCGGTCCGAATGTAGCGCCTGCACGGTGCTCCTCAACAACGTGCCGGTGAACTCGTGTTCCGAGTTGGCGATCCGTGCGAACGGCGCGAAGATCACCACGGTCGAGGGCCTCGAGAAGGATGGCAAACTCCATCCGGTCCAGTTGGCGTTCGCCAAGAACATGGGTATGCAGTGTGGGTTCTGCACCCCGGGGCAGATCATGCAGGCAGTTGGCCTGCTCATCCGCACGCCCAATCCAACGGACAAGCAGATCATCCAATACATGTCTGGCAACCTCTGCAAGTGCAGCGCCTACCCGAACATCTTGGCTTCGGTCAAGGAAGCCGCGAAGCTGAAGGCGTAGGGAGGAGAGCCCGATGGCGCGCAAGAAGCAAAATGCCCCGATCCAGTGGGAGTACGGGAAGCTCGTCAACCCCACGCCCGAGCAGCTCGAGCGCGAAGCCGCCTCGAAGCATCTCTATGGCTACGACGTAATCGAGCAGATCCAGGAAGGACGGGCGATGCCGGCTCCACCGGCAGCGCCGCCGAGCGGCCCGACCAATTTCAAGGTTGTCGGCGTCGGCATGGCGGATATTCACGCCACCGAAATGGTGACTGGCCGCGCCCGCTATTCCAGCGACCATTACCCGACCGGCACCTTGTTCGCAGCGGTGCTGCGCAGCCCCTATCCGCACGCCAAGGTTAAGACGCTCGACATCTCCGAAGCGGTCAAGCTGCCTGGCGTGATGAGCGTCATCACCTACAAGGACGTCCCGAAGATCGCGACACGCGCCGTGTTGACCGACGAGCCGTCATTTGTCGGTGAGGGTATCGCGGCGGTGGCAGCGATCGACGAAGGCACGGCCGAAGAGGCGATTCGGCTGATCAAGGTCGAGTACGAGCAGCTTCCCTTCGTCATCGACGCCCGGGAGGCGCTCAAGCCGGGCGCGCCGATGGTCCGCAGCGGAATGACGACCAACGCCAACCGCGACCCGCAATTCAGCTACAAGCGGGGCGACGTCAACGCCGGCTTCTCTCAGTCGGACCTCGTGGTCGATTGGAAGACCACCACCCAGTGGGAGCAGCACTGCGCGATGGAGCCGCACTTCGTGCTGGCCCAATGGGACCGTGACGACAAACTCTCGATCCAAACCAGCAGCCAGTATGTCCATAGCATGCGCAACGGCATCGCCGCCGGGTTGGGGATGCCACAGTCACGAGTCCGGGTGATCTCGGAGTTCATGGGTGGCGGCTGGGGTGACAAGACCGGCTGGTACCCGTATCACATCGTCGCAGCGACGCTCGCTCGGCGGGCGGGCCGGCCGGTGCGGTACGAGTTGACCCGCAAGGATGTCTTCCTCGAGGCTGGTCACAACTATCCGAAGTATCACGAGCTTCGGCTCGGCTTCAAGCGTGACGGCACGCTGATGGCCGGCCAGAGCAAGGCATGGATCGCGTCGGGCGCTTGGGGCGCACGTGCCAACACCGACGATGTCGAGTCGATGCTTCGGCTCTACAAATGCGCCAACTGGGACGTCGAGGGCTATGCGGCAGCGACCAACACCTTTGTTGCCGGCCCGCTTCGTAGCGTTGGTGAGCCATCCGGCCAGTTGATGATCGAATCCTTGATGAACATCGCGGCCGAGAAACTCAACATGGACCCGGTCGAACTGCGACTGAAGAACCTCGAAGAGGCGATCGACCAGGTCACAAACCAGCCGTATTCAAGTTGCGGCATCCGTGAGACGATCGTCCAGGGGGCGGCGGCGTTCGACTGGAAGAACAAGTGGAAGGGCTGGCAACGCCAGCGTGATCTGACCAAGCCGGTACGCGGTGTCGGGATGATGGCCTTCGCGGCGGCCAAGGGCGCCAAGAGCGCCCCGATGACCGCCCAGTGCATCATCGACCCCGACGGGTCGGTCCGCATCTTGTGCGGCGCCGGCAACATCGGCTCCGGCCAGCGCACCACCTTTTCGATGATCGCCTCGGAAGTGCTGGGCATCCCGCTTAGCTTGATCTCGATGAGCATGCCGGACACCGAGTTCACCACCGACACCGGCGTGATTGCCGGAAGCCGCGGCACCAAGTCGGTCGGTTCAGCAGTGATGGCGGCGGCTCAGGACGCCAAGGCGAAACTGCTCGAGAACGCGGCCGGCCGGATGCGCGTCCCGGTCGACGATCTCGACGTCGTCGATGGGAAGATCATCCAGAAGTCCAACCCGTCCAACACCTTGACGATCGCCAATGCGGTCGCCTCCGGGACGGTGGTGGTCGACCAGCAGGTGTTCGCCGTCACGACGGCGATCGTCGGCAACGTTTCGCTGCCACCGCCGGCGGGCTATTCGCAGAAGACGTTCGGCGCCGGGTTCTTCGAGATCGAGCTCGATCCGGGCACCGGCGACATCCGAGTGCTCAACGTGGTTCAGGCGCATGACATTGGCCGGGTGATCAACCCGTTGGCTGCCGAGAACCAGGTCCACGGCGGCGTGGTGCAGGGGATGAACAAGGCGCTGACCGAAGAGGTGATCTTCGATCCAGCGACCGGTATCCCCGTCAACACCAACCTCGACGACTACAAGCTGCACATGATCAACAAGGCGCCACAGTCGATCAAGGCGATTTTCGTCGAGACCAACGATGTGCTCGGGCCGTATGGCGCGAAGGGTCTTGGTGAGCCGGCGAATATGCCGGGGCTGGCGGCGATTGCCAACGCCATCCATGACGCGATTGGCACGCCGATGACCCAAGCGCCATTCACCCCCTATCGGGTCGTCAAGACGATCCGGCAGGCGTAACGAGGAGGGACGATGCGCTCGGTCAAGTATTACCAGGCGACCTCGTGGGGCGACGCAGTCGCCACCCTCGCGAAGTACCCCCTCGCCAAGCCGCTTGCCGGCGGAAGCGACCTGTTCGGTTGGATAAAGGACGACCTGACCGGCCCGAAGGAGCCACGCTGGGAAGTCCTCGTCGACCTGCGGTCCATCGAGGGTGCGGCCGCCTTCAGCTACAGTCAGGGCGGGGGGCTGCGGATTGGAGCCCTTGCGCCCCTTTCCACCCTCGAAGTTGCCAAGGAGATCACCGACAACTATCCGATGCTGGCGCGGGCGTTTGCCGCGCCGGCCTCGCCGAACATCCGCAACGTCGGGACGATCGCCGGCAACATCAACCAGCGGCCACGCTGCTGGTATCTGCGAGGGCCGGAGTTCAACTGCTATAAGAAGGGCGGCGACTTCTGTTTTGCCGTCACCGGGATGAACCAGTATCACGCGATCCTCGAAGGAGAGTTGTGCTACATCGTTCATCCTTCGGACACCGCGCCGGCGCTGCTGGCCCTCGACGCCAAGGCAAAGGTCGTCGGCCCGAAGGGCGAGAAGACGGTGCCGCTGTCCGAATATTTCATCGGTCCGCGGACCGACGTGACCCGGGAGACGATCCTGGCGCACGACGAACTGATGACCGAGATCCAGATTCCCGCGCCCGAGCAGGGCGTCAAGACCTTCTACTTCAAGGCGACCAACCGCGAGACCTACGACTTCGCGATCGTCAACGTCGCGTCGTGGCTGCGGATCAAGGATGGGGTAGTCGACGCCAGCCGGATCTACCTCAGTGGGGTCGCTCCGACGCCCTACCGGGCGACGGTCGTCGAGGAGACGATTAAGGGGAAGCGGATTGACGAAGCACTCGCTCGGCAGGCGGCCGACCAGCAGATGGTTCGTGCCCGCCCAATGAGCGAGAACGCCTACAAGGTGGATATTGCCAAGTCCCTCATCCGCCGGGCGCTGCTCGAAGCCAACTAACGCGCGACGGCCCTCCCCCGCAGGGCCTTCCCGATCGCGCGGCGGCCCCCTTCCTGATCGGAAGGGGGCGCTGTGGCGATCTCCGCCATCCCCCGCCCGAGGAGGACCTTCGTGACTGATGCCCAGCAGCCGGGGGCACGTGACGACCGACGCGATTTCTTGAAGCTGGCTGGGGCCGGCGCCGTGGCGGTAGCCTTCTTTGGCGCCGGCGCAGCGACCGCGCTCGCCCGGCCCGCCTTCCCCAAGATCGCCGTCTCCAGCGGACTGATCATGCCCGAGCCCACTCTCTGCATTGGTTGCCTCACCTGCGAGGTAGCCTGCTCTCAGGTCCATCTAGAGGCCGGAATGTCCGGCGTGCCGCGCATCCGGATCTTCAATGCGCCTGAAGTAAAACTCCACCCCGAGATTGAGAAGAACTATCCCGGACGTGGCACCTTCAAGCAGCAGATTTGTCTTCAGTGTCCGGACGCGCCCTGCTTGCCGGTCTGCCCGGTTGGCGCTGTCCAGACCGATGCCAAGACCGGCGCTCGCTTTATCTCCGAGAGCACCTGCATCGCCTGCGGGAAGTGCGAAAAGGCCTGTCCCTTCCCGGTGATGAGCGAGACCGTCGCCACCAACCAGAAGCCGAATGGCCAGCAGAAGCGGATCATCCAGGACCGCGCCAAGAATGTCTTCACCAAATGCGACCTCTGTTCCTGGCGTGCGGAAGGCCCCGCCTGTGTCGAGAAGTGTCCGGTCAACATCCGTATTCGTCAGGGGATACTCCACAGCAATGTCATGTGCCTGGACGTCAAGCCGGCTGATGCCGCCGGCTTCGACCAGGCGCGGGCGATCCAAGCGTGATGCGCCCGTTTGCACTCATCGGTGCGCTGCTCGTTGCCGTCCTGGCCACCGGCCTCGCGCTTGCCGCCGATAGTGATCCGCTTGTCTCGCCGCGCCAATTGACCAACGGCAATGGCAATCACCTGCGCCCTGCCTGGAGCCCGGACGGTCGCCAGATCGCCTACCAGGCCAATCAGGGTGGCGGAGGCCATACGATCTGGGTCGTCAATCGAGACGGCAGCGGCCAACGCCGGGTGACTGATGGCTCGGGCGATGACCGGCGCCCGGCCTGGAGCCCCGATGGGGCCTTTCTTGCCTATGATTCCGAGCGCAACGGCGAGCGCGACATCTTTGTCATCCCGTCCGGGGGCGGCTCGCCAAGGCGATTGACGAATGCTCCGGGCGATGACACGTTTCCTTCGTGGAGCCCGGACGGTCGCCAGATCGCCTACTACTCCTATGCCGATGGCGTCATGGACGTCCGGGTGGTGGACGTTGCCGGCGGCGCAGTTCGCACCCTGACCGATGGACTGGCAACGCTGGACCAAAAGAACTGCACCTTTGCCTGCCATGCGGTGTCGTGGAACGGCGACGGCAGCCAAATCGCCTACACCAGCGGCAATCAGCGCAACGTCGTCGTCACCAACGCCGACGGTTCCGGGCCGCGTTCGCTTCCTGGGACCCAGCGAGTGGGAACCTATCATTTCCCCGACTGGACCGCAGACGGCGGCTTGATCTTCATCTCGGACGAACGAGGTGAGAAGCCGTGGACTGACATCTGGCGGATGGATCAGAACGGCCAACTGACGCGGCTTTTCACCCGCGTCGATCACGGCGGTCCGTTTGCTTGGAGCCCTGACGGCAAGTCGGTGGCCTTTCATTCGCCGCGCTCCGGCCAGTTTCAGATCTACGTCGCCGACCTCGCCGGTGATGGGATCGGTACTCTCGCGACCTATCGCAGCGGATTCGCGTCGTCAACCCTGACCCGCACGGTCCAACCGGTCGCCGTCTCTGCCGCGGTCGGTACGGTCGCCGTCGCTGCCGTGGTGGGTGGGGTGGCGGGATTGTGGTGGCTCCGCCGCCGGGCAAGAAGGAGGTAGCATTGCAATCGCGCTGGATTGGTCCGCGGTGGACCCCTTTGCTCGTCGTCGTCCTGTCGTTGGTTGGCATCGCCCTCGTTCCGCTCACCATCGGCCGAGATGCCGCCAGTTATGACTGGCTGACTGGCCGGGTCGGCGGGTCAGGCGTCTACACCCTGAACCTGGTTTTCGCCCGCGCCGTTCCGTTCATCATCGCAGCATCGATTGGCATCGCCGTCTGGCAACGACTGCGCGGCCGCTCGCGCGATAGCATCGCGGATGGCCAGGTCCATCGGCACGACAAGACGACGGTCTTCGCCCATTGGGTCAACGGCCTCAGCATGATCGCCTGTCTGATCACGGCGATGTGGTTTGTTCGCTGGTTCGAGCGACCGTTTGAGGTTGAGACCCTCTATCTCCTGCATTTCATTTTCGCAGCATTGGTCCTCGCGATGGTGGCTCACCATGCCACCTTCCAAATGGCGCTCGGCGGTGATGGACTGAAGCCGCGCGGCGGCAAGGACTTCCAGATGGCGGCTGCCGAGACGTTCGGCTATGCCGGGGTGTTCTCCAAGCAACGCTCGTTCCTGGGTCTTGGAATGCCGCTCGCGTTGCGCCGGCCGATCCAGCGCTTCGTCGTCCGCACGCTCGGCATCCGACCGGGCGAGGAGGACAAATACCTGGCGTCCGAACGGGTCCTGTCGTATGCGATCTGGACGATCCTGATTGGCGTTGTGGTGATCACGGGAGTGCTGAAGTCGGCGCGCTACGTGATGCCCATACCGGACGGGGCATTGCGCGCCGCGACATTTCTGCACGATGGGGCGATGGTCTGGATCATCGCGTTGTTGTTTATCCACGTCGCGGCGATCGTGTTGATCCCGCTCAACTTGCCGCTCTTGAAGTCAATGCTGACCACCCGGATCTCGCTCGACTACGTTTCCAAGCATCTTCCGATCTGGTATCGCCGGTTGGAAGCGGAAAACCCCGGGCTCCAGTCCGCGGTGGCGCCCACCGAATCGAACCGACCGGCTACCACGGTGGCCGGACCGTCGAGCAGTCAGCAGACCGCCACACCAAACCCTGGCCCGGCGGGGGTATAGCCCCGGGCAAGAGTCCGCCTTCGCGCGGGTCTTAGGACGCCGTAGGTCTGTTCAGCGCGGGCCAGCCGGTCTACCTCCTGACGCCCAGTGTGCCGGCACACGGTTCAGGCCTGGGATTGCCAGGCCTGCTGGACTGGCGCACGAAGGCGATTTTGCGCCCCGGCCGTTTGGAATAGCCTGGGCGTGCAATCCCGATTCTGTCGGCCGGCGGACACGCCCATCAGCAATGAGATGACGATCTCCTGGCGGGAGGTACGGGGGCGAAATTCTGCGACGCCAACCGAGCACGTATTCCTCAATCGGAAGTTGATATTGTTGACTGACATAGTCTATAAATCCCCCGACTTACCTCAGTCCGGGAGATCACCTTGTTGCTTACCCATGCCGCCGACCTTGGTTGTGACGACATTCCATTGCCGATCGTTCGGCTCAACCGGGGCATCCTGCTCGGTGGCGTGGTCGCGGGGCTGCTGCTCCAGCAGCCGCTGATAACGACGACGCTGCTGCTGCTCCTGCTTCCCGGCGTGCTGTTTGGCCAACGCTTCAGCCCGATCTTCCGGGTTGGCAGCCTGGTTCTCGCGCGGTGGATACCGGGCGCCGAGCGCGAGGCACGCGTCCTCATGCGTTTCAACAACGCGATTGCCGTCGGACTGCTCGGAGCGGCGCAACTTGCCTTTCTTGGCGGCGCGCCCATGTTGGGCTGGGTGTTGGCCGGAATGGTTGGGGTCGCCGCAGCAGTGGCGTTGGCGGGCTTCTGCTTCGGCTGCGTGCTCTTCTACCAGATGAAGCGGGTGCGCTTTCGGCTGGCGCGCTAGAGTGGCATTCGGTCTCGGGAACGTCGCTCCGGCCAGTCTGAAAAGAGCTTGACGCGGCACAGCCCGCCAAGCTCGCGGTCGATCAGGCTCTGACGGGCAGTCTCGGCCTCGCCGAGGGCCGCGATCCCGGCCTCGGCGGCGGCGATATCCCGCCAGTGGATGATCCGGCTAAAGGCATTGGGTTGGCCGAGACTATGGTAGGCGCGAATCCAGAACACCCCATCGATTGACTTGAGACGCTCGGCGATCGCCCGTTCCGCTGCGAGATAGTCCGCTTCCCGACCAGGTCTGACGAACACGATCGAGTGGCTCGCCACCCCGAGCGTCGCGACATCTCGCCCGGTCGGCGGCGGGGCGATCTCGGCGGTCAGCACCGGCTTCCAGTAGCCGGGTGACAGCGGGCCATCCATCCCGGTGAGGGGGCCTCCACCGGTCGATCCGCGCTTTCGATGCGCCTGAAAGGCCGGGCTCACCCCGAACGCTTCGGAGGTCGCCTGCTCCTTCCAATCCTGGGTGTGGATGGTCAGGGATGGGTCGTCGATCCGCTCGAGGTAGATGTTCCAGTACATCCCTTCGGTCTGATGGAGGATCGAGTCATAAGACTCCTCGCCGGCGCGTACCGTTGCCGGGTCGCGCAGGACCCGGATGACGCCCTGGACGATAAACACGTTAGGCCTCCGTCTTCACGTCATACAGGTCGAGGCTGAACGGGGCACTCAGCCAACGGTCGATCGTCTCACGATAGCCGGCGAAGTCCGTTCCGGACCAAAAGCGCTCCCAGTCCTCTCGGGAATCCCAGCTAGTCTCGTAGAGGTAGCGATATGGGCCGCCGGCAAAGTGGAGTAGCCGCCCGCCGCGAAAGCCTGCCTGCGCCCGCAAGGTTGCGGAGGTCTCTTCGTGTGCCGCGACCAACTCGGGCCGACGGCCGGGGATGATCCATTCTTCTGCCAACACCACGAACATCTGTATCTCCAACGGCCCCATGGCCGATTTCTAGCGAAAGTCGTAGCGGACGATCAGATCTCCACGTTGAAGATCGGGCGGCCGGACGGTGAGCGTGCCGAGCGGAGCCAGCACGCCCTCGTCGCCCGGCGCGAGACCCTGGGCGACGATCGAATACCAATTCGGTTTCCCAAGATTGCGATAGAGGATTAGCGAACGCACCCGTCCGCCGATTGCGTCGCGCGCGGTTGCCGCTGCCGCCTCGAACTCCGCCTCTTTCCCAGGGGTCACCTCGTACAACCCGAGCAACTGCCCGGTTTCACCAGAGGTTGTCGACCCGACTTCCCAGACTTCTCGGTAATAGCCGGGATTGAGCCAGGCACGAGGTCCGGTTGGGATACGGATCGGCTGGTTTGGCCGGTGGCGCTGATACTCGGGGTCGATCCCGAACGCTTCGGAATCGTTCTGGCGCGCCCAGACCATCACGTCGAAGTAGCGCGCCGGGTCCTGACGCGAGTGCATGACGTGTTTGTAGAGGATGCCCGGATGCCGGCTGGCAAGCTCTGAATAGCGGACATGCGCCTGACGAACTGCATCCTCTCCGTCGGGCTGGCCGGCAATTTCGATGACCAGGGCAAACACGTCTTCTCCTTATCTCCCTCACCGCCATGGCTGATCGTCGCCGAACGGCGGGCTCTGGGATAGAGGCAAGGTGGCGCGTGAACGCGGCCACAATGCCCCTCGATGATTGATTACTTGAGTTTGATGATGCTGTAGTCCGGGCGCAGGTCCGGCCGAGCGTTGACGTTGGCGAGCTTCGAGCTTGCGCCCCAGAGCCGCACGCCATCGACGAGGAAGAGGAAGGCCGGATCTTCGTACATGATCTCGATCGCCTTTTGGAGATACTCGGCGCGCTTCTGCTCGTTCATCTCGGTGGTCGAAGCCATGTAGGCCCGGTCGAATTCAGGATTCGAGTAACGGCGGGCGGGCATCGCCTCAGTTCCTTTGAACCAGGTCAACGCGAAATCGGCATCCATCGCCGGCGAGTTGACGAGGCTGGCGGTCAGCATGTCACCACGCTCAACCCGGCCATACCATCGGTCGAGGAAGAACGCGCTATCGCTGCTGACTTCCATCTCGGGATTCAGTCCTATCTCGCGCCATTGGCTCTGGACAAACAAGAAGATCGTCTGGGCATCGGACACGTTGGTGGTGACGTCCATCTTCAAGCGGAAGCCGTTTGGGTATCCCGCCTGCGCAAGAAGCTGTTTCGCCTTGGCCGGGTCATACGGATACGGCTTGATCTTCGGGTTGTAGCCGAAGGTATCGGTCTGGACCACCTGGCCGGTCGCCACGGTGAGGCCTTTGTAGATGTCTTTGGCGATTTGCTCCTTGTTGATCGCGTAGTTGAGTGCCTGACGGACCAACTTGTTCTGGGTTGGCCGGCCCTCATTGGTCGTGAAGAGGAACGCGCCGATCGACTGACCCTGATTGAAGTTGACGATATTGAAGCCGCCGTTCTTGAGTTCGGTGGCCTGGTCGATGTTGATCGTCTGGATCAGGTCCAACTCGCCGGTGCGAAGGCCGACCACCCGGGCGGATGCTTCCGGGACGGCGCGAATGCTCACTTCCGCGGGTCCGGCCGGCCGGGGATGGTTCGGATTGCGCAGAAGGATGAGCTTGTCGTTGGGAACGAACTCTTTGAGCATGAACGGGCCGGTGCCAATTGGCTTCATCCCCAACGCCGCGGTGCCGTCGGGCTTGTCGACCTGCGCCTTTGAGAGGATTGCCACCAACGCCACCCGCTTGAGAAGGAGCGGGTCCGGGCCTTTGGTGACGATCCGGATCGTCTGGGGGTCGACGATCTCGGCCTTGTCGAACGTGCCGACCCGAACCAAGGTGCCAAGCTTCAGGTCCGGGTTCATTGCCCGGTCGAAGCTGAACTTGACATCCTGAGCGGTCACCGGAGATCCGTCGTGGAACGTTCGGCCAGGCGCCAGAGTGAACGTCCAGGTCGACGCATCGACGTTGCGCCAGGCCGAGGCAAGTTCGGGGAGGACTTTGCCTTTGTCGTCCTGGGCGACCAACGCCTCGAAGAGGCCGGACATTTGAATGTCGCCGATGCTCGCCTGCGGGTCGAGGTTGGCGGACCCACCGGTCACGCCGACCTTCAAGGTGAAGTCCTTGGAAACACCGGGCGGGGCGACCCCTCCTGTGGTAGGCGCGGACGGGGCACAAGCAACGGTCGTGACCAGCAACGCTGCGGCGAGCAGAGAACGGAACGGTGCCATACGATCCTCCTGCGCGTTCCCGAGCGACGCGCCCGGGTCGGACGTGCCGACGCCATCATACTCCTCGACGACAATTCTCACAACATTATTCCTATTAACCGCAATATTCCATGTGTGTAGCATTAGTGAGTCGCTTCAAACGCCGAACCGTCAAGGAATGAGCGCAGGAGCGGCCGCCGACACGACGCGCCGCGACCAGTGGCAGTCGCCGTTTCTTTCCGGTCGGACGACCCGGCCCGGCAGAGACTTGGCAAACCGTTGGACCGAACCGGCGTGAGATCGAAGGTCAGCCAGCGCGAAATTGAAGGCCCGCCGTGCGGTTGCTCCGTCAGGCGCATCGCATCGGTCTCATACCACGACCGGTGTGAGACTCCAGCGCGGCGCTGCTAAAGCGGTGAGGTGAGCGGCATGTCGGGTATCGAACGTGACACCTCGGCATCAGCCTTGAGTGCCGCCACGATATCGCCTGCGGCGTCCGCCGAGGTGCGACTGGACGGCATTGCCTGCAGTCGCTGGCGGTCACGCTCCATGTTGGGCGCCGCCATCGTGTTGCGGGTGAAGTCATTGGCGAGAAAGCCGGGATGGACCGTCAGAACCCGCACTCCTCGGTCGCGGAGTTCCTCACGCAAGGATGCCGAGATGACGTTGAGCGCCGCCTTGGTGGCCGAGTACACCGCCAGGTTCTTGGTTGGCCGCAACGACATCGCCGAGGAGATGTTGACGATGGTCCCACCTCGACGCTCGATCTCGGGAAGTGCCGCCTGGATGCCGGAGATCGGGCCGATCACGTTGACGCGCCAGCCATACTCGAACAGGGCGACCGGGATCGATTGAAGATGACCCAAAATTGAGACCCCGGCGTTGTTGATCAGGAGATCCAGACCGCCGAACCGCTCGACTGCCAGTGCAACGGCACGTTGGAGATCGCCCGCATGGGTAACATCGCCGACGACGATGGCGGTGCGATCGGGCGGGATACGCCCGGCGACCCGCGCTAATTGGTCAGCACGACGCGCGAGCATCACCAACGAGACACCTTCGGCAGCGAGCGCCAGGGCGAGCGCCTCGCCGATACCACCCGACGCGCCGGTGATCAGGGCCACCTTCCCTTCGAGGTCCATGCTCCCTCCGGGCCCATCATCGTGGCTTGCGGTCCGCTGCGCAAGCGCGGACAATGCGCGACGGGGTACGCGATGAAACTTCGATCGCTCGGCCAGTCAGGATTACAGGTAAGCGAACTGATCCTCGGCGCCATGCAACTTGGCGCCCTTGAGGACGATGCCGCGGCGGCAATCGTCGATCACTATCTCGATGCTGGCGGCAACACCATCGACACCGCGAATGTCTACGGACGCGGCGCGTCTGAAGAGATCCTCGGTCGGATTCTCGGCGCGAAGCGGCGCCAGATCGTTCTGGCGACGAAGGTCCGCGGGCCTATTGGACCGGGGCCGCTCGATTCCGGCCTGTCGCGCCGTCACATCTTCGAGCAGGTTGATGCAAGCCTTCGCCGTTTGAGAACCGACTGGATTGACCTCTACCAGATTCATCGCTGGGACGACACCACACCGATTGAGGAGACGCTCGACGCGCTTGGGAGCTGCGTTCGCGCTGGCAAGGTGCGCTATCTTGGCTGCTCGAACCTGACCGGCTGGCAGATTGCCCAATCGCAGACGATCGCCGCCGAGCGCCACCAACCCGGCTGGATCTCGCTCCAACCGGAATACAGTCTCCTGCGGCGCGACATCGAGCGAGAACTGGTGCCGGCCTGTCGGGCACTCGGGATCGGCATCATCCCGTGGGGGCCGATCGGAGGCGGGATCTTGACCGGCAAGTACCGTCAGGGTGAACCACCTCCGGCCGGGAGCCGTGGCGAGCAAGCGCAATCGACCTCCTTTGCCGCTGGCTGGAACGCCAGGCTGACCGCCCGTGCATTCCGGATCGTCGAGGCGGTGGGTGAAGCCGCCGAGACGCTCGAAACGACACCGGCTCGGGTCGCCTTGCGGTGGTTGATGGATCGGCCCGGGGTGACCGCGCCGATCGTCGGCGCGCGCAACCTCGACCAGTTGGCCGACACACTCGGCGCGCTCGATGTAACGCTTACGCCAGAGGTACGAAAACGGTTGGACGAAGAGAGCGCCATCGAACTCGGTTATCCATATGAGACACCCGCCGGTCAACGTCCTGCGCCACGGCCTGCCGGCGTTCAGTAGCGCGCTGACTCGACCAGAAGGAGTGCAGGTTGAAACCACGCAAAGGCTATGTCGATGCCCCGACCGGGCAGGTCCATTACCGGGTGCTCGGCGACGGTGAGCCGCTGGTGCTGCTGCACCAGTCTCCAAACTCCTCGCTCATGTTCAGCCGGGCAATGCCCCACCTCGCGGCGCTTGGACTGAAGGCGATTGCAATCGACACGCCGGGGTATGGCAACTCGGACGTTCCGGACTCGCTGCCGACGGTTGAGACCTATGCGAGCGTCATCCCGGCCGTTCTCGATGCCTTTGGTCTCGAGCGCTCCGCCGTCCTCGGGCATCACACCGGGGCCGCGACCGCGTGTGAGTTTGCTGCCAGTCAACCCGAGAAGGTGACGAAGTTGATCCTCAATGGTCCGCCGGTTTACACCGACGACGAGCGGCTTCGGCGGCTCGACCGTGCGCCAACCGGACCGATGCCGCTTCAGGCCGATGGGAGCCACCTGATGCAGCGTTGGCAACGTCGGATAGCCGCCTCACCAGGTTGGAGCGACCTCGAGGCGATGCAGCGCGGTGTGGTCCAGACCCTTTACGCCGGGAACTACGACTGGTACGGCCATCGCGCCGCCTTCGAGTATCGGATGATGCCCCGTCTTCTTTCGTTGACCGTCCCGACGTTGATCCTGACCAATACCGGTGAGGACCTCTATCAGTTGTCTTGCCGCGCACACGACCTGAGGCCGGATTTTGCGTTTGTCGCTCTGGAGGGCGGCACCCACGACATCGTCGACGAACAGCCCGAAAACTGGGCGAAGGCAGTCGCCGCCTTCGTTCTGGAGACCGCCTAGAGCGGTCCGGTCGAAACCAGGTCCCAGATCACGAGCAGGAACGCCGTGCTGCCGGCGATGACAAATACGTGAAACACCTCGTGATACCCAAACCAACGCGGCAAGGGGTCTGGCCGCTTGCGGGCATAGATGACCGCGCCGATCGAGTAGAAGACGCCACCGGCCACGATCAGCCCAACGAGCGGTGGGGAAAGCGCGGCGGCCAGACTGGGCGCCGTCGTCACCGCAAACCAGCCGAGGGCAAGATAGAGGGAAGTCGAAACCCAACGCGGCAGCGAGACGAGCAACCCGCTTAGCCCCGCGCCCAATCCGGCCACCGTCCAAACCACCACCAGCACCACGATCCGCCACCAGCCATCCAGCACGCCGACCACGATCGGGGTGTAGGTTCCGGCGATCAGAAGGAAGATGAAAGCCCGGTCGAGCGCATGAAAGACGGAGTAGCTCCGACCGCTCCAGGTTCCGAGATGAAAGGCGGCACTGGCGAGATAAGAGCCGACCAGACTCACGCCGTAGATGAGGATCGCGGTGAGCAAGATCGGATCGTCGGAGACTTGATAGCTGAGCGCGGCCGTCACGATGAGCGCGAGCGGGACAACGGCGGCATGAAGCCAGCCGCGCATGATCGGCTTATCCATTGGTTCGCTCCACCTGCTGGTACTCAGGGGCGCCAGCGGCGAGATTGTGACCCAGTTCAACCACCCGTCGAATTCGGCGCATCGGCGGCCGTATGAGGCGAATCGCCGTTCTGAAAATCGCTCGGTTCATGCATTCGTCGGCTCAAACCGGGCGACCTCTTCGAAGATCCGAACAACCTCGGCGGGATGAGTGACCATCGCATCATGACCGGCCTCCAATTCGAACACGCGCCAGACGGGCGTTCGTGCCCAAGGCATGACGCGTGAGGGGCTCGGACGCTGCTTGATGGTGCAATCGATGTAGCTCTTCGGTAGCTTCAGATACTCGCCCGACAATCGCGCCGGGTCGGTCAGCGATCTGAGCGGATGTGGGGTGAGCCGCGGCTCGGCCCAAGCAACATCGGCCGGGTCGACGATCCCAAATCGCTCGACCCCCTGGTTGCCCGGCAGCAGCCAGCCATCGCCGTGACGCTTGGCAAGCTCTAGAAGCGCCGCCCGCCGATCGTCGCCGATGAGATCGAGGGCGCTCTCTCCATCCTGAGGAACCAGCGAATCAAAATGGATCAGATGGCGGATGCGAACTGGGTCGCGGTCGGCGACGACCTGGATCACCATTCCGCCATAGGAATGGCCCACGAGGATCACCTCACGCAGGTCCTCAAAATAGAGCGTGTTGAGCACGTCCTGGACGTGAGTTTCCAGTCCGATCTCGCGATTGAGCAGGTGGGCGCGTTCGCCGAGGCCCGTCAAGGTAAGTGGATAGACGGCATGACCACGATCGTGCAGCAAGCGGGCGACGCGCGCCCAGCACCAGCCACCGTGGCTGGCTCCGTGAACGAGGACAAAGGTCGCCATCGGGCGCTCCTGAGTAGAATGAGCGCCGGAGGCGCTATGGACGGTCGAACTCTGATTATTCCGCTGCGGTCGACACGGGTGTCGCTTGAAAGCGATCGACCGATGACAGGAGTCTATCACGTTACTCATCATGCCTATGACGCGCTCGCCGCTCCGGCGATCCGAACGCTGCCCGATGGCCGGCGCTACGCCGACTTCGACCAGGTCACCGGCCGACTGGCCGAGCGCTTCGAGCCAAACGACGATTTCAGCCAATGGACTATCCACCTGCGGCGCGGCGTCCGTAGCCACGCCGGCAACGAGTTGACGAGTGAGGACGTGCTCTGGAGCTACGCCCGGGCGTTTGCCTTCCGGGCGATTGGGATGTGGCGCACCTCGACGATTGCGGGGGTGCCGCCGTCCGGCGGGATCGAGGCGCTCGACCGCTACACCGTTCGCTTTCGCATCGACGGCGCGAACGCGCACTTTCCGCGTTTCCTGTGCTATGGCACCTGCGCGATCGTCGATTCGACCGAGGCGAAGCGTCAGGCGACCGCCGACGACCCCTGGGCAGGGCGTTTTCTCGCATCGGTCCCCTGCGGCTTCGGCGCATTTGGGGTCGAGAGCCAGGACGAGGAACGGCTGCGGCTGATACCCCGAGCGGACTTCTGGGCGGGAGCACCGCCGGTCGAGGCGGTCGAGTATCGCGCCTCGCCGACGCGGGAATTCGGTCTGCGGTTGTTCGAAAGCGGGGGCGCAAACTGCCTCGTCGGCCTCTATCCCGATGAGGCCGTGCGCGTACGCGGCCATGCTGGAACCCGACTCCTGCTCACCCGGACGAACCATGCCACCATCGAGTTCAATCGAGAAAAGCCACCCTTCGACAACCGCGATGTGCGCGAAGCCGTCTTGCGGACGATCCCCTACGAATGGGTGATCCAAGAAGGGTCGCTGGGATTCGCGGAGCGCCAGACCGGGCTCTATCAGCCGAACACGCCGGGAGACCTGAACGGCCACTGGCCGTACCCGCCTGACGAGGAACGCAGCCGGACGTTGGTGCAGGCAGCGGGCGTTGATGGCGCGCGCGTCTTGTTTGCGACCGTCGCCTCGGCAGAGGCCGACCGGATCGCGGCGATCGTCGGAGAGGCATTGGCAGCGATCGGGTTGCTGGTCGAGCATCGCTATGTGGCCGACCTGCCCGAAGGGGAGCGGCCGGACCTATTCTTGCGCGACGATTGCAGCCACGGCATCGCCGACCCGCACTACGACATCGCGATCGACTTCGTGCCGCCTCGCGATATGCCAGGTCGAACGCTGCTCGGTCCGCGGCTTTCGAGCGACCTGCGCGAGATCCGCCGAGTTCCCGCCGCCGAACAGGACGAACGCTATCGGGCGCTGAACCGGCGGATGCTCGACGACGCGGCCTGGGTCCCGCTGACCGGGCATAGCTATGTGATCGCCCACCGCGAGGACGTCCATCCGTGGTTCTTGAGCGAAGCCTACCTACCGCTTACCAGTCTGCACTGGAACGCCGCGCGCTATGTGATGCCGCCTGCTCGGTAGAACGGCGGTCGCGGCGGTGTCAGGTGAATCAACCAGCCGACGAGACGCGGCTTGGACGCACCATTGGCAGTGGCGTGATCTGAACGCTGCCGACGTGGCTGCCGCTGGCCGATCGAAAACGGATCCGCTGTCAAAAGGGCGGGTGTCCGTCCGCCCGGACCTGGTACGCGGCGCCGCTGACTGTCCTCGTGAGGCGATGTGGCAGATGCCGCAATTTGTGTGGAAGCAACTGGCAGATACACGGACTGACGTTGACGCTTTGCCCGCCGGATTGCGGTTCGAGGCGGTTAGCGCCAGCGCAGGTCGTAGAGCCGGATGCGGTTGTCGGGATACCAGCGGTAGCCTTCCAGGTCCTTTTTGTGGGCGACATAGAACCGAGACCAGCAGATCGGGATAACCGCAGCGTCGGCGTTCAGGATCGCCTGGGCACGGCGGACGCTGCGCTCCCAATCGTCACCGGCGTCGGCGATAGCCCGAAGAGCGGCGTTGAGATCCGGGTTGTCGTAGGCGAAACGGATCAGCCGCATCCGCCCGGGGCCGAAATCGTGCATGATCGTATAGATCGGGTCGAAAACTCGATGGCCGCGTCCCGAGCCACCGCGCAGCATCATCGGCGCGAGATTTGCCTTGTCCATCCCGACGAGGTCCGGCCGACCGCGCGACTGCCCGATCTCGATGTCGACCTCGATCCCGATCCGGGCAAGGCCATCGGCAATCACCCGTGCGGCGATCCCGGCGCTATCGCCCTCCTGGGCGACGAGGGTTGTCCGGAAGCCATCAATCCCTGCCCCGGTCAACAGCTTCTTCGCCTCGTCGACGTTCTCGTCGAACGGCCATTCGTCCGGTGCGTAGCCGGGGTTCTCAGGCTGTAGCCAACTCTTCCAACGACGGGTTGTCCCGAGGAAGGCGGTCGCGATCACGTCCTGGTAAGGGGTTGCGAGGGCGACGGCCCGGCGGACCAACGGGTTGTCGAAAGGCGGCTCGCTCACGTCGAGATGGAGCGCGACGCCGGGAGGTGTGTCGCAGGGAGCGATCCGGAGCGACGTGTCAGAGCGAAGCGATGTCGCCTCGTCGAGGGAGAGGCCGAAGGCGAGATCGATGTCGCCGCGGCGCAACGCCTGAATGATCACCTCGCGCGACGAATAGCGCCGGAACCGTCCTTCGCTGATTGCCGCCTGGCCACGCCAGTAGCCTTCGTGAGCGCGAAGAACGATCTCGTCCTCGCTGCGGCTTGCGATCGTGTAGGGTCCGAAGCCGGCCGCGTTGGCAGCGACATACGTTGCTGCCCAGGGGTCCTCGGCGGTGCAATTCGGCGCGACTACAGCCGTGTCGTAGACCGACGGCGTGCATTGGGCCATCGCGAGCGGCAAGGCGGGGTTTGGCGCTTCGAGGTGAAAGGCGATGATGTGACGGTCGACGACCTCGACGGCCGCTTCGTCCCGCACCGACGAGACCCGCGCCACCCACTTGCCGACGTCGCGGACGGCAAAGGCTCGATCCCAACCCCACTTGATATCATGGGCGGTCAACTCGTTTCCGACGGCGCTGCGGACGCCAGGGCGGATTCGAAAGTAGCAGGTCCGGCGGTCGTCGCTCCACCACCAGGCCTCGGCGAGGTCGGCCCGTAACCGCCGCCAGTCGATCCGGCGGACGCCGTCTTCGTCGATACGGCAGGTCGGTGAGGTGAGTTGATCGTAGAGGTTCTGAAAAAGGTCGGCGCCGAGTTCGTCGCGGAAGCCGGCGGGTTGCTCCATATCGAAATTCGACGGGATCTGCTCGACCCCGACGGTCACCGTTCGTTTCATGGTGGCATCTTCCTAGTCGGTGCTGGGACTGTCAAGGTGAGACAACCGGGTCCAGCATAGTCGAGTGTCGATCGATTGAAATCTTGAAGACCAGCCTGGGCCATCGGTTGCCGGGCGCATCGGATGAGTTTGAGGCTCCGGCAAGAAATCGCCTTGAGCATTGCAACGCCACGGAACCAGGGGCGCCACACAGGGGACGCCCGAGCGCGAGGACGTATGAAAGCTGGTTTGCCGGACGCTTGCCCGGCCAGTCGTAGACTGCCGTGGTTACGGTGGGCTAGCGCAGCGGGTGGTGCTCGGCGCGCAAGATCTCGGCGGCGAGCGCCATCGCCCGGATCTTGGCGTAGGCGACCGGCCGCGGCAGGAACCACATCCCACAGTCGGGCGACAGCATGAGCCGCTCCGGCGAGAGATAGGCAAGTGCCTCGCGAGCGCGGCTGGCGATGTGCTCGGGTGAGGCGACCGTCTCGGCGCCGAGGTTCAGGACACCAAGGACGACCCCCTTCTCACCGGCGTGCGCCAGCAGGTCGGCGGAGTGGCCAGGCTCCTCGTACTCGATGTTGACCAAGTCGACCTGGGAGCCGGCCACGGCTTCGAGCATTGCGCCGAATCGCTCGTCCACCCGCTTGTTCTTCATCGCGATCGAGTACCCATAGCAAATGTGGATCACCGTCTTTGCCCGCAGGCCGGCAATGGTTCGGTCGATAACTTCGGCAACATAGGGGTTGGTCAGGCTGCTGAGGAAATGGACGTCCGGTTCGTCGATCTGAAGGAAGTCGGCCCCCTCTTCGTCGAGTGCCCGAAGCTCCTGGTTGAGGGCGTCGGCCATCCCGAGCGCCGCCGAGCGCAGGTCACCATAGTACGTGTCGGACAGGCGCGAGGTGGCGGTGATCGGCCCGATAACGGTCATCTTGACCGGCCTGGCGGTCTGCTGCTTGAGGAAGCGTAGGTCGTCGAGGGCGATCGGCTCGCGCCAGGTGAGCGGTCCGGTGATCCGCGGAACGAGCGTTGCCGGCCGTTGGATCTGAGAGTCGGCACTGACGGCGACAAACGAGAGGTCGATCCCTTCGCGTCGCTGCGGCCCGAGCGTCTCGTGGTCGATGCCATCGATCCGGTAGAAGTAGTTGGCGAAGCTTTCGCGTCCCTGCTCGCCATCGGTAATCACGTCCAGCCCGGCGCGCTCCTGATCGGCGACCGCTAGCCGGATGGCATCCTGCTTCGCTTCGGTGAGCACCTCCGGCGCGGGCGCCCAGACCTTGTCCAGTTCGCGCGACATCAATGCCTCACGCCGATAGAGCCAGCGCGGTTTGGTGAAGCTGCCGACGAGTTGGGTGGCGAAGAGCGGGAGCGACATTGGTGACCTCGTTTGGCGGCGATCTCGATGCCCCAATATAATCGGAGTCGGTGCGCCAGCGCCGAGAAGGACTTCCCGACGATGCTCAAGCCGCTCGACCGAATATTGCCACGAGTGCAAAAACCGGCCCGCTATACCGGTGGTGAACTCAACAGCATCGTCAAAGACTGGTCTCAGGCAGCAGTCAAGGTTGCGCTCGCTTTCCCGGACGTCTACGAGGTGGGCATGAGCAATCTCGGACTGGGGCTGATCTACGACCTCATCAACCGGCGCGAAGACTGGCTGGCCGAGCGTGTCTACACTCCCTGGCCGGATATGGAGGCGGAACTTCGTCGGGCTGGCCTGCCGCTTTATGCTCTCGAATCAAAGCGACCGTTGGCCGAGTTCGACCTGATCTGCTTCTCGTTTGCCTACGAGCAGTGCTTTACCAACGCGCTGACCATTCTGGACCTCGCTGGTCTGGCGCTGCGAGCCGCCGATCGCGATGACGGACCGATCGTTCTGGCCGGTGGGCCGTCCACTGTCAACCCGGAACCGATGTCTCCCTTTGTCGATCTCTTCCTGATTGGTGAAGCCGAAGATGCCTTTCCTCAGTTGCTCTCGCTTTTTCAGGCGTGGCAGGAGGAAGGCGGAACCGCGAAGTTGGATTTTCTGCGTCGGGCGGCGGCGCTTCGTGGTGTCTACGTCCCGCGCTTCTACGATGTTGCCTATCACGACGACGGCACCGTCGCCTCGGTCCAGCCCAACGACCCAACCGCGCCGCCACGCATCCGTCGGACGCTTGTTCGTTCACTGCCGCCACTGCCGACCAAACCGATCGTTCCGTTCCTCGAAACGGTGCATGACCGCGTCGCGGTCGAGGTGATGCGCGGTTGCACCCGAGGTTGCCGGTTCTGCCAGCCTGGGATGGCGACCCGACCGGTGCGCGAACGCTCGACCGACGAGATCCTCGACACAATTGACGCGATGCTCACGAACACCGGTTATGAGGAAGTGACCCTGCTGTCGCTCTCGACAAGCGATCACAGCACGATCGACGAAGTCGCCGGCCGATTGGCTGACCGGTACGCCGGCCAGAATATTCAGATCTCGCTCAGCAGCCTGCGGGTGGATAGCTTCTCGGTGAAGTTGGCCGACGCGGTGTCAAAGGGCAAGAAGGCCGGCCTGACCTTTGCGCCGGAAGCGGGCACCCAGCGCTTGCGCGACGTCATCAACAAGCCGCTGACCGAAGAAGACCTCCTGCGTTCGGTGGAGGCCGCCTTCCAGCGTGGTTGGAACAACGTCAAGCTCTATTTCATGGTCGGACTGCCGACCGAAACCGACGAAGACGTCGAGGGGATCGTCGCGCTGATCCGCGAGGTCTCCGCGATCGGGCGGACATATCGCGGAAACCGCGCCGAGGTTCGGGTGACGATATCGACCTTTGTTCCGAAGCCGCACACCCCGTTCCAGTGGGCGGCTCAAGCGAGCGCTGAGGAGATCACTCACCGGATCGCGATACTCCAGAACGGGCTGCGGATGCGTGGCGTCAAGCTATCGTGGCATGACGCTGGCGATAGCCGCCTCGAATCGGCGCTTTCTCGCGGAGACCGCCGACTTGGTGACGTGATCGAACGTGCCTACCGGCTTGGGGCGCGCTTCGATGCCTGGGGCGAGCATTTCCGCCCGGCGATCTGGGATCAGGCAGCCGATGAGCGCGGATTGGACCTCGATTGGTATGCGCATCGCCGCCGTCCACTCGATGAAACCCTGCCGTGGAGCCACATCGACTCAGGAGTGGCCGAGGCTTTCTTGCGCTGGGACTACCGCCGCAGCCTCCGCAGTGAATCGACGCCCGACTGCCATTTCGACGTTTGCTCGGCGTGTGGGCTCCATAAGACCTTTGAGCCATGTACCGTGTTGTTCAACGCGACCGTCGAAGAGCGCGTGGCGGTCCGCCAGGCAGCGTTGGCAGCAGGGCGGGGGCGCGGCTGAGCAGCGGAACGCGCCAGGGGCCAGCGGGCGAGCCTCCGCGGGCACGGCTGCGGATTGCCTTTGCCCGTGGTGAGGCGGTGAAATACATCTCCCACCTCGACCTGATGCGGCTGTTCGTGCGCGCCTGCCGGCGGGCTGGCCTGCCATTGGCCTACTCGGGCGGGTTTTCGCCAAACCCGTCTATCTCCTTCGCGCTGCCGATCGCCGTTGGTGTGGTTGGCGACGAGGAATTGCTCGACCTCGGCTTCAGTAACGAACTCACACCGGACGAGTTGTTGGTGGCGTTACGGCCGCAGTTGCCGCCAGGTGTCGACCTGCTGGACTGTTGGGATGTGCCGCCCGGCGGAAAGGCGCTGACCCGGAGCATCTGCGCCGCTGATTTTCGTGTGCTCGTCGAGACCCACTGGTCCCGTAACCAGATCGAGGACGCGATCTGCCGCCTGCTCGCGGCGCCTTCGTTGGTCGTCGAGCGCACCCGTGGCGCCAAGACGCGGACCTTCGACCTTCGTCCGCTCATCCTTACCCTTGAACTCGCCACGATCGGAGATGGCGAAGCCGCGCTGTCGATGCGCCTGGTGGCGGAGAACAGTCGCGCCGGTCGGCCGGACGACGTGCTCGCCAGCCTGGGCCTGGGCGATGCCCCCGCGGCCTACCGTCGGCTAAAGCTTCATTTTCTGGAGCCGATCCGCTGACGGCCGATTGCAATCGGCTGGGATGGCGGCGGCGCCGGGTCCGCGGAGTATCCTCGACTTAGATCGCCCTCGCCCGGCGAAGGTCGGCGATCCGCTCAGCGTCGTATCCGAGTAGGTCCCTGAGGATACTCTCGGTGTCGCGTCCGACCGTGCCAATCGGGCCGCCATCGGGCTCTGGGACACCTTCAAGCTTCATCGGCCAACCCATCGTCTCGGCGGTTGCGCTGGCGAAGCGGACCTCGACGATCATCCGGCGGGCGGTCGTCTGCGCCGAACCGAGCATCTCGGCGACACCCAGCACCAATGCGCACGGTACGCCCGCTTCGTTGAGCGCCTCGACCACTTCATCAGCAGACCGCGACGCGACCCAATCCACGATCGCCGGCCGCATCACCTCGCCGAACCGCCACCAGGTGCCGGTTTCGTCTGCGGCGGGCGCCTCGTCGAGCAGGTCGGCGCGGCCGATCGCGGGGGCAAGCCGCTCCCACAGCGAGGGGATAGATGCGGCGATCACGACGTCGCGGTCGCGAGCGCGGAACCTTCCGTAGGGACCGGCGTGGCCGAGCCAAGCCCGGTTGTACTCCTGACCGGTCAAACTGAAGCCGACGGCGGCGCGTTCGTTGAGCGCCGACAGCGCATCGACCATCGCCACCTCGACAAAACGTCCTTCGCCAGTCATCTCGCGGAGCCGGAGAGCAAAGAGCATTCCGATCACGGCATAGAGCCCTGGCACGAGGTCGCCGATCACCGCGCCGATCTGTGCCGGAGGTGATTCGGGATCGCCGCTGACCGACATCAGCCCGCTCGCCGCCTGGGCGACGATATCGAGCGCCGGGCGACGGGCGAATGGCGACGGCGCGGCGATGCCGGTTCCATAGCCACTGATCGCAACGTGGACCAGTTGCGGATTGCGGGCGCGGAGCACGGCCTGAGATAACCCGAGCCGATCCATCGCGCCGGGTACGTAATTCTCCCAGAGCGCATCGGCCTGGCCGACGAGTTCGAGCAACGTCTGCCGCCCCTCGGCGGTCTGCAAGTTGAGCGAGAGATAGCGCTTGTTCCGGCCGAACCGGACAATCCCTGCCGAGAGCGCGGGACCTTCGGTGGCGACAAACGGCGGCAAGAACCGAGCCGGGTCGCCACTGCCCGGACGCTCGATCTTGATTACCGTTGCGCCGGCATCGGCGAGCAACATGGTGCCGTAGGGGCCGGAAGCCATCTGGGTGAGGTCGAGGACGAGCAGGCCGTCGAGCGGGCGAACAGTGGGCATGGCAATCCTTTCCGGGGCGGTCTTGGTGCGTCCGGTTGGGAGGAGCAAGCCGCCCGACTGGCACTTCAGGCTATCATGACCGCCGGGAAACGGTCCGGGTGGAGGAGCGAGTGATCGAGCCGATCGATTGGCTGAAGCGCTGGCATGACACCGTCGTCGAGCGGAGAGACCAGGCGGATCGCTGGCGCGGCAAGACGGTTGTCGAGCAGGACAGTTGGGCCGCGCAGGTGGGGCGGTTTCGCGAACTGACCGCCGGGATGACCGAGGATGAGACATTTTTCGCCGCGCTGCGCGCCGCCGCTCGACCAGATGACACCATCCTCGACATCGGTGCTGGCGCCGGACGCTACGCCCTGACCATCGCGCCGTACGTCCGGCGCGTTATCGCGCTTGAGCCGTCGGCGGGGATGTGCGAAGCGCTTCGGCTGGGTATCGCCGACCGAGGGCTTACCAACGTCGAGGTCGTCCAGGCCGCCTGGCCGTCGGGCGCTTCCCAGGTCGAACCGGCCGATATCACGATCTGCGCGCATGCCATGTACTGGGCCGAGGAGATCGGCCCCTTTCTGACCGCGATCGATGAGAAGACGCGCCGCCAGGCGATGCTCACGCTACGGGTCTACTCAATCGAGGCCTGGCTCGGTGACCTCCCCAAGCGGCTCCGTGGCGAGACACGCATCCCCGAGCCGATCGCCCTCGATCTGGTCGGTGCGTTGACTGCGGTTGGTATCTGGCCGAACCTGACGATTGTTGATGGGTTTCTACGCTCCTACGGCTCGCTCGACGAGTTGACCGAGAGCGTCGTTACCATGCTCGTCCTGTCACCGGACGACGCCCCACGTGACTTCATTCGAGAGCAGGTCCGGCCGCTGGCGTCCGAGCGAGGCGGGCGGCTCTATTTGGATGGTCCGTGGCGGCAGGCAGGCATCGTCGAGTGGACCAAGCGGTGACGGTTCAGCAACTGCGCGCTCTTGCCGCAGCTTTCGAGATCGTGCTCCTTGATGAGGAGATCGAAGCGACGCTCGCCGAGTTGAATGCGATGCTCGCGAATGCTCGACGGCTCGCCGAGCGACTGGCACTTGACGACGAGCCCGGCCTTCGGCCAGCCCCATGAACGGCGACCTGCGTTTTGGCTCGATCGCCGATGCCCGCGATGCGCTCGACCGGCGCGAGATCTCCGCAACCGAGCTTGCCCGGCTCCACCTCGATGCGATCTCGGCCGAAGACGGGCGGCTCAACGCCTTTCTGACGGTGACCGAAGCCGACGCCCTCGCTGGCGCTGCCGCCGCCGACGCCGCGCTTGCCGTCGGGGACCGACGGCCCCTGCTCGGCATCCCCGTCTCGCTCAAGGATCTCGTCGACCAGACCGGCACACCGACCACCGCTGGCGGTCCGCCCGAGGGGCGTGCGCCGGCAACCGAGGACGCTGCGGTCACGCGGCGGTTGCGCGACGCTGGAGCGGTGCTCTTGGGCAAGACCACGCTGCATGAGTTTGCCTTTGGCGCGACCAGCGAGAACCCGCACTACGGCGCTTCGCGGAACCCAACCCATCCCGACCGGATCGCCGGCGGCTCCAGCGGTGGGTCTGCTGCAGCGGTGGCTGCCGGGTTTGGTTTCGCCTCGATCGGTACCGATAGCGGTGGGTCGATCCGGATCCCGGCGGCACTCTGCGGCGTCGTCGGCCACAAGCCAACCTTTGGACTGGTCTCACGCTTCGGTATCCAGCCGCTTGCCTGGTCGGCCGACCATGCCGGTCCGATTGCTCGGAGTGTGGCCGACTGCGCGACCGTCCTCGAAGTCATCGCCGGCTATGACCCGCACGACCCCGGCTCGATTGACACCGCGATCCCGGACTATTCGCGACTGCTCGGTGGTGGAATTGACGGGTTGCGCGTGGGGATGGTGCACGACGCGTCGCCGTGGGTTGAGCCGGACGTCGCCTTGCGCTTCGGCGAGGCCTGCCGGGTGCTCGGCACGCTCGGAGCCAGTCTCCTCGATCTCGAACTCGGCCAACTCGCCGATGGGCTCCGCTGTGTCGCGATCCTGTTGCGGGTCGAAGCCGCGGTGGTCCATCGCGACCACCTCGCACTCCATCCAGAGCGGTTCAGCCGGGACGTCCTCGCCCGGCTGCGCGCCGGCCAATTCTTGCCCGCTACCGCCTATCTCGATGCGCTGCGGATGCGCCGCGCCCTCGTGCGAGAATTGGACTCCTTGCTAGAAACCGTCGACCTGATCGTCCTGCCGACGGTCCCGATTGTCGCGCCGCGCATCGGCACAACCTTCGAACCGGTGGCGCCCGGTGCTCCGAATGCCCGCTCCTTGCTCACGAGCTTGACCTCGCTCTTCAACCTGACCGGACTGCCGGCGGTGACGGTTCCCTGCGGCGTTAATCGGGCCGGACTGCCAGTTGGGTTGCAGATCGTCGGTCGGCGTTGGACCGACGCACTCGTCTTGCGGGTCGCCGCCAACTATGAACGAGCGCGGGCGGAGGCGGTTGGGTAACCGGTTTAGGTCAGCACGTGGTACGCTGTGGTCCAAAGAGCCGAGCGGGACCCGCGTCGAGCCGAGGCGTCATCGGCGGTACGCCATTCAGGTTGGAGCAACGAACTGGTGTTCCGGGGAACGGCATGAAGGTTGAGTACATCAATCCCTTCGTCCGCTCGGCGAGCGAGGTCCTTGAGCGCGAACTCGGCTGGGTGGTCGAGCAAGGTGCGCCGTTCGTCCATCGGTCTGCCTACACCCCCGACGAGGTAACGATCCTGCTGACCGTCGAGGGAGCGGTTCGCGGTTTTGCCCTCTACAGTTGTTCCGAGCGAACCGCCTGCCGGATCGCAGAAGCCCTCCTCGGCCAAGAGATCCACGAATTCGACGAACTTGCCCGAAGTGGTATTGCCGATCTCGGTGAGTTTCTCACGACGACGGCGGGCGTCTACCTGGCTGAGGCCGGCTTCCAGACGACGATCAGTTCGCCCACCCTCTTGGTCGGTGCCGGTACGCTCATTTCATCGTCGGAGGTGGCGCGTCTGGTCGTGCCATTGACGTGCATTTCAGGAGTGCTTGAGGTCCACCTGGTCTTAGATGGCTGAGCCCCCCTCGATCGCGATCGCCGCCACCAGGTTCGGGTTGACGATTTGCTCGAAGTGCACGTCGTCACCGATCATGCCCCAGGTCTGCATCCAATCGCGGGCCCGGTCGAACTCGGCACGGGTATACGGCTTCGGGTCGACATAGGCAATGCGCCGCCAGTTGACTTCGTCGAAGGTCAGGTCGCCCGGCTTCTCCATCTCGAGGATGCGCCGGCGATACCCGGGGACATCGGCATTCAGAAAGGCCACCGATCGCCGTAGGGCTCGGATCAATTTGGCCGCCGTCTCGGCATCAACGCTATCGTTGACGACTTCCCCGCCGCGGAAGACCGCTTCGCAGACGACCCGCGCTCCGCGCTTCTCGGCGAGGCTGGTAAATGGCTCCGGCATGATCGCGGCGTCGACTTCGCCCGCCAACAGCATGTTCAGCCGATCACGATGGAAGCCGCCATGCACCACCACGATCTCCTGACGAGGAAGGAATCCTTCGAGCATTTTGAGCGTGAGATAGTGACCCCCGGTCTCCCAGGCCACCGCGACGGCCCGTCCAGCGAGGTCGTCGGCCCATTCGATGTCGCTCCCCGGCCGGACGACAATCGACTGGGTTTCCAACAGCGGCCGGCGGGCGATCAGCCAGCCCGGATGCTGCGCGCGCTCGACCCGGCGTAAGCAGCCCCATTCGCAGGCGTTGAAGATCTGGATCTCGCCCGCGTCGAACAAGCGCTCCTTCTGGCGGTCGGCAATGGCAAGCGCTTGTGGCTTGGAGACGTCCTTCTCCATGACCCGGATCTCGATCCCCTCGTCGGCAAAGTAGCCCTGCTCCTGGCCGACGATCCAGGGGAGGTCAAAGGCAGGTCCGTTCGGCCCAACCGTCAACGTTCTCATGGAATTCCTCCTCGCCGACATATGGTATCGCACATACTGGAGGCTGGCTCAAACCGATCGGCGTTCATCGGGGATTGATCTACGCGCGTGTTCTGATGTCGGTTTCTCCGGACATGAACGGGTCGCGCCGCCCTTGTCGCCTGGAGACGTGGTCGTCTTGGCGAGCGAGTACGACGTCCGGCCTACCTCGCTCGACTTGATTGCGCTATTGTGGGGCGCACACGATCGAGGCGATCGATCGCACGGCAGGCGCCCGCATCGGGCGAACCATCGGCGGGCGCAAGGACGTGCTGACCAGGGCCGAGAGCCGGCCGAAGGAGACTACCGTGCGACTCGCTCCTGCATTCCCGCTTGCAGTCGTCGTCGCGTTGGTGATGGCAACCCTGTTCCCGCTGATGCCAACGCCATCCCCTCGATCCGCCTCGGCGCTTCAGCTCGAGATCCAGACTGAACGGTCGAATGAGCCGCCGTCGCTCGGCTCGTTCCTTGACCCCGATGGGACGTTGGTGATCCCGGAGGGCTTTTCCGGCCCGATCGACCCGGCCGGGTTCCAACTGGATGCCGCCACCGACGGTGGGCCGCGGTTTCGTCCGGGCGCCGGGGTGGCCGCCGCGCCGGGAAGCGATGCTAACTGGAGCGGCGCATTTCCGCTCACCGGGCTGGATTCGACCGTCAACGCGGTGGTCGTGACTGGTACAGCGCCCAATGCCGTCGTCTATCTGGGCGGCGATTTCCGTTCGGCGGGCAACCAACCCGCCAACCGGATCGTCCGATTTGACCAGGCGAGCGGAACCTGGCACCCCCTCGGGTTCGGGTTGGATAGCGGGGTCAAAGCGCTTGCGCTCAATGGGACGACGCTCTACGTCGGTGGGTACTTCAGCCGGCGCTGCCTGAATGCTGACTGCTCGGAAACTGCCAACGCCGAGGGGTTGAACCACATCGCCGCCTACGACACGGTGACCGGAACCTGGTTCGGCCTCGCCAACGGCCTCGACCGTCAGGTGGAGACGTTGCTGTTCGCCAATGGCCACCTGGTCGCGGGCGGGACCTTTCGCGAGCAGTGCCTCGACCTGGCCTGCTCGACCGAGACCATCTCTTCCGGATTTAACCGGATCGCCCGCTGGGACGGCGCGGCCTGGCGCAAACTCGGCTTTGGCCTGAATTACGACGTGCTGGCGCTCGCCTACCGGACGACTGACAATCGCCTGTATGTCGGCGGCCGCTTCGACCGGCGCTGTCTCAGCGGAAGTTGTAGCATCGGTGCGGACGAGGGGATCCACTTCGTCGGGAGCTATCTCGATCCCTTTGCCAACGAGAACGAGACCTGGGCCGCTCTCGGCAACGGCGTCCGCCACGACATCTATTTCGGTGGCGTCCGGGCGCTTGGCTTTAACCCCGGAGAAGGGCGGATCTGGCTTGGCGGCGAGTTCAACGAGGCGTGCGACAACGCAACCTGCTCGACGGCGACCGACATCAGCAAGAATGTCGTCCGGTATGACTTCAGCGCGGCAAGCTGGCTAAATGCCGAGTTCGGCCTGAACGGCGTGGTCGAGGAGTTCCTCTATTTCGACGGGAAGATGCATCTCGGCGGCGGGTTTGGACGGGCTTGCACGATGCTGGGTCCGGCTTGCACCGAGACGGCGTACGAGGGTCTTGGCGGTGTGGCGCGCTACGACGCCGCGTCGAACAACTTCGAGGCGCTCGGCAACGGCGTGGATGGCAACCCCTACGCCCTCGTCGCGGCGCCGGGTTCCGTGGTCTTGCTCGTAGGTGGGGCGTTCGGTCAGGCTTGCGGGGCGTCCGTCGATTGCAGCTTCGCCGGCGGCCGCCAGCTTGGCAATGCCGCCGCCTGGGCGCCCGGCGCCGGAACCTGGTCCCCGCTGGGACCGGAGGGGAACAGTCCAGGCAATATGGTCACGTCGCTGGTCGTCGAGGGCGACGACGTCTATCTCGGCGGCTCATTCGGCCGGATCGGCGCTCTCGCCGCCAATCGGGTCGCGCGCTGGAACCGATCGACCGGCACCTGGTCGGCTGTCGGCTTTGGGCTGAACCAGACGGTCTGGGCGCTCGCCTGGCACAACGGCCAGCTTCATGCGGGTGGCTACTTCACCAAACGCTGCGCCGACGCCAATTGCAGCACCACCGACCTCGATCTCCATCGGGTCGCCCGCTGGGATGGCGCGGCCTGGCAACCGCTCGGCAACGGCCTCAATTCCATCGTCTATGCGCTCGCTTCCAACGGGCCGACGCTCTACCTCGGTGGGTCGTTTACTCTGGCCTGCGCCGACGCCACCTGCACCACCACCCGGCTTCCCGGCCTGAATCGGGTCGCCCTCTGGAACGGCGTCGACTACGCCACGCTCGGCAACGGGGTGAATTACACCGTCTACGCCCTCGCTGACGACGGGCCGACGGTCTACGCCGGCGGTGTCTTCACCGGCCTCTGCAACGATCCCGCCTGCACCTCAAACTCACAAACCGGGGTCAATCGAGTGGCGCGCTGGACTGGCTCAGCCTGGGAGCCGCTCGCTTTCGGCCTCGCCTACGATGTCCGGGCGCTGACGATTTATAGCGGTCAGTTGTGGGCGGGCGGCGGTCTGGACTACGTCTGCACGAATGCGTCGTGCTCGACATACTCCCAGACTGGTGTTAATGGGATCGCTCGCTGGGACGGCGCGGCCTGGCAGCCGGCTGGTTTTGGCTTTGATGAAGGGGTCAAGGCGATGCTGCCACTCGGCGGGGCACTGTTCGTTGGCGGCGATTTCGCCAATCTCTGCCCCGATGCGGCTTGCTCCTCAATTGGACCGTCGATGGCCGGTATCGCCCGCTGGGATCCCTCGGTCAACGCCTGGGCGCCGCTCGGCTCGGGGGTCTATGGGCGCAGCCAGTATGACGCGATCCGGGCGCTCGCCGCGATAACCGGCACCCTGGTGGCGGGGGGCACCTTCGGCGTGGCCGGTGGAAAGGCGGCCGGCCGATTCGCGACCTTCGGCCAGGTCGCCGATGCGGCGGTTGGCCCCAGCGGAGCGCCCAACCCGGTGCTCCCAGGCGGGCAGATCACCTACACCGCCACCATCAGCAACAACGGCCCGGCAATTGCCTTCGGCGTCATCATGACCGCGACGCTGGACTCGGCCACGGCCTTCGTCTCCGTCACCTCCTCTCAGGGCGTGTGTGGCGGCACGACAACGATTGTCTGCCTGATCGGTCCGCTACCGTCGGGCGGATCGGCTACCGTTCGGGTCCGCGTGGGCACAACCGTCGGACCGACGAATGTGCTTGCGAGCTTTGCGGTCGCGTCGTTGACGGTTGACCCGCTCCTCGGCAACGACCGCGGTGATGTCGGGACCGACCTCGCCACTGCCACGCCGACGGCGCCGCCAGGCTCGACGGCGACGCCGACGGTCCCACCCGGATCGACCGCGACGCCGACCCGAACGTCGACCGCGACGCGGACACCGACCCCGGCCGGCCCACCAGGGTCGACGGCGACCCCCACGCTGACCCCAGTTCCGACTCGCACCCCGACGTTCGGTCCCAGCGGCGCCCTCTGGTACTGGCTTGGAGGGATAACGCTGAACGCGCCGCTGGGTTAGCCGTTCTGACCCGCCACGCAGCCAATCCTGCTATCGGCGGCGGGTCGACCCACCAGATTTTGGACGTGATAGTCAAGCGGCAGAACGAACTCGCCACACAAGGAGCCGCCAATGGCCGATCTTGCCGCCCAGGCCGCCGCCGACAACGTCAGGGCGACCGCCATTCAGTTTGCGCCGACCCTGCTGGATGTCGCCGCCAACCTCGACCGGGTGATACGTATCCTCGATGAGGAGGCGGATGAGGACGCCGCGCTGGTGGTGTTCCCGGAGTGTGCACTCTCCGGCTATATCGTCCAGTCGCGCGAGGAGGCAGCGACCGCGACCGTCGAAGCGCCCGGCCCGGAGATGGATCGAATCGTCGCGCTTTGTCGCGATCGTGCCCTCTACACGGTGGTTGGCTTTCTCGAACGCTCGGGCGAGCGTGTGTTCAATAGCGCGGCACTGATCGGGCCGGAGGGCCTCGTTGGGGTGCATCGCAAGGCGCACCTCCCGCGGGTCGGCGTAGATCGCCACGTCGACCCCGGCGACCTGCCGTTCACGGTTCATCAGACCGCCATCGGCGCGATCGGGATGTTGATCTGTTACGACCTAACCTTTCCGGAAGCGTTGCGCTGTCTTGCGCTCGATGGGATGGAGGTGCTGGCGCACCCGACCAACTCGCCGACCGGAACCTGGGGGCCGCCCGGCAGTCGGACCGAGCCAGCCAAGAGCGATGGTAACGCCAGCCGCGAGCGGGTGACGATCATCTCGGCCGATCGCTGTGGGGTGGAGCGTGGCATCGAGTTCACCGGTGGCAGCCGGATTGCTGGACCGAGCGGCCGGGTCTTGGCCCGCGCGGCAGGCTTTGGGGAGGAGCGCGTTCGTGCCACAGTCCATCCGCGCCGGGCGCGCTCCAAGCGGGTCGTCATCGATCATCTGCCGCTGGAAGTGGACTACCACGCCGACCGTCGGCCGGACCTGTATGGTCGACTTGTGCGCTAGCGCTCGATCAGTTGATGGACAACGCCGTGCGGGGCGCGGACGGTGAGCGACCGGACCCGCCCGTACGGGGCTATTTCGATCTCGTCGGCAGGGGCGAGAACCTCAATCTCGGCAGAACGGCAGCGCCATTCGACCTCTTGGGCCGAAGTTGTCGTCAGACGTGCGCCGACCAACCCACGATTGGGCAAAACTGCGCGATCGCGCAGTGAGCGGGCGACGCCCTCCGGCAGACCGTAGTGGATGATCCCAAACTGCGGTGCGACCCGCCAGCCGAAGTTGTCGCCGGTCACCCGAGTTCGCTGATCCATCCCAACCAGACCCTGAAAGCTCTCGTGTTCGATCTCGTAGTGGAACGTCTGCTCGAGGCCGAGCACGTCTTGATAGAAGGCAAACACCGCCGGCTTGTCGAACACCGGTGATGAGAAGCTGGAAATCTCGGAAATGAGCCGGTCGTTGACCCTGGTGTAGTTCATCCGCGCGGCAAACCCCGGCGGTCCGGTCAGCACGGCATAGACGACCTGATCCGGCCCCCAGATGTGGGCTTCGCTCACCTCGCCTTCGCCGGGGACTTCGTAGGTGGCGATCTCTTCTTTTAGGTGGAGGCCGTGCGCCTCGAGCAACTCGACTGTGCGCGGCACATCGAGACCGTAGAAATCGATCACCTTGAGGGCGTCGCCGTCGTACGGGGCGACACCCTCGCGAATGACGATCGGAGACACCGGGTCGAACTGGACGACCAGAACCCCGACGGAAGTTCCCGGCGTCTCCAGCAATACGGTCTGGGCAGTGTGCCCGGTGAGCCCCCAGCGCTGGGCGACCTGTCTCGCGTCAAGGCGTTCCTCGGCGACGCTCTTCAGCCCGAAGACATCGCCGAGGATGGCCTGTTGCTCCGCCAGGTCGGCGGTGCTCAGGATTGGACCGTCAATGGACAGTACGAGCGGCATTGACCTTCCGACCCGGCCGCTTAGCGCGACACCGAGACGTTCTGCCAGTCCGCATAGCCGATCCCGACCGGGTGCGGCTTGAACCCCTCCAACCGGGCGTTGTGCACCCAATTGTCGAGCGGCTGCATGATCGGAACTGCACCAAATTCCTCGTGAACGACCGCCTGGGCCTGTTGGAGCAGGTCCTTGCGCTTGTTCTGATCGAACTCCGCACGGCTCTGGTCGAACAACGCCTGGAAGCGAGCGTTGTCGAACATCACCGCATCCGGTGGTTGCAACTTGTTGCTGAACCAGTTGAGCGAAAAGTCGGAATCAAATGCCGGCCCGTATTGGACGCCGTTGGAGACAATTGGCGCGCGTGGACCGCTGAAGATCCGTTGGACGAAGACATTGGTCTCGAGCGGCGAGATGTTCAGCTTGATCCCGACCTCGTTGAGAAAACCTTCGCTGCCGTTCTGGAAACCGGCGAGAACCAGCGACGTCCCGAGGAAGTCGGCGTTGATCGTCAGGCCATTCGGGAAGCCGGCCTCGGCGAGCAGACGCTTGGACATCGCCGGGTCGTAGGGATAGGGACGCAGGTTCGGGTTGTAGCCAAAGCCGTCTTCGCCGACCTGCTGTGAAGCCGGCTTGCCGGCGCCGGCATACAACTCCTTGATGATTGCCTCTTTGTCGATGGCGTAGGCGATCGCCTGACGGATACGCTTGTCGGCGATCGGGCCGCCACGGTTCGTGGTGAACCAGAGTTGGTAGATATTGGCCTGAGGCACCTGGGCGTTCTTTAGTCCAGCCTTGACCATGTCTTCGACCCGGTCGGCGGCAAGCAGGGTCAAGTCGATATCGCCGGTTCGCAGCCCCGCGATAACGGTGCCAAGCTCCGGGACCGACCGGACCTCGATCTTGGCCAGCTTGGGAGCGCCGCGCCAGCTATTCGTGACCGCTTCGAGGGTGGCAGAGCGGCCGGGGTCGAAGGCGGTGATCTTGAACAGGCCGGTGCCAGCATTCGGACCGGGGTTGCTGGCGAAGGTGGATTTCGCGCCTTCGGCGGGGTCGGCGATCAACACCGAGAAGATCCGCCGAGGCCAGAGCGGGTCGGGCGTCTTGGTCTTCATCCGAACGGTCGTCTCGTCGACGACCTGGGTCGAGTCGTAGGTCGGGATGCGATTGGCAATGCCAAGCTTGTTGTCCGGGTTGATGACGCGGTCGAAGTTCCATTTGACCGCCGCCGCATTGAGCGGGTTGCCCGAGACAAACTTGATGTTCGGCTTGAGCTTGAACTCCCAAGTCGTCTGATCGATCGAGCGGTAGGAGGTGGTCAGGATTTCCTTGATCGCACCCTTGTCGTCCGGAGCAAGCAGCGAGTCGAAGCAGAGCCGAGTGACGAAGTCCGCCGGTGGCACCAGGTGATGCGGATCGAGGGTGCCGATTGAAAGCCCAGCGGCGGCGTAGGTGACTGATCCGCGCGGCGCGCTTGGGGCCTGCGTTGCAGGGGCGCTACCCCCGCTGGGGGCCTGGGTGGGAGCGGGCGATGGTTGGCTGGGTGAACAGGCTGCCAACAGGCTCGCACCACTGAAGACCGCGGTGTAGCCCAGGAACCGACGGCGATTGATCGGAGGGAGACGACGATTCATGGAAACCTCTACGAGCGCATCGACAAATCGAATTGACCGGATTGCATCATACAATTAAAGTGCCCTCTACGGTACCTTTTGTGCGTACGCGACGTGAGGGAGCGATGGCTCGTCCACTCATCGATTTCGTTCATACCGCCGACTTGCCGGTTCAAGCCTTTGTGTTTCCCTGGTGGGGTCGGCTCGAGGGCCGGCTGCTGAGCCGTGATGACGACAGTGGCGCCGAAAGTTGGCTGGTGGCGCTTCCCGCCGGTTGGCAAAGTGACGGCGGCACTCTCGATCGCGACGAGGAATTGCTGGTTGTCGACGGCGGGGTCGAGGAGGGCGGCGATGCTCTTCGAGCGTTTTCCTACCGATTCCGTCCGGCCAACGCGGACCGTGGCGCGGCACGCTCGACCGGCGGAGCCCGGCTGTTGGTCGGTCTCGGCGAGCGGTCGGTTGAACCGGCGGACCCTGTGCGGGAAATCCGCCGGCAGGTCGACGAGATGGATTGGCAGCCGCTCTGGACCGAGGGGCTACCCGGTGGGGTGGCACGAAAGACCCTGCGGAGCGAGCCAGAACGTGACGAAGCGGCCTGGATGCTGGGCGTCCTGCCTGGCTGGACGTTTCGAGCGATCGAGAGCCACGACTTCGACGAGGAGCACTTCATCCTTGCCGGCAGTTTCGAGACGAACATCGGGCTGATGACCGAGGGCAGCTATCTCTATCACCCCCCGGTGGTAGACCATGGTCCGACGCGGAGCAAGACCGGCTGCCTGACCTACGTTCGGGGACGTGGCGCGTTCAACCTCCGCGTGACACCGCGGGAGGATTTTGTCTTTCCCTCCGATCGGCCGTCGGACGTCTAATGCCGCGAGCCTATTCCATGGTCCGGCGCGCCAATCTGACCGCGGCAACTCGTGAGCGGGTACTGCAAGCCGCGTTGGCCTTGATTGTCGATGTCGGGCCGGACGCGACCACGCTCCAGGCGGTGGCCGAGCGCGCTGACGTTGCGCCTGGGACGATCTACTACCACTTCGCATCGCGCGATCAACTTCTGGCTGCCGCCTACGATATGCTCCGTCTCGATTGGGAAGCACGAGCGGAATGGGTGACGGACGAAACCGATCCGCCCGCCCAGATCCGCAGTATGGTCCGCTCCCTCGCGAAGGACTATCAGAACGAGGAGGGCATGCTCAATGTCATCCTGCGGATCCGCGGCTCGGATGAGCTTGACGAGGCGGTGCGGCGGGTGCGAATGCGGCGGCGGGCTGTCATTGTCGACATTCTCACCGAGGCCGACCGAGCCGGCCTGCTTCGTCTCCCACTGCCGCGAGCGATCGCAATGACCTACGGTCTCACCTCGTTCGCCGCCTGGCAATCGTTGGTCGAGGACCAGGAAATGCCTGCCGACGCGGTCGCCGGCGAGTTGAGCGAGTTCCTCATCCACGCCCTCTTCCCGTGGGATAGCCGTTGACGGTCCGGCGCGCTGCGGTCTTTTGGGACGGTCCGGCAGAAGATGCCGTGTGGTTGCTGATGGACCCAGGGCCGGAACTCTGGGAGAGGGTCGTCCTCACCGACCGGGTCGCGCTCCTGCAGGCGCTCGACGAGTATGAGCAGCCGACCGGTGATCTTGCCGGTATCGAGGTCGGGGGTTTCCTCGGCTTCGACGCATGGGACTCGCTGCCGGATCTGCCGATCCGCTGGCAGGTGGGTAATGATCCTCCCCGGTCCCTTGAAGAACTCCTGCCGATCGTCCAGGTTGGCCTCCTCGCTCAGCAGGCGGGCAGTCCGTAGCGCGGCAAGCACCCCCTCGGGAATTCCCAGGTCCCGACCGTAGGTGCCTCGTTCACCAAGACTCCAAGCGGGTCGGCCAGTCAGGATGATCCGCCGGTAGAGCCCCTCCTGTCCAGGCGCGGGATCCCGGCCGCAACGAGATCGTCACTTGCGTAAGCGTCGCCAGAATGGCAGCGGTCCGCGGATGGTACGCGGGAGCGGCACGGACTAAGACGTTATTCATTCACGACCGGTGAGACGGTCGACCGGAGCAGGCGGCAGGCGGCCCTCTGCGTCTCCGGGGTCGGAGAGCGGTGGCGCTCCGGCCCAGCGGCGTAGCCGATTCAGGTTCTCGCGATCTGGGCCATCACCCGCCAGACCGGGTACCTCGAGGATGAGTGGCTGGGTCGCGAAGGCAGGGTGGTGGAGCAGTCGTCGGAAGCCGATCTCGCCGATGAGCCCATCGCCGAGGTTTTCGTGGCGGTCGAGATTGCTGCCAAGCGCCCGCTTGGAATCGTTGACGTGCAGCGCTTGGACCCTGGCCAGGCCGACGGCGTGGTCGAGGTCTTCAATCGTGGCTGCGAGCCCGTTCTCGGCCGAAATGTCATAGCCAGCAGCGAACACGTGGCAAGTATCGAAGCAAACCCCGGCGCGCTCGTCCAGCCGGTCCAAGAGGTAGCCAAGGTCCTCAAATCGCCGGCCGACGGTAGCGCCTTGCCCGGCGCAGGTCTCCAACAGCAAAGAAGCCGGCCCGTCGTAGCGGCTGAGGGCGCTCAGCAGCGCATCGGCGCACCGCTCAAGGGCTGGCTCGAGCGGTTCCCGACCGGCAGACCCAAGATGGATCACCACCGCCGCCGCGCCGAGCCGATCCGCCCAAACCAGGTCGGCAACGATTGCTTCGACCGAGCGGGCCACCAAGACGGCGTCGGTCGAGGCTGGGTTGAGCAGATAGATCCCGTGCAGCAACACAGGAGCAATGGCGTGGGCTTCGAGACCGTCACGAAAGGCGGCGACCACCGCCGGATCGTGAGCCGGCGGCCGCCAGTCTTGCGGGGCAGACGCGAAGATCTGGACGCACTCCGCGCCGATCGCCTGGGCGCGAGCCGGTATCCGAGCGAGCCCGCCACCGACGTGTGCGCCAAAGCGTCTCACCGTGAAGACTACACGCCGGTCTGGCGTCCGCGCGGAACGAGACGCGGCCGACCCAGGCGGGGCCGGTCGGTGGGTCGGGGTGTGTGTGGCGGGCGCTCGGCTAACAGTCCAAGCGCCACCTCGATGGAGCGTTCTAACTGACGGTCGCGACCGGCGACATAGTCTTGCGGCGTGTTGTCCACCTCGATGTCGGGGTCGGTGCCATAGTTCTCGACATCCCAGCCAATGTCATCGAACCAAAACGAATACTCCGGCTGGGTGGTCACCGTGCCGTCGGAGAGTTGATGGCGCGGCGATATCCCAATCACCCCGCCCCAGGTGCGCTTGCCGATCAGTGGGCCGAGTTTCAACAGCTTGAAGGCGTGACTGAAGATGTCGCCATCCGAGCCGGCCTGCTCGTCGGTCAAGGCTACGAGCGGACCGCGCGGCGATTCGGCCGGATAGGGCTCGGCAGCATTCCAGCGGGGGAAGTCGTAGCCGATTCGCCGGCGCGCCAACTTCTCCAGCAGCAGCGCCGAGACATGTCCACCACCATTGCCACGGACATCGACGATCAACGCTTCGTGGTCGTACTCGGCGAGGTAGCTTCGGTGGAACTCGGCGAAGCCCTCGGCGCCCATGTCGGGAATGTGCAGGTAGCCGACCCGGCCACCGGTCTGGTCGTGGACGAAACGCCGCTTCTCGGTCACCCAGTCGCGATAGGAAGCCGGGCGCTCATTGGCGCTGGCCTTGACGGTGACGGCCCGCGCTTCGCCGCCTTCGCGTCGGACCGTGAGCAGCACTTCGCTTCCCGCCTGGTTAACCAGGAGTTCGCCGGGGGTTGTGCCATTCAACGGCTGACCGTTGATGGCAACGACGACGTCGCCTGGCCGCAGGTCGACGCCGGGCGCGTTCAACGGGGACGTCAGCTTCGGGTCCCAGGTATCGCCGGTGGCGATCCGAGCGATACGATAGACGTCGCCCTCCTGTTCCCATTCGACGCCGAGAAAACCCTGAGCGTAGTTCGGGCCGGGCCGATACTCTCCGCCGATCTCGTAGGCGTGGGAGGTGCCAAGCTCGCCCTGCACTTCCCAGAGCAAGTCCGACAATTCGGAGCGTGTGGTGACGCGCTCCACGAGCGGCTGGTACCGCCGATAGACCTCATCCCAGTCGATGCCGGACATGTCCTCCACCCAGAACTGCTCACGTTGGAGCCGCCAAGCCTCTCGAAACATCTGGCGCCATTCGAGCTCTGGCCGGACCGACACCTTGATCCGGTCGAGATCTATCCAGCCACTCGCGCGGCCAGGTTTGTCTCCGTTGTCCTTGGCTTCCGGCGGCTTCTCGCCGGCTTTGATGACGCGCAGTCGGTCGCCGCTGCGATAGAGGACGGACGAACCATCCCGGCTGAGTCCAAAGACGCTGACGCCGTCGATCAGAGTGTCGAACTTCTGGCTCTCGAAGGTGAAGACGTGGAGCGTCCCCTTTGGCCGCTCGCCGTCGGCCCAGCCCCCACCCCGGCTACCCGTTACCGGGAAGGAGAGGATCAGCGTCTTGCCTTTTACGCCGGCAACCTGCTGGTATTTCCCTTCCGGGACTGGGAAAGCAAGCGCTCGCCGCTCGATACCGGCGAGATCGATTGAGATTGGCTCGGGCGTCTTCTTGCCGTTCTGTGGCTTCGTCTCTTCGGTCGGCTCGGTAGTCTCCTCAGCCTCGGACGCCGCCGGGGGGTCTGGCGGTTTTGCCTCGGTTGGTTTCTCGGCAAGTGGCTTGGGCTGCAGAAGGAAGGGAGACGGGAGGTCGGCGCGCAGGGTGATCACGTAGGGACGCCAACCCTTTGGGAAAGACAGCTCGAACTGCTGCTGGTCGTAGACGGGATCGAAATCGCGCCGTCCGAGGAAGTAGAGGTACTTGCCCTCGGGGTCCCAGGCCGGCTCGGCATCGACGCTGACGGGTTCGGTCGCGAAATGGGTGGTATCGTCCTCAAGCCTCGCGAGCTTGATCCGGATTGTCAATTTGCTGTCGCCAAACCCATAGGCAAGCCAACGGCCATCGGGTGACCAGGAAACTCCGGCAATCCCGAAGTACTCGCTTCGATCGACAAGCTTCGCCAAAGGCTCATCACCGCCGAGATCCACCAGCCACAGTTCATTACGATGGTTGGAAATCGCCAGGCGATCGTCGGTTGGTGACACCTCGAGACGAGTCGTCCGGCCGAGATCGAAGGTGTCGAAGGTGCGAGGAGGTGCGCTACCATCGGCCTGAATCAAGACCAGCGTTTCGCGCTCGCGCTCGTCGCTGGCAACGCCGACGATCCGCTGCTTGTCATTGAGAAAGCTGAGCAGGCGATAGCGAACGCCGTCCGGGGCTCCGTGCTGCAACACCGGCCCTTCCCAGTTTCCCAAGGTGAACGCCTTGCCACGGGCCGAGATGGCGAGCGAAGCGCCATCGGCGGAGAGATCGGCACTCTGGAGGAAGCGGCTGGCCGGCACGAAGCGGCGGTTGCGTTGGGTGCGCGAGCTACCCAACCGGATCTCGATGCGGCGCGGATCGTCCTCCGCCGGGTCGAGGAGAAATAGGTCTGCGCCGGCCTGGTAGACAAGCCGCTGGCCGTCGGAACTCAGGTGGCGGGCGTAGTAGTCCTCGTGGTCCGAGTGGCGGCGCAGGTCGTCTCCATCGGGTCTGCAGGAATAGACGTTCCCGGTGCCTTCATGGTCAGAAAGAAAAAAGATCCGCTCGCCAAGCCAGCAGGGACTGGCGAGGTTGGCCTTGGCGATCGGCAGACGACGGAACTCTCCGTTGCCCGCCGAATCGACCCAAACTTGACCGGCGGTGCCGCCACGGTAGCGTTTCCAGCGCGCCGGATCGGCGGTGTAGCGGCCGAGCACGGTTCGTCCCGCCGACCCGAACCCGATGGCACTGGCGGGGCCGAGCGGTAACCGGCGCGGCAGCCCACCCTCCGGACTGACCGCCCAGAGCCATTCGTCGCGAGCGAACGGCCGGCCAAACGAACTGGCATAGACGATCTCACCCTCGGGCGACCAGCCCACGGTGGCGCAGGCAGTGGCCTGGTAGGTGAGCCGACGCGACGGTCCCCCCTCGGCGGGCATCACGTACAGGTCGGGCGGGCCTTCTTCACGGCCAACGAAGGCGAGCAATCGGCCGTCTGTGGAGACGCGCGGACGGCTCGCCTCGCCGACGCCGGAGGTAAGCCGATAGGCGCGGCCGCCCTCGGCATCGACAACCCAAAGATCGTCCTCCGCCACGAAGAAGACCGCATCACCGTGGATCGCCGGAAACCGGAAATACCCTTCTGCCATCTATCGCCTCCTCGGTTGGAGGCAAGTCTAGCGCAGGACTTTTCGGCGTGTCGCCTCGCTCAGAGAGCCGACGATGCCCCACGGCCGGCCCAGAGCGGCGTCGTTGGGTCGGGCGTGGCGACGGCCGACTGGCCGGCTGACTCGACCGGCGTGGGCAGGGTGGGCATCCGGCGGGCGGGCTGTCGGCTTAGCAGCCGCACGAGCGTCAGGGCGGTGACGGTGACCGCCGAGACGGCATAGAGCGCCGCGACCGCCGGATTGGCGGTGTCGCTACCACCGAACAGGCCGTGGACGAGCGCCAACACGAAGACGAGGTAACTGGCGTAGTGGATCATCCGGAAGGCTCGGTAACCGATCCGCCGACGGATGTAATAGGTGAAGCTGACCGGGATCAGCAGATAGAACGCAGCCTGACCGAGGGCGACCTCGACCGGGCGATAGGACAGATTGGCAAAGGGGACGAGTAGTTGTAGCGCGGAATAGCCAATAAAGCGATCTCCGAGCAGGACCAGCATATGCAGAACGATGAAGCCGAGGCCGAGCAGGCTGATGAACTCATGGAGGTCGATCGCCGCCGGGCCACCCGGCCAGAGGCGCGCCAGCCGATTACTCACCAGCAAACCGAAGGCCGTTGACAACCAGAGCAGGACGAACGCGGCGATCCCGCTGGTCCGTGAAAGGAACCAGAAACCATGCGGTTCCGGGCCGGTGAAGGCGACGGTGAGGCTGCCGAGCCAGGCCGGCTGGAAAACCACCGCGAGCGCGAGACCCCCGACAACAAACGATGGGATGAGCAGTCCGGTGAGAAATGCCAGAGCGGTGAAGCCGGCCCGCACCGGGTCGGATTGTTCGTTCATGACGCCTTCCAAAGCAAGGTTTCGAAGCGGCGGCTGGTGACCAAACTGCCGTCCTCCCGCACTACCAGCGCGGCGAGAGAGGGGTGTTCGGCGATCCAGCGAAGACCGGCCTCTGCGCCGCGCAAGAGCACGACCTTGGCGGCTGCCTCGGCGACCACCGCCGACGACGCAACGACGGTAGCCGTCAGTACGTCGGTACGGGCAGGTTCGCCGGTGCGCGGGTCGATCAGATGGTGTCGCTCCTGCCCGCCCTGACGCCAGCGGCGAAAGTCCCGCCCGGAGGTCGCGACGCCTCCCTTCGCGACCGCCACTAGCGCGAGCAGGCGATCGGGTTCGAGCGGGTCGTCGATCCCGATCGGCCAGGGTGCTCCTCCTGGCAGCGGACCGCTAAGCGCGATGTCGCCGCCGGCATCGATCAGGATCGGTCCGTGATGTCGGCGGACGATCCGGTCGGCCAGGTAGCCCTTGGCGACCCCGCCCAGGTCGATTGGTGAGCCTACTGGCAAGGTGATCGTGGCATTAGAGGGGTCCAGCCGAATGGCGCTCCATTCCCCAAGCGGCGGCGCCGGGCGGGCCGGCGAATCGGCAGGGAGGTCGGCGAACGTGCGATCGTAGCCGGCGGCAAGTAAGGCGGGAAGGATCGTCGGGGTGACCAGACCATCCGTCCAATGCGCAGCCGCGAGGGCGGTTTCGACCAGCCGGAAGGTTGGCCGGTCCAGCCGAGTCGGATGGCCGGCCCGTCGGTTTAGCCGACAGAGCGCGCTGCCCGGTCGAAACCGGCTCCAGGCTCGCTCCCACCGGCGGAAATCCCGGCGTACTCGGGCGATCTGAGTATCCGATAGGCGTGGTCCGGCAAGGGAAATCGTCGAGCCCATCGCCCGGAAAGATGCGCGACGGAGCATCACCGCGAAGAGCGCGACCGCGCCGCCGGTGGTGGCGCATTGGGGGCTGGAGCCTGGATCGATCCATCGCTCGGCGGCGCCGGTGCTCGCGAAGTGGTTGGCGGTGTATGTGGGCTGCCGGGCCGGGCTAGGTCGCCGCGGCCGCGCCGACCGGACGGTGGCGCGGCAGGCTGTTCGATCGCTGTTGCGGGCGGCGCGGCCTCGGCGGCGCTGGTCGGGCGGTCGCTCGCGGCCAGCGCGCCGAAGCCGCCAAGCGTCAGCGCGACTGCGCCAACGGCGAGCGCGGCCTTTGTCGCTCGCACCGTGCCAGAACTGGGGGTGAATCGTCGAGACGCCATTGAAAGATCCTCAGTGGAGTTCCTTCGTTGGTAGAGCGATTGGCGACCAGAAGTTTCAACCGCCCTCGGTCAGGCCGATCCGGCCGGGTAGCCCTTTGATGAGGGTTCGGTTGATCTCGATCAGCCGATCCTGATCCAACGGCGCCGCCGGATTGTTCCAGGTGGACGAGATGCAGTAGCTTCGGCCATCGGCGGCGCGGAGCCAGGTGGTCAGGCCGAGGACACCCGGCTCGGACCCGCCCTTGAAGGCGGTGTGGGCCCAGTCGTCTTTGTCGGCCAGCGGTGAAACGATCGACAGGATCGGCATGTCCTGGACCTGGCTCATCACCGCGCAGAACTCTCGGGCGGAGAAGAACCACTCGATGTCGAGGGCATAGGGAGTGTCCGAATAGCCGTCGTCGAGGAGCGGCAGTTTGTCCAACTCGGCGATGATCGCCCGACGGCCAACTTCATCGGCGGTGCGCCAGCGAGCGGCATAAGGCGCCCGCTGGGTGTTCTTGAACTGGTAGAGCGTGCGAGCGTTCATCAGCGGGACGTTGCGGCCAACCAATGGCTCGATGTTCTGGATGCCGACGATGTCGATCGTGGCGTCGGTGCCGGTGTTGTCGCTACGGGCGATCATGAAACCGGAATAGGTCATTACGGTCAGTGGCGCCCAGTCCGGCCAGTCGACGAGTTGGCCGCCCGGCACCCTCCAACGCGGATCGAGCGGAACGACGTCCGAATAGCGGATCAGACCGGCCTCGATCTGCTGCTTGAGCGCCAGCGCGACGAACAGCTTGAACTGCGATCCACCGGCGAGTGGCGTGTCGGCGTTGTAGGCGCCGATCTCGCGCCCGTTTTCGAGGACGAGCAGGTTGGCGGTTCCGGGCAGCGCGCCGATCTCTGCCAGCGCCCGCGTCACCGCCGGTGGCGCCTGCTGGGCGCTTGCCGGCCGGCCCGACAGTGCCAAGATGACAATCACCACGAGCGCAATCCGGCCGAGCATGCTTCCCCCTCCGCGGACTGATCAGTATATGCCAAGCAGGCAGACGCCAACGCCCCGACTCCAGAGGCAACGGGAACGGGGAACTGTGGTCTCTTCCGTATGTTTCGGAGGGTGACTCAGCCACTCGGCGGTCGCCAACGCTCGTGGACGAGCGCCGACGGAGGGCGGATCGTGAACCGCCCGGCCGCTCCGCGCGCCTGAGCGAGCGGGGTGGCCGGGCGATGTGCCAGCTAGCCGATCTTCTCGACCGTCTCGAACAGGACGTCGTCGGGGATACGGGGGGTGAGCCCCTTCACCTTTGGCGACCAGCCGTTAATGCCGGCCTGCTGAACGAGGAAAAGAATTGGCGCTTCCTCGCGCAGGATCTTTGCGGCGTCCTGGAGGTACTTCTCGCGCTTGGCTTTGTCCATCTCCTTCGATGCCGCGGCAATTGCAGCGTCGAACTCGGCATTGATCAGCCGTCGCCGAGGATCCGGTTGGGTGGAGATGTAGGCGGTGAGCGCTTGCTCGGCATCCATCGCCGGGATGATCGCTGGACCACCGTTGTACATCGGCGCACGCGGCTTCGTCCCATTGCCCTTGTCGAGGAAAGTCGCGACGTCCGGGTAGCCGGCGATTTCGACCCGAATGCCGATATCACGGAGTTGCTGCTGGAGGAAGAGAGCCAGGCGCTGGATCTCGCTACTCGCCATCCAGACATCGGCGACGATGTCAAAGCCATTCGAATAGCCGGCTTCGGCAAGGAGCGCCTTCGCCTTGGCCGGGTCGTAGTCGTACGGCTTGAGCGTTGGATCGAAGCCGAACGCCTCGGGCTGGGTCACTTGCCCCTTCTCGACTGGCGATAGACCGGCGTAGATGTTTTTCGAGATCGCCTCTTTGTCGATGGCGTAGTTGATCGCCCAGCGAACGCGCTTGTCGCGCAGCGGGCTGTCCTTGAGCGCGTCCAGTCCCCAGCTTCCAGAGTAGCCGGCGTTTCGTACCTCAATCTGGAAGCCTTCGCCCTTGAGCCGCTCATACTGGTCGAGCGGCAGGCCGGTGGCATAATCGACCTCGCCAGCGCGCAGTCCGTTCAGTCGTTGGGCGGCCTCTGGCACGTTCTTCAACGTCAGGGTGTCGAGCTTTGGCTTACGGAACGGATGGTCCTTCCAGCCGGTCACCGTCAGCCGGTCGTCGGGAACGAATTCCTTGAAGCGGAACGGACCAGAGCCAACCGGGTTCTTGAAGAAGGTCTCTTCGCCCTGGCTTTCGACGAGCGCCTTTGGCAAGATCGCCAGGCTCGCCAGGCGCTTGTCGAGGATTGGGTCGGCGACGCGGGTGGTGAATCGGACGGTCAGCGGGCCAGTCGCCTCCGAATTGGTAACCGATGGGATGCGCGAGATGATGGTGAAGCGTCGGGCCGGGTCCAACGCTCGGTTGGCCGAGAAGGCCACGTCGGCGGCCGTCACCGGCGAGCCATCGTGGAATTTGCTGCCCTCTCGAAGTGTGAACTCCCAGGTCGTGTCGTTGATCAGCTTCCATTCCTTGGCAAGTTGACCGGTGGTGGTTTTGCCGGTGGGGTCTTGAACGGTGAGCGTCTCGAACTGGTCCATCCGGCGGACACCGCCCAGCACGACTGCCGGGTCCATCGTCGGCGGCAATTGGGTGGTGGCGTAGACGAAGTTCTGGGGAACCGCCGGAGCGGGCGGCGCAACTCCGCCGGTGGCGACCGGTGTCGGCGATGGGGCGCAGGCTGCGCCAAGTCCAAGAAGCGCGAGTACGATGGGAAGTCGCCTCATTGACCCTCCTTCAGGTCGCGAGCGGCAATTGCGGGCCGCCTCAGGCAGACGGCCCGACGGGGTCCTTCATCAGACCCGGCGGCTAGCACAACTCACGCGATGGCATCGCCTCCGTATTGAAGTGGGGGTGGCGCCGCGTCGGCAGCCATTTCGAGACCAGCTAATGACCTTCAGGTCGGGCAGCACGTCCCCCGGCCCGCGCGCTCCCCCAGGGTGGACCGCTGTTTGCCTCGTGCTTTTTCGCGATGGTGATAATACTTGCTGTAGCCATCCTTGTGCACCTCCTCGGCTACCCGGTTGATTGGGATTTGCCCACTATTGACCGAACTTGACCACGCGCCTACCATGCATCCATGGACGTTCTCCCCGGTCGTCTTCTCCCGCCCTTTCTCTCCCAGTCCGAGTCATTTCTCACCATCCGGCTGCGCAACGAGTTCCGGACGCGCTTACTTGAGAGGTATGCCGGAGAACGCCTTGGGCCGACTCACGGTGCGATCCTGATCTGTCTCGAGGGTGAGCCTCCGTTGACCCAAAAAGGACTGGTTGAGCTTGTTCGGATGGACCCGTCAGATGCGGTGAGGCTGCTCGACGAGCTCGAACAACGCGGCTTCGTCCAGCGTGCGCCAGACCCGGCCGACCGTCGACGCAACCTGCTGATCCTCACAACGGACGGTCGTACGCAGGTCGGCCGCTGCAAAGCGATCATCGCGGCGGCCGAGGAGGAGTTGCTCTCCCCGCTCACAGCCGACGAGCGGGTCACCCTCCATCGACTCCTAACCCGACTGGTTTCGGCCGTCGACAATCGGATACCACCGGAAACGATGGCGGATAACCCGGCAACCCGAGCAAAGCAGCGGCGCGGCTGAGAAACGCGGTGGATCCGGGTCCGCCGATGGAGGGCAACTCAGAAGGACAAGACCAGGTAGGAGGGTCGACCAGCGGGTGATCCCGGCTGGTTCTGCGCAAGTTGAGGAGGAGCCGATGGAGATTGGGATTACCTTGACGGCCAATGCAACGCGCGGCGTGCAGTCGGCCGAGTCGGTCCAGCATGTCAAATGGGCGGCCCAATACGCCGACCAGCATGGCTTCGACATCGTCTGGACGACCGAGCATCATTTCACCGAGATTGCGCATACTGGTTCTCCGGGGGCGATCCTCGGCTATTACGCCGGTGTCACCGAGCGGGTGAAGCTTGGCTATGCGGTTGCTATCGTCCCGCTCCACCACCCAATGCGCCTCGCCGAGGAGATCGCCTGGCTCGACAATCTGTCGAACGGCCGGTTGATTGCCGGGATCAGCCCCGGCTGGTCGGCGTTCGAGTTCAACGTGCTGGGCGTCCCGCTCTCCGAAAACCGTGAGCGGTTGGCCGAGGGGTTCGAGATCGTCAAACTCGCGCTGTCCGGCGAGAGCTTCAGTTACGACGGCAAGTTCTGGCAGATCCCGGACGTGAAAATGCTGCCGGTTCCGATCCAGGGCGCGGCGCTGCCGTTTGTGATGTCGACATCAAGCAATCCGTCGGTGAAGCTCGCCGCCAAATGGCGGGTCGGGCCGCTTTTGGGTTTCCGGCCGGTTGAGACCATCGCCGAGCAACGCCAGTTGTTCATCGACAGTTGCGCCGAAGAAGGGGTCACCAAAGACGAGACGAATGCCCTGCTGTCTCGGCTCGGCGTCCTACGCCGCATCATCATCACCGACACCGATGAAGAAGCCGAGGAGGAGGCGCTCTGGGGGGGTGAACAGGCGCGTGAGACCCAGGCTCGGCTGCTGACCGTCTCTGGCGCGAGCGAGCCCGTGGCACGCCTGGCGTTGTCGCGCTCCGGTGATCGGACCGCAGTCGAGACGGCTGACCCTCGCGAGAGCGGCGCGTATCTCGGCACGATCGGCGGCACCGTCGAGACGGTGACTCGGAAACTTCTGGAACTGAAGGCGGCTGGCGCGGGCCATATTATCTGCGGCTTTTACGTCGGACGGACTGGCGGGCTCGACCGAGTGAAGGAAACCATCCGCCGGTTCTCCGCCGAGGTGATCCCAGCCGTCAAGGCGACGGATGCCTGATTGGGTCGATCGCCGGGAACCCGGTCCGGCGACCAGTCAAGGGTCTTCGCGGTAATACCCCGCTCCGCAGAACGGTGCAAGGCGATAGCAAGTTCGCTCGGACCAGTCGAAACAACGAGGCCCCAGCGACACGGCTTCGGAGGCCGTTGTCCAAGGCGCTCGTCGGGCGACGAGGTGACCGCGCACGTCTCGGTGCACGTCCTACCACGACGATCAACGATCGTCGCCGGTCAACCCGACGGCCAATCGTATGAGATATTTAGGACACTTGACGTCCAGTTATTTCGCTGGTACCGTGCGCTCAGGTCGCAGTTCGGGTCGGTCTGAGGAGATTCGATGCACAAGATCTACGCGTCCGCTCGTCTGTTCGGCGCGCTCAGTGGAGTTGCGGCGATCGTCACCGCCGCCTGCCAGCCGAGTGCCCCGCTTCCCAGTGCGACGACCTCCGGGTCGTCTGCGCCAGCGGCCACCGTGGTCGCACCCAGCGGGCCGACCGGCAAACTGACTGTCGCTCTTTCTCAACCTCTGCTCACCTCGATGGATACCGGGTCGGGCAATTCGGCCCAGACCCTCGGATTCCAATGGCCGGCCTTTGATGGACTGACCTGGATCAGCGCCGATGGCAAGGTCAACCCCGGACTCGCTAAGTCGTGGCGCTCGGTTGACGAAAGAACCTGGGAGTTCACCCTCGGTGACTACAAGTTCCACAATGGCCGCGCTGTCGAAGCCCAAGATGTGCTCGACACCTTCAGCCGAACGGCCGACCCGGACAAGAAACTGCCCGGGCGGACGATCTTCACCGGTAACGGCTTCGACAAGTGGACCGCGCCCGACGCCAAGACGATCCGGCTGACGACGCTCGCGCCGAACCCGATTGTCCCGAACGTCATCCAGTTGGTGATGATTCTTCCGATGAAGGAAGTCAATGTCGTCGGTGATGTGGAGTTCTTCCGGAACAAGCCGATCGGTACCGGGGCGTTTCGGGTGGACTCGGCTGATTTCAACAGCAGTATCAAGTTCACTGCCATGGGTAAGGAATGGGTGACGCCGCGTGGTGTGCCCGGCTTTCAGCAACTTGAAATGAAGATCGTGCCCGATGTCGTTGGTCGCGTCGCCGCGCTTCGCACCGGGGACGTCGACCTCGCGACGGGATTGACTGCGGATCAGGTGCCGCAGATCGAAGCGGCTGGCTTCAAGATCTTCCAGACCGGTGGCACCGCGACCGCCCACTACAGTCTCGATATGTACAACGGCCCGATGACCAACCTGAAGGTCCGCCAGGCAATGAACTACGCCGTCGACAAAGAATCAGTCGCCAAGGTGTTCTACGGCGGAAGAGCGCGTGTGGATACCGGTCAGTTGATCGGTCCCAGCGTGCTCGGCTACAACCAGTCGCTCCAGCCGTATCCGTACGACGTGGCGAAGGCGAAGCAGTTGATGGCCGAGGCCGGATACGCCAACGGTTTCACCACCCGGCTGACGACCCTGACAACATCGACGATCAACAAAGATCTCGCCCAGATCATTGCCGACAATCTGCGCGAAATTGGCATCACCGTCAACATCGACGTGAAAGAAGCGGCGATCTGGACGCAGGCTTATTACGGCCCTCCGGAGATGCGGGCGGGGATCTTCGCTCAGGTGATCAACTGGGACCAGACCTTTGAGCCGGATTCGGTCTATCGCTGGTACAGCGACAAGATCGCCGTCGAGAGTGGCCGCCGCTGGGAGGACGCCGAGTTCGCCAAGTTGTTTACGACTGCCCAGACCGAACTTGACCGCAATAAGCGGGGGACGGCCTACCAGGCTGCCGCCAAGCATCTGCGCGATCAGGCGCCGGTCATCTTCGGCTGGCAGGTGTTCGGGGTCTTTGCCGGCAAGAAGACCCTGACGATCGGCGACCCTGGCCACGCCGACTTCTACATTCGCGCCAAAGGCGCCTAGCCCGCCGTCCGGTCCGCGGGTCGGCGGGCCGGTGAAAAGTTCCGCCGGGCCAGGTGTCTGGATGGGTCCGTTCGTCGCTGCGCGGGCAACCACGCGGGGCGCAACGGACGTCTGGCGTGGTCTATCATTCGCTTCGTGCCGACGCTGTTCTCCTGCAGCAGGTTCGCCTGTGGCAGACGGACCGCTCAGCATCGCGGACGTACGCGTGGTACACACCTCAGGTACCGGCGCAATCACAGAATCACTGGCCGGGTCCCGCCTCGTGTTGCACTGCCGAACCACGGCACAACCTGGGCGGTGGCATGCGGGTTATTGGCGTGCGTGCGCGGGCCGGAGCGGTTCCGGCAAGTCGAAGACGAAATGCGACAGGTGGAGCGCCGACAGGTGGCCATGCGCCAACGGCCTCGCCCTGTGAATTAACCGGGAGGACACTGATGCGTGATATCCGCGTTGCGTTGCGTACGCTCGCCGAACTGGAGCCCGAGGGGATGCCGGTATTGAGCGTGTACCTGGACATGCGGCCCCAGGCGACTGGAGAGAGCCCGGCGTTGCGGGCCGGAACGGTGATTCTTAGGAATCGACTTCGGGCGATTGAGAAGACCTACCTCCCACGTGGCCCCGAGTTGGATTCCGTCCGAGAGGACGCCGCTCGGATCGAGCGGTACCTTGAGAACGAGTACGACGTAGCTGCCGCGGGCTTGGCACTGTTCGCCTCGGCTGGCCGGGGCCTCTTCGAGGCCATCGAGACCGGAGTGGCGTTCGAAGATCAAGTGACCGTCGGCTCACAGCCAGACCTGTTCCAACTGGCACGCCTTCTGGACGAGCAGGAGACGGCGGTGGTGGCGATCGTCGACTCCAACACCTCCCGCATTTTTGTTACCCGGCGGGGTGTCCTCGAGGAAGTCGGTGGCTCGGACCCACGCCCCAAGTTCTTTCGCACCCGTCCCATGATGGGGGGACTGAATCAAGCCAACTATCAACGGCATAACGCGAACATGCGAGCCGGGTTTGCCCGGGAGACGGCCGCCGAGTTGGCGCGCATCGTAGAGGCCGAAGCGGCATCGCGCGTGGTCCTTGCTGGTGACGCGGTAGCAATCCCGCTGCTTCAAGAGGCGCTCTCCCCAAACGTAGCAGCGCTGGTGAAGGACGTGCTGCGATTGGACATTCGGACACCGCGCGACACCGTAGCGGAGGAAGTGCAGCAGGTCCTTGCTGCAGCGGAAGACGAAGACTCGCGGACCGTGGCCGACCGCCTCGTGGGAGCAGTTCGGGCCGGCGGCCTCGGTGTCGCCGGGCTCGACGAAACGTTGGCTGCGCTTGAACGCGGACAAGTCGACGAGTTGGTGCTCGACCCAGCGGCCGAGTTGGACGAGGCGACCCGCGCGGAACTGGTGCGTCATGCGCAACTGACCGCGGCCACCGTCGAGGTGGTGGAGGGACACGACGGCCTCCGACACCTCGGTGGAGTCGGAGCGCTCCTGCGGTATCGCCATGACTGATCGGCGATACTCTGGCGCCGACGCGTAGAGCGGGATGCCAACCTGAGCATCGGCCTGCATCATCGGCGGCCAAGCGACGTCCTCCGATCGCCTGGTGGGAAAGACCTGTGCATCAGGCGAGCGGTCGGGCATCCGAGCGCAGGGCCGCAGCCCCGACGATAACCGTCGGAGCAGCGCGCGTCCGGCCTGGCAGGCGGACGGTGAAAGTCGTACCAGAGCCAGGCGTGCTTTCGGCGCGCACATCTCCGTCGTGCGCCTCGACGAGGTGCTTGACGATGGCGAGGCCAAGTCCCGAGCCATGTTGGGCGGCCCGCCGGTCTGCCCGGTAGAACCGCTCGAAGATGTGCGGCAACTGGTCGGCTGCGATGCCGACGCCCTGATCGTTGACCGTCAACTCTGCATGACTGGCGATCTGACGTAACCCAATCGAGATCCGGCTGCCTGGCTGGGAGTATTTCACGGCGTTGTCGAGCAGATTGGCGAGGATCTGGTGGAGGCGGCCGGTGTCGCCGAGCACTTCAACGTCCTCGGCCGGTTGAAGGACGAAGCTTCGTTCAGGCGCCGCGCGCTGGAACTGCTCGATCGTCGCCTCGACGACTTCCAGGAGATCGACCGGCACCGCCTCGACCACTCGAGACGCCTCAACCTGGGCGAGGGTCAGCAGATCATCGGTGATCCGTGAAACCCGTTCGAGTTGCTGCCTCGCCTCGCGAAGACATTCTTCACGCTCCTCATCAGACGTCAACCGACCAAGAAGGTCGAGGTTGGTGCGGAGGGCATGGAGCGGATTGCGCAACTCATGCGACGTATCCGCCACGAACTCACGATGGATCCGCAAGGTTTCATCGACCGTCGCAAGCAACCGATCGAAGGTGTGGACGAGTTGGCCGACTTCGTCATCCGGTCCGCGATCGTTGAGTCGTTGGGCGAAGTCTCGCGAGCCGGCAATCTCGGCAGCGCGCCGAGCCATGACGTGTAGCCGTCGCAGGCCGCCGTGGGTCAGGAGCCAGCCAAGCCCGATTGCCAGGACGAGCGCGATCACGCCCAAACCCAAGAGAAGGCTCCGAAGGTCGGCGAGCGTGTCCTGTAGAGAAACCCGCGATTGCCCGATGTGGAGCACGCCGATGACGTTGCCGTCTCGGAGCACCGGCACGAGTAAGAGCCGGATCGGCTGCGATCCGCCGTACATCAGGTCGGCGAATACCCGCTCGCCCTGCACTGCCCGGTTCAGGCTGGCGCTGTCGACTGGGAGGACCGCCTCGCGGAGACTCTCCGAGCGAGCAACGATGTCGCCGCTCGGGTCGGTGACCTGGACGTACACACCTGACCCGCCAGGGACCGCGAGTGGGTGGGTGTCGAGATCGGCGGCAAGGAGGTTCCCGCTTGCCACCGAGGTTGCGCCTGGCCAGATCGAGAGTTGGACCTGGCTGGCGCGCACCTCGAGCCGACGGTCCATCTCGCTGCTCAGCGCCTGCTCCATCGTCACATAGAGAATCACCCCGAACCCCGCGACGATCAGCATGACAAGTACGCTATATCCGGTCAGGAGTCTCGTGCGAAGTGACACCGGTCCTATTCCTTGCGCAGGGCGTACCCGAAGCCACGGACGGTTTGGATGATTCGCGGCCGCCCCCCGGCCTCCAGTTTCCGGCGCAGGTCCTTGACCGCCACATCGATGAAGTTGGATTCGCCTTCGTGGGCGAAGCCCCAAACCTGTTGGGCCAATTGATCCCGGCTCAGCACCCGGCGCGGGTGGCGTAAGAACGTCTCCAGCAGTTTGTACTCGTTGGGAGTGAGGGAAAGGGACTGCCCGCCCCGACTCACCTGTTTTGCTTCGGTGTCGAGGCTGAGGTCATCGAAGAACAGGGAATTGCCGGCCGGTTGGTTGCGGCGGAGCAGGGCGCGGACCCGAGCAAGTAGTTCGTCGAGGGCGAACGGCTTCACCAGGTAGTCGTCCGCCCCCTCGTCGAGACCGGCGACGCGGTCCGGCACCGTGTCGCGTGCAGTCAGCATCAAGATCGGACCCAACGACTTCCCACGCAACCGGCGACAGACAGTCAGCCCGTCAAGCCCAGGCAACATGACATCGAGGATGACGAGATCGGGTGGTTGAATCTCCGCAAGCAGGAGCGCACTCTCACCGTCCTCGGCGGTGACCACTTCGTAGCCTTCGTGAGCGAGCGCCCGCCGGAGCGAGTTGAGGACCCCAAGGTCGTCGTCAACGGCGAGGATCCGACCAGCCATCTTGTTAGCATACTGCACCGAATTCACCTGCTGGGTGGCAGTTACATCAGAAGAACTACGCCAGTGGGAACCTACGGGAGAGGCCAGCCGACAGGCCATGCCGGCAGGAGCGATGCTGAAACGGCCGTCGCCGAATCTACGAGGTGAGGACGGTAAGGATGCGGGTGAACGGGCATCGAATCCTTGCCAATAGAGACCGTATCGTCCGCAATCCAGGTGATGGCCTCAATCGGTATCAGAGGGAACTGCCGGCCGAACCCGAGCAAGCCGCCAGTGGAAATTCGGAGCCAGGCGATCTGGAGATCGGCATCGAGGTAGAGTTCCTCAATCGCGCCGAGCGGAGTGCCGAGTTCGTCGACGGCAGCCTGTCCGCGGATATCTTCAGCCGGTGAGGCAATCGTGCGACCCGTGTCGCGCAGGCGCCGGTACAAGATCGATTGGACCAACCTTGCCCCCTTGCTTCGATACAGCCAATCGGGCGATCGGATTGACCGTCGCCAGCGGTCCCGGCTGGCTGGAACGATACTCGCGGGAGATGAGCCTCAGGTGAGCGGCAGGTGAGGATCGGGTGACGCCCGGCGACGTTCGTCGGCCTAGTCTTCGAGACGGGCACGGCGGAAGGCATCCGTCAGCACGCCCCACGCGTTGTCGACCGGCGTGGCCGTCTGTGCGCCGACGAGCCCATAGAAGCCATCGTAGGGGTCCGGACCGGGCGCCATCCAGGTGTAGGGAGCTGCGCCGAAAACGATGCGCTTGTGGGCGCGGATGACGTTCCACATCGTCAGATAGTTCTGAGCACGGTTTCGGTAGTCCTCGTCGAAGGGTGGGCCAAATTCGTTGATGAAGAGCGGCTTGTTGAACCCTGAACTCGGCCAGCCATCGAGGATGCCCTCGATGCGCATCGTGTAGATGTTCATCCCGTAGTGGAGCCAGGGGCGATCGATACCCCGGCGCCCGAACAGCGAGATAAGTTGAGCAATAAAGAGATCTTCCGATTCACGGTATATCACCGGATGGGTGGGGTCGAGTTCATGGACGAGGTCAGCCATCTGGATGAAGAGACTCGCCCAGGCTCGATGCTGGGTGACCGGCGCTTCGAGGAGTACCTCGTTTCCGAGGCCCCACATCCTCGTCGCCGGATGGTCCTTCCATTTTGCGACCGTGCCGATAACCTGATCGCGCATCTGTTGGCGGACAATCGGATTGTCCATATTCTCTTTGACCGGAAAGTAGAACGGGACGATTGCGCCAAGACCATACTCGTTGGCGGTATCCATCAGGATCGCATCAACCGGGTCCTGGATCGCGCCTTTCTCGGCGGTCCACATCACCAACAAGCTAATGCCATTGTCGCGGAACATCCGGAAGTCCCGATGGTAGTTGGCAAGTCGCTCTTCATCGGAGAGGTAGCGGTAGACGGGGTTATAGCCGATCCCGATCGGCCATTCCGGTGTGCCGTTGACGAGATACTGCCACGACCCATCAGATTGCTGCTTGACGTCGACGACGGCCGGGTCCGTCGCGACCGCTGGCGCCGGCGCGATGGCGGGGAACGCCGGAACGGTCTTCGGTATCGGGATGGCCGCGCCGAGGATAACCAGGCCGGAGATAAGCAGCGCAACGGCCATCAGAGTAAGGCGAGCAAGCATCGAGGTTCGCATGGTCAGCGTGTATCTCCAGAGAGCCAGCCGTTCCGGCAGCGGATGCTCGATATCGCTCGGCTCATCGAGCGCGAATCTCCATCGTGCCAATCGGCGTGGTCTGATTGCCGCTTTTCAGCCAGAGCGCGAGCCGTCCAGCCGGCAGGTTCGCGGGGAGCGTCAGAGCTACATCTCGACGAACGATAGATCCGGCTCGTCGGCCAGCGTCTCCGGCAATCAACTCGGTCTCCGCGAGCGGGTCGGCAGGGTCTCCCACCAGCAAGACCGCCTCGCGGGTTGCGCCGTCTCGCTCTGGTTGCCAGTACAGTTGCACTTCGCTGACACCGGCGGCAACCACCCAGGGCGGTGTGGTCACGCCGACCAGCGAAAGATCACCGCCGAAGGAGACGGCTGTTCGTCGTTGGGCGGACACCGCATCGCGGGTAAACGATCGGCCAGAGTCAAAGACGGTGATCCGTCCGAGGGGAAGGGTGCCTCCCGCGGTTGCGAGTAAAGGCAGGCCATCGGTGAGTGTCGACAACGACATCTCGATGGTGTACTCGCCCGCTGGGACGCCGGCTGGGATCCGGAGTCCGGCTCGGTCCAAGGCGGTTGTGCCGGCAGACCAGGTTGCCCCAGGTGGGAGCAACGGCAGCCGCCGGATCGCGGCGGTGACTCGGCCACGGTCGTCGACGAGCCTCAGATCAATCGCGAGGTCACCGGGCAGCGCCCGCTGAACCGACCAGCGGGTCGACACGAGCACGGTTCCGCCCACGTCCACCCGTCCATCGTCGATCCCGACACCGGTGAGCCGGAGAAGACCGGGCGCGTCAACCGCCGCTGACTGAAGGACTGGCTCTCGCGCTCGAAAGACAAACAATCGCAACCGGGTGTGGCCGAGATCCTCGTCGGAGACAAGGTACCCATTCGCGGTGAGAAACCGATAGCTCTCTTGGTCAAGCTCTTCGCCGCTTCGCGTGGCTACCCAGGCCCGTCGGTGGTCTTGGACGAACGCGGCCAACGTCTCGTGGGACCCCGGAGTGAAATGGTCGATGATGAGCCCGCTCTGCTCGGCGATCGAAGCCAGAAGGTCGTCGTGACGGGTAACAACGCCGTCGGTCGGCTCCTTCCAGGCGGAGATTTGACGGGCTGCCGGCATCCAAGTGAAGTCGCTCAACTGGCGACCGGTTGGCTGCGAACGGAAGTATTCGATCCATGGCTGACGGTCGGTGATGATCGGCCCGGCGCCGGCAAATTGAGCGAGCGCAGCCGGCCCGGCAATGAATTCGCGAAGGACGTCCGGCGCGGTGATCAAATTGTTCTCTTCGAGCACTTCTCGGACGGCCGGGTCTTGGAGTTTTCGCTCGATCATCAATGGATCGATTTCGATTGGCCGATTTGAACCGATCAAGATTGCGCCCTGCTGCCAAAGAGTCGCTTCCGGAAAGACCGAAAGAAAGGTTCGGAGGACCAGGCGGTAGAGCACGTCTGGCAGATCGGGGTCAATCCATTGAACGACGAAGCCGCCGTCGTTCAATGCGTTGCGGGCGAGCCGGAAGTAGTCCGCTGAATAGAGAAACGACGCGCCAGCGTTGGTCGGCACAATCGGATCGGTTTCGATGACGTCGAAACGCTTGTTCGTCAGCAGGAGATAGTTCCGGCCATCGTTGACGACCAACTCGACATTGGGCCGCTGGAGGACAGAGTAGCTTTCGGATTGGAACTGGTCGGCTGCCTCGACGACGGCATGATGCAGTTCGACGAGCGTCATCTCGCTCTCGGGATGGACCGCCATCGCGCCGGCGGTCGCGCCGAGCCCGAGGCCGATCATCAAAATGTCGCGTGGCTCTCGGTGGAGCAGCATTGGCAAGTGACCGAGCCGGTAATGGAACTGGAGCGATCCCGGCGCATCGGACCCTTGTTCGAGGCTGTTGATCCGCAGCGCGCGCCAGCCGGTGGCCGCACGATAGATCTGGACGGTGACGTCCGGCCCCTCCCGGTACCAGAGGAGTTCCTCGCCATGCGGATTATGGGCAAAAAGCGTTTCGTAGTAGTTCGTCGAGGTGGTGGCGGCAGCGGTTGGCACGGCGATCAGAAGCGCGACGAGACCCACTCGCACGGCGACCCGCGCGGCAATCGGCCAACCCCGGCTGAGCGGCGCCGCCACCAGGACGAGCGCGCCAGCAAGGGCATTGAGTGAGACCAGCACGCCGATCGCGCCCTGCGCCCCGAGAATCGGGATCAGCAAGAGCCCGCCAGCGAGCGAACCAGCTAGTCCGCCAAGCACATTCGCCCCGTAGATAATGCCGAGGTGGCGGCCGACATCCCGTTGCCCGACGGAATAGATGCGTGACGCTACCGGGAAAGTCATGCCCATCAGGAGAGAAACCGGCCCGATCGCAAGGAGCGAAAAGCCGGCCATGAACCACGGCTCGGATAAGAGGAGGGTGTCGCCGCCCAACCGACCCCGGACCATGGCCTCTATCTCGTAGGCGCGGCCGATTGTCTGGAGCGAGAGTAGTGCGGTGAACGCCATCCCAAACTGGAGAAGCACGTAGAGCAGCGGCCAATTCGCCCGGCGGTTCATAGCGGGCGCGATCAGCCAACTCCCGACTGCGATGCCCGTCAGTATGGCGCCGAGCATCAAGGCGAACGCGTAGACCGAGCCGGGGAAGATCCCGGATAACAGGCGGGTCCAGACCACCTCATAGGCGAGGGCGACTGCGCCTGAGAGGGCGTAGCTGATGACGACGAGCCAGCAGAGCAGCGCCGAGTACCGGCCGCTTTCGGTGGCGGCGGAAACGGCCGTAACAGACGACCCATCACGCCGGGTGTAGCCCGCCACGATCAGCCAGACGAGGCCAATCATCGAGTTGACCGCTGCGGCAAGGAGCACCGTGACGGTGATGCCATAGGTCCCAATGAGGAGGAACCCCGCGGTGAGTGCTCCGGCGATCGCCCCAAAGGTGTTCGCGGCGTAGACGAGGCCGACCGTCGTGCCGTGCTCACGCTCGCGGAGCGCCGGAGCGGTCATCAACACCGGCAAGGTGGCGCCCATCAACGTGGTCGGCGCAAGAAGGATTGCGAAGGCGAGCGCAAAACGTGCCAATGCGAGCCCGGTCGGGTTGTCACCCATCCCTTGGACGATCTCGCGAGAAAGCGGCTGAAGCGCCGAGAGCGCGGACAGACTGGCGAAGCCGGTCACCCCAATACCGAGTTCAATCAGTCCATAGGCAAGAAAGGGATTGCTGAGCCGTGGAACAACCCGAGCGGCAAGAAAGCTCCCCGCGGCAAGCCCAGCCATGAAGGCGGCGAGGACCGCGCTCGTTGCTTGAACGGTCACACCAAAGATGACGCCCAGTTCGCGAAACCAGGCCAACTGGTAGACGAGGCTGCTTGCGCCGCTGGCGAAAAGCGAGAGCAGCACGAGCAGAAGAAGGGCCCCGAACCGGACGGTATCGGCAATTGTCTGAGGTGCACGTGCTGCTGTCGGAGTAGTCACCGCCGTCGTCCTCACCGGACTGATCGCACCCGTATCAGAAGTGACAGTTGGCAGACCGGCTTGTCTTATCGTACCGTACGCTGGAAACGTACTCGACCGACGGAGTTCTCGCTTCCTATTGCCCCACATCGGCAGGAAGCACCATTCGGCTGGAGGAAGACTCGGTGACGGTAGGGCTACGGTCGCAGTTGCAGCGGGCACGGTGGGCAACGAGACGGGTTGCCCGATGGTTCGGAACCATCCTCTTGGCCTGGGCGCTTCTGAACGTCGTCCACCAGTCGTATGTGCTAGCGGTTGCTTATACCGTCCGCTGGCTTGGGAACACGTCCCTCGCCCGCAGCGTGGTCGAGTACGTCCCGATTGACCCGGTGCACGCGAGGTTGGCGCTCGAATCGGTGTCCGGCGTGGAGCCGTTGGGAGTGTCGGTCGGCGGACCGGTCGCTGAGGCGGTGAACCACCTAGTTCCGGGTGCGGACCTGAAACCGCACAACGGCCCGGCGGGCTGTCGTTGCCTCGTCTCACTCCGAGTTCAACCTGAGAGTCCATTCGCTGGTGTGGCGTTCATGATCACCATCGGTCTCGTGTCGGTACTGGCGGCCGGGGTCCTGTTGGCTGCGTCGCGACGGTACTGGCCGAGCCGAGCCGGATTGCTCATCGTGCTGTACGGCCTGCTCAGTGTGGCGGTGTTGCCGTGGGGTCTCGCGGAGTTGGAGGCGGCGGGGTTTGCCGCGGTCGCGACCAAATTGCTCGAGGTGGATGGTGCAGACTACCAGGCGCTCCGTGGGGTGATGACGGTCTTGCTTCCCACCGCGTTGAAGATGTCCATCGCCGGTGTGGGCCTGGCGATTGGCATTGGGCTCGTCTACCTGTATCGTCGGGCACTCCCATCGATGCGGCGGTCGGCCTCTTCATTTGCCATGCTGGAGCATTCCGATTGGTTGCAGCGTCCCCGGGTGTCGTGGAACGCGCCGGTATCGCTGGCACTTGTTGGCGCCCTTTTCCTGACCGGCTTCCGCGGCGCCGTCAGTTATGCCCGGCAAGACCCGACCGATGGCCGGGCGGCCGCCCCGGGCGACCTCGTTCGCGTCCGAACCGAGCCGTCGGTCGTCAGGGTCGAGCGGAACGGGCAAGGTTTTCGCTACTTCGTCAACGGTGAGTTCGATGTTATCCGGGGCATGGGCTACAACCTTCGCGGCCGAGAAGCAACCACCGAGGCTACCGACCGGCGGTTGCGGCGTGACTTCCGGCAGATGCGGCTTGCTGGCGTCAACACGGTCATCGGTTGGAACCAGGACCTCTTCGACGAGGCGCTGTTGAATGCCGCCAACCTCGAAGGGCTTGGCGTGGTGCTGCCGTTCGAGTTGCCGACCGATGTCGACTACCGTGATGCCTCGGTTCGGCAAGCGCTGTTGGACCAGGTGTCCGCCTGGGTAGTGCGCTATCACCGGCACCCGGCGCTGCGGATGTGGGGACTTGGCAACGAGGTGTTGCACGACCTCACGGTGCGCGACGGTGAGCGATATGCGGCCTTTGCCCAGTTCCTCGTCACCGCAGTCGACAGAATCCACGCGCTCGACCCGGATCACCCGGTGATCTATCGGGAAGCGGAGGATGTCTTTGTTCCGATCATCGACGAGGCGATGCGCGAGAAGCCGGCGGACCGAATCTGGTTCGTGTACGGGTTGAACTTCTACACGCCTCGTCTCGAACAGGCATTGGCGCTCTGGCAGAGCGAGCGGTTTCCCTACGCGGTGGTCGTCTCGGAATTCGGGCCTCACAGTTTTCATCCGTCCTCGCGCGGAACGGGCTATTTGGCGCTCTGGCGGATGATCCGTCGCTTCTCGAATATCACCCTCGGTGGGGTCGCTTACGTCTGGTACACGCAGGGACCGGAGGCGATCGACACCGTGTTCGGCCTGGTCGACGATGAGGGCAAAGCGGTCGACGGAGCGCTCGATGCCTTGACCCATGCCTATCTGCTCAACAAGCAGAGTGTCGAGGAATGGAACCAGCGCCTGATGATGGGCGAAACGCCGACGCCTCGTCGGAGTTCACCCACCTCGGTTCGGCCAACAGTCACGGCCCTGCCGGATCCGATTGCCCTGCCGACCGGCAACGACGCACAACGTATCATCGACGCGGTGGTTATGACGGCGCTCTCGCGGGGACTTACCGGGTTCGAGGTCCAACTCGACCGCCGGGTTGGAGATGCCGTCGTCACCAAGGTGAAACCGTCAAACGGCGCTGGTCAGTGGTACGAAGCAGTCCTGCGAGAATCCGGCGGCGCCTGGACGGTCATCGGCTTTGGGCCACGGCCACCTGGCTGATCGCGAGCAGGTTCTCCAATCCGACCGCAGCGGCGGTCCGTCATGGAAGGCTCACCCACTCCTCATCTGCCCCTCATCTGACCACGAAATACTTGCACCGGCCGACCTCAGACGTCGTGCGGCGTCCGATGACTGCTGTCGGCGAGGGCCGTCCATGGCCGCGGTCGGAGGTGGGATATGCGAATCCTGTATTCAGTCGGGCTCGTGGTCGCGCTTATGGTCTCGGGTTGTGCTCCGGCAGCGCCGTCGGCAGCGCCGGCCAGCAACGCCCCAGCCGAACGGCGGGCGGCGGCTCAAAATCTCAAGATCGGCGTGAAAGGGCTGTTTGGTAACCCGACGCCGCAATCATCGGCGACCCTGCACTACCTGTTCTATCCGCTCTACGACAACCTGACGGCGATCGGCGAGGACTACCTGGTCAAGCCTTCGGTTGCCGAAAAATGGGAACTACGGCCAGATGGAGCGTGGCGCTTCACGTTGCGGCGCGACATGACCTGGCCGGACGGGTCGAAGTTGACCTCTTCAGATGTGAAGTTCACCGTCGACACGATCCTCGACAAGAAGTGGCCGCAACGGTCCTACCTCACCTCGGTGGAAGAGGCAACGATCGTCGACGAGTACACCGTTGACCTACGAATGAAGCATCCAGATATGAGTATCCCGGCCGCCGGCAACTTTATCTGGATTGTGCCGAAGGTGTATTTCGAGCAGGTTGGCTTCGACGCGTATGTCCAAAAGCCGGTTGGCTCCGGTCCCTATGAACTGGTGAGTTTCCGCAACGCCACCAGTGTCCAATATCGCAAGCGGAGCGCCCCCCACGCCTTCCGGCGCCCGATCGCCGATGAGGTCAGTTTCACCGTCATTGGCGAGAACGCCCAATTGGTGAACGGCATCCGAACCGGCGAGATCGATCTCGTGACGGATGTCGCCTTTTCGGCCGACCATGCTCAGAGCCTCAAGGCGGCGGGCTTCGACCTGTACACGTCGTTCACCTCGCTGCAATACATCATGTTCCCCCAAGGTGTGAACCAACTCCGCGAGACGCCGTTGACGCACAAGCAGGTGCGTCAGGCGCTGGCCTACGCGATCAATCGCGAGGCGCTCGCCGGTAACCTGTTCAAGGGCTATGCGAAGCCGGCCTATTCGCTCGCGGTGCCGGGGACGGGCTACTACGATCCTTCAATCGCGGTTCCGGCCTACGACCCGGCGAAGGCCAAGCAGTTGCTTGCGGCAGCAGGCTATCCCAACGGGTTTCGGCTTCCGACTGGACTCGACTACAACACCGCATTTACCAGCCAGGACGTCATCGTGGCGATCCAGGCGAATTTGCGGGCGGTCGGCGTCGAGTTCGAGGTCATCGCCAACGAGCGTGGCGTTGCGGTGGACAAAGCCTACGGTCGGAACAATCTGATGAAGGGTGAGATCTGGGTCGCGACCCAGGGCGACCCGCTTGGCTTCGGTGGCAGCCGCACCTTCATTGGGTGTGACAAGCCGGTCGGCAACCCGTTAGCCGAAAACTGGTGCAACCCCGAGTGGGATCGGCTGATGGACTTTGCCTATGCCGACAAAGACGAAACGAGCCGAGCGCAGACCCTCAAGAGAGCGGCGCGGCTTCAAGCCGATGATGCGGTCTATCAGGCGCTCTATCTCCAACCTTTGTTCACGGTTGGCGCCAAGCGTGTGCGCAATGCCCGCACCTCGGACGCGCCGTACTACAACTTCGACCCCGCCTATCTGGTCGAGTAGGGGCGGTCGACGATCGTCTCCGCCGCCGTCGGGCAGCGCGACCTGCCCGGCGGCGAGCGGTTTCGACCAAGAGCCCCGGACGACCGGCGAGGCCGGAGGCAGACGGCTTTGTCGCCAACCGACGGTGCAGCCTAAGAGATCGAGTTGACGACCAAGCGATTAGGGCCGATCAAGCCTGCGCTTGCGCTCGCCGGTGAGTTGTTTCGCTTGGCCGCCCGTACTCGGCCTGTCGCTCCTTCCCGCCGATGGGAAGCGCGAGATGCGCAGCGGGCGCAAATCGCTCGATAAGCCGGCATGCACCCCACACCGGGACGCTCAGCCACCTCGGCGGCAAATTCGCCGTAGTTATCGAGCCTCGCGCGATGCTCACAACCAAATACCAGGCTGCCGATTGCGAAATCTCTTCCAGAGGGAACGCCCGGCGGCGCAGGTAGGCTCTCAATTAGCCGGCACTGCTTCGAGGCGGAGGCGATTGACTGATCGGCCGCAGCGGCGGCCGGCGCACCGGAAAGAAGTCGAAATCCGCGACTGCTACGCTACCCACTTGTCGATCCTCTGGGACCGCTTGACGGCTGCGCTTGCGCGTCTTTGCGGGTGCAGTGCACCGATTGTGGGTCTCCGCAAGCGATTCCGCACGGCTGCGCGAGCGTCGTGGTACACCTACCTCAATCGGCGCCGCACGCGTGTGCCGCGTCTGGGAAGGAAACAATATGGCGAAGCTGGTGTTCGGAATGAACCAATCCCTCGATGGCTACGTCGACCATATGGCGTTTGCGCCAAGCCCCACGCTGTTCCGCCATTTCATCGATGAGGCTCAACAACAGGCGGGCAGTATCTATGGCCGCCGGATGTATGAGATCATGCAGTACTGGGACGATGATCACGCCGATTGGGATGTCGACGAACAAGCCTTCGCGGCCGCCTGGCGAAAGCAGCCGAAATGGGTTGTCTCGCGCACCTTGAAGTCGGTTGGCCCCAACGCCAGGTTGGTTGAGGATGATCTAGCGGACGCAATCCACGGGCTGAAGGCCGAGCGTGATGGGGAGATCGAGGTTGCCGGCCCGGTCTTGGCGCAAAGCCTCACCAACCTTGACCTGATCGATGAGTATCGAATCTACCTGCACCCAGTAGTGCTGGGTCATGGCACGCCGTATTTTGCTGGTCCCCGGCGGCCGCTCCACCTCATGACGGCTGATCGGATTGGTGAGGATGTGATCCGGCTGACCTATGTTCCCGCCTGAACCTGCAACGCGCCAGATGGGAATCGCCGACCGAGGCAAGTGCTGGGTTCCGGCCTGAACGGCCCGCCTTGGTGGCAAAATCCGACGCCAGGGCGCAGGCATGAGCGGGTGGCGAGCTCGCAATCCTTGCGGAACCTATTTGCCAGAAGAAGGCCCTGGTGCGGTCGAAGCCCCGACCAGTCGGAAGAGCGACGCGGTGTAGACCGGAATCTCACCATGCGGCCTCAGCCCGCACACACCGCTCTATCAGTGGTGATCAGACCATTGCCGTCTACCAAGTCACAAACATCGGCATAATCACGTGAGTGAAGGCGTCTTCGCCGATCGGCCGCACGACACCCGGGCTGGACGGGCTCTTCGTCTCGATCGCCACCTGCGCCGCATCCATGACCGACAACACGTCGGTCAGATATTTCGCATTGAAGGCGATCTTCGCCTCAGATCCTTCAACCGTGGCATCGATCTCTCCCTGATTGTCGCCCAACTCCTCGGCACGGGCGCGAATGATCATCTTGCCCGGCGCAAGGTCCTCACCAGGGAACATCTCGATCCGAACGATCCCATTGCTGTCGCGGGCGAAGATCGCCGCCGGCCGCGTCGCCGCCAGAAAGTCGTCGGTATTCACCACCACCCGGCTTGAGAAGTCCTGCGGGATCAACTGCGCGTAATTTGGAAAGTTGCCCTGGATCAGTTGCGACACGAGGTCGACGCCATTGAGATGAAAGAGGATCTGCCCCTTGCCGCGTGGGATCACCACCCGAACCGGGTCCTCCTGGTCGGACAGCACCCGCCCCAGTTCTGAGAGCGACTTCGCCGGAACGATGATCTCGATCGGCTCATCGCCAGTTCGCTCGAGCACCGCCACCCGACGCACCGACAGCCGAAATCCGTCAGCCGCCGCCATCGTCATCTCGTCCTCGCCGATCTGCAGCAGTACCCCGGCCAGCACTGGCCGTGCGTCGTCGGTTGCCGCCGCAAACACCACCTGGGCGATGGCGTCGCGCAGCGTCTCCGGGTCAAGCGTTACGGACGACTGAACCGTGTCGGCCGCGCTCTCCTCCCACGTTGCCACGGGCGGGAAGTCGTCGGCATCTTGCCCGTTCATCCGTGCTTCGAACCGAGCGCATTTGAGCCGAAGCGTCTTGCCAGTTAGGGTGAGGTCGATCCGGTCGTTGGGAAGTGCGCTGACAAACTCCGAAAGCAACTTGGCTGGGATCGTAATCGCCCCATCGTTCTCGACCTTCGCGCCGATCCAGCAGGTGATGCCGATCTCGAGGTTGGTCGCCGACAGGCGCAGCCGGCCCTCATCGGTCGCCAGGAGGATATTGCTGGTGATCGGCAGGGTCGATTTTGCGGCCACCGCCCGGCCGACGATCGCCAACCCACGCTTGAGGTTCTCCTGAAGACACGACACCCGCATCGTTGCTCCCATCCAACCGAGGTCCGAACGCGGACCAATGGCTTCGGAGTATATCAACGCCCCCAGGAGCCAGCAAGCAGAACGCCGGACGGCCCGGCCAACATGCGCCACACGGCACCTGGCCGGAACCCCAGATATTGGGGGCTGCGCGCTCGATAGCGTCACACGCGCTTCTCTGGCATGATCACGGTATGAGCGCGCGTTTCATCAGCCCCGCATGACCGATCGCGCCGATGTGCTTGTCCTTGGCGGCGGCTATGGCGGGCTCACGTTTGCCCGAACCCTCGGCCAGCTTCAGCCCGGGTTGGACATTCTGATCCTCGACCGCACGCCGGTCCATCAACTCGTCATCCAATTGCACGAAGCCGCCGGGTTCACCACCCCGCCCGATCGCCTCGGCGTTGCCTTCGAGCGGGTGCGCGGCAGTGCTCGTGTCGAGCGGCGCACCGTCACCGGTTTCGAGTTCGACTCGCGTCGGGTTCACACCGACACCGGCGCGATCGGCTACCGTTGGCTGCTGATTGCGCTCGGCAGCGAGGTGAGCGACGCCGGTATCCCGGGGTTGTCCGACGCCTTCGTGCTGCGCTGGCTCGACGATGCCCGACGGCTCCGCGACCATTTGGAAACCTTGCGCCCAAGCCTTGCCGCCGCCGGAGACGGCGAGCGTGACCCTTGGCAAACGATCGTGATCGGTGGCGGCGGTGCGACCGGCGTCCAACTTGCCGGTGAATTGGCCGATTGGCTGCGTGACGACTGGAACCGGCCACCCGGTGGGCGGATTGTCCTCGTCGAGGCCACGCCGTCGCTCTTGCCACGCTTTCCCGGCGATCTCGGTCGAGAAGCCGCCAGGATCTTGCGGGCTAAAGGCGTCGACGTCCGGCTTGATGAAATGGTCACGGCATTCGAACGCGGGGTCGTTCACCTGGCGTCCGGCGCACGTCTTGCCACCCGGTCGATGGTGTGGGCGGGCGGCATCCGCTTGCCGTACGTCGTGGCCGCCTCCGGACTGGCGATCCACCACCGCCAGATCCTCTGCGACGAGTTTCTGCGGGTCGTAGACCGGCCGGAGATCTTCGTCGTCGGAGATTGCTTAGGGGTGAACGATCCGCGCTCTGGCGAGCCATTGCCACCTTCGGCTCAACTTGCGACGCAAGCCGCTCGCGTCGCCGCCGAGAATGTCGTCCGCTCGATAGCCGGACGAGCGCTCCGCGCGTTCCGGCCAAATTACCTCGGCGAGGCAGTGTCGGTCGGACGAGACAACGCTGTGGCCCGAGTAGGACCGCTCACCCTGCGCGGGCTGCCAGGACTGGCCGTCAAGAACTTCACCGAGCAGCGCTACGTCGAATCGATCGGCGGGATGGCCTTGCTTCGCGAGTGGAGCGAGCGTCAGGGGCGCGACGCGTCGTAAGCGGCCGTCGGCGCGATCTCCACCGAGGGGGCGCAATCGGGATGAATCGCCCCCGTCGACTGGTCGTGCTCGACTTGTAACGTGGTGTGTTCGATCGAAAACTCGTCATGCAACAGCGCCGTGAGTTGCTCGAGGACCAGGCACGGCTCGGCGCTATCGTCCACCAGCACGTGTGCGGAGAGCGACTCAAACCCGCTGGTCACCGTCCAAAGGTGCAAGTCATGCACCGCGATCACGCCGGGAGCCTCGTTCATCCGCTGGGCGATTACCTGGACGCTCCGATCACCCGGCGCAGCAAGCATCAACACATCAAGCGCCTCTTTGAGCAACCGGATCGCACTCAAGCACACCAACCCAGCAATCAAGACGCTCAAGATCGGGTCGGCCAGCCACCATCCGAAAAGCGCCATCAGGACGCCCGCGACAATCACCGCCACCGAACCGAGCAGGTCGCCCAGCACATGGAGAAACGCGCCGCGCTCGTTGATACCGTGGCCATGCCCGAGGATACGGAGGCTGATTGCATTGGCGGCGAGGCCGGCGATCGCAATCACCAGCATCGGCCCGGCCTCGACCGCCCGCGGCGCCTGAATGCGCTCGAACGCTTCCATGCCAATCCAGACCGCTGCCACCACCAGGGTCCCACCGTTGATCAGCGCTGCCAGCACTTCCGCCCGCCGGTAGCCAAACGTGCGCTGTAGTGATGCCGGCCGCCGCGCCAACCAGGCTGCCCCGAGCGCGAGTGCCAGCGCGACGGCGTCTCCCAGCAGGTGGGCCGAATCGGCGAGCAAGGCGAGCGACCCAGTCCAGAAACCACCGACAAGCTGGACGCCGAAGAAGATCGCCGAGATCCCGAGCGCGAGCGCCAATCGGCGACCGCTTGCACCCTCGCTATGCCGATGGCCCGCGCTGTGATCATGATCGTGACTCGCATCGTCTCCCTGTGGCACGTGACAATGCAGGGTGTCGCGCAAGACTTGATTTGTTCGAGATATCGTCATCGGTTCCATCATACACGATCGGCCTTCTTGATGCCGCAGACTACCAGGTAAAGCCCAATACACCAATCGTCGGTGAACTAGCCGTTCCAGTGCTGAATCGAAGATTGACAAGTGATCATCTTAGATTATCAAGAGATCGAACGTCGTCTAAGGTAATTCAATCGGAACTGAGACATGCCCTAGCTGATGAGAATGGATCTCAGTGGTCCACGGCGTTCGTTGCGGCGGTGGTACAATCGAAGCGACCCGCCATGCTCCGGGCTCAGGAGACCGATGTCATCTCGTGCGATCTATCTCGACTATGCGGCAACTACTCCAGTCGTTCCCGAGGCGCTCAACGCCATGCTCCCGTATTTCTCCGAAGAGTTTGGCAATCCGTCGAGCATCTACGGAGCGGCGCAACGTGCACGCAAGGCGCTCGATGACGCTCGCGACCGCTGCGCCCATTGGCTTGGTTGCCGCCCCGCGGATCTGATCTTCACCAGCGGCGGCACCGAAGCGGATAACACCGCCCTCAAAGGCGTCGCCTTCGCCGCTCGCGCCACCGGCAATCACCTGATCACGACCGCCATCGAGCATCATGCGGTACTCCACACCTGCGATGACTTGGAGAAGTTCGGCTTCGAGGTGACCTACCTCCCGGTGGACGGCGATGGTCTCGTCTCGTCCGACGCGGTTGTCGCCGCACTTACTGATCGCACTGTCCTGGTTTCGGTGATGCTTGCCAACAACGAGATCGGTACGATCCAGCCGATCCGGGCTATCTCGGACGCGCTGCGCGCTCAACCGCGGCGGATCTGGCTCCACACCGACGCGGTCCAGGGTCCGGGCGTACTCGACCTAGCAGTCGACGACCTCGGCGTCGATCTGCTGTCGCTCTCCGGCCACAAGTTCGGCGGACCGAAGGGCGTTGGCCTCCTGTACGTGCGGCGGGGCGTCCCATTTCAGTCTCAGTTGTTTGGCGGGTCCCAGGAGCGGAATCGTCGCGCAGGAACCGAGAATGTCCCGGGCATCGTCGGGATGGCCGTCGCGCTCGAAATTGCCCAACAGGAACGTGAAGCGGTCCGCCCGCACCTGCTGCGCCTCCGAGATCGATTGATTGACGAGATCCTGGCACGCGTTCCCGGCGCACGGCTGAATGGCCACCGAACCGAGCGTCTCGCGAACAACGCCAGCTTTTCCTTTGAGGAGGTTGATGGCGAATCGCTGTTGATGGCGTTGGACATCGCCGGGGTTGCCGCATCGAGCGGGTCGGCCTGCACCTCGGCGGCTCTCGAGCCGTCCCACGTCCTGATGGCAATGGGACTTTCGTCCGAGATCGCACGCGGCAGCCTCCGCCTCACCCTCGGCGCCCCGACCACCGACGACGACATCGACACCGTGCTCGACCTGCTTCCGCCCACCGTTGCCCGCCTGCGCGGTTCGCTGGTTGGGGCCTAGCCCGCAGCGCGCCGCTCTCGAGCGCCTACAATTCCCTCCGGATCTTGGGGGGTGTGTGTGGTACGAGTCGGGATCGTCGGGCTAGGCGGGGCGGCGGAGCGGATTCACCTTCCAGCCTTGCACACCATCGACCAGGTTGAAGTCGTCGGCGGCGCCGATTCGGATCCGCTACGGCGCGCCGCTGCTCTCGGCGCGGGTGTGCCACGGGCGTTTGATCGCGCCGAGACGCTGATCGAAGCAACTCAGCCGGATGTCATCGTCATCGCCACTCCACCGGCCAGCCATCGTGACCTCTGTCTCCTGGCGCTCGATGCCGGCTGTCACGTTTTCTGCGAAAAGCCGTTCGTGATGAGTGTCACCGAGGCCGACGAGGTCGTCGCCGCCGCAGACCGGGCCGGCCGGTTGGTGGCGGTCAACAACCAGTATCGGCAGATGTTGATCTATCGCAAGACACGTGCCGCCATCGCCCGCGGCCTCTTTGGTAAACCGTATCTCCTGCAGGTGTGGCAGCAGATGAACCTGCCGCCCGAGCACGATCCACCCTGGCGCGCCGCGATGTCGCGTCGGATACTCTTCGAATTTGCCACTCACGCAATCGACCTCGTGTCGTTTCTGTTTGGCGGCTGGCCAGCGCCGCCGATCGCTCCTGGCTATCCGCCTGACCAGCCGTATGCCGTTTCAGCACGCACGCCGATGCCATTGCCGGGTCAGGACGCCGACCTGATTAGCGTCGTTCGCCTCGATCTCGCCGGAGCCCGGTCAGCCAACCTCATTTTCAACCGTCGCAGCCAGGCGCCGCAGAAGTATCTGGAGATGCGTCTGGATTGTGAACGGGCTTCGATCCGTCTCTCACTCGGCGGAGTTGCCCGGCTCGAGGTGGGCTGGAACAGCGAGGCCGGGCGCCCGCGGTTTCGCTCGTCGCTGGTCCGCGGCGGTGAGGTTCGAGTGGAGCGGGACGGGCGCTCGCGGGTGCTCGCGCGCGAACCGCATTCCCCGTTCTCGCCCGCCACTGGGCGGCATTTCCGCCGCTTTCTCGATGCGATCGAGCACGACCGGGTCCCCGAAGGGTCGGCACGGTCGGCGCGTGAACTGATCCGTACGGTGTTCGCAGCCTACCAGTCCGCCGACCGTGGCGGCGAACTGGTACGGGTCGAGCGCCCCGGTGATCAGACGTTGGCAGTCCACACCAACGGCGCGTCGCGCCGGCCATGACCAGCGGTCGGGCCGACCGCCTGGGGACCGCGCTCTGGCTCAATCAGGTCCTTCCCGGTCTGGTGCTGGTGTTGGCGGTCGGGATCTCCGCTCGACTGGCCGGGCGGTTGTTGCCCCCGACGGTCGGTGAAGCCCTTGTTGCGGTGGTGCTGGGTTTGGTCGTTGCCAACGTTGTTCGGTTGCCCGATGCGACCAAGCCAGGGATCCGGTTTGCCGTTCAACGCCTCCTACGAGCCGGAATCATCTTGCTCGGCGCGCGTCTCTCGTTGGGCGAGGTGCTCGGGATCGGCCTCGAGGCGATCGCCCTGATTGTGGTACTCATGGCCGTGGCACTCGGGTTCGCCTATGGCGTTGGGCGGGCGGCCGGGCTGCCCCGTCGACTGGCGCTCTTGATTGGCGTCGGCACCGCCGTCTGTGGCAATTCGGCAATCATCGCCACCGCCCCGGTCATCGACGCCGAGGAGAGCGAGGTCAGCTTCGCGGTTGCCACCATCACCCTTTTTGGGACGGTCGCTGTCTTCGTGTATCCGCTGATCGGCCTTGCGCTTGGCCTCTCGCAGACGGTGTTCGGCCTCTGGGCCGGTACCGCGGTCAACGATACCAGCCAGGTCGTCGCGGCGGCGGCGGCCTACGGATCAACTGCGCTCAGTACCGCGACCGTCGTCAAGCTGACGCGCAATGCTCTGATGGCTCCTTTGATCCTCGCCATCGCCTGGTGGTGGGGACGTGGCGCTGGGACCGCGCGTCGTGGCGCCGCCGGCGCGGTGCCGTTGTTCGTCTTTGGTTTCCTGGGTGTCGTCCTACTCCGGACGGTTGGGCTGCTCCAACCGCCGGTCACCGGCTGGCTGGACGAAGCGGCGCGCTTCTTTATTCTTCTCGCGCTCGCTGGGGTGGGGCTCAACACCTCCATCACCGAACTGCGCAGAAACGGCTTGGCTCCTTTCCTGCTTGGGCTGGGCGTCGCCCTGCTGGTCGCGACGTTGAGCCTCTCGACGATCCTGGTGCTGGGTCTCGGCTGAGCTTCTCCCACGGCCCTGTGATCGAAAAATCCCCACACTCACTTTGACAGTCGTGGTAGCATTCCGACGACTGGGTCGCCAAGGCGTACATAGGATGGTCGCAGGTTAGGAGTGATGATGCTGACCCGCGCTGTACCTCGTCGCCTGCTGAGCGGTGTCCTGGCCGCGGCGACGATTGCCGCGGCGGCCTGCCAGCCGCAAACCCCTGCTCCTTCGACGTCCGGCGGGGTTGCCCCGGCGCCGGCCACCACCGGCCCGAGCGGACCGACCGGAAAGTTGACCTCCGCCGTCGCTTCGCCGGTGGTCACCTCGATGGACACCGGCTCGGGGAATTCCGCCCAGACCCTCCAGTTTGCCTGGCCGTCGTTTGATGGATTGACCTGGATCAGCGCCGACGGCAAGATCAATCCCGGTCTCGCCAAGGAATGGCGCTCGGTCGACGCCCAAACCTGGGAGTTCAAACTCGGCGACTACAAGTTTCAGAATGGCCGTGCCGTCGAGGCGCAAGACGTCGTCGACACCTACGAGCGAACCCGCGACCCAGAGAAGAAGTTGCAAGGCCGTGCGATCTTCACCAGCAACAACGTCGACAAGGTCCTTGCCCCCGACAACAAGACCGTTCGTGTATCCACCACCAGCCCGAACCCGATCATCCCGAACATGGTCCAACTCCTGATGATCCTACCGATGCGAGAGATGAATGCGGTCGGCGAAGTCGAGTTCTTCCGCAACAAGCCGATCGGGACCGGGCCGTTCCGGGTCGAGTCGATTGACTTCCAGAGTAGTCTGAAGTACAGCGCGATGGGCAAGGAATGGGTGACACCGCGCGGCGTCCCGAGCTTCAAGGATCTCGAAATCAAGATCGTGCCCGATTTGGTGGCACGCGCTGCTGCGCTCCGCACCGGTGATATCGATCTTGCGCTTGCGCTCAACCCAGATCAGATCCCTGTCCTCGAGCAGAACGGGTTCAAGATCTTCCAGACGGCGGGCACCTCGACCGCTCATTTCGGTCTCGACATGTTCACTGGACCGACGACGAACCTGAAGGTCCGCCAGGCGATCAATTACGCAGTGGACAGGAACGCCATCCAGAAGGTGTTCTATGGCGGCCGGGCGCGGGTGGATTCGGGTCAACTGATCGGTCCCGATGTGCTTGGCTACAACAAGTCGATCCAGCCGATCCCCTTTGACCCGGCGAAGGCGAAAGCTCTGCTGGCCGAAGCCGGCTATCCGAACGGCTTCAAGATCAACATGACGATGATCAACCTCTCGACGATCAACAAGGACCTCGCCCAGATCGTCGCCGACAACCTCCGTGATGTCGGGATCACGGTTGACATTCAGATCAAGGAATCTGCAGTCTGGCTCCAGGAACACCGCGGTTCGCCAGAGCGCCGTCCTGGATTGTTTGTCCAGGTCATGAACTGGGACCAGACCTTTGAGCCGGATGTCGTGTATCGTTGGTACAGCGATCGGGTCGGGCTGGATGCGGGTCAACGCTGGGAGGATGCCCAGTTCGCCAAGCTCTACGATGCCGCAACAACCGAACTTGACCGGACCAAGCGTGGCCAGGCCTATCAGCAGGCGGCTGCCTATCTGAACAGCCAGGTCCCGGTGTTGTTTGGGTGGCAGGTGTTCGGGGTCTATGCCGGCAAGAAGAACCTCTCGCTTACCGACCCCGGTCACGCCGACTTCTTTACTGGCGCCAAACCCAGCTAGGCTGCCATCGGGACCAACGGAAATGACCCGGCTTCGGCCGGGTCGTCTGGCGTCTTGAGCCGCGGCATGGTGGTCGCAACTCAGGAGACTCGCGGGTATCCGGACCGCCCCGCCCTCGACCGTGTGACCCCAGGCAACCCCCCTCACGCCATGTGCCGACGTCCACCACGGTCGGCTTGTCCTCATCGAACCGACGCTGGCAATCGGTGATCCGGACTTTGACACTCGCCTGCGCCGATGCTTCGTCGTCCGTCACTCCGGCAGATCCTCAGGCGAGACGGTTGCGATTTGACCAAGATGACCGCCGTCCGGCCATTCGAGGCGGCTCCTTTCCCTGTGCGAAGGCAGGTTCAAACCTCATGACGGAGCAATCGGCCAAGATGTCTTGAGAATCGTTGACAGTTCAAGGCCGCGCTGATATCGTCCGGGTCGCGACTGACGTGTTGCCAGATGGTCGCAGTTGAGGAGGATCGATGCTGACCCGTACCATGTCTCGCCGCTTGTTCGGCGGCTTGATGGCCCTGGCGACGATTGCCGCGGCGGCCTGCCAACCGCAGGCTCCTGCCCCTTCACCCTCTGGCGGGGTGGCGCCTGCACCAGCCACGACCGGTCCGAGCGGACCTACCGGCAAACTGACGGTCGCGGTTGCCTCTCCGCTCATCACCTCCATGGACACCGGCTCAGGGAACTCCGCCCAGACACTGCAATTCCAATGGCCGGCCTTTGACGGGCTGACCTGGATCAGCGCCGATGGCAAGATCAATCCCGGTCTCGCCAAGGAATGGCGCGCCGTCGATGCGCAGACCTGGGAGTTCAAGCTCGGCGACTACAAGTTCCAGAATGGCCGTGCCGTCGAGGCGCAAGACGTCGTCGATACCTACGAGCGTACTCGGGACCCAGACAAGAAGCTTCAGGGCCGGACGATCTTCACCGGCAACAACATCGACAAGGTGCTCGCGCCGGACGGCAAGACCGTTCGTATTACCACTACGGCCCCGAATCCGGTAATTCCGAACGTCGTCCAACTCCTGATGATCCTTCCGATGAAGGAAGTCAATGTCATTGGCGATGTCGAGTTCTTCCGGAACAAGCCGATCGGCACCGGGCCGTTTCGGGTCGAGTCGGCCGATTTTCAGAGCAGCCTGAAGTACAGCGCGATGGGCAAAGAGTGGGTGACCCCGCGCGGTGTTCCCGGCTTCCAGGAGATTGAGATCAAGATCGTTCCCGATTTGGTGGCACGAGCGGCCGCGCTTCGCACCGGCGACATCGACCTCGGCCTCGCGCTCACGCCCGACCAGATCCCAGCGCTCGAGCAGAACGGGTTCAAGATCTTCCAGACGGCGGGCACCTCGACCGCCTATTTCAACCTCGACATGTTCAACGGCCCGACCACCAACCTCAAGGTGCGTCAAGCGATCAACTACGCGGTCGACCGGGCCTCCATCCAGAAGGTGTTCTATGGCGGCCGGGCGCGGGTCGATTCGGGTCAACTGATCGGTCCCGATGTGCTTGGCTACAACAATTCGATCCAGCCGATCCCGTTCGACCCGGCGAAAGCGAAAGCGTTGCTGGCCGAAGCCGGCTATCCGAATGGCTTCAAGATCAACATGACGATGATCAACCTCTCGACGATCAACAAGGACCTCGCCCAGATCGTCGCCGACAACCTCCGTGATGTCGGGATCACCGCCGAAATGCAGATCAAAGAACCGGCGATTTGGCTCCAGGAGTACTACGGCCCACCCGAGCGGCGGCCGGGCCTCTGGGTCCAGGTGACCAACTGGGACCAGACCTTTGAGCCGGACTCGGTCTATCGCTGGTACAGCGACAAGATAGCGATTGACAGCGGTCGCCGCTGGGAAGATCCGGAGTTCGCCAAGCTCTACGATGTCGCGACGACCGAACTTGACCGGACCAAGCGCGGCCAAGCCTATCAGAAGGCGGCTGCTTACATAAACAGCCAGGTTCCGGTGCTGTTTGGGTGGCAGGTGTTCGGGGTCTTTGCGGGCAAGAAGACCCTCTCGCTTGTCGATCCTGGCCATGCTGACTTCTACATCCGCGCCAAGTCTAGCTAACGCGTCCTTCGGTAGTCTGCGACGACCCGGCCTTGGCCGGGTCGTTCGGCGTTTTGAAACACTGCTGACTTGAGTTGGCGACCGGTGCAGGCGCCGCTCCCAAGACGTTGTGCGTGGTCGAGTAGTCCGATGGAGCTTGGGCAGTCGCCCATCCGGCGAGGGACCGCTAATGCGCCTTCTCGATGCGGCCGGCCCGGACCCGTAGGATCGTCGAGCGCTCGAGAAAGCCAGGCTCGAAGTCCTCGAGGTCGGTGGCAGTGACCAGCACTTGCTGCTCGGACTGGATCGTCGCGAGGACCTGGCGCCGGCGGCGCAAGTCGAGTTCGGACATCACGTCGTCGAGCAGTAGGATTGGCTGGTCGCCAGTTCGCTGCTGGATAAACTGCGCCTCGGCCAATTTGAGCGCGAGCGCGGCGGTGCGTTGTTGCCCGCGGGAACCATAGACTGTCGTGTCGACGCCGTCGGTACGGAAGACCAGGTCGTCGCGATGTGGCCCGACGAGGGATACTCCCTGAGCAATCTCGCGGCCGCGAGCGGCTTGGATCGCGCTGAGAAGCGCACCCGTCAACTCGGACGGCGGAGGCAGCGCCTCATCGGTCAGCGCGGAGGCGAGATTGGGCCGGTAGGTCACCTGAAGCTCTTCCTGAAGCCCGGTGAGGGCCGGGTGGAGATCCTGGGCGAGTGCGTTGAGCGCCTCGACGGACTCTCGCCGCCGATCGACGATGTATGCGCCAAGTTCGGCGAGTTGGTGGTCCCAATATCCAAGCTGGTCGGGCTTGGCCTGATGATCGCGCACCAGGCGCAGCAGGGAGTTGCGTTGCATCATCGCTCGGTTGTACTGCTGGAGCGAGCGCAAGTACATTCCGTCGACTTGGGCGTTCATAATGTCGAGATAGCGGCGACGCTGGCCGGGTGAACCGGAAATGAGTTCGATGTCGTCCGGGCTGAACAAGACGACGGTGACCAGGCCGATTACATCGACCGAGCGACGCGGCGCCCCGTTTACCTTGATCCGCTTGGTGATCCCGACGCCGTTCTCGGCGAGGGCGGCGTTCATCTCGACTTGGAGGACCGAACTTGCCCGGTGCACTTTGGCGACGATGCGCGCGAAAGGCACCGGACTCTCGAAGGCGAGCCAGTTGATCCATTCTCGTTCGGCGCTGCCGCGTGAAGACCGGGTGGTGGCGATGATATGAATCGCGTCCAGCAGGTTGGACTTGCCCTGGGCGTTGTCACCCTGCAGGACGGTGACGCCGGGCGCCAGGTCCAACTCGAGCCGGGCGTAATTTCGGAAATTCGTCAGTCCTAGATGTTCGCAGCGCACGACTGACCCAGCAGGGCGGATGGTGCAACGTTAACACGATCGGGCGGGACCCGCCACCAGTGATCCAGCCCAGCCCGGCTGGCGTATCGGCCTAGAGGAGGGGCAATGAACGAGGTCGCGGCCTTGCTTGACGTCTATGGTCTGCTGGCGATCGCGGTGGTGCTCTTCCTCAAGGAGGCGGGTGTTCCAATCCCCTTTCCGGGAGACGTGCTGGTGATCGTCGCCGGAACCCGCGCCGCCGCGGGGGCGTTCGGCATGGTCGAGTTGGTCCTGGTTCTTCTTGTCGCGGCGGTGCTCGGCGCTCTGATCCAGTACACGCTCGCGCGGGGCCCAGCACGTCGGTTGCTCTACCAGTTTGGCGGTGTGGTTGGATTGCCGCCAGAGCGACTGGACCGGCTGAGCGGCTCGATCGGCCGGCGTGGGCCGGTCGGCGTCGCGGTTGGCCGGCTGACGCCGGGGGTGCGGACGGTGGTGGTGATCGCCTGTGGGCTGGCGGCCATGCCATTGCGGCGTTTTCTACCAGGGATTGTGGCCGGCAGCGGTCTCTTTTTTGTGCTTCACGCGGCGTTGGGTTTCCTCGCCGGACCGCCGATCGTCGCCGCGGTTCAAGGACTGAACCTCCCGATCGTCCCAATCGCGGTCGTCGTTGCCGTGCTTGGGTTGGTGATTTGGCTCATGCGACGCCGCCAGAAAGGAGTTGCGACCGCCCTCGCCTGGGCAGATGCCGGTTGCCCCGCTTGCGCCTTGGTCGGCGTGGCATCGCGAGCCGGGTTGGTGGACGACGGAGCGCTCGCTCCTACCTAAGGAAGATCCAACCGGAGCGCCTTGAGAGCATTGGACCGCATGAACTTTTCATAGACTTCGGGCCTGAACTCGCGGCGCTTGCCGCCCCACTCAAACCCGCCTTCAATGGTCGCTTTGAAATCCTCGATCCAGACCTTCGGGTCGATCGCGGGGTAGTCCGAGCCGAAGACGAACTTGTCCTGCAGGACGGTGTTCATGTACTGAAAGATGATCGGGTCGGTCCAGTAGATGTAGCGCGGCAGCCACCCCGACAGATCGATGTAGACATTCTCGTGTCTCCAGGCCACCGCCAACGCCTCCGATGCCCAGGGCCATCCCGAGTGCCCCATGATGATCCGCAAGCGCGGGAAGTCGGTCGCGATGTCGTCGATCGCCACCGGCTGGCAGGATCGGATCTTACAGCGGGTCATTCGAGTGGTCCCGGTGTGGATCAGCACGCACATATCCAACGCCTGACAGGCTTCGAGGATGGGATACATCAGTTGCTGATCATTCGGGAAGCAATCTTGATAGGCCGGGTGGAATTTCAGCCCGATCAGCCCTAACTCATTCTTACAACGCTCGGTTTCGCGTACTGCTGCCCTCGCACCGAGGTGCGGATCGACGCCGCCCAACCCAAGGAACATGTCCGGATAGTCGCGACAATACTTCGCAAGGTAGTCGTTCGGGAGCGCCCGCCCCCATTCGTTGTAGGAGACCATGTTGACCAGCACAGCCCGCTCGCAGCCCGCCCGCCGATAGGTCTGGTAGGTCTCGGCGATCGGCAGATACTGGCGACCATGGTGCGGCGCATCAGGCTGCTTGCTGAAGAAGCCGTAGTGCGCTTCGGTGTAGGAAGGTCCGTGGCCGAGGCAGGTTTCCTCGGTGAACGGGTGGATGTGGATGTCGATCGGCTTGACGTCGGGCAGCATGGCGACTCCTCTTCGGATGGTGACTTCGCACGAGGGCAGGTCCTTCGGCCAGCCGGGACGGTCGGGTGGCCACCAGAAACCTCACGTCCTTTGTCAGGAACTCAGCGGGGAAAGCGCGAGAAGTCAGGTGGACGCTTCTCAAGGAAGGCGTTCATCCCTTCGGTCGACTGCTCGTTATTCCAAACCGCATTGAGCAACTCGCTGCCGTGCATCCAAGATGGGTAATGAAGATCACCAAGATAGTTCAAGTTGACCTTGAGATACCGCAAGGTTGCCGGGGCATTGGCGTTGATCGTGGCGGCCCACTGGGCGACGGTCGCTTCAAGTTGGTCGTCGGGCACGACACCGTTGACCATTCCCCATTCGAGTGCCTCTTTGGCATCAATCCGACGCGCAAGAAAGAGCATTTCACGGGCCCGCCGGTCGCCGACGATGATCGGGAGGTACTGGGTTGCACCAACCACCGGCAGCGCGCCAACCCGAGCGCCCGACTGGCCAAAGACGGCCGTCTCACTGGCGCAGACCAGATCACAATAGAGCTGCCATTCGTTGCCGCCCCCGATGCAAGAACCGCGCACCATCGCGATCGTCGGCTTGCCACAGTTGCGCAGCAGCATGCAGAGCCGACGCATCTTGTTGTTCCAAATATGGCCGGTTGTCTCGTCGAGCGCGAGCATCGCCTGCATCTCGCCGCCCGCGCAGAAGTGGGCGCCGACGCCGTACATGACCCCCACGCCGATCGACGGGTCCTCGTCGAGTTGAGTGAAGGCGTGGATGATTTCGTCGAGTGTTTGCATGTTGAAGGCATTTCGGATGTGTGGTCGGTTTATGCCGACATAGAGGGTTCGGTCTCGGACGTCCACCACCAGATGCTCGTAGTCCATGGCACTCCTTTCTTTGTGGTTGCGTGGCCAGTCGTGTGCGGAGCTAGACGATTGGGAACCTGTCGCCTAGGCTGTGGCGCGGGCCGGCCAATTCCGCGGCGATTGCGTCACCGAGGCGTTGGACACCAGACCGGATCTGCGCGGGTGGCTGAGCCGCGAAGCAGAGCCGTAGCTCGTTTGCGCCGCTCCCATCGGCATAGAACATGTCCGCGCCGGCAAAGAGGACTCCCACCCCGGTTGCCCGCTCGAGCAGCCGGGCGGTGTCGAGCCCGATGCCGAGCCGGCACCAGAGAAAGATCCCGCCGTCCGGTCGACGAAAGCTGAGCGCGGCCGGTGGCAGGAGTTCACCGAGCGCGGCGACCATACAATCGAGCCGGCGCCGGTGCTCGGCCCGAAGCCAGCGGAGATGCCGGTCCAGTCCACCGGAGACCACAAGTTCAGCGAGGGCGAGCTGGATCAGGTTGGCGGTGTGCAGGTCACTCCTCAGCTTGACTTGGGCCAGTTGGCGAACCATCACCCGCGGCGCGGCCAGCCAGCCAACCCGCAGCCCGGGAGCGAGCATCTTCGAAAAGGTGTTCAAAGAGATCACGACTTGGTGTTCGTCGAGAGAGAAGAGCGAGGGCGGCGGCGCACCACCGAAGCCCAGTTCGCGATAGGCGTCGTCCTCGACAATCGGTACCCGGTAGCGCGCCGCGAGTTCGAGCAGATCACGGCGTTGCGAGACGGTCAGTGACGCGCCGGTCGGGTTCTGGTAGGTTGGATTGGTATAGAGAAGCTTTGGCCGGTACCGAAGAAAGATGTCCTCGAGTTCTTCAAAATCGGCGGTTGCGAGGTCCCAACCGACGAGGCGTGCTCCGGCGCCGCCAAACGCCTGAAGCGCCGATCGATTGCCGGGGCGGTCGACCACCACGGCATCGCCGCGTTCAAGCAGGCACTTGGCGAGCAAGTCGAGACCCTGCAGCGATCCCGAAAGAATCAGCACTTGGTCCGCCGGAACCCGATAGCGCGCACCGAGCGCCTGGCGGAGCGCGCCCTGACCTTCGGTGGGGCCATGGCCGAAGACGGCAGCCGGGTCTCGCTGAGAAACTCCGACGAGCAACGCCGCGAACAGATCGGTGGGGAACCCATCGAGAGCCGGCGCACCGACGGCAAACGAGATGATTTCCGGCCTGGCAGCCGCCCGCATCAGACCCTCGACGGCCGGGTCGGCCGGAGCCTGAGCGCCGTAGGCGAGTTTGCTCCGCCAGGCCAACGGGGCGTCACCATCACCAGGGTTGGCGCAGACATAGGTGCCTCGGCCGACCTGTCCACGAATATAGCCGCGCTTCAAGCTCTCGGTAGGCATTGATCACGGTGGTTCGGCTGACCCCGAGTTGGTCTGCCAATTGACGCTCGGGCAGCAGTCGGGAGCCGGGCGGCAAGTCACCACCTCGGATCAAATCAGCGAGAGCCTCGGTCAACTGACGGTAGAGCGCGGCGGAATGGGTCCGGGTGAGTGCGAGCCTCGAGAAATCCACGGCGGAATTCTAGAGTCCGGACCTGGCCAAACAAGGACCAATCACGCATTGGCTCTTTTGTATACAGCAAGACCTTTCGACAATGTGCTCGGACCAGTGGAGGTAGGATGGTACTCAAGAGCAAGCGTCGGCGCGACAGCCAGCAATGGGTCCTCGACTGGATGGCCAAGACCAATGGCCGGGTCCAGAATTTCGCCTACGACTGGAAGCAGCTTCCCTCTGAGGTCAAGTCGTATCGGATGATTCCGCGGGTCCTCGAGCGGTACGCCCGCCACGCCGAGGCAATCGCCCGCGCCGCCGAGGCTGCAGGCCACCGCGAAACCGCTCACGCCCATTATTGGAAGGCCGCCGACACCTATCGTGATGCTCAGCACGCCATCTTTCAGGACGACAGCGCCGAGAAAATCTACCTCCATGGCAAGTTGCTCGATACCTATGGCAAGGTGATCGAGCTTTCTGACTACCCGATCGAACGCGTCGAAATCCCCTGGGAAGGGGTTTCGATCCAGGGTGTCTTTCACATGACCGGCGATCTGGCCTCACCAACGGTGATCTACGCCCCCGGGATGGACCAGACAAAGGAAACCTACCCCGACCCCGTCGACAATGCCTTTGTCCGGCGTGGGATGAATGTCCTCTGCCTCGACGGTCCGGGCCAGGGTACCAGCAACCTGCGGAAGATCCGGGTCACCGACGACAACTGGGAGCGGGCAGCCAGCGCCGCGATCGACTGGCTGGAGCAACGGCCCGAAGTTGACGCCGGCCGGATTGGCCTGTGTGGTATCTCCTTCGGTTCGTTCTGGTCGATGCGCACGGCCTCCCATGACCGGCGCGTTCGCGCTCTGGCTTCGGCCTCGGCGTGCTTCTCCTCGAAACTGGCGATCTTCGAGGAGGATTCGCCGCGCTTCAAGCAGATGTTTATGTACATGGCGGGCTACGAGAACGAGGACCGTTTCGATGAGATGGCCGAGAAAATGACGATGGATGGCCACGCCGCAGCGATCACGTGCCCATCACTCACCTGTATCGGGGAATACGATCCGCTCTGCCACCTCGACGACGCCCTGCCGATTTGGGAGCAGATCCCCGGCCCCAAGGAGATGTGGATCCTCGAGGACGACTTCCATTCCCCGCCCAAGATCGAAGGCCTGGGTGGACTTGACGTCTACTACTACCTCGCCGACTGGCTGCGCGATGCGCTCAATGGCAAGCACGACCAGGCGGGCAGCAGCACCATCCGCATCGTGCCCAAGAAGCAGGGTGTCGGCGCGTACGCGCCACCGGCGCATGGCGTCTTTCTGCCCGAGCGCGTCGGTGCGGAGATGCCCGCCGAGGCGATCATCGCTGGCAGCAACAGTCACCGCTAGCGCCTCATCACCAGAACGAAACAATCCTCCCCCTGTCGAAGGGAGAGGGGCCGGGGGTGAAGTCTTGACCACCACGTCTCGAAAAACCATCGCGCCCGACGGCGTCGCTCGACCACCATACGGCGCGTCTCCGGCGGTGCTGGCTGGCGACTGGGTGTTCATCGGCGCGACGATGGCGACCGACTGGCAGACCGGTGTCGCCGACGCCTGGCGTGGACCGGCCGACTTTCCGTATGACCTGCCGCCGATGGCGCGCCAGACCGAAGGCATCTACCAGACCCTCGACGCGCTGCTGGGACAAGCCGGTAGCGCGATAAACCACATTGTCCGTCTGGACCAGTTCACCCCGGAACATGGCCAATTCCGCCATTATCTGCCCGTTCGCGACCGCTACATCACCGAGCACCGTCCGGCCAGCACGGCCCTCGCGATCAAGGACCTGCTGGTGACGGGCGCTCTGATGCAACTCGACGGCATCGCGATCGTCCCGCGTGAGGGATACGTCAACGTCGGCGTGAACAACCCAGCCGCCCCCGCGCCGCGCGCCGGCTATTCGCTGGCGATCCGGGCCGGTGATTGGATCTGGTGTTCCGGCGCCTCGCCGACCGATTTTAGGAGCCGAGCGCCCTACCCCGGCGGCGTCGGCCACACCCAACCCGACGAGATCACCGTCGACCCGAATTTCTGGTACGGCTCGGAGATCCGCCTCCAGACCCAGTATGACCTGCACAAACTGGATCTGTATCTCGAGGCGGCTGGCTCCGACTTCGCCCATGTCGTCAAGGCCCAGGTCTACCTGACCGACGCACGCGATCTCGGTGGGTTCATCGAGGTCTGGTGCGAGACGTTTGGCGACGACCCGCCGGCCACGTCGGTTCAGGTGATCGACAGGATGGGGATCGGGGGGTCCCGCGTCGAGATCAATATGATTGCCATCGCCAAAGACGGCGCACTCAAACGGGACGTGATCGACACCTCGGCCGCGCCAAAGCCGCACATCCCCGCGCCTCAGGCGATCAAGGCCGGGCCGTACCTCTTTCTCTCCGGCCGTGAGGCAGTCGACGACCGCGGGATCGTCCCGAGCGCGAAGCCCAACGGGGCAGCACCGTTCGTCGGATCAAAGGGGCGCGACGAAATGGCGGTGATCCTCCAGCACACCGAGGCGATCTGCCGGGCGGCCGGTGGCAGGCTCGAGGACGTCGTACGGATGCAGATCTTTACGCCGGACCTGCGCGAGATCGGCGCGGCGCTCGGTCCGTGGATGGCCGCGTTCCCGCAGGACGGCCCGACGCTCACCGTCGTCGGTGTGACCGGACCGCTGCCGGTGCCGGGCCTTGCGCTGACGACCGACATCATGGCCTACATTCCATAACTGGCCAGAACCAGTCGACGGCGACGGACCCACCACAGTCGTTCGACCAGCAAGCGCGCGTTGGGAATGAGATTCCCGGCCCCGGACAGGTGACGGTCGCTCGGGTAAATTGGAGACCAATAGCCCGGCCCAGCCACGCCCGGTAAAGCGCCTTTGACGAACCGGGCAGCCCTCTGCTACTCTGAACACGATCACGCGAAAGGAGGCGTCATATGGCTGTCGTTGTCATCCCGGCGTCGCCATGCCCTCCGATCGAGTTCCCACCGCGCGGCTGATCTGCGCCGCATTGGTTTTCGGGCCGCCTCGACCGGGGCGGCCTTTTGATTCGCCCGACATTCGGGCTGGATCGCGACGCCGGAAAGGAGCAGCGATGACTGATGTGATGTTCAGGCTCACCGTGCAGCACACCACGCTCCGCGGTATTCGAAGGGAACCATTACCTTGTCTTGGGATTATCTTGAGTCGCTCGATCCGTTTTTCGAGCGCGGACTTATCGATGAGGTCCTCTATGAGGTGAAGAGCGGCAAGGAGGCGACCGTCTTCTGCTGCCGCTCGGGCGAAGAACTCGTTGCCGCCAAGGTGTACCGGCCGCGGGAACGTCGTGGCTTCAAGAACGATTCGCTCTATCGCGAAGGTCGGGTCATCCTCGACACGCGCATTCGCCGCGCCGTGGCGGCAAAGACCGCGATGGGCCGCGAGGCCGAGTTTGGACTGTGGGTCTACAATGAACTCGAGCAGTTGAAGACGCTCCACGCTCTTGGCGCGGACGTTCCGCGACCAATCGCGAGCGCCGGCGTCGCCCTCTTGTTGGAGTTTATTGGCGACGAGGACGGTCCAGCGCCGCTACTCAAGCATGCTGAACTGTCCGTTGGCGAGGCACGAGCGATGCTTGACGGCCTACTCTGGAACGTCGAGCGTCTCCTCGCGAACAACGTCGTCCATGGTGACCTCTCGCCGTTCAACGTCCTCGTCTGGAACGGGAAGGCGACAATCATCGACTTCCCGCAAGCGGTCGACCCGCGCTTCAACCACCATAGCTTCGATCTCTTGCAGCACGACGTGGAGCAACTCTGCCGCCATTTTGTCCGCTACGGAGTGACCTACGATGCCGAGAGGTTGGCGGCCGGGCTCTGGGCCGGCTTCTTGACTGCCGAACTGTAGCGAAAGTCTTGTACACTGGACATCCGGCTGACGAACGGCCGACACAGGAGGGACAATGGCGGTCTACGCGACGACGATCTATGCCCAGGAAGGCAAAGAGGACGAAGTAGCACGGCGCTTCCAGGAGTTGGGCGGGTTGATGAAGGGGGCGGAGGGCTACCGCGGACGCCACGTCCTGCGCGCCGAATCCAATGGCGGGGCAGACGCCGGCCACTTCATCAGCATCGAGATCTGGGAAAGCCCTGAGGCGCGTGCTGCGCATCGTAAGACCGACGAGTTCCAGGCGTGGTACAAGGGTTTCACGCCCAACCTGCGGCCAGAGCACACTCACGGCTTCTATCAGGACATCGGCGCAGACCACTAGTTTCGGCAGCGCGCCGGTTTCCTCGGTCATGGGGCCGGCCGGACGCTGGCCCTCGTGTCACAGCCTCAACCGGAGTATCCTGACGATCGCCATGCCAGATCGTCAGGAGCAGAATGCCGGGCTAAATTCCGCCTGGCGATGGCTCGGACTACTAGAAGAACCGCGCAGATTGTGAGTCAGTTGCCGCTGATGCACGACAAGCACCTTCCGCTCGAGCCGATCCACTGTCTCGCCTGCGGGAAGACACTCGAACGGACGCTTCGTGCCGTGCCGGGTGTCGTCGAGGCGGCAGTTTCGTTTGCCCACGACGAAGCGACGGTCCGTCTCGATCCACACCACGGCGATCCCGCAACGATCGATCTCGCGACACGCACCTGTGGCTGCTCGCCGCGTGGTGACGAGAGCACACCGGCAATCGATCATCTCGCGCACCGGATAGCGTCGTTGCCGGTCACGATGGGCACCAAGCACGATCGGATGCAGTACGAGGCGGTCGCGCTTGGCGCGCTCGATGCGCCCCCGCCCGGCCCACATGCGGGCCATCACATGTCCTCAGCACCCGCGGGCAGTCCGACGGGCGGCCACGCGGGTCACGACATGTCCGACCCGGCGATGGCGGCATCGATGGAGCGCGACATCCGGTTGCGCTTTTTCGTCGCGCTGTTTCTGACGATCCCGGCGGTGCTCTACTCGCCGATCGGCCATCAGTTCGTTCGATTGCCGACCGGCGGGCTCGACCCCAATTGGTTCGTCTTCGCCCTGACGACGCCGGTCGTCTGGTGGTGCGGCTGGATGTTTATCGGCGGGGCCTACTGGTCCCTACGAAGCCGCCTCCTGAACATGAGCGTGCTGGTCGCAACCGGAGTGCTGGCGGCCTATCTGGCAAGCTTGCTGCTTATCGTGCTTGGCGCAGGGGAATCGTTCTTCGAAGCGGCCGCGATGCTGGTCACGTTCGTCCTCTTTGGCCACTGGATGGAAATGAAGAGCCGACGCGGGACGACCGACGCGATCCGTTCCCTGTTCGCGCTGATGCCCCCCGAGGCGACGATCCTGCGCAACGGCGAAGAGGTGACCATTCCGGCCGGTGAGATTGTCGTCGGCGACCTGGTTGTGCTCAAGCCTGGCGGACGAGCGCCGGTCGATGGGGTGGTCGAGCGCGGCGAGACCAGCATGGACGAGGCGCTCATCACCGGTGAGAGTGTTCCAGTGGACAAGAACGCCGGCGACCCGATCGTCAGCGGGTCGCTCAACCGGGGCGGGATGGTGGTGGTGCGGGCGACGAGCGTCGGGGAAGAGTCGACGGTTGGCCGGATCGCCGCACTCGTCCAGCAAGCCCAGGCATCCAAGGCGCCCGGCCAGCGGTTGGCCGACCGGGCGGCCGGCTATCTCGTCGTCGTCGCCGTTGGTGCGGGGTTGGTTACCTTTGTCGTATGGCTGATGGTTGGCGCACCCTGGCTGGTGGCTTTGACCTTTGCGATCTCGGCGATCGTAATCGCCTGCCCGGACGCGCTCGGGCTGGCAACGCCCACCGCGGTGGCGGTTGGGATTGGGCTCGGCGCCCGACGCCAGATTCTGATCAAGGACGCCGAAACCCTCGAGAAGATGGCCGAGATCAGGACCGTCGCGTTCGACAAGACCGGAACACTGACCGAGGGACGGCCACGCCTCACCGGGGTCGAGACGCTTGTCGGCGATCCGGACGCGCTCCTTCGCCTCCTCGCGGCGGCCGAGCGTGGGTCCGAGCACCCAATCGCCCGGGCGATCCTAGAAGGAGCGATCGATCGCCAACTTGCGTTTCCTGATCCAACCGATTTCCAGGCAACTGCTGGCCGCGGCCTCGCCGCAACCGTCGATGGACGGGCGGTGCTGGCAGGGAGTCGGCGCTTTCTTGCCGAGAAGGGCGTCGACCCCACGTCGATCGACCCGCTTGCCAAACGGCTTGGAGCGGGCGGTGGTACCCTCGTTTGGGTGGCGCTCGACGGCAAACCGGCCGGGATCGTGGTGGTCGCCGATACCCTCAAGCCGAGCGCCAAGGCGGCGGTGGATCTCCTGAGGTCGCTCGGGGTGGACCCGGTGTTGATCAGCGGCGACACCCGCGCGGCGGCGGAATCGGTCGGGCGGCAGGTCGGGATTACTCGCGTAATTGCCGAGACCCTTCCAGCAGACAAGGCGGCTCTCGTCCATCAACTTGGCGAAGCCGGACCGGTGGCGATGGTCGGTGATGGCGTGAACGACGCCCCAGCGCTCGCCCAGGCCGACGTCGGCATCGCAATTGGAGCGGGGGCCGACGTGGCAATCGAAACGGCGAAGGTGGTGCTGATGCGGTCGGACCCGGTCGACGTCGGACGCGCGTTCCTCCTCTCGAAGGCGACGGTGCGGAAGGAGAAGGAGAATCTGGTCTGGGCGTCGGTTTACAACCTGCTGGCGATCCCGGTGGCGGCGGGCGTGCTTTATCCTCAGTGGGGCATCATGCTCCGGCCGGAGTGGGCAGCGCTCTTGATGAGCGTCAGTTCGATCATCGTCGCGATCAACGCGCTCTTGCTACGCCGGGTTGACGGCGATCTCGCGCGAGGGGGAACCGAATGAGCTACTACTCGGAGGCCGAGTTGGCCTTCATCGCAAGCCAACAACTCGGCCGGTTGGGGACGACTGGCCCGAACGGGCAACCGCATGTCTCGCCGGTGCGATTCCGGTTGAACCAAGAGACCGGCGCATTCGAGATCGGTGGCCGTAATATCTGGTCGACCAAGAAATGGCGGGATGTCCAGAAGACCGGTAAGGGCGCGTTCGTGCTGGACGACGTTGCCGAAGGGCGGGCGCGGGGGATCGAAGTGCGCGGCCCCGCCGAAACCGTGGGAGAGGGTGACGACGCCTTCATCCGAGTGACGCCACGCCGGATCGCCTCGTGGGGGATCGACACCGGATCCTACAAGGCCAATATCCGGTCGGTCGGCAACCAGCCAGCCTCGTGATCGGGGCTCAACCGAGTGCCTGAATACGTCGTCGCGATGGGTATCATCGCGATCATCCTGATCGGCTCGGCACTGGCATCCGGGCTGGTCGAGCGAGCACCACTCTCGTTCCCGATGATCTTTCTGGCACTCGGCTTGCTTGTCGGGCCGCGTGGGTTGGACTGGCTCAATCTCGAGGTCCACTCGCCGATGCTCGAGGTCGTGGCGACCGTCACGCTGGCGTTAGTTCTGTTTCTCGATGCGGTCAATATCAAGCTGGATGAACTCCGGCGAGATTGGTACGTTCCGGTTCTCACCCTTGGTCCGGGCACGCTGCTGATCATCGTCGGGGTCGCAATCGCCGCCTGGCGGTTGGTCGGAACCTCGCCGGTCGAAAGCCTACTGCTCGGAGCGATGCTCGCCTCGACCGACCCGGTCGTCCTGCGCGACATCGTTCGTGACCCACGGATTCCCCGGTCGGTGCGTCGGGCGCTCGGCGTCGAAGCCGGGACGAACGACATTGTCGTGCTGCCCATCGTTCTGGTTCTGATCGCAGTTGCCGGTGGTCAGGCAGGCTCGGCGGGCGAATGGGTATCGTTTCTCGGTCGAGTTCTCGTGCTCAGCCCGCTGATCGGGTTGGCGGTCGGCGGGTTCGGAGCCTATGCGATTGGCAAAGTAGATGAGCGCTTCGCCCTTCGGCGAGAGTATCAGGCGCTCTACGGTATCGGCCTCGTGCTGGCGGCCTATGCGGCGGGCGCGGTGACCGATGGCGATGGATTCCTGGCGGCGTTCTTCGCCGGGTTGGCGGTCACCGTCTTCAACGTTTCATTGTGCGACTGTTTCTTCGACTTCGGCGAGGTAACCGCCGAGATGATGTTGTTGCTCGCGTTTGTGCTGTTTGGAGCGGTACTGTCGACCATCCTGCCGGACGCGCCGCTCGTGCCGGCCCTAGCCCTTGCCGCGATTGCGCTGCTGGTGATCCGCCCGACCGCGCTCTATCTGGTGCTGCACCGCGCCCGGATGAGCAACGCTGCGCGGCTGTTCATCGGCTGGTTTGGCCCTCGTGGGCTGAACTCGCTGCTGCTGGCCCTGCTGGCGGTCCAGGCCGGGGTGCCGAATGCCGAATGGTTGCTATCGGTGGTTGGCGTCGTCGTCGTAGTTTCGGTCCTGCTTCACGGCGGCACGGCGACACCACTGGCAGCGCTCTATGGCCGGAGGGTGGCACGAGAAGGGCCAGCGTTGGCCGAGGAACGCGAGAGTAGTCTGGTGGGCCTGTTTGAGGGTGCGCCGGGAGACACGACGAGGATCTCGGTGGACGAACTCGCAGGACTTCTGGCGAGCGACACACCGCCGGTGGTGCTGGACGTGCGCTCGCGGGCGCAGTATGGCCGGGACGACGGACAGATCCCGGGCAGCGTCCGCGTTGCGCCCGACCAAGTCGGCGAGTGGGCCGTCGGGGCCGACCGAGCCCGACTCGTCGCGGCCTATTGCACCTGACCAGAGGAGGCTACCAGCGCCCGGGTGGCGCGACAGCTTGCCGAGCGGGGGTTCCGGGCCTTCGCACTGGTGGGTGGCTATGATGCCTGGCGTGAGCGCTTTCCGGTGGAGCCGAAGGTTGCGCCGCAGACGGCTCTCTCCGTCGGTCGGTCTCGCTCCTCAGGCGAGAGCAAAGCTCGTTGATGGTCAAGCCCGGGCCAACAGACGGGCGACGGTCACGGATGCCGGAGAGCCCCCGGGGTGAATCTGGTCTCGCTGTTCAGGTGAGCGGCGGCCCGTTCGGCCTGAGCTTCGAGGCGGACCAAGAGCAGTTTGTCGCGCGCGGACTCCGCGCCCCAGACTTCGCCCGGCCGGCCAAGCATCTGGCGCACCTGCGCTCCGGCGGTTGGGATCGGGAAGACATCGAAGGTTTCGCTCGCCGGGTTGAAGCGGACCATCGAGTTCGTGCTCCATTCCGAGAGCCAGACGCCGTTGCGGTCGTCGACGTAAACCGAGTACGCCTGTGGCGGACGGCCCGGTAGGGTCCACTCGGTCCATTCGCCGGTTTCCGGGGCATAGCGGGCGACCGCGCCGGTGTTCCATTCGCTGACCCAGATGTTCGACAAGGTATCCGCCCAGACGCGCCGGGCGCCCTGGTTGCGAGTAGGAGGCTCGAGGATCGTTACCTCGCCGCTGTCGAGATCGATCTTGCCGACATACGACGAGGCGAGCGCGGCGTAATAGACCGACCCGTCCGGCGCGGTGCAGATCCCGTACGGCCCGCGTCCACGTGGCGCGTTCCAAACGTCCATCGCGCCGGTCGACGGGTCGAGCCGACCGTAATAGCCGGTCTGGCCGGTAAACCAGAGCCTTCCTCGTTGATCGAAGGTGGCGGTATTCAGGTTGGCGTTCGGTCCGGGCAGTCCGAACGTGACGACGTCGAACGAGAGCGGATCGACCCGAACGATCGCATTGAGTCCGCTGTCGGTCACCCAGGGTGCGCCATCCGGTCCGAGGATGACGCCATGGGGTGATGAGCCGCGGCCGAGCGCTACCAGCCGGGTCTCGCCAGTCACCGGATCGAGCAGGCCGAGTTCACCGCTGCCCTGGGCGGTGTACCAGACCGTGCCATCTGGCGCACAGGCGACGTCGTGCGGGCGGGTTCCGCGCGGAACGTCGAACTCATGGAGGGTAATTGCGCTCTCTTCGGCAGAAGTACGGCCGCTTCGCAACCCGGCGAAGGCTGCGACCGCGAACAGTCCGCTGGCTTTGAGAACCGTGCGACGATCGGTTGCTACCAACGGCGTCTCCATTCTCGGCCCCGGCGGCTCGGTGTTCCAACGATAGCGTCTAGGATAGGGGGATGCACCACCATTTGGCGATTTGCTCGCCAGGACCGCTGGCCGCGATCCTGGACGGGAGCAAGACGGTGGAGAGCCGCCTCGCCGTCGATCGGCGCCCACCCTGGGGCCGGGTCAAACCGGGCGACTGGATCTGGCTGAAGCAATCGGCCGGGTCGGTGGTCGGAGTGGCGCGAGCATCGTGGGTCCGGTCGTTCGATGGGCTGACCCCCGCGCGGATCGAGGCGATCCTGGCAGCGAATCCGGGGGTTCGCGCCGAGTCGGCCTACCTCGCCGCGAAGGAGACGGCGCGCTTCGCGACCCTGATTGGCCTGACTAGCGTTGCGGCGATCGCCCCGATCGTGCTTGCCGGACGGGGCAGAGCGGGCTGGCGGCTTCTCGACGCCGAGAGGGCTGGGTACCTTCAGCGGTCATGCATCCGACTTGACCGGTCTGAATGACGGGTGCCGAAGCCGCCAGGTCGTCGGTCGTGGGCAGGGGGCGGATTGGTTCTTGGACGCGCCGAGTGTCGTAAGCCAGGGCCTGTCGGCGGCGCTCCGATCCATCGACGAGGTCCAGAAGGTGGCGCTTTAGCTGACGGTCCGATCTGCCGAAGTCATCAACACCTCCTGCGTCAGGTAGGAGCGATCGGCGTCGGGGGCGGGGTGCTGGAGCAGTTGCGCGACGACAGGTTGGAGCAGATGCGCGACGACAGGTTGGAACGGCCACAAGTGTCGGGCGACTACCGGCGGCGGGCAGCAGAGCAACGGCGCCTCTTTGCTGAGCGTTCCGGTCCTCCTGCCGAGAGAACCCGGCCAGATGAAGAGGTCGCGGCCGGCGTGCAGATCCCGTGGCTCCTGGTGGTGCTGACATTCCTCGTCTGGGTTGGGACGGTCGGTTGGGTTGCCGAGCATGGGATGCTGCGGGCGTACTCGGATGCCCTGGCACACGAACTCACTGCAAGGCGAGTGCTTGACGCGGTCGAGCCGAGCTTTGCCCGGCTTGGAACGGTCTGGCTGCCGCTGCCACCGCTATTGATGCTGCCGATTGTCATAATCGATCCGATCTGGCAGTCCGGCCTCACCGGGGCGCTGATCGGGCTGCCGTGTCTCGTCATGGCCGTGATATCACTCTATGTCGCGGGGACGACGATCGGCGGGAAAGCGGCCGGATGGCTGGCAGCCGGGCTCTTTGTCCTGAACCCGAACGTGCTCTATCTGTTCACCACACCGATGACCGAGGGGCCGGCGCTCGCCTTCACCTGTCTGGTAGGCGCGGGGGTGACGCGGGCGTTGGCAGGCTTTCAGGCAGGGCGGTCGGCGACCGCTGCCGTTCTGGTGACCGCGCTCGGATCGGCTGGTGCTCTGTTGTCTCGCTATGATGGCTGGATACTGGCGGTGATGGCCGGCCTGGCGATCGTGCTGGGGAGTCGGCTGCGGTCGTCGAACGGCGACGGTCGATCGATGGCGATTGTCATCATGTACGCCCTAATACCAGGCTATGCCGTCATCCTCTGGCTGATCTACAACTCGGCGACCTATGGCGACCCGCTCGCCTTTCTCACCGGGCAATATTCCTCGGGCGGCATCGTCGAGGACCTCGCTCGCACCGGCATGATCCCGACCGTTGGCGGGAAACGGATCGAAGATGGGGCACCGTTGAGGGCGGCGTTGACCTACAGCCGGGCGGTGCTTGAGTGCTTTGGCATCGCCGCCACGGCGATTGGTGTTGCCGGGTTGATCGCAGCGGCGGTTCAACTCCGGCGGCGCTGGGCGGCGGGCGCGGTGCTGGTGCTGACCGCTCCGTTCTGGTTCTACATCCTCGCATTGACGACCAGTCAAAGCGTCATCATCACCCGATGGGAACTTCCTCACGGTTTGTTCAACGTTCGGTACGGCACGACGCTTGCTCCGTTCGGGGCGTTGGCAGCGGCGGCGCTACTTGCCGTGGCTGCGCCGCGCTGGCGCTCGGTTGCGGCGTGGAGCCTATTCGTGGTGGCGTTGGTGGGCAATTTGTGGCTCGTCGTAGAGCCGGGTGGGCCGGTGGTCTACGCTGAGGGTCTGCTCAACGTGCGTGCAGCAAAAGCTCGTGCGAGCGAACAAGCGGCGGCCTGGTTGGCGGCTCAGCCAGATGACGGCTACATCTTGATGGCGGATTTCTCGCAACCGCTTGCCAAGTACATGCTCACCTACGGTGGCCGGCCCGTGCGAACCTTTATCTCGAAGAGCGATTTCGGTCTCTGGGACGAGGCATTGGCTGACCCTCTCCGGTTTCGCGCGGGTGATCCGCCTGTCGGTATCGACCTGTTTGTGGCGCTTGCGCCAACCTCATCCCAACGGCATCTTGATCCGGTCGCTGCCAATGTCTTGCGAAACGAGCAAGTGCCGGGATTTCGCGAGGTCTTTCGCAATAGCGAGGTTGTGATCTTCCGCCGCGACATCCAATGAGCGCATCGAGTCCGTCTTCCTGAGATGGCGAGGTGTTTCGCTCGGACGCTCCGCGGTGCTGGTGCCGAGACGTCGTCAACGGTTGTAACCAGTCGGCCTGGCGAGCGAACCGAAAGCGCAGTCAGAACTGCGCGTTACCCCTCAATAGTTGCGGACGAGAAGTTCGGAGACCGCGCCGCGTCCGGCCGGGTCTGAACTGATGGCGCGTGGCGCCTGCACCGTCTCGATCCGATAGTCGGCATAGAGCCAGCGGGTAAACGGCGTGTCGGAGTTTGAGAGGAGCACCGAGCAACCGCGCTCGGTCAGACGGTCGACCTGGACCTTGAGCCATTTCTGGTCGTTCTCGGTGAAGCCGTTGGCGGCATAGCGGGTGAACGATGCGGTCGGACCGACTGGCCAGTATGGCGGGTCGAGATAGACAAAGTCACCAACGCGTGCGCCCTTCAGGCAGTGGTCGAATGAGGCGCGGACGATGGTTGCGCTGGTAAGGGCGTTGCTTGCGGTGAGGAGTGTCGTGGGGTCGTAGATCCGGTGGCGGCGGTGGTACCGGCCGATCGGGACGTTGAACTCACCACGCCGGTTGACGCGGTACAAGCCGTTATAGCAGGTGCGATTGAGATAGAGGAATCGGGCCGCCCGCTCCTGCCGCGAAAGATCCACCCGTCGCTGGGCGCGCACCTGATAGTACATCTCCCGATCGTAGTGATACCCATCGAGCGCCCGCATCAGCCCAGCCGGATCGTCGCGCACTTCCAGGTAGGCGTCGATCAGATCGTCGTTGACGTCGCCAAGGGTGGCGACTGCCGGGCGTAGGGCAAAGTAGACGGCGCCGCCGCCAAGAAATGGCTCGTAATAGGCGCCAAATCCGGCGGGCACTCGCCGGAGGATCTCCGGCAGGAGGTTCGACTTGCCGCCGGCCCATTTGACGAATGGTGTGGCGCGCGGCAGCATGGCCAGGTTCTGGGCCTGGTCAATCATCCGCGCCGAGGCTCGGCCGGTCTGCTGAATCCAGTTCGGGCGCACCGGCCACCGATTTCGGAAGTTGCTGGCCGGATGGGCGATGGGCCTCGAGGATCGAGAAGATAACCGGCACCGCATCCGGAGCATCCACGAAGAGCCGCTCGACGAACTCATTGAGAAACCAGGCGCGCAGGCGCGCTTGTACCGGGTCTTGGCCGATCCAGCGGCTCAGCCGTTGCGCAAAGCCGCTCCGGTCGAGGCCGCGGTTGACTTCGAGGATCAACCGCAGACCTTCGCCTCGTACCTCGAAATCGCTGCCACCCGACGGGAAGAAAATCTCCCACCGGCCGGCCAACCCGCGCTCGTCGAACCCCGTTTCGATTGCCGAGACCAATTGCTCAGCGATCATTCGCGGCGAACCAGCCACCTCGCACTCCCGGAAGCCGGCCTGCCGGCGTCCGCCTTAGGATACCTGTTCGGCTGCCTTCTTCGCCTCGGCGATGATCGTCTGCGCGAGGTGGCTGGGAACCTCCTCGTAGTGACCGAGGGTCATCGTGAACGACCCGCGTCCCTGGGTGATCGAGCGCAGGTCGGTGGCATAGCGCTGCATCTCGGCCAACGGCGCGGTGGCGGTCACCACACTCATCCCCGCGTTGGTGTTCATTCCCTGCACCCGGCCACGCTTGGTGTTCAGATCGCTGAGGATGTCACCCATAAACTGCTCGGGTACGGTGACCTCGACATCCATGATCGGCTCGATCAGAACCGGATGTGCCTGGAGTACGCCCTTCTTCAGCGCCTGCGATGCGGCGATCTTGAAGGCCATTTCGGAGGAGTCGACCGGATGGTAGCTGCCGTCGTACAGCACGACGCGGAGGTCGACGAGCGGGAAGTGGGCGAGGGCGCCCTCATGGAGTCCTTCTTCGATACCCTTCTGAACCGCTGGGAAGAAGTTCTTCGGTACGGTGCCACCAACGACCCGCTCGCTGAACTCAAATCCGCCGCCACGCGGCATCGGCTCGACTTCGATGAGAACGTGGCCATATTGCCCATGCCCACCGGTCTGCTTCTTGTGCTTGTATTCGGCGCTTGTCTTCGTCGTGACGGTTTCCTTGTAGGGAACGCGCGGTACGCTCGTGGTGAGTTCGGTGCCAAACTTGCGCTTCAGCTTTTCGAGCGACACGTCGAGATGCGATTCGCCCAACCCAGACAGGATCGTCTCGCCGGTGTCCTGATCGCGCCGAACGCTTACCGTATGGTCTTCCTCGGCGAGACGGGCGAGGGACGTCCCCATCTTGTCAACATCAGCCTTCGATTTCGGGTGCACCGCCGCCGCGTAGACTGGTTGTGGAAATTCGATCCCGGTCAGGATCACCGGCTTTTCACGGGTGGTGAGGGTGTCCCCAGTTCCGGTGTCGGCCAGTTTGGTGACGGCGCCGATGTCGCCTGCGACCACCGACGGCACCGATTCCTGATGCTTCCCACGCAACACGTAGACCGAGCCGATCCGCTCGTCCTTGCCTTTAGCGCCGTTGATCACGTGACTATCTGCTTTTAGGGTGCCGGAGTACACCCGGAAATAGGTCAGCTTGCCGACAAACGGATCGGCAGCGGTCTTGAACACCAGAGCGGCGAGTGGCCCGTTCGCGTCGGCGGACAACTCGGTCTCCTTGCCGGCAACGGTGGCCGGGACCGGTCCGCGCTCGGCCGGGGACGGAGCCAAATCGACGAGGGCGTCAAGAAGGAGCGAGCAGGCGCGATTGTGGAGCGCATCGCCGACAAGCACCGGTGTCAGCTTGCCCGCCGCGATCCCTTCACGCAGGCCGCGTACCACCTCCTCGTCGGTCAGTTCCTCACCTTCGAGATACTTGGTCATCAGGTCGTCGTCCTGCTCGGCGACGGTTTCGGTCAACATCTCGCGGTAGCTGGCGACCTCGTCCTCAAGTTCGGCCGGGACCGGACCGGTTTCGAGCGTCGCGCCGGTGCGCGCTTGGCGCTTGACGAGGTCGACGACGCCGGAGAACTTGTCCTGGGCGCCGATCGGCGCCTGGATTGGCACACAGCTCGGGCCAAATCGTTCGCGGATCTGGGCGAGCGCTTTGCCGAAGTCGGCGTTCTCGCGGTCGATCTTGCTCACGAAGACAAACCGGGGTAGGCCAGCTTCCTCAGCGGCTTGCCAGTTCAATTCGGTACCGACCTCGACTCCGCCGACGGCATCGACTACCAGGATCGCGGCATCGGCGACCCGGAGCGCCTGGCGCACTTCGCCTACGAAATCAGCGTACCCCGGGGTGTCGAGGACGTTGACCTTATGGTCGCGCCACTCGCACGGCAGGACGGACAGCCCGATCGAAATCCGGCGGCGCTGCTCATCCGGTTCGTAGTCTGAAACGGTGTTGCCTTCCTCGACCTTGCCCTGCCGAGTGAGGACGCCGCTGGAAAACAGCAGCGCCTCCCCGAGACTGGTCTTGCCGGCGCCGCCGTGGCCAACCAGAGCAACGTTCCGCAACTGCTCCGTGCGGTAGCTCTTCATCCGATGATCCTCCACGCGAGGTGCATTCGCCGCCGGTCGGCGTCGTCAACGCCCCCTGACTATCCGCCGGGCGCAAAGCTAGGGTAGCCCAGGTGCGAGCGATACTGACGCGCCGGATTCGGCATCGGATATTTTATCGGACTGTCCCGGACGGCTCAAATCACAGCCCGAATGCGCGCCGAACGTGGCTGCGGGTCAGCAGGCCAACCGTGAGCAGCGCGTGGACCATCGGCAACGGGTCCGGTGACACCATCGGCGGCCCGATCCGTGCCAGGCCCAGTACGAACGGGAGCAAAGACAACCCGCCGATCAGGACCGCCAGGGCGAGCGAGAGAGTCCGGCCCCAAGTCCGATAGGAGAGCATCCCGGCGCCGGCGAGAACGAGTCCCGCGCCGGCCGCCAGGTAGAGAGGGGCAAAGTAGATCGGCGGCGCTTCTTCCGGTGGAGCGACGAGCAACAGCGCTCCGCCGAGCAACGACAGCGTCCCAAACAAGACATGCTCCCAGGCCAGCAGGCGCAGCAGGAAGATCCAGCCGGACGGTGGCTTCAGGTCGACGGATTGGCCGGTGGGCATGCCGGGAGTGTAACGCCTTCACGCGACCGAGCGGACGACCTCGAGAAAACCAGACATAATCCGGCCGGTGACCCCCCAGATGACCTGGTGGCCGAAGATGAAGGCCGGGCTGGGAACAATCGTTCCCTCGCGCTCCACGAGGCGGATCGAATGGCTTGCCGGGTCCAGCAGGTGCTTGATTGGCACCTCGAACACCTCGGCGACCTCCGAAGCTTGAAGACGATAGCGCGGCCGTTCGCGCAGCAGTCCGACAAACGGGGTCAACGCGAAACGGGTGTTGGTTGCAAGGTCGTCGAGCGCCCCGACGTACTCGATCTGGTCCCGGCGAACGCCGATCTCCTCGAAGGTCTCGCGCAACGCGGTATCCCAGAGGGTCGGGTCGCCTGGCTCCGTCCGCCCTCCTGGCAGGGCGACCTGTCCTTTGTGGGTGGCGACCTGCTCGGTCCGCCGGGTGAAGACAATGTCGAAACCGTCATCGCCAGGCAGCAACAGGGCGAGCACCGCGCCCACCCGCAAGCCACTACGTGCGTCGTCGTCGAGTTCGAAGCGATTGCGAGCGGCGAGGGCAGTTGCGAGTTGTGCCGGGAGGCCCCTAGTCGAGGTAGGCACGAAGACGCTTGCTTCGGCTTGGCGCTCGGAGCTTGCGTAGCGCCTTCGCTTCAATCTGGCGGATCCGTTCGCGGGTCACTCCAAACTCACGTCCGACCTCTTCGAGCGTGCGGGTGCGCCCGTCCTCGAGGCCGTAGCGCAACCGCAAGACCTTGCGTTCGCGCGGCGGCAGGGTGCGCAACGCACCGTCCACCTGCTCTTTAAGGAGTTGGATGGTCGCGGCCTCGGGCGGAGCGATCACCGACTGGTCTTCGATGAAGTCGCCGAGATGGCTGTCCTCCTCTTCGCCGATCGGCGTCTCGAGGGAGATCGGCAACTGAGCGGCTTTGAGGATCTCATGGACGCGCTCAACCGGCAACTCGAGTTCGTCGGCGATCTCCTCGGGCGTTGGGTCGCGACCAAACTGCTGGGTGAGCATCCGTGACGTGCGGATCAGCCTGTTGATCGTCTCGACCATATGGACCGGGATCCGAATGGTTCGTGACTGGTCGGCGATTGCTCGACTGATCGCCTGGCGGATCCACCAGGTCGCGTAGGTCGAGAACTTGAAGCCGCGGCGATAGTCGAATTTGTCGACGGCACGCAGCAGGCCGAGATTTCCCTCCTGGATCAGGTCGAGCATCGACATCCCGCGGCCGGCATAGCGCTTGGCAACCGAAACGACCAACCGGAGGTTTGCCTCGGTGAGGTGGCGCTCGGCGATCTCCGCTTCGTGGCGGATCCGGTCGAACCGGCGAGCGATCGCCGCTTCCTGGGCACGCACTTTTCGACGGATCAGGTCGTCGGAGGGGTACTGACAACGTCCGGCCGTGAGCATCGGGTCGGCCAACCAACTCACCAGTTCCGGGGCGAGCAGATGGATGTCGATGGAGTAGTGAAGGAAGGCTGCCTCGGCCTCTTCCTCGGACGAGTCGAGCCACTCGGCCAGCCATTGAAGATCGGGCGGACTACTCGATGCCAGAAGGTCGCGCAGCGGCTCGCCATAGACTGCTTCGACGACGGTCGATGGCTCATCGCGGCCGATCATCGCCCAGAGCGCCCGTCGGAGATTGGCGGCTGAGGCGATCTTGCCATAGATGGCGAGATAGACGTCGGTGGGGGTGGCCGGCTCCGAGAGTGCTGCCGGGAGCGCCGACTCGACCTGGCCGAGGCGTCTACCGTCCTCGATCTGGCGGGCGAAGACTTTCTCCTGGTCAGCGGTAAGCAAAGCGACTCGACCGATTTCGCGAAGGTACATCCGCACTGGGTCGGAGCCGCCTTCGACCTCGAAGTCGGCGAAGTCGATCTCGCCGGGTTGGGCGACGAGGTCTGGCGAGAGACTCAACCCGCCAAGCGAGGAGGCCAGCATCGCGCCGTCCGCGGGTGATTCACCGAGATCCTGGAGATGGAGAGTCACGAACTCCTGTACATGGTCGCGGCCGTCGGTCATCAGCGATCTCCCCTTTGCCCCCGCGCTTTCCACACGGAGAGAAGTCGGCCGGCTTCGTCACCGGCCAGCGCCAACTGGTCTGGGGCTTCGGCAGCGACACCGCCGCCCAGAATGTTCCGTCGGTGATACCAATCGCGAAGTTTGGCGGCCACCCCCTCGAGTTCGCGTTCGGCGTTCTGTTCCGTCACACCGTGTAACGGAAAGGTAGCAATCCGAACCTTGAGTTCGCCAAGTGCTGCCTCATCGGTGTCGGGATCGAGGAATAGCTGGCGTTCGGCCGGACCATCGAACAGTTCAGGGGCAAGCCCAACCGCGGCGGGATCCAACCACGCGTACCGCGCGAGAAGCGCTAAGGCGTAGTGCTCGCGGGTGCGCTCGGGCGCGAGCTTGATCGGCGCGCCCTCGGTGCCACGCAGAACCGGGGGGCCGTGGGTGGGCCGTGGCGCTGCGGGCCGCTGAGCGAGCAGGGTGCGCGAATCGACGCCGAGTTCTCGGGCGAGACGTTGAACATAGCTTGCCCGAGTGATCTGGTCCGGGATCTGGCGCAAGGCGGGCAAGAGCATGTCGGCAACGCGGGCCTTTGCAGTGGGGTCTTCTCGATCCAATCCTTCGAGGGCGACGGCAAACAGGTGTTCGACAACCGGCCGGGCTTCGGCGACAAGTTGTGCCCAACGCTGAGGCTCGCGGCGAAACAGTTCGTCCGGGTCCTTTCCGACCGGCAGGGTAAGGACGCGCAAGTCGACATCGCTCCCACCGGCAAATCGGACGTAACCACGCCAATCGACGACCGGCGTCGTTTCAGTCTCGGCGGCGGACTGGACGACTTCCAGTCCGCGCAGGGTCGCTTCACGACCTGCGGCGTCGGTATCGAGCGCGAGGATCAAATGCTTGGTAAGGCGCGTCAGCAAGCGCGCCTGACGTTCGGTCAACGCAGTCCCCATTTGGGCGACTACGGAGCGATAGCCGGCTTGGTGTGCGCTGATCGCATCAAAATACCCCTCGACGATGATCGCTTGGTCCGCCTGCTGAATTGGTCGCGTGGCTCGGTCGAGGGCAAACAGTGTGCTGCTCTTGGAGAAGATCGGCGTTTCCGGCGAGTTGAGGTACTTGGGCTGGTCTTCGGCAGCCAACGCTCGCGCTCCAAACGCGATGGGGATACCGTCGCGGTCGTGGATCGGGACAATCAGCCGGTTTCGAAAGCGGTCGTAGCGCGACGAGCGTTCTTCCCGCTCGACAGCCAGACCTGCCTCAACCTGGAGTTCGGGCGCAAACCCGAGCCCACTGAGGTAGCGCAGCAAGTTGTCCCAACCCGGCGGGGCAAAGCCGAGCCCGAAGGCCTCGATGGTGGTGCGCTCGATGCCACGCTCAGCGAGATAGGTGCGTGCCGGCTCTCCGGCGGGGCCACGGAGTTGGTCGCGGAAGTAGGCGGCGGCCGCTTCAACGGCAGCGTGAAGGCGGCCACGCCGCTCTTTGGCGACGGGGTCGACACTGCGCTCCGGCAAGACGACACCGGCCTGGCCGGCAAGCTTGCGCAGTGCTTCGCCGAAGGTCAGCCCTTCCTGTCGCATCACGAAATCGAAGCCGCTGCCGTCTGCGCCACAGCCAAAGCAGTGGAAGGTCCAGGTGTCTGGATAAACCGTGAACGAGGGTGTGCTGTCGTCGTGGAAGGGGCAGCGACCGATATAACCACGCCCTGACTTGCGCAACGCGACATATGGGGAGATGAGATCGACGACGTCGATTCGGGCCTTGACCTCGTCGAAGGCCGTCACGGCCGGGCTTGGCCTTGATGGCGCGGGGTCACCGGTCGCGCTCGCGGGCTGTAAGGGCCGCCTGGGCGGCCGCCAAACGCGCCACCGGTACCCGGAATGGCGAACACGAGACATAGTCCAGTCCGTTGGCATGGAAGAAGGCGATGCTGGCCGGGTCTCCGCCATGCTCGCCGCAAACTCCAAGCTGGATCTCTGGTCTGGCCCGACGGCCATCGGCCACCGCGATCGAGATCAAGCGCCCCACCCCAGCCTGATCGAGCGATTGGAAGGGGTTGAACGGGAGGATCTTCCGGTCGACATATTGCAGCAGGAACTTGCCTTCCGCATCGTCTCGCGAGATCGCCATCGTCATCTGGGTTAGGTCGTTGGTACCGAACGAAAAGAACTCGGCGTACTGGGCGATCTCCTCGGCGGTGAGCGCGGCGCGTGGCACCTCGATCATCGTGCCAAAACGATACGGCACATCCAACTGACGCGCTGCTCTCACCGATTCGGCGACCGCTTCGAGACGCTCGCGCACCAGTTTCAACTCGCTCACCTGGCCGACGAGCGGGATCATAATCTCGGCATGGACCGGCAGGTTTTCCGTCATGAGGTCAGCGGCGGCGTTGAGGATGCCGCGCACCTGCATTGCATAGATGTCCGGATAGAGGATACCAAGTCGGCAGCCGCGCAGGCCGAGCATCGGGTTTGATTCGCGAAGGTCTTCAACGGTAGCGAGCGTGCTCCGGAGGTCGGCGAGTTCCTTGCGGTCACCGCCGTCACGTTGGATCTCGGCGATCTGACGCTCGAGATCCTCATGGCGAGGTAGGAACTCGTGCAATGGCGGGTCGAGCAGCCGGATCACCGTTGGCCGGCCTGCCATGACCCGGAGGATCCCCCGAAAGTCGTCGGTCTGAACGCGTTCGAGGTGCTCGAGGGCGGCGAAATAGTCGCGAACGTCCTCGTGGTCGCGGAGCGCTTCGCGGGCGGCTGGCTGCTCCTCTGCGGGAAGATGCTCGATCCGGTCGAGTCGCGTCTGGGCGTCGCGAGCATTGAGGATCATCTGACGAACGATCGGCAGACGCTCTTCCTCGAAAAACATATGCTCGGTCCGGCACAACCCGATCCCTTCCGCGCCAAACTGAACGGCTCGTTCGGCATCGCGCGGGTAGTCGGCGTTGGCCCAGACTTGCAGCCGACGGATTTCGTCCGCCCAGCCAAGCAACGTCCGAAGGTCGGCCAACTGGGCATAGGGGCGATCGAGGGTCGGTATCTGGCCGATAAACACCTCGCCGCTGGTGCCATCGATCGAGATCTCGTCGCCTTCGCGCAGGACACGTCCGTCGACGCCAAAGGTTCCCGCCGTCAGATCGACCTGGAGCGCCTCGGTGCCGGCCACGCACGGTTTGCCAAGGCCTCGCGCCACGACGGCGGCATGGCTGGTTGCACCGCCACGGGCGGTGAGCACACCCTGGGCGACGATCATTCCGTGGACGTCGTCCGGGTTGGTCTCCGGACGGACGAGGACCACCTTCAAACCATTCTTGGCCCACTCAACCGCTTTGTCGGCGGTCAGGACCGCGAGGCCGCTCGCTGCGCCCGGTGATGCGTTGAGCCCCTTGGCGAGCAGCCGGTCCTCAGCGACGGCGCCTTTCTTGGCGTTCTCGTCAAACTGCGGCAGCAGGATCTGGACCACCTGCTCCGGCTCAACACGCTGAACCGCATCCGGCCTGTCGATCAGTCCCTCACCGACCATATCGACAGCCATCTTGACGGCGGCATCGGCAGTACGCTTGGCCGAGCGGGTCTGAAGCATGTAGAGCGTGCCGCGCTCGATCGTGAACTCAAGGTCTTGGGCGTCCCTGTAGTGTTTTTCGAGCCGTTCGGCGATCTCGGTCAACTGGCCAAACAGCGCGGGAAGTTCCTCGTGGAGTTGAGCGATCTTCATCGGGGTGCGGATGCCGGCGACGACATCTTCGCCCTGGGCGTTAAACAGCAACTCGCCGTACAGTACCCGCTCGCCGGTGGCAGGGTTACGGGTAAAGGCCACGCCGCTGCCGCTGTCATCGCCCATATTGCCAAACACCATCGTCTGGACGTTGACGGCAGTTCCAAGATCGTGCGGTATCTTGTTGAAGTTTCGATAGGCAATCGCGCGCGGGTTGTCCCAAGAGCGAAAGACGGCTTCGATCGACAGACGCAGTTGCTCGTAGGGGTCGCGTGGGAACTCGCTTCCGGTTGCCTCGTGGATAAACGCGAGATAACGCTGGGCGACGTGACGGAGGTCGTCTGCCGAGAGATCGGTGTCGAGGGTGACGCCGGCGGCATGCTTGGCCTCGGCGAGGATCTCCTCGAATTGTTCGGCCGGCAGGTCGAGGACAACCTTGCCGAACATCTGGATGAAGCGTCGCCAGGCGTCGTAGCCGAAGCGCTCGTTTCCGGTCAACGTGGTGAGCCCTTGGAGCGCCTCTTCGTTCAGGCCGAGGTTTAGGACGGTGTCCATCATGCCCGGCATCGAGAACTTCGCGCCGGAGCGAACTGAGACAAGCAAGGGGTTTGCCCGGTCGCCGAACAGTTTGCCAGTGGCGTGTTCGACGGCCTTGAGGGCATCAAGCGCCTGGTCCCACATGCCGGAGGGAAACGAGCCAGCCGACTCGGTGTAAGCAGTGCACGCTCTGGTGGTGATGGTGAAGCCGGGCGGGACCGGAAGACCGGCATTGCTCATCTCGGCAAGCCCGGCGCCCTTGCCGCCCAGCAAGTCGCGCATACTGGCATTGCCTTCGTGGAAGAGGTAAACCCATTTCGTCCCGGTCGCGACGCTGACCATCCAAGAGCCTCCGGTAAATAGCTCGTCCGACGCCATCGTCGGGCGGTCCATGGCAGAAAAGTCAGTCGCCGGCCGCCGCGCTCTGGCCTGGTGGAACCCTGGTGGAACAACGAAATGGCCGACAGGCTCAGCCAGGCCAGTATACCATAGTCGGTTCTCACCTTGGCGGCATCCAACCGGGCTGGCAATGCGCACTCGACGAGGTCGTCGGGGCATTTCTGGCGGACCCGATCGGGTTGGGCCACGACACCACTCCCGTCCAAATCGAGTTCGGCAGACCCCGGCCAATCGAGCCCGAATCCCACCCAATAAGGGTCGACGGCGTCGCCAAGGTCACACGCGATACGATAGACGCTTGTCGGATCGAATTCACCGACGCGCCGATTGTCCCTGGCTCCGTCGCCGATGGGAGTCGCGAGGAGTGTCCATCATGCCCCGATTGATTGTCTTGCTTGTCGCCTGCGCCCTGCTCTGGCCAGCCGCTCTTGCCGTTCGGCCCGCGCTTGCCGTCAGCCCGGCGGCCGGTGGGTCTCGGGCAGAGGCCGAGCAGGCAACGGCCACCCGGGTTGTCGTGCTGGTGCTGGCCAACGGCGGCAAATTCGTCGGCAACGACATCGGCGGAGCGCTCATCACCATCCGCGACGCGCGCACAAAGCAGGTGCTGGCAACCGGGCGTACCGAGGGTGGCTCCGGGCCGGCCGACCTCGTTACGGTCGACATCAACCGGCTCCAGACCTGGCCGGAAACTGACGCATCTCGCTTCGTAACGACGCTTCCCATCGACGAGCCACGATTGGTGGAGGTGATCGCCTATGGACCTCTCGCGGCCCAGGCGTCGGCGGTCGAAGCGTCCTCGACGGTCTGGTTGCTGCCGGCAAGTGCTGCGCGACCCGAAAATCGGGTGGTGCTTACGCTGCGTGGGTTGGTGGTTCAGGTGCTCAGCCCGCCGACCCATTACCTGCCCACCGGGGCGCCGCCGCACCAGATCTCCCTGCGGGCCAACGTGGCGATGATGTGCGGCTGTCCAATCGGGCCGAGCGAACCTTGGAAACCTGAGGATTACCTCGTCCTTGCGACGATCCGCGGGGCGTCGGGTGTCCTGGCGGTTGTCCCGCTTCAGTTTGACCCGTCGGCCGGCGTGCCCAGCCAGTTTGTCGGAGAATGGGTCGCGCCGGCCGCCGGTGTGTTCGAGGTCGTAGTGACCGCCTCTCAACTCACCCACGACAACACCGGAGTGGACCGGGCGACGTTCATCGTCGGCTAGGGTTCTTGGCGCGCGCCACCTGAGAGCTTGGTGCAGGGCCCAGATCACAAGGTGACCGTCGGTCACCGCGTTGGCTGCCCAGACGGCGCTCATCCGCAATTGGTGGTCGATGACCGCCGCGAGGTACAGCCAGCCATCAGGGCACCCGCGACAGGTGATGTCTCCGCCACGGTGCTAATCGGGATCTGTTGCCTTGATATTTCGAACGAAAACACTCGGCGTCGCCGCTATCTCATGCAGTCTGTCGGGCGTCTTCACGCCAGCCGCGTCGAGTCTCTCCCTTCAGCCAATGCTCATTCATCAGCCAGATAACCCGCTTGCGGGATGAGCGGGATCCCCTTGAACTGCTTGAGGTCCACGTGGTTCCTGAGACTCCCATCGGTCTGGCGACCGATATCGTGAGATTGGCGGACCAATACGGACAAGCGACCATCCTCGCGCAATCGGGTGCTCTCAGGCCTCGTCCCTCAGGCGGAGAATCCGCCGGTGGGGATCCCCAGGCGTTGGCACATGATGGCGAAAAGGAAGCAGGCTTGCTCCGCTCGATGAACGCGAACGACACCGTTTTCCTCGGCGGAGGGACCGAACTCCAACGTCGATGATGTTGGAACGACCGGGTGATCGCACGGCTGCTTGTTTTGGCAGCGCACGCTCCATCTCAAAGTCCCGGACCTATTTCGCACCCCAGAAAGCTTTTGCCGCTCCGTCGTGGTGAGTGCCCCTGCGGTCGCTGGCCGCGGTCGACTTTCGCCTGGTGCACCCGAGTGTGACGGTGCGAAGGCTGGATCCCGAAATCCCGGGCGGCCTCCTGAACCGGGGTGTTCTCCTTGACCACCAGGCGCCAGCAATCGGTATAGTCGAGGGACGGTGCGGTCCGGCTCCTCCACTGCTTGCTTGCCATAGGCACTCTCGAACCCTATCGCGCGTTGGGCGGTGGCTGTGGATGCGGATCAATGTCAGATCAAATTCAATCGGGGGTATTGGATCTCAAGAGTTGGGGTGGCCTAATAAGGCCCGCTCGACCTCGGCAACCTCGGCAGCACGCAGCAGCGTGCCGTCCGGCATCAGTACGACAGGCAGGTCGTCGATGGACAAGCCCAGTTGCCTGAGCACGTGAAGCGTGTCCTCGGCGGTCGCGTCGCTGAGCCATGCGCTGACCCCATGATCTTTCGCCCATTCCTGCACCTTTCGGGTGCGCGGATCGTCCGGAAACGCGAGGATGCACAGGTCTGTCGCCAGCTTGCGGCCAATGACTTCCCTCAGCAGGAATGCGCGTGCCACTAGGTCGCGCAGTTCGCCATCGTTGGCGACCAGGGCACTCAGCCGCTGGGCGGGAACCCGCAGCACCTCGCCGGAACGGATGACCACGGCTGTCCGGACGACGGGCTGGTTGCGCAGCAGGTCGAGCGCTCCGAGAAAGCGTCGCGCACCATGCACCCGGACCACACGCCGCCCGGCTGCACCGACGTAGCTGATGACCGCTACGGCACCGGAGACGACGGCGTAGAAGTCGTAGCTCGTATCCCCGGCCTGATACAAGACGTCGCCGCGCTTAACCCGCTGACGCGTGCCCACTGCACTGATCCGCGCCAGTTGGTCGTCGGTCAGCCGTGGGTGGTCGCCGCCAAGGTCGGCGGTCTCAGCCAGGTCCTCCGGCAGACGGGGCATCTCGTCTTCCGCGTTCCACGCTCTCGGCCGAGCGGGGGCCGGCGACGCTCCTCCTTCCTCCAAGGAATCATCCACATCGTCGGAGGTCGCCAGCAAGGCGGCGGCCAGAGATTCGGCGTTGTGCACTCCGAAGTAGCGCTGTCCGTTCACGAAGAAGCTGTGCGACTCCGTGACGCCGCTGGCGTGTGCAGATTCCAGGTCCGCCTCCACCCGAGGTCGGTACCGGCCGGAGCCGAGTTCCTTTGCGAAACGGGTCACGTCCAGCCCCAGGGCCTCGGCGTGGTCGACGAGTTCCGGGGCACCCAGCCCGTCTGCGTGCTGGAACAGCCGGTCGTGCATCTCCCAGAATCGGCCCTGCGCGCCTGCAGCTTCTGCAGCCTCGGCCGCCAGATGCGCGTCCGGATGCTCTGGGCTCGGGACGTGGCGGTAGACGTAACGCAGCCGGTCGCCGAACCGTTCGCGCAGGTCGGTGAGCATCCCCCAACCCTGGAAGGGCGCGGCGAAGTCGCCGAACCCCACCAGGGTGAGCGGCGCGTCCGCAGGGCCACGGATGTGGTCGCGCGCGGCATCAACTGGGGGCTGGAGCAGTGCCGAATCGGCTTGCGCCTGAGGCACGCGACGTGCGGCCAGCCGCAACAGCGCGAACCCGGCCACGGCGGACAGCAGCGATGCGACGAGGATCCCCACCCGCGCCAGGTCGGAGAGCGCCGGGTCGGGGATCGAGAGCCCGACGATTAGCAGCGAGATGGTGAAGCCGATGCCGCACAACAGGGCCCCGCCAACCAGATGCAGGCGGGTCAGGCCCGGGGCGAGGTCGCCCAGCTTGAGGCCCACGGCCAAGGCGCAGCCGAGCAGGATGCCGGCTGGTTTGCCCAGCGCGAGCCCCGCGATCGCCCCGAGCGTGACCGTGGAAGTCGCGGCCGCCGCCAGCGAGTCCGCACTCAGCACGACGCCGGCATTGGCCAGCGCGAACAATGGGACGATGACGTAATCGGTCCACGGTCGCCACAGAGCCTGCAAGCGCTCTCCCACCGGAACCGAGCGCTCGATCGACAGGCGCGCTGCGGCGGCACGGGTCGGGTGTGGGTGCTGCAAATAGGCGCGGGTTCGCCGGCCGACCTCGGCGACCTCGTCGCGCCGGACGCGGTAGGCGGGCGTGATCAACGCGATCACCACCCCGAGCAGTGTGGCGTGGACGCCGCTCAGGTAGAGCATGATCCATGCCGCCGCCGCCAGTCCCAGATAGGCCGGACCGCGCCAGACCTTGAGCCAGCGCAGGGCGAACATCAGCGCGACGCCGCTCGCGGACAGCGCAAGGTAACCGAAGTGCAGCTTGGCGGTGTAAAAGATGGCGAGTACGGCCAGCGCGCCGATGTCGTCCACGACGGCCAGTGCGAGCAGGAAGATGCGCAATTGGCTCGGGCAGCCACGGCCCAACAGGGCGATGATGCCGAGCAGGAAGGCCGTGTCGGTGGAGATTACCATGCCCCAGGCGGAAGCAGCCTCACCGCCCCAGTTGATCAGTCCATACACCAGCGCCGGCACGATCAGGCCCATGATCGCGGCAAGGATCGGCACCATCGCTCGGCGCCGGTCGGCCAGTTCGCCCAGCACCAGTTCGCGCTTCACCTCCAGGCCGACGATGAAGAAGAAGAACGCCATCAGGCCATCGTTGACCCAGTGATGCAGACTCAGGGACAATTCGGCGTCGCCCATGCGTACGCCGAACTGGGTGTGCCAGAACTCGGCGTAGGTGTGACCCCAAGGTGAGTTGACCCACGCCAGGGCGGCGACCGTGCCCAGCAGCAGCAGTGTGGCAGCGATGAGCTCCGGGCTCGATTGCCTGTGCGGCCGCTCCAGCTGCAGGCGACCCGGCGTTGCGGAAGCCGTCGACAACGTCGTGCCGGGACTCATGTTCTACCTTCCCGACAGTCGAGCCGACGGCTCACCCCAGCATCCTGTCCGGCCTGCTCACTCTCAACGCACCATCCCGATGAGCATGGAAAGGACAAGGAGACGGCGGGCGAGAACCAATGCCGATAGGTGAGTATTCTCGTCATGAACGCGCCCTCATGCGACTTCACATCATCCCGAGCATAGGATGTACGACGTACTGCTTTTTCAAACCCTGAGTTTCTCCATCGGAGACTCGAATGTCCAGCACTGCGACAGCTTCTTCTCCGTGCTGGATGGACGTCGTCCCGACTGATGAAGGCGGTGACATAGGACGTACCGAGCATCCACCGCAATGACATTTTACCCATCGAAATACTCCTTGCCCGGGCCATGGCCAGCACGTTGTCGATGACGACCCTGGCCAGGTCGTAGGTGCTACCCCAGACCCAACTGGAGACCTGGTCGATCTTCACGCGCGGCGTAACTACTCCCCTCGGATGAGACAAACGACCGCCGGCCAGCGGGCTCCACGGAGTGAGCGCGATCTTGCAATCCTTGCACCTGGGGATCATCTCTCGCACTTCTTCCCGACGGATGAGCGGAGCCTGTCAATCTTCGTGAAACACGGTTCGCGCGAAGTGAGTGGCGACGCATCTCCGCTGCTGGGATGGTTTCCGGCGTCGGTGGATTGATCCAGACGGTCTCCGGAAGCGGCGGGGGCGCCGGCTCGCCCCGGACGAAGCGTTCCGGCTTGGCCGCATAGACCGTCTGCAGGACGGGCACGCGGCGCTCGCGGATCGCCTCCGCTTGGCCGATATGGTTCAGCCCGCGGGATCAGCAAGCCGATTCCGCGGTGCTGATGCTCGCTGTCGTACCAAGCAATCAACGCCCGGCAGAACGCTCGCGCTTCCTCGATGCTGGCACAGCGAGTGGGGAAGCCTGGCCACCAGTTCCGGCTTGGCATAGGGGGGATAAACGCGTGGGTTGCGCCGATCCCAGGTTGCGCCTTCGGCGGCGAGCAGCCGATAGATCGTGCGCCCCGAGGCCTTGATACACGGCTTCGTCGAGCGGCGTGGCGTAGACCTCGGCTGGGGCGGCGTGGCGAAAGCGGGGCGATTGGAGCGCGTCGAGCACCTGCTGGCGTTCGGCGTCGGCGAGCCGGCGTGGATGGGGCGGTCGCGCGATTTCGGCCTGCAGGCGATCGAGCTCAAGGTGAGCGGCATCCAACGGGGGACGGCCACGCCGATGGGGTTCCAGCGCGGGCGCGCCACCACGGCGAAACTGCTGCCGCCAACCGGCGAGCACCGACGAATACAAGCCCTCACGCTGTAAGAGGGCGCCGATCTGGCCGGGCTGAGCACAGAGTTCGGCCTCTTCGACAGTCTTCAGCTTGTAGGCGGCGCTGAAGCTTCAGCGACGACGAGGATGGACTTCCGGATCTGGAAGGACTGGGGACAGTGGCGTCGCAGTCATGCCATTGGGGGACACTGGCACAGGGTTCATCAACGACTTCTCTCTCCGCTCAATCTTCACTAACTATTCGAGGGTAAGTGTCTCACGCAGTATTGGCAGAGAGGGCACAGAAGCCGAGAGTGCTCGGCCGATCGCGTCACCCAAGATCCCATGCTGCATCTTGGGCCATTCTCGAAGCGAGTCTCCTGAGTCGTCGTCGACTGGAGCGGGACCGGCAGCGCCATCCCTTGACGCTCGCGTACCTCGTTCACGTCGCGAACCAAGTCGAGGACGTTGCCCATGCCCAGGTAGGGCACAAGCTGGTAGGCGAGCTCCTCGAGCGCGCTCGGTGTGGACCCGACGGTCAATGCGCCATCGAGCATCACACGAAACTCGCTTACGGCGTGACCTGCCTTGAGCGCGCCACGCTGCACCATCACGCGGGTGCAAATGCCTCCGTCTGGTCTGCGAGCATGTCCCCGAACGCCCAGCCATCCAAGAACTCGACGGGCTGCGGGTCGGTCTACCGGAGCGTCGCCTCGGAGTTCGAAAGCAGTTGGACGTGGTCCTTCTGGGCGTCGGTTCGAGCCGTCATAACCCTCGCGCTTCGTATTGCGCGTCTGTCACCTTCTCGAGCCAGTCGACGACCTGGCCATCGAGCGCCTCCTGAATCGCGATGTGTGTCATCGCCGTCGCCTTTGCGGCCCCGTGCCAGTGCTTTTCGTTCGGGCCGACAGTCACCACGTCGCCGGGGCCGATCTCCTCGATGGGCCCGCCCCAGCGCTGGTGCAACCCGAAGCCGAAAGTGACGATCAAGGTCTGGCCAAGCGGGTGCGTGTGCCAGTCGCTCCGAGCGCACGGCTCGAAGGTGACGTAGGCGCCGGCTGAACGCGCGGGCGCAGGTGACTGGAACAAGTGCTCGACGCGCACGCGGCCGGTGAAGTGTTCCGGCGGAGCCTCTTGCGTCGCGCGCGTTCCGTTGCGTGAGATGGTCATGAATCGTTCTCCTTTCCTCGATTGGGAAAGAGTGTACGTCCCGAACGCTGCAGGGAATAAAGTCGTGATCCGCTTGAGGTGCTTGGCAAGACTCCACGCTCGCTCGTTCGCCAGACTGCGTGCGACGATGCACCCAGGTCGAAATCCACCGATGGTTCTCGGCAGGCGCTCCGATGTGGATCGGCGCGTTTGACCGCGCGCGCCGGTGCTCTCAAGATCGAGGTCGGAGATCGTGCTCGCCACGTTCGCGCAGAACGCCGCGAACGCTGGCGAACTCAAAACGAGGCCCTGCGAGTGGTCTCGCGGAGCTTCGGTAAACGCGCCTCCGCCTCCGGAGGGTGGTGGAGGAAGAATGGCTCCCCGAGCAGGATTCGAACCTACAACCTAGCGGTTAACAGCCGCCCGCTCTACCGTTGAGCTATCGGGGAACGATTTGGGCTGGGGAACCAGGATTCGAACCTGGGTACTCAGATCCAAAGTCTGATGTCCTACCGCTAGACGATTCCCCAGCGGTGTGGACTCCCTGGCCCCAGCGGTGCCGAAGGTGGGAGTCGAACCCACACGAGGTTGCCCTCACTTGTTTTTGAGACAAGCGCGTCTGCCATTCCGCCACTTCGGCATGCGGGACGCCCTCGGAGCGGAAGACGAGATTCGAACTCGCGACCTTCTCCTTGGCAAGGAGACGCGCTACCGCTGCGCCACTTCCGCTAGCACGCTCAATTATGCGAACTCGGGCGTACCCTGTCAACTTCAGACAGGTCGGCGGGCGTTCGACAGGGTGGATGGGCGGACCCTATGATGAAGGCGAGGGTGGCGAGGGGGAGCGATGTATCGCGGCAAACTCGGGACGATGCCACGCGCATTTGAACGGGACGACGAGAGTTATCTGGCCTTCGTCGAAGGAGCACGGGTGTTCGTCGGAACGCTCGAACCGCAACTGAACGAGGCCGCCGGTGCGGCGATCACTCGCTTCCAACACACCACTGGACGAATGCCGCGTACTGTCGCCGAAACCAAGTCCGCTCTCGACCCGCTACCAATCGTCGCCTCACGAAATCGGCTGATGCGCTCGACACAGGAAATGATGTGGAGTGGCGTCAGCGAGACCTATCGCAAGCGCGAGGCGGAACTGCTCGCCGAACTCGACGCCGCCGACCGTTCGAGCATCGGTTCGGTGATCTGGGACCCGAACTTCCAGTATCCAGCCTACTTCTCTAGCGTCGAGTTCCATATCCAGCCGGGAAGCTATTACGCCGATCCGTTGGCCGGGTTCATATATCACTACGGGACCAAGGTGTTCTTTCTCGGCCAGAACGACAAGGACCAGGTCCAAACTGGGTTCGTCAACCGCATTCCCAAGCCGCCTGACGGTGCAGTGAACCGGGTGCTCGACGTTGCGTGCTCGGTGGGTCAGAGCACCACTGCGCTCAAACAACGGTTCGTCGCCGCGGAGGTTTGGGGGATTGACGCCGGTGCGCCGATGGTTCGCTACGCGCACAAGCGAGCCGCAGATCTCGGACTGCCGATCCACTTTCGCCAGGCGCTCGCCGAACAAACCCGCTTTCCCGATGGCCATTTCGATCTGGTGTATAGCTACATTCTGTTCCACGAGGTGCCGTCGGCGCTCTACCTGCCGATCTTGCGCGAGATGCGGAGGATCACCCGCCCGGGCGGACTGGTGGTGGCGGTCGATTTCGCCTCGGCAGGGGCCGACCCGCCGCCTATTCGCCAATATTTCTACGAATTCAGCCGGCTCTTCAACGGCGAACCCTACGCAGCGGACTTTGTGCGAACCGACTTCACCGCGCTGATGCGTGAAGCCGGCTTGCGCAACGTGCGCGATATCCCGACCGGCTCCGGCTTTGTCGGGCTGCCACTTCGTGTTGGCGAAGCTTAGTCCGTCCGAGACGTCGCCTTCTTCGCTCCCAACCGGTCCGCGGGCGGTGCTCGCTGCCACGGTCATCGGGATGATCGTGGCGTTCTCATTGACCCACAACCCGGTGTTCCAGTTCTGCACCGGTCCGCTGGTGGCCATGATTGGGCCGTTTATCGCTGGTATGGTCGCTGCCGGCCGAGCGCAGACCCGGGCGTTGGAGGCGCTTCTCTTCGCGGTCGCAATCTCAGTATCGACGACCTCGCCGCTGCTGGTTGCCTGGATCTGGCTCGTCTTCAACGCACACCTGGTATTCGGACCGTTTGCCCTCAATCGGTCTGAAGTGCCGGTGCTCGGCTGGATCACCGCTGGAGTCGCGCTCTATGTTCTGGTCACGGCGTTTGCTGGAGCGTTGTATGGCGCTCGTCGACAAGAGCGCAAGTCGCAACGGGCATCATCCCTTGTCGGCAGGTCGAGTTAGGTCGCGCTCGCTACCGCGCGGATCTGGGCAATGTGGGCGTCCACGTGGTCGGCGTAGGTTATGAGCAGATCGTCGACCGACATCGCTCCATTTTCGGGATGAAGGATTGTCCGGGACCAGTCGTCCGGAGCCAGGTGACTGAAGAGGGCGACGGTACGACGACGGAGGAGGGTAAAGAGCGCGATAGCGTCATCTGCGTCCTCGTGATGATAGTCGAGCGCCCGGGGCCAGACGTCCTGATCCCAAGCATTGACCGCGGTACCCGGCTCGGCAATCGCGTGACGAAACCGGAGGTAGCCGTGCGCTTCGCTGTCGACGAGGTGAACGAGGATCTGGTGAACCGTCCAATCCGACCCCTCCGCGCGAATGCGCCAGGCCGAGCGTGGGATTTCGGCAAGGGCTTCGTCGAGCCGACGAGGCCCATCGGCGAAGTCGGAAAGCCGGGTTGCGCGGTCGGCGGTCATTCGCTGCAGGCTGGCCGAACGTTCCCGGCGATCGGGACGAACAGCCAGTTGGGGCCGACGATGCGCATCGGGCCGGGGGCAGGCGCGGTCAATCCATAGGCTATGAGCCGCGCTTCTGTCTGGACGAAGATCAGCCCCCCGCCCACGGTCGGCTGCGTCGCGCGTTCACGCCCAAGCGACGCCTTCCAGAGTTGGGCGCCGGTTTTGGCATCGAGGGCGACGATGAAGTTCTCGAGGCTCGTGCGGTCTGGCGCGACGATGCCAGTCGGGACGAACACCATGCCGTTGGCATAGGTTGGCGGGAAATTGCTCGATTGACCGGGCGGGACGGCGCCGTTGGTCGTGTCGACCTTCCAACGGATCGCGCCGTTGGCCTGATCGATACCGTAGACGAAGTTGGTCGACGCCTGAGCAAACAGCATTCCAGCGGCGATGGCCGGGGCAAACACCTCGCCAAACGTGAGGGCCGTCCAACCCGCTGACCCGTCGCCGGCATTGACCGCTCGAATGACCCCGTCGAAGCCACCGGCATAAACGGTGCCGCCATCCGCGGAGACACGCAGCCGGAAGCCAAGCGCCCCACTATTCGATGTCGTCCACCAGACCTCCTGACCGGAGGGCGCAAGCGCCACGAGTTTGCCATCGTCGGCCGCGACGACCAGACCATTGACGATCGCCGGCTCGTAGGCGACACCGGTGTCATCGCCGTAGGTCCAGATCTGCTGGCCGGTGTCGACGCTGAATCCATAAAGACGGTTTGAGCTAATCACCACCTGCCCGTTGCCTACCACTGGTGATTGGTGACCATTGGCGTTGACCGACCTGCGCCACACCTCGCGGCCGTCGCCGGTCTCGAGCGCGTAGAGCATCCCATAGCTACTGTCCGTGCCGGTGAGGGCGTAGACACGGGTCCCGTCGACCACCGGGGTCGCGAGCCGTCCGCCAAGTGGCTTGGACCAGATAGGCTTACCGGTCAGGGCATCGAGCGCATGGAGGAAACCGTCGCCACTCCCGACAAAAACCCGTCCACCGGCGAGGCTGGGCGCGCCTTGGGGCGCCCTCCCGATCGGCTGCGACCACCGAATCCCGAGCGTACCGGCGTTGCATTTGCCGATTTCGCGTTCGAGGAGATTTGCGCCACTGTGCCGCACATCTCCCCCGACTTGCGGCCAGGCGGCAGTGCCAGCGGCCGCGACGGGGGAGACGATAACCAGGGCGAATACGCCCGCGAGCAAAGCAAGGAGACGCACGAGCGGTATCCTAGCAAGCAGCTTTGTCCGGCTCAACGGGTTGGGCGATGCGCGGCGGGCAGTTTTCATCCACGGCGGGGAGCCGGCGGGCATGCGGTACACTGGCGCGTCTCGGCGTGGAGGGCCGCAATGACCGAACCACCTAGCGACCGGTCAATCGAGCCAGAGGTTGTCCAGGGCGCTCTAACCGCCGAACGGGCGGCCGAGTTGGTCGAGGACTACGAGTCTGAGACGCCGATGCGCCGACTGAATGGCTGGCCTTCCCGGTTTGCCAGTACGGTTGCGGTGGGACTGTCGGGGTTCGCGCTTTGGTGGGTTGTCTCGATCATCCCTGCCCAAGTCTATCGGCCGATCTTCCTTGCCGGCTGCCTTGTGCTTGCCTTTGTCCTGTTTCCGGTTTCGGTGGCGCGCGACCGCGCTGGCTGGACGCGAGACTGGCTGCTGGCGGCGATACCAGCGGCGGCGCTGGCGATCGTCTTTGCCCAGTATTTCGTCACGCGCCCCCAGGTAGACGTTGGTGGTGCGGGCCTGGCTTTGGTGCTGGCGGGAGCGGTCGGCTTGGCGTTTCTCGCCCTCCTTTTCGTCCGCCCGCCTCGCGACCAGGTATCGCCGATGGATTGGCTATTTGCCCTGGCGGCGGTCATCACGCTCGCCTGGCCGGTGTTGGTAGTCGACCAGTTCGTCCAACGTGCTGCTCGCCCGACCGTGACCGACCTCGTTCTGGGAACGATACTGGTATTTCTGGTTCTCGAAGCGACGCGACGATCGGTTGGTTGGATCTTACCGGCGACGGTGGTCGGTTTCATCCTGTATGCCTTCTGGGGCGCCTGGCTCGACCAGGTTGGTCTGGCGATCATCGCCCATCGCGGCTACGAACTGAACCGCCTGGTCGGCACGCTCTATATGACCCTCGAAGGGATTTTCGGGGTGCCCCTCGATGTGGCAGCGACCTATATCATCCTATTCACCATCTACGGGGCGGTCCTGGAACTCTCAGGCGCGGGCAAGTTCTTTATCGACTGGTCGCTGGCGGCGATGGGCCGGTCCCAAAGTGGAGCCGGGCCGGGCCGAACCGTGACCGTCGCCGGGTTTCTCCTCGGAACGGTGTCCGGCAGTGGCGTGGCAACCACGGTGACGCTCGGTTCACTAGCCTGGCCACTCCTCCGTCGTGGTGGGTACACACCGAATACGGCGGGCGCGATGTTGGCGGCCGGTGGAATCGGCGCGATCCTCTCGCCGCCGACGCTCGGCGCGGCAGCCTTTCTCATCGCCGAGTTCCTCAAGATCTCCTACCTGCAAGTGCTCGTGATGGCGATGATCCCGACGTTGCTGTACTACCTGTCCATCTTCTTGATGATCGAGGCCGATTCGCGCCGGGCGGGCGCCCGCCCGGTGCCGATCGAAACGGCGTCCCTGCTCACCCTGACGCTTCGCCGGGGCTATCATTTTTCGTCGCTGATCGCGATCGCCGCCCTGATGGCCTTCGGGATGACCCCGTTCTTTGCGGTGTTCTGGGCCATCGTTCTAGCGGTCGCCCTGAGCTTTCTTCAGCGGGACAACGCCCTCTGGCCGCCCCGGCTACTGAAAGCACTCGAAATCGGCGGGCGCGGTGTGGTGGCAGTCGCGGCAACGACCGCGGCTGCCGGGGTCATCGTTGGCGTGGTGACCCTGACCGGTCTTGGATTGAAGGTTGCGGGGCTGATCGTCGCGCTGGCCGGCGGTAACCTCTTCTTGACCGTCCTGTTTGCCGCAATCGCGGTTTGGGTGCTGGGCCTGGCCGTGCCGGTGACGGCCTCGTACATCATCGCGGCGGTGATGATCGCGCCGGCGCTTACCCAGGTCGGCGTGCCGGTGGTGGCCGCCCATATGTTCATCTTCTACTACGCGGTGCTCTCCGAAGTAAGCCCGCCGACGGCGCTCGCTCCGTTCGCGGCGGCGGCGTTGACCGGGGGAAATCCGTTCCGGACGATGATGCTCACCTGGAAATACACACTACCGGCTTTTCTGGTGCCGTTCGTCTTCTGTCTCTCCCCCGCGGGGCTTGGCGTGTTGCTGCAAGCGCCGCTTGAGGATGTGCTCTGGACGACGGCGACGGCCGCTGCTGGAGTGGTTGGTCTGGCCGTGGGGTTCGGCGGCTGGATGTGGGGACCGGTATCGGCGGTGGAACGGCTGGTTGCGATCACTGCCGGACTCCTGTTGTTTTACGCCAACCCGTTGTCGGACGTCGCCGGTCTCGTGCTACTCCTCTTTCTGGCCGGCGTGGTGCTGCTTCGGCGTCGCAAGCTCACGACCGCCGGAAGCCCGTAGAGAACCGAGAACCGATCGCGCGGGCGCCACCAGGCTGGACATCGAAACCACCGCTCAGAGAGCAGGCGCTCGCCGAGGTCTGAGGAGATTGGCGACCGCCAGCACGATCACCGCACCGATGTAGGCGATGACAATGCTGCCGACAAGCCCAAGCGTGGAGCCGGGGAAGAGCGGGTCGAAGAGCGAGCCGCCGATCAGACCGCCGCCGATGCCAACGATGATGTTGCCGATCATTCCGAACCCACCGCCCCGGACGACGATGCCGGCCAACCAGCCCGCGATGAGACCAACGAACAGCCAGACAATCACGTCGCCTGGTCCAAGGTCCATCTTGGCACTCCATCCGCCAGCGAAAGCCAAGTCTCCGCGAGCCTTCTCATGACAGGCGCCTGGCATGTCAATCGGCCGCCGTGCCGTGCAGGAGCAGGGCTTGATAGTGCGGCGACCATCATGGTCTCACGAGGTCCCGATATCCAGGCCATCCCCGTCGTCGACGGTTCGCTCTCTCCTGACGGGGCGCACCGGCAAAGGTCGCTGCGCACACCACCCATTGTACGAACCGGGCGTGAATTGGCTGTGAACACCTTGGAGGTGGTCATGAAGAATTTGTGAGAAATTGAACGTCGTGCTCGCCGGCTGGTCCTGCTGGTCGGCTGACGCTGTGGTCATGAGGAATTTGTGAGAAATTGAACGTCGAGCCAGGCGGTGGGTTTGGGTGTTTTGGGCGACCCCGGACGATGCTGTTGGCGGCTATTACGGGCTCTTCACGCGCTCGCGGCATCACACGAGGCCAGGCGTGCCGCTCTGCCGACCATGATGGTCGCCATGGCCCGAACTTGAACGACGGCTTGGCGGCCGAGCCTGGTTCACCCGGCCGGATGAAATCCCGCCTAGGCTTGACGGCTGGCCACAGCCAATGCTGGTTCAATGGGGGCGCGCTCGCCACGAAGGTAGGCGACTACCTCGCTGGCTGAATAGGGGCGTTCTCCATCGGGCAACATGTCGCGAAGGAAGCGATGCTCGTCTCCAAGCGTGTAGATGGAGTCTTCCCAATAGCCGTTTGGCTGGCGTTGAGCATAGCCTGCCCCAGAAAGGAGCGCATTGCAGAGGCAGACCCGGCCGACCGTCTCCTCGATCCGGCCGCCTTTGGCGAGATAGTCCTCGACTGGCTCGGCCGGACAGCGATACCCGATGGTTCCATCCGGCGTCCGATAGGCCTCTTGGAGCCGACCGACGTCGCACAGTCTGGGTCGGGCGGCTACCACGGCATGGTCGGAAAGTGAACCTTCCGACTGAACCACCTTGAAGGGAAAGCCCGACGGCGAGGCGAGGGGGTCGGTGCGGACGTCCAACTCGCCCCGCCAGGCGCGGCTGCGAAGTTGCGCCTTGGCTTTGTCGGCCAACCCAGACTCCTCGCAGAGGGCAAACGCCGAGCCAACCTGGATCCCCCTGGCACCGAGCATCTTGGCTTCCACAAGCTTTTCGGCCGAGCCAAATGAGCCAGCCAGCCAGAATGGGAGACCAATCTCGCGCAGTTTCGCGAGATCCACGACGTCGCGCTCGCCGTAAATCGGCTGGCCACGATCGTCGAGTTGGAGTTTGCCGCGTGGTGGAGCGTTGTGACCACCGGCGGTCGGTCCTTCGACGACAAATCCTTCCACCGAGCCGGAGGCGCGGGTTGTCATCACTTTGGCCAGCAGGGCCGACGCGATGATAGTGAAGAAAGCCGGGCGATGCAGCGGCGTCTCCGGCGCCCAATCACGCAACGCACGCGGGTCGAAGCCGATCGAAAATGATTCACCGGGCAGCGCACCGGCGACATCGAGGGTATAGCGAACCGGTTCGTGCTGAGCCAGACGGTCGAGTACGCCGGGGATCTGAACCGGAATGCCTGCGCCCATCAGAACGACGTCAACACCTGCCAGCATGGCGCCGTAAGCCGAGGCAAGGTGGAGACGCTGCACTTTTTCGAGGTAGTTGACCCCGACGACGCCGTCGTGTCCCTCTTTTGCCAGCCAAACCTCGCAGAAATTGCCACAGACGATCAGTTCGATCAAGCTGGCGGGCGGACGGGCGTTCGCCAACGGCACCGGGCGAAAACGCTTGCCTGCCGGCTTTCCGCCGGGAATGAAGTATTTGTCGAGGACGCGCTGCGCAATGGCGGGCGCCGGGAATGCCTGAAGCGCCCGGCGCATTGCGCCGTCCGGGTCGCCAAGTTGGAGGCGCCGGGCGAGGACGATACCGATTCCGGTTCCGGACACAACGCCCAGCGCGCCAGAGCGTGACACCGCCCGAGCGAGCCGCCAATTCGATACGGCGACACCCATGCCGCCTTGGATGATATCGGGAAACCGTGATGCCATCGCCCCACTTTCCTGGTCAGCGAGCCGGACTGCCGGAGCAGTCGCGGGATGTTGTGGCCGGCCACGGGGAAGCCGGCATCGGCCGTTTGGCACCAAAACAGGGGCCGAACGGGTTGGTGCTCAGTCGATCAAGCTGTATGGGTTCTCCAAGCGGCGTTTGACGGCCTGAAGAAACTGGGCCGCTTCGGCGCCATAGACCACCCGGTGGTCCGCCGAGATCGTGACGCGCATCCGCTCGCGGACGACGACCTGATCGTCGATGACCGCCGGCTTCTTCCGAATTGAGGCGATCGCCAGTATGGCAGCCGCCGGCTGGTCGACTATGGCGGAAAACTCGTCGACGTCGTACATGCCAAGGTTGGAAATCGTAAACGTCGCTCCCTGGAAATCCTCGGGACGTGGCTTGTTCTCCCGAACCCGGTTGAACATCGCGGCATTCTCACGTGCGATCTGGCGGATTCCTTTCTGATCGGCCCGCTGGATCACCGGCACGAGAAGGCCGCGCTCGACTGCCTGAGCGATGCCGATGTTGATCTCGTGGTTTTGGTGGATCGCGTCATTGCGCCAACTGGAGTTGAGGAGTGGAATCTCGGCCAGTGCGAGCGCAACCGCCTTGACGATGAGGTCGTTATACGAAACCTTCACCGCATCGCCGGCAGCGTTGAGACGTTGCCGAAGCTCAGTCAGTTCGCCGGTGTCGATCTCGGTGGTGACGTAGAAATGCGGCACCTGCTGCTTGCTGGAGGCCATCCGTTTTGCGATGGTTTGCTGCATCCGGGTGAGCGGTTGGGTCATCGCCGGCTGCCCGCTGACTAGCCCGCGATCGATCCCCGCCTCGGTGGCCGGTCGTGGCGCCGGCGAGACCGACGCGCCGGCCTGAACCGGCTGTCCAGCGCCGGCCGCTTCGACATCCTCGCGCAAGATCCGACCGGCGGGTCCGCTCCCTTTCACGAGGCTTAGGTCGATCCCGCGCTCGGCAGCGATTTTGCGCGCCAACGGCGACGCCTTGATCCGCCCGTTGTCCTCCGTCTGAGCCGGCGGCGCAGGCTCCGGCGGTAGCAGAGCCGCTGGCCTCAGACTGGGCTGGATGGGCGCGATGTCAATCTCATGTTCGGCCGCCGGGACGCCGATACCCTGTTCCGGCTCTTCGGTCAGGTCCGGTAGCGGGGTCGGAGCCACGCCAACTGGCGCAGCCGGCGCACTTAGGGTTGCGGCTCCAGCGATCTCGACCTCGTCGGCCGCCCCGATAAAGGCGATCGGCTGACCAATGGGCGCTTGGCCGCCTTCGTCGACGACGATCTTGGTCAGAACACCGGTGTCGTACGCCTCAAGTTCCATGTTCGCCTTGTCGGTCTCGATCTCGGCGAGTAATTCGCCCTTGGCGATCGGATCGCCCGGCCTCTTGTGCCACTTGAGGATTTTGCCCTCTTCCATCGTATCGCTGAGGCGCGGCATGACGACCTCTCTGGCCATCGAGACCTCCTGGAGGCGCGTGATTAAGCGATCTGAAGGATGCGCTTGGCTCGGTCGACGATGGTGGCGGCCGACGGGATGGCGGCGCGTTCGAGGGGCTTGCTATAGGGCATTGGCACTTCGGCGCCTGCAATTCGCGAGATCGGCGCATCGAGGTAATCGAATGCCGCCTCGGTGACTGCGGCGACAATCTCCGCTCCAACCCCGTAGGTACCCCACCCTTCTTCAATATAGATCGCCCGGCTGGTCTTCTTGACCGAGGCGACGAGCGTCTCCAGATCGAGTGGGCGAAGGCTGCGCAGATCGACCACCTCGACCGAAACCCCGAGCGCCTCAAGTTGAGCGGCGGCATCGAGGGCGATCAGCGACATCCGACCGTGTGAAAGCAACGACAGGTCGCTTCCACGTCGGACAACCTGGGCTTTGCCGAACTCGGTCAGGTATTCATTGTCGGGCACTTCGCCGCGGGTGTTGTAAAGCGCCAAATGCTCGATGAACATGACCGGGTCGTTTTGGCGAATCGCGTACTTGAGCATCCCTTTGGCATCGGCTGGAAACGCCGGGGTGACCACCTTCAGGCCGGGCACGTTGGCGTACCAGATCTCGAGGCTCTGCGAGTGTTGGGCGGTCAGTTGCTGGCCGCCGCCACCCGGTGTGCGGATCACCATTGGCACGGATTGTTGTCCGCCAAACATGTAGAAGATTTTGGCGGCGTTGTTGACAATTTGGTCCATTGCGACGATCGAGAAATTGATCGTCATCAATTCGACGACCGGACGCAGACCGAGCATCGCCGAACCGATCGCCGCACCGACAAAGCCCTCTTCGGCGATTGGGGCATCACGCACGCGCTTCTCGCCAAACTCCGCCAACAGCCCCTGCGTCACCTTGTAGGCGCCTTCGAAGACACCAATGTCCTCGCCCATCAGATAGACCGTTTCGTCGCGGTGCATTTCCTCACGGAGCGCCTGGTTGAGCGCTTCTCGGTAGGTCAAGACGGTCATCGTTCCGGGCTCGCATAGACGTACTCGTACAGCGTAGAAACCTCCGGGAGGGGACTAGCCTCGGCGAAGTCAACCGAGTGCTGAACGATCTCAGCGACCCGGGCGAGCATCAGGTCAAAATCTTCGGCCGAGAGGAGGCCAGCATCGGTCAATCTCGCCTTGAAGGCGGCGATCGGGTCGCGCGCCATCCACGAGCGAACTTCGTCCTCGGTGCGGTAGCGGCCTGGGTCGGCCATCGAATGTCCCTTGAATCGGTAGGTGTCCGCTTCCAACAGGACCGGCTCGCGCTCCTCTCGGGCGCGGCGAACCGCATCGAGCGTAGCCTGGCGGACGGCAAGCACGTCCATGCCGTTCACCTGCTCACCGACCATATCGTAGGCAAGTGCCTTCCGATAGAGGAATTCGGCAGCCGAGTCCTTGTGCTCGGGCGACCCCATCGCGTAGTGATTATTTACACAGAGCCAGACGATCGGCAGCCGCCAGATCTTGGCGAGGTTGAGTGATTCGTGGAATGCGCCGATATTCGTCGCGCCTTCGCCGAAGATGCAAAGCACGACTTCGTCGCCGCCTTTGTAGTCGATCGCCAACCCGGCGCCGACCGCAAGCGGCAGGTGTCCGCCGACGATACCGTAGCCGCCCAGAAACCGTGTTTCCAGATCGAAAATATGCATCGACCCGCCACGGCCTTTCGAGGTACCGCCGACCTTGCCGTACAACTCGGCCATGATTGCGCCCGGATCAACGCCGCGGGCAAGGGCATGCCCGTGCTCGCGATAACTCGTGAAGATGTAGTCACCAGGTCGGATCGCCGAGAACGCACCGACAATCGTGGCTTCTTCGCCGATGTTGAGGTGGCAATACCCGCCTATCTTGGCCCGGGTGTACTGCTCGCCGACTTTCTCCTCGAACTCGCGGATCAGCAGCATTTGGAAGAGGTACTGGTGGAGCTGCTCCCGGTTCTCTCCCGAGCCACCCAATTTGGTCTCTTCGGCTGCTTGCATCAAACAATCCCCTTGTCGTGGCGTGACTGCCAGTCGATTCTACCATGCCCCTCCGGGGAAAGCGCCCCTTGACAGGAAGATCGCCGCCGCCGCCGCAATGTCAGCTCCACCGCGAGGGCAATTCCCGCCCAGAGTGGCGTTTCCTTGAGGAGCGAACCCCGGCCGATTGGTCAAGAGGCGTGCCGGGCGGGCTGCGTGGATCCGATGAGTGAGAGAGACGTTGCCGACGATACCCCGTTACCCGGCCAGTAAGGAGGCAATCGCGCGCGCCGAACGCACATCGTCGAGCGTCCAGACGTCCATGAGCAATTCGTCGGCGCGCCGACCAACCACGGGATGCGCCAGGTCGAGGAACTTCTCGCCGAGCGCCCGATCGGTCATCGGATTGTTGGCGGTGCCGGATGCGTACTCGACATGGATTTCTTGCCGAACGCCATTGCGCAAGAACACCGCAACCGACACCTCATCCTTGCGGACGTTCTCGTCCGGCGTCAAATGAACGGTTCGACGCAGCCGCACGACTGCCGGGTCGTTGACCCGCTCATCGGTGAACTGGGCTGGCCTGGCGGCGCCGTCGATGAGCGCGACGGCGGCGCAATGATAGGCACTGAACTTACCCTCAAGGCCGGTTGTCGGTTCAGCTTGCCCGGTTGCTTGAAGCACCCAGGGGTTTACTCGCGCCTCGATCCGCTCGACCTCGTCGGCGGTCACGCCGCCATCTCGAATGGCGACGAGGGCGTCGACGAGTGGATGGGTCACGACGCCGCTGCTGTAGGGTTTGTAGCCGTTTTCCGCGACACGCCAACGCTCGCCAAGCGCGTCGACGAGGTGATGCGCCGCGCGATCGCTGGTGGCGACATTCAGATAGCCCTGGGGATGGGTGAGCGGCTCAGGTGCACTGTCAAACCCGGCTTCGGCGAGCAGGGCGGCGCGTACGCCCGCCTCGGCGGCCTTCCCGCAATGATAGGCTTTGGACATCGAACCAAACATCGCGGTGACGCCGCCGCTGTGGGTGAGGGCGATCCCGATGGCGTGGCCGAGTTGCTCGGCAGGTAGCCCGATCATCGCCCCGACGCCGACCGCCCCGCCAACCGGCCCGGCGGTCGCAGTGACGTGCCAACCGCCGAGATAGTGGGCGCGACCGAGCGCAAGCGCCAGCCGTAACTCGACTTCGAGGCCGAGAACGAAGCCGCGGAGGATAGCCCGACCGTCGAGGTCGCGTTGCTCGGCTACTGCCAGCAAGCCAGGTAGCAGCGGAACGGTGCCGTGGAGAACGGTCTCGAAGGGAAGAAAGGTGTCATCGAAATCCAGCACGTGCTCGGCTTGCCCGTTCACGAGGGCAGCGAGTTCCGCCGGGAGGCGATCGGGCCGGCCCCAAACTTGGCTGACCGGGGCGCCGCCGAGGCTCGTACAGTAGTTGAGGAGCAAGCTGACCGATTCGTGGTCACTGCCGCCGAGGCCGACGCCAAGCCCGTCGATGATGGCGCGCTTTGCCTCGTGGATGACCGAAGCGGGGATCTCGGCGAAGTTGGTTTCGGCGACGAACCGGGCGAGACGCTCGGTCGTGCGGTCGGTGCCATTAGTCTGCATCGAAGCGCTCCAATGGTGTTGTGGCCGCGCCGATGACGGCATCGGCTTCGATCTCGATCAGCATGGCCGGGTCGGCAAGTCCAGAAACGATCACCAGGGTGCTGGCTGGCCCGACCTCTCCGAACGCGGCTCGGTGGGCGTCGGCAATCGCGTTCAGGTCGGCGGTGGGGGTGGCGAACATTCGCGTGCGAACGACGTGTTCGAGGGTCGCTCCGGCGTCCTGCAGGGCGCGCTCGATGATTCGGATCGCCTCGGCCATCTGGGCGCCGGTGTCCCCGAGATTGCGTCGGTCCGCGCCTAGGCCGGTGGTCCCGGCGACAAACACCAAATCCCCGACCCGCACCGCCCGGGAGTAGCCGAAGCGCGGCTCCCAGGGTGAGCCTGACGAATAGTTCTTTCTCACCGGATGACGGTGATCCCGCGTCCAGCGACGACGGTGCCGATCCGTGCAGCGGCGGGGGTTCCTGCGTCCCGAATCGCCTCCAGCAGCGCCTCGGCACGCTCGGGCGCCACGGCGATGAGCAGGCCGCCGGAGGTTTGGGCGTCGGCGACGACAAGGCGGTCTATCTCGTCGAATTGGCCGGACCAGGTGACCTGCCCACTGACCGCTTCGAGATTGCGCTGGGTGCCGCCCGGGATCGCTCCTCCTCGAGCAAGTTCCTCGACGCCGGGGAGGAACGGCAAGGCGTCAGCCTCGATCCGTGCGCCGACTCCGCTCGCCTCGAGAAGTTCGAGGAGGTGGCCAAGCAATCCGAAGCCCGTGATATCGGTCGCGGCGTTCACCCCAACCGCCAGCATCGCCTCGCTTGCCCCACGATTGAGGGTTGCCATCGAGGCGATGGCCGCCGCCGTCACCTCGTCTGGAGCGGTACCGCGTTTGATTGCGGTCGCGATGATGCCGGTCCCGAGCGGTTTGGTCAGGATCAGCGCATCCCCTGGTCGGGCGCCGGAGTTCTTGACAAGCTTCGTCGGGTCGACGACACCGGTGACCGCGAGGCCGTACTTCGGCTCGGCGTCGTCAATGCTATGGCCGCCGACGATCGGGCAGCCAGCCTCGGTAGCCTTGTCGATCCCCCCGCGGCTGATCTCCGAGAGGAGCCCGGTTTCCAGCAAATCGCGCGGGAAGGCGACGATGGCGAGGGCGTAGAGCGGTGTCGCCCCCATCGCGTAGACGTCCGACAGCGCGTTGGCGGCGGCAATCTGGCCAAAGGCGTACGGGTCGTCGACGATCGGCGTGAAGAAGTCGACGGTGGCGACGAGGGCAGTCTGCTCGTTGAGCCGGTAGACCGCGGCGTCGTCGCGCGTCTCGGTTCCGACGATAAGGTTTGGGTGCGCGACGGCGGGCAGATGGCGCAGCACCTGCGCCAACTCGGCGGAGCCGAGTTTGCAAGCTCACCCAGCACCATGGCTGAGACTCGTCAGCCGCACCTGTTCGTGGGCGTCCATGGGTTCCCTTCTCGTGCGGATTATCACGGTTGGCGCGCTCGCTGGCGAGAGCGTTGGTTTGCTTTCGGACCGGTCGTCGCTCACCGGCGCGCATGGCTCTCGCGAGGAAATCCGGTGCAGGATCGATCTGGTCCGCTCGGCTGCTTGGCGCGGCGACAATCCTCGCCGCAATGCGGATGATCTCGAAGCGCTGGGCGTTCCGGCCGTCAAGATGGGCGCGTTCCTGGTTTTCACCAAGAGGCCCGAGGACCTTGACCTGGACGAGACGCTCGGGAGCGTCTGGGTAATGACCACGGTTTCTCGGGGACCTTGGCGATCCCGGACCCTGCCAGGGGTTATGACGCGGTCGTGGTACGGTGCTGCCGAAGTCGGCCGTCATGGACTGGCGGCGCCGGTGGCCTCAGCCCGAGGGTGATCCCGAACGGTCCGACGCCGTAGGATCGTGGTAGGGAGATGGATGATTTGGGCTGCATCTGGCAAGTCAGGCGGGGAGGCTGGCCATGACTCGGTACATCTGCGTGACCTGTGGCGTGCAATTCCCGGATTCGGATGCGCCGCCTGAACGCTGTCCCATCTGCGATGAGCCGCGCCAGTATATCGGCTGGAACGGGCAAGTCTGGACGTCCCTTGAAGAACTTCGCCGGGGCGGTTCTCGGAATGACATCCGCGAGGAAGAGACAGGCCTTTGGAGTATCCAGACCAAGCCGGCATTCGGCATCAATCAGCGCGCCTTTCTGGTCCAAACTCCTGAGGGCAATCTGTTGTGGGACTGCATCACCTTCATCGACCAAGAGACGATCGAGGCGGTGCAACGGCTCGGGGGAATTCGAGCGATTGCTCTCTCCCACCCGCACTACTATTCATCGATAGTTGAATGGAGCGATGCCTTCGGTGGGGCGCCGATCTACATCCATGCCGACGACAGCCAATGGGTGATGCGGCGCTCGCCAAACCTCCGCCTGTTCCCCGAAGAGACCGTACCGCTCTTTGGCGGAATTACCTTGGTGCGATTGGGTGGCCATTTCGACGGTGGACTGGTGGCGCACTGGCCATCGGGCGCAGAGGGGCGTGGCGTGCTCCTTTCCGGCGACATCATCCAGGTGGTTCAGGACCGTCGCTGGGTCAGCTTCATGTATAGCTACCCAAACCAAATCCCGCTCTCGGCGGCCGAGGTGACGCGCCTGGTGCAGCGTATTCGTCCCTTTCGGTACGAACGGATCTGGGGGGCGTTTGCCCAACGTCAGGTGATGGAGGACGGGTCTGGTGCGGTCGAACGCTCGGCCCGGCGCTACATCGATCGCTTGAACGCTCCATAGCGACGGAGCGGCTGCGGCGTCCAAACGGGCTCCAGCGACAGATTGATGAAGGGAAGCGACGCAGTGAGCAAGCCAATTGAGATCGCCCCGCAGAACAACGGCCCGCACCGGGTCACCGGCGCCGTCGAGGTGCAAACGCCAAACGGGGTCCTCTTGATAGATCCAGATCCGGCCTTCCTTTGCCGGTGTGGGCAGTCGGTGAAGAAGCCATTGATCGATGCAACCCACACTCGGATCGGGTTTTCGGCGGCGGAGGCGGTCGAAGCGTTGGGCCAGGCTGCGGTCGATGGTTTCGTCGCGGTCGCCGAGGAGGTTGCCGTTGGCGAGGGTGACGTCGCCGAAGTCAACGGCAGGACGGTGGCGGTCGCGCCCTTTGCCGGGATGCTCTCCGCGATACCGGCGACCTGCACCTCTGCTGAGGCAAATCTGTCGGACGGAGGTCTGGCGGGAAAGATCCTCGTCTGCCCTGTCCATGACCGTGGTTTCAACAGTCGGACCGGCCAGTCCATCCTTCCGTCGGTCATCGAGTCCGCCGGGTTCAACGATGGTCGGATTGAAGGCGACGTGGTATTCGTTTCAGTCGGGCAGCGGGCGGAATCATGACCACCATCGTCATCGTCGGCGCGAACCTAGCCGGCGGCCGTGCCGCCGAGACACTGCGTCGTGAGGGATACGATGACCGGATCGTCCTGGTCGGTGCCGAAGCGGATCGCCCCTACGAGCGTCCGCCGCTCTCGAAGGAGTTTCTCGCCGGCCATAAGCCGCGCGAAAAGGTGTTTCTCCGTCCGGAGCACTTCTATTCGGATGAACGGATCGAACTCCTCCTTGGGGTCCGGGCGAGCGGCCTAGACCCGGCGGCGAAGGTGGTCCAGTTGGCTGATGGACGGTCGCTCGGCTACGACAAGTTGCTGGTCGCGACGGGCAGCGCGCCGCGTCGCCTCAAGATCCCGGGGTCGGATCTCGAGGGCGTCCATTACCTCCGTACCGTTGAGGACTCCGAGGCGATTCGCAATGGCCTCCGCCCGGGGGCGCGCCTCGTCGTCGTCGGTGGGGGCTTCATCGGGATGGAGGTTGCCGCGACGGCACGCGGACTTGGCGCCGAGGTGACGATTGTTGAGCCGCTTGCGACGCCGTTGGAAACATCGCTTGGCCGGGAGATTGGGTCTCAGCTTGCCGAGATCCACCGGGCGCACGGCGTGAGCTTGCGGCTCGGCGAGGCGGTGACCAGTTTTGTTGGCGCGGGCCGGGTCGAACAGGTCCGGACGTCGAATGGCCTGGCTCTTGACTGCGACGTAGTCGTCGTTGGGATCGGCGTCATCCCGGAGGATGGCTGGCTTGAAGGGTCCGGAATTGCTCGCGAGCGAGGAGTGCTGACCGACGAATTCTGTCGTACTAGTTTGCCGGACGTTTGGGCAGCCGGTGACGTAACCAACTGGTGGCATCCGGTCTTGCGCGAGCGACTCCATGTCGAGCACTTCGAGAACGCCCAGCAGCAAGCCGTCCAGGCAGCCAAGTCGATGCTTGGTCAATCTGATCCATACGCTCCGCAACTCTATTTCTGGTCCGACCAGTACGACCGCATACTCCAAATGGTCGGCCACCCCAAGGCGGACGATCTGATGGTCTGGCGAGGCGCCCCACCACACGAGCCGTGGGCGGTCTTTTACCTTCGCGAGGGTCAATTGGTAGCTGCGTTGGCAGTCAACATGGTGCGGGAATTCGTGGCGGCGCGCCAGTTTATGCGAAAAGGGGCGGTTGTTTCGGAGCAGACGCTGGCGGACCCGGGCGTCGACCTGCGCGAACTGGCACGTTCGCTTTAAGGGATTCTTGGCGGCGTGCTGAACTCAACCATCCGAACGAGCGCAAGGCCGGAGATGGCAGCGGCAGCGGCGCCCATCGCGACGGCACTGGCCGCAATGACCCCGACGCTGAGCGCCATTGACGTTGCACGTCCGGCGAGATCGACGCCAACAAACGAGATGACGATACCCACTGCCCAGCCAAGCGCGTGAGCCGGGATCCACAGCGCCGCCGAAGACGCAGCCCGCCGAAGCACCAGCCATTGCGGTAGCGCAAGAAGTACGCCGGCCAACGCGCCGATGCTCGCGCCGGCAGCAACCATCATCAAGACCCCTGGATCTCCACCGTCAGCAAACACCTCGCCGGCGTTACTGCCAATCATCATGCCAGCTATCCAGGCGATCACCGCGCCGAGAACGGTTGCCCCAACCCATTGGCGACCGGTGACACGGGCAAGCACCGTCCGGAGGACGCGCCATTGGGCGATGCCGACGGTCAGCCCTTCAATCGCCCCGGCGACAGCCGCGACGGCGATCGTAATGCCCAGTCCAGCCACTCCCTCCGCCGGCGGGAAAAGGGCGACCAATGCCGCACCAGTACCGAACCCGAGGCCGAACCCTACGAACTCGCCAAGCATGTTGGCGACGACCCAGGCCCGCCAGAGCCATATGCGAGCGAGCGAGGATCGGCCAGTCACGCGCTAACAGCGATGGCCGCTGAGCCGCCGCCAGAGCGCACCGCCCAGCAGCGATAAGATCGTAACGGCAGTCGCGGCAAGGGACGGTGAACCAGTCACCATGGCGGGGACTTCTGGGGTAATCATCCCATTTCCTCCAACACGCTCGGGAACGGCGGGTCGACGACGAGGGCGCTTCGACCGTCGGCGAGGCGGACGGTCTCGCCGGGTTGGACCTCGCGTCGTAGAAAGGCGAGGGCAATCGGCTTGCCAAGCGCCGGCGAGTGCGCGGCGCTGGTGACCGTGCCGACCGACTTTCCGCTGACTTCGATGGTGGCGGCGGGAGCAGGCGGTGCGCCTCCTTCCAAGATAATCCCGCGCAAGAAGCGGTTGACCTGGCCGCGGTTTCTGATACGGGCCACGATCTCCTGGCCGGGGTAGCACCCTTTCTCGGGGTCGATGGCACGCCCTTCGATGCGCGCTTCGGCCGGCAGCGTCGACTCACCGAGTTCAGCGCCGTACCTCGGCGTGCCGGCTTCGATCCGGAGCGTCTCCCAGGCCAATGCGCCGACCGGCCGAGCGCCAGAATCGATGAGCGCTTGCCAGGCCTCGCCAAGCTTCTCGCGAGGCAGAAAGAGGTCGAATCCCGTCACACCGAGGTCCCGCGACCCGGCAATCAGCAGTGGCATCCCGGCAAACTCCCGGTCGATGACTTCATCGCGGCCGAGTTCGAAACGCTGGCCGAGCAGTCCGGCGAGGACCGTTGGAGCCTTGGGGCCGGCAAGAGAAAGCAGACCGAGCGATTCAGTTTCGTCGATGAGTTCAACTTTGGCGCGAAGCTTGTGACGGCGCAGCCAGGCGAAAGAGAATGCCCGTTCTCCTGGCTCGACGACCAGCACGAGGCGCCCGCGCCACGGCAGGATCAAGAAGTCAGCGACGATTTGCCCCTTGTGATTGAGGCCGAGCGCCTGAAGGCCGTGACCCGCGGCGATGGTGGTAACGTCGTTGGTGACCAACGCTTGAAGGAAGGCTGTCCGGTCCGGTCCGCTGACCAGGATCTTGCCGCGATCCGAGCGATCGGTGAGACCGGCATCGTGACGAACTACCGCCGTCTCTTGGGCGCTGTCGCCAAAGTCGGCCGGGATCTCCCAGCCAAACCGCTCGATAATCCTCGCGCCAGCGGCGCGGTGTAGGTCGTGCAGCGGCAGCCGCATCGTGCCCCTCCTGGAACGGAGTGTACGCGACCTTCGCCTCAGCCGGCAGCCAGCATTTACACTGAATCAGCGGAGATTGTCTAAGGAGCAGCGCCATTCAGCGTGACCAGAACCAACCGGAGAGCCTGGCCGAGCGGCGTATCCGCGAGGCAATGGAGCGCGGCGAGTTCCGTGGGCTGCGCGGAAGTGGTGAACCGCTTGCCCTTGGCCAGGACGAGTTCGTCGACCGCGACCAATGGGCCGCCAACAAGGTGCTTCAGAATGCCGGAATGCTCCCGGCATGGATCGAGGTCGCCAAGGAAATCGATCGGCTCCGCGACCGGTTGGATGCGTTGGTCGCCGAGCAGCGGCGTTGGCTGGACGGGCTGGCAACTGCCCTTGATGCGCTGACCGGGCAAACCGGTCCTCGACACCGACCCGGTATCGAATCGATCCAGCGCCGGTTTCTTGCCCGTGCCGGTGGAATCGCCGATGCCTTGCGATCGCGGACCGAGCGGTTCAATCTGATTGTCCCGCATGCTTTCCTCCAACGAGCGCCGGTTCGAGCCGAGCGGCTGCTTGAGCCATTCCAGGACGCCTATCTCCAGCAGGTCGCGCTGCTCGGCTGGGGCGGGGTGGCCGTCCCACCACCGCTTATGCTTCCCGAGACCGAGCCGGGGGTTGCTCAGCCGCTGTTCCCACCGATTGATGGCTCAGAGCCGGAGACGCGCGCCGAGACCTCCCCCGACGCTTCTGAGCCGGACCGACGGGAGAAGTTGCTCGACGCTACCCGAAAGCTCCGGAAGCGACGGCCGGTGCGCGATGGAATACCGCTTGAGTGGCTCGCTTCGCTCAATCCGCTCGGTCATGCCGCAGACATTCTGCGGCGGAAACGGGCCGAGGAGTGGCTGTACCTCGACGACGATGAGTAGCTCAGCACCCCTATACTGTCGTCATGGCGGTGCTAGAAATTCGAGTGGGAGACGTCGTTCGGCTGCGCAAGCCGCACCCATGCGGTGGGTTTGACTGGCGGGTGATACGCACCGGAGCAGATGTCGCGGCGCGCTGCCTCACCTGCAATCATCGCGTGATGATCGAGCGACCGGTTTTCGAGCGTCGGGTCAAGACCTTTCTTTTGCGTGGCCCAGAGACCCCCGGCATCGACGGGTAATCCGGATATGGGGGATCGGAGTCTCACCAAGCTGGATTTCATCCTGCAGGAGATATGATCCCTGGAACGTCCCCGGCCGGGTGGTTGGCAGACGGAAAGGCTGAGATGATTGGTCCTATCCACGCACCAGAGGGTGGTCGGTGAGCGTTGCCGTTGCCAGCGGGGCGAACCCTGGCGGTCCCGCCGATCTTCCAGTCATCCGCAATCCCAGCTTTCTGGTGCTGTGGACGGCCCAGGCCGTCTCGCAAACGATACAGAACCTGACGTTCTTTACCTTGATGGTGTTTGTCGAGGAGCGGACGCGCTCCTCCGCGCATATGAGCGCGCTGGTGCTCTCGACGGTGCTGCCGGCAGTCCTGTTTGGCGTTGCCTCGGGCGTGCTGATCGACCGCTGGAACAAGAAATGGGTGCTGATCGCCACCAACGCGCTGCGTGCGGTTGCGGTGCTCGGGTACTTGTTTCTCGATCAGCAGCCGGTGCTGTTTTACGGCCTCAATTTCGCATTCATGACGATCAGCCAGTTCTTCCTGCCGGCTGAGGCGGCAATGATCCCACGCCTGGTCTCGCAGAACCGGCTGATCTCGGCGAACGGGCTGTTCAACATCACCTTCAACCTGTCGCAGGTGCTGGGTTTCATCCTGCTTGGGCCGTCGTTGACCAAGGCGTTTGGTACTGGCCCGACGCTGATCGGCGTCTCGGTCGCCTACGTCTTCTGTGCGCTCATCCTGATTCGGTTACCGAGCGACCGAGGGGAAAGTCTCGACCGGTCGGGAAACTTCATCCGGGATGTTGCCGACGAGATCATGGACGGCTGGCGACTGCTTCGAGGCGATGTGACGATCAGCCTCGCGATGGTTCACCTGACGGTAGTCACGACGTTGACGCTGATCCTGGCGACCCTGGCGCCTGGCTTCATCTCGCGCGAACTCAATCTCGGCGCAAACGACACCTACTTGATCTTTGGACCCGCCGGCGTCGGTATCCTCGCCGGAACGGTGCTACTGACCCGGATCACCAGCAAGTTCCGTTTGTTGTCGATTGTCAACTTCGGGCTCGTCGTCTTCGGTCTGGGGATGCTGCTGATTGCAGTTGTCCCGGCGCTCGAACGGGCGATTGGCGGGCCGCTCCAGCCAGGGAGCGACGCGTTGACGACGACGTTGATCGTGGTTGGGATAACGGCGGTGGCGATGGGTTTCGGTCTCGCCTTTGTCAACGTGACCGCCCAGACGATCCTTCAGGAACGCGCTCCAGTCGACATGCGCGGACGGGTATTTGCCATTCAGTTGATGTTTGGAAGCATCGCGTCGATCCTGCCACTGGTTTTTGCTGGCCAACTTGCCGATCAGTTTGGCGTTCTGCTCGTGCTGGGGATCGTCGGGGTTTCTGTGTTGGGGGTAGCCTGGTTCTCGATCCGCAAAACGCGCTCGATCCGCGCCTCAGTTCGAACGACGCGCGATACTGCGGCGCCACCAGCAGCGGCGCCGGTCGAAGCGACATCCGCCACCGCCGATCCGGCTGGGCGGTCCGAGAGCAGCGGACTGGCAAACGCGGTGGAGTACCAACCCGGTATGGTCGAGCCGAATGGCGTCGCCGAGCATCCTGCGCCCGACGTCTCGCAGCCAGCCCAGTAGCGGCCCGATGGAACCAGCGTTCGTGGTGCTCTTCGGTGCGGCATTTCTCACGGGTTTGTCCGGTGCCGCCTCGCCGGGGCCGATGCTGACCTGGAATGTTGCGTCGGCGGCGCGTCACGGCGCGCTGGTCGGGCCGGTAATGGTGCTTGGTCATGCCTCGGTCGAACTTCCACTCGTAATCGCACTGGCGTTTGGACTGGGCCCGATCGTCCGCGAGCCACGGCTCCTGGCGATGCTCGCGCTGGTTGGCGCGGCGGTGCTCTTCTGGATGGCTTGGGGGACCCTGCGCTCACTGCCGGCATTACCCGACCCGCTGTCGCTGAGAACGCAACCAGGAGCGAGCCGCGGGCACTTTCGCGACGCCTATTCCGCTGGCATTCTCCTGTCGCTTGGCAATCCGTTTTGGGCGCTCTGGTGGGCGACGGTCGGCGCGGGACTGCTGGGCCAATCGTTGGCCTTCGGGGCAGTCGGTCTCGCCGTGTTCTTTGCCGGTCATATCTTGTCGGACTTCGGCTGGTATGGGCTGGTCTCCTTGGCAATGGCCCGTGGCGTGCGGCTGATGAGCCGACGACTCTATCAGGGATTGATGGCTACCCTCGGGGTGGCGATGGCCGCCCTTGCCGTGCTGTTTGCCGCCAATGGAGTTGGCGGACTGCTCGGGTCAGGGTGACCTTCGAGCCGCCCGCGCACCTTCAGCCCGCAGCCTGAGCGTTCGGAACCACGCTTCGGGCAAAGTCGACCACCACCCCGGCGAACCCGGCTGGATCTCGGTAGAGCGACGGAGCGTTGAGCAGCCCTCGCGCGCTCGGGATCGACTGCATGAACCGGTCATAGGCGCGGCCAAGCTCGCTGTTTTCGATGTATGTGACGAGAGCGGGAACGGCGATCCGTGGCGCAACCTCCCACATGTCGGTGCGGCACATCGACCAGGTCGCGGCGCCTTCCCAGCCCATCGTGCCGTACACCTCGGCTCCAAGGTCGTCGTTGACCGTGAGCCGCTCTTTGAAGCTCGCCTCACGGGCACGCAGATCGCTTGCGCCTCGCGAGCGATTCCAGAGTTCAAGCAGGTAGCTGCCATCATCGGTGCGTGGATGATACCGGTGGAGGCGTTCGTGGACGGCGCGGCGCGACGGAGTTCCCCAGTTGAATGCTTCCTGGACGACCACAGCATCGACGGCCTCGGGGAAGTCCGCGGCAACCTGAAGGGCGATCTGCGAACCGGTCAGGATGCCAACGACGGTGGCCTTCTCGTAGCCGAGGCCACGGATCAGCCAGACCACCGCCTGAGCGTACTCGTGCTGAGTGGTGTACGGCGCAGGCGGGCGATCCGAGTCGCCGAAGCCCATCGTGTCCATGCCGATAGCGCGGACACCACGTTCGGCGAGCGCTTCGAGGAAGGGCAGCATCGCTCGCGACGACGATGGAGTGGGGTGCAGGACGACGACAGGTGGTCCTTCGCCTCCAGCGCGGTAATGGACCTGCCCGTGCGGTGTGTCGACAAAGCCACGTTTGAACTGAACCATCGAATCCTCCAACCGAAGACGCATAATAGCGCAGGACGATTCCAGCCCAGATTCACCGTGCTATACTGCCGCGAAAGGGTCGCCGATGAACGAAAATGGATATCGCTCGGGTTGGGCATTGTTCACCGCTGCGGTTGGCTATTCGATCGCGTTGGCGGCCCTGTTTCCGGTTCAAATCGCCTTTCCCGTCATTGCGCAGGCATTCGGTGTCTCGATCTCGAACGTCAGTTGGGCGGCGACCTCCTTCTTGCTCAGTCTGACCATCCTTGCGTTGATCGCCGGACGGATCGGCGACCTTTACGGTCATAAACGGGTGTTCGTCCTCGGCCTGGCTATCACGACGGTTGCCGGCTTCCTCTGCGCCTTGGCCCCGACCTGGCCCATCCTGATCGCGCTTCGGCTGATCCAGGGTGTCGGGGCGGCGCTGGTTTCCGGGAATGCGATGGCGATTGCTGCCAACGCCGTGTCGGCCAATCAACGTGGCAAGGCGGTTGGCCTGTTAACGACCGCCACGTCTGCAGGCATCGTGGTCACCTCGCTGATGGTCGGTCGGTTGATCTCGGTGGCAGGCTGGCCGTCGGTCTTTCTCGTCGTCGTCCCGTTCGGCGCAATCGCCTTGACGACGTCGCTCTGGATGGGGCCCGGCAGTCGGCCGACGTCTCCGCCGAAGCTCGATCTGGTCGGCGCGGGGCTTCTTACCTTGACGCTCACGTCACTGGTGCTGTCGTTTAGCCATTTTCACGACGGGCCGGAATCGTTTGAGGCAGGCTGGCCCTACCACTCGTCGATGCATTTTCTAACGGTGTTCGGGCTGGCATTGTTCATCTACTGGGAGCGACGGGTAGCCGAACCGTTGATCGATCTGCGCACCTTTACCAATGCGCCGTTCACCCTCTCGGTCCTGGCAAATATGTGCTTCCACATGACGATGATGTCCACGTCATTCATGTACCCGTATTTGGTCGAACGCGGGTTCGGGCTGACCGCGGTCGAGACGGCGAACATCGCGGTGGGGAACAACATCGCGGCGACGATTGCAGCGCTTGGCTCGGGCTTCCTGATGGACTACCTGCGCTCGCGGGTGCTGCAGGTGTTTGCCCTCGCCCTCACCTTCGCCAGCCTGATTTCGATGGCGTTGATACCCGGTCTGACCTATGGGTCCATCATTGTCGCCGGTGTCTTTCTCGGGATCTCCGGGGGGTCGTTCCAGACAACCAACAACGCCTTCGTGTTGAGCAGCCTCTCGGCTGACAAACGCGGCTTTGCCTCGGGCATGATCGACCTGACCCGTCAGTATGGCCACACGCTCGGCATCACGATCACGACGCTGGTGGTTGCCGGGTCGATCGAGACTTCGCCGGACTTCACGCCGGTATTCCAGCACGCGATGTTCGTTACCGCCGGACTCGCGTTGGCGGGCTGTGTGCTTGCTTTCATCGCAACCCGCGAAGTCGTCCAGCGGAAACGCGCGCAGACGACCAAGGCAGTCGATCGCGACGCGATCCCGGCCTGACCAGGGAGCACCATGCCGGTCGACGTCCTGCGCACACTTGAGGAGAAAGTACGCCCTGACCAGACGGCGCTGCTGGTCATCGACATGCAGAACGATTTCTGTGCGCGAGTCGGCGTGTCGGCGCGCGAAGGCGGCCGCGACACGACGGCAGCGTTGGCGATTGTTCCCGCAGTCCGCCGGTTGGCCGACGGATTGCGGGCGGCCGGTGGGATGGTGGTTTGGGTGAAGTTCTCGACCATCCCAGGCGGCGGTAGCTATTCGGGACCGTGGGTCGATGCGCGATCACGCGCCACCTACGGAGTGCTCGATGTCTGTGTCGACGGCACCTGGGGTCAGGACTTGCTCGAAGGGCTGGGACCGCAGCCGGGCGACATCGAGGTGCGCAAACACCGCTACAGTGCCTTCACCGGCACCGACCTCGATATGATCTTGCGCGGCCACGGGATTAAGACCGTGCTGGTGACCGGTACCTCGACGAACGCCTGCGTCGAGTCGACACTGCGCGCCGGGTTCGAGTTGGACTATTACATCGTCGTTCCAGAGGATGCTTGCGCATCTTGGAGCCAGGACTTGCATGAAGCGACGCTCGCAAATGTGCGTCATCGTTTTGGGATAGTCAGTTCGGTCGACGAGTTGCTCGGAGTGTGGGGCAGCGAGGTGGTGGCAGGAAACAGGGCAGGCAGCTAAGGCCGTCCCTATAATCCCGGCCCGTGAGAGGGGCAGGACAAGGGCGGTGGCCCGGCATGGCCGCCGACCTAGCAGCACTGGCCGCACTGGTCGGGTTCGCGCTCTGGTCGCTCGGTTTCTTGATCCGCGACGACCTGTACATCTTCGCCGACAATGCCGGAACCTATTTGCGGCTGTGGTGGCTGCTCGATGTTGCCGGTCCGGTCGGCCTGCAAGGCTGGAACCCAAGTTGGTGGGCCGGTTGGCCGGAGTGGCAATTTTACCCGCCCGGCTACGGGATCGCTGGGCTACTGATCCAGGCGCTCTCCTTCGGGCGGCTCAGCAGCGTCCAGATCTACCAGACTCTGCTGCTGTTTTCCTATCTGCTGCCGGCCCTCGTCGCCTATGTCTCGCTGTCTCGGATCGGCCTCGGCCGTTGGGTCGGACTGACCGCGGGGTTCTTTCTGCTCGTGTTCACCGACCTCTATGGCGGAGTGGGTGGCGTCCTGATTGGAATGCTCGGCGACCGTCCGTCGCTCGGGCTTGCGCCGCTGGCCTGGCTGGCCGGTGTTTCGGTCGCTACCAGTCGCCGTCCGGCGTTGCCAATCGCCGGATTCGCCGTCGTGGTGGCGGCGATGGCGCTGCTCCATCCGTTCCGGCTGCTGCTGCCAGCGTTGCTGATCCCGATCACCGTTCTACTTCTGCCCGATGTGCCCAAGGCACGGGCATTGGCCGCTGTTGCCGTCGGCTTTGCGGTCGGACTGGCGTTGACTGGCTTCTGGCTTGTTCCCTATCTCGCTCACAGCGGACTCGCCACGCCGGTCCTCAGGGCGCCGCTCGAAACGCTCTCGTTCTGGTTGATGGGCGGGCGGTTGCCGTTCTTTCTCGTCTTTGCCGCCTGGGGTGTCGTCCGGGCAACGGTAGCGCCGGCGCGCGAACGTGCGCTCGTGGTGGCGCTGGCAGTTGCGCCGGTGCTGATCCTCGGTCTGATGCTGCTGGACTGGTTGGTCTTGGTCGATTGGCTTGGCTCGGCCTCGCTGGACCCGATCCGGTTCATCGAGGATGTCTATCTGGCGGTGCTGCTGCTGGCGGCGGTGGGGTTCGTCGACCTCGTTCGCCTCGCGGTCGATCGCGCCAAGCGTGCGGGGCGGCCCTGGGGTGTGCTGGCCGGCGGCGTGGCGACCTCCCTCCTCGTGTATCTCGTGGTCCAGCCATTCCCACGCTGGCTGGAGTATTACCGACCGGCGCCCGGCAGCGAACCGAAGTTCCTGCGCGAGGCGACTTCCGCGTACCAGCTTGACGACCTTTGGGCCACCCTTCGCGCAAATCCCGGTGGGCGGGTCTTGTTCACCTCCTCGGTCTTTCGTCTGCGCCAGACCGGTGGCAGCATCCCGTCGCACCTGATGGCGCTTGCTCCGGCCTTGAGCGGCCGCGAGACGATCGGTGGCACCTTTCAACACTGGACGCCGATCTCGACGTTCTATTGGCAGGGTGGCGAACGGCCGCGGATGATGACCGAGCGAACGGACCTCAAGGATGACCAGACGATCTTCGGGCTCCGCTGGCGCGAGATGGACGAGCCAGCGCTACTGGCGGCGCTACGGGCGCTCAATGTTACCGATGTCGTGGCGAGTGAGTACGACGTCTGGACCCGGACCTACCTGGATCGGTCGCCGGCTTTCGAGACGGTCCGCTCGACGCCCTTCTACAACGTGTACCGGGTCAAGGGCTATCAGCCGACCCTCGCCGAGGGCCGTGGCGCAACGGTTCGAGCGACGGTCGCCCCGCCGGGGGTCGTTCTGCAGGTAGATTCGGCGCAGCAGGGGGCCGAGGTCCTGCTTAAGCAGACCTATTTTCCGCTCTGGCGTGCCGATTCGACCGGGGGTGAGGTGGTGGTTGAGCCGGACGAGATCGGATTGACCCGGCTACGCTTGCCGGCGGGGAGTGGCTATCAGGTGACGCTGCGCTACCAGCCGGGTATGGCCGAGCGAGCGGGTCAGGTGATTTCGGCGATGGCGGTGCTCGTGCTCGGTGGGCTGTTGGCGTATGCGCTCATCGGGCTGGTCGGCGACCGGGCGCTCGCGTCCTCGCCGGCACGGCGCGTCGAAGGGTGAGCGGCTGAGCGCGACGACCCGCATCATGCTCTTGGCGATCCTGCTCGGGGCGGCGGCCTTGCGCGTCTGGGATTTCGCAAGCGTGCCGCCGGGTTTGCACTACGACGAGGCGTTCAACGGATTGGATGCCCTCGACGTGCTCCGAAGCGGACCGAAGGTGTTTTTCGAAGGCAATACCGGCCGCGAGCCCTCGCTCAACAATCTGTTGGCGCTGAGCGTCGCGCTCTTTGGTCGTCAGAGTTGGGCGCTTCGGCTTCCGGCTGCTGCTCTCGGACTGCTGACGGTTGCCGCGACGTTTGCGATGGCACGAGCTATGTTTCGGCCGCTCGGCGACGGCGCGGTCCGGATCGGCCTGCTCGCCGCGGCATTTCTGGCGGTCTCCCATTGGCAAGTGGACATCAACCGGCTGTCGCTACGGGTCAACACGATGCCATTGGTACTGGCGATCGCCTTCTTCTTGCTCTGGCGGACGTCGCGACGCAACGGGTCGAGCCTTTGGCCATGGCTGGGCGCAGGCGCTGCCTTCGGTCTGGTTGGTTACACCTATATCAGTGCGCGGATCCTACCCGCCTTCGCGGCGACCCTGGGCCTGGCCGAACTCGTTCTCCTTCCAGCCGACCGCGCCTGGCCATCGCGGGGAGCCGGTATTGTCGGCTGGCTGCGTAGCTGGCGGTTCTGGCCGTGGGCGACGGCGGCGGCGATTATCGTCGCGCCGTTGGCGATCTATTTCATCCTGCATCCGGACCTGGCGCTTGGTCGGGCGACGCAGGTGTCGGCGCTTGGACCGTCGGGTGGTTCGGACCGGCTTGCGGCGCTCTGGGATTCCTTCATCTACAACCTTGGGATGTTCGGCTTCGAGGGTGACGGCAATTGGCGGCACAATTTGCCCGGCAAGCCGGTGTTCGATCTGGCAACCTTTGTGCTGTTCCTGGCCGGGCTCGGTGTCTGCCTTGCGAGGATTCGACGTGGACCCTATCTGCAACTCCTCGTGTGGATCGCCTGTATGCTCCTGCCCGGCGTGGTGGCGACCGACGAATATCCACACTACACGCGGGTCATGGGGATCGTGCCGGCGGTGTTTCTCCTTCCGGCGCTTGGTGGGGAGTTCTTGATCCAGACGGCCGGGCGGTTGTTGCGCCGAAGCGTGTTGCCGGTGGTTGCGGCGGCGCCTCTTCTGCTGCTGGCGCTGACGACTGGCCTGGCGACCCGCCATGATTATTTTGAGGAGTGGGCGGCTCAGGACGACGTCTACTACGCCTTTCACACCGAGGCTGCTGACGCTGCCCGGCTGATGAACGAACTTGATGGACCGGGGCGAGTCTTTCTCTTGCCATACAACTTCCGGCTTGCACCCGACTTTCGGAGTACTACGGTCGACTTTCTTTACACCGGCGACGCACCGTACCACTTCGTCCGGGTCGAGGAGGCGACGCTGCCAGCGGTCATGCCGGGGTTGCTCGCGGGCGCACGCGAGGCGGTGCTGTTCGAGTGGAACGGCGGCGACCATCAGGACGCCGACCCGAAAGGACTGCTGCGGGTGCTCCTTTCGCGGGCGGGCGAGCTCGTTCGGGTTGAGGAGCGCGACGGGTTTCGCCTGCTCGTCTATCAGATCGATCGGATGCCGCCAGAAACGCTCTTTGCCGGCGAACGCGCTGTCGAACTGGGCTTTGACGGCTCGCTGGTCCTGCGCGGCTGGGTAGCCGGCCCGCAACCGAACGATGGACGAATATGGGCCGTTCTCCGCTGGGAAACCCTGTCGCGACCGGCGGGCGACTACACCGTCTCCTTGCAGGTGTTCACCCCGGACGGCCTGCCCTATGCTCAGTCGGACCGGCCGCTCTTGTCGAACGACCTGTTTCCAACCTCGCGATGGACGCCGGGTCTGCCGGTGGCGACCTATCTGACGATCGCCGGCCCGCCCAACCCGGCATCCGGCGCCTATCGGTTGAGGCTGGTGGTGTACGAGCTTTCGACGGGGCGGGTACTCGGCATAGCCGACCCGCTCGGAACCATTGAGATGCGCTAGTCGCTCGGCTCAATGAGTACGCCAGCGGCACGCGGAAGCGTGCCCCGCCGCCGTTCACGCACGCTCGTCGTCAGTTCCACGCAGGCCGCTCGTTCGTGCGGCCTGATGCCTCCGTGGAAAGTTGTAGGCTCCGAGTTCGTTACTTAAGCAGCCCTTTGGCGCGAAGCCAGGCGACGGCGACTTCCTTGGGCTCCTTCTTGTCGACGCCCACTTGCTTGTTGAGCTGAGTCAGTTCATCGGTTGTCAGCTTGGCCGAAACGTCGTTGATCAACTTCTTGAACTGGTCCTGGTTGGAGCCTTGGCGATCAGGTCGCTGCGAACCACTGGGACGAGATTGTCGGTGAAGGTACTTCGTCATCGCCGAGCAGGACGAAGCCCTTCGAGACGAAGATGGTGACCTGCATCAAGGGTGAACAGAACCCGCAACGCTGACCTGGCCCCTCGGCGCGGTCGACGCGAGAGGTCCGGCATCGAGGCCCGGCAGGTCTACAGCCCGTAGGTGCGCTGCAACCCTGGAGGAGCGGCTCGATCCGGGGCATTCCTGGTGGACCGCCGAGGGTCATCTTGACCGTTCAGTTTCGCGAGGTCGCGGCGAATACCTGACCAAGCTGTTGGCCTCGGTGAGAAATTTGGTAACGGCAAAACCGCCAGAGTCGACCGGCGGTTGAAGTACTGAAGCGCCAGATGTTGCGGCTCTTGAGAGCCTCTTCGAGAGTGCGGAAGGTGGCTGCGGCGTCTGGGGTGCCCTTGGTTGGGTCCTTGGTTAGGTAGATGGCATAGGTCGCGGCGGTATTCAGGAGGAGGTCGATCTGGCCGGATTCGAGGCCGGGTGCGACGATCTCGTGACCCTTGGTTGTAGCGCCGCTCGATCTTGTAGCCGGCCTGCTCAAGGACTTGGGCGTGCAGTTCGGCCACAATCAGGTTGTTCGGCGAAGTTGGTCGAGCTGATGCGGACGGTGGGAAACGATTGGTTCCACCGGTGCTTGGTCCTGCGTTGCCGGTCGCGCGGGCCGGCAGGTGTTCCAGCAGGATGCCAACTGCTGATGGCGGCGACGAAGCGTCGGGAAATCATTGATCTCCCGGCCGCCTGCGGGGACGGCCTGTCTGGTACTGCCGGAGCGCGTCTCACTCCAACGATGGGGCGCGTGGGCGATGGAGTGCATCATAGGTGATGCGCGTCCGCAGGCAAAGAATTAGCGTGCCCCGCCGGCGCGTTCGGCCAGGACGCCGTTCGGCTCGCAGACCGGGCGAAACGACCAACCGCTCGACCGCCGAAAGAGAAAGCTCGGTGGCGATTGAGGAGAAGAGCGACCAGATCGCCCTGGAGGCAGACGGGCTGTCCTGCGCGAGCCCATCCACGATGTGGCGACCAACCCGCCTCCCGCGACGAGTGCGCCGAGGGTGGCAGTGGCGATGACTGCAACGGCCGCATTGCGGATGCCGCCAAGAAGATCGGCAGCGCAACCGGGATTTCGACCGGGAAGAGGATGCCGGCCTCGCGCATACCCATCCCGCGCGCCGCCTCGACATAGTCCGGGTCGACCGAGCGGATAGCCGTGTAGGTGTTGATCACGATGAGCGGTATCGCGAGCGGGACGAGCGCGAGGACCGTTGGCCAGAATCCAAGACCCAAACTCAACGCGAACGCGAGCGGGAGGGCGAAGGCAAGGAACGCAAGCGACGGCAAGGCGCGGCCGACGTTCATGACGCTTACCGTCGCGAGCGCTGCCCGATTGGTATGGCCGATCAGCAGTCCGGCAGGGAGAGCAATGACCAACGCGAAGGCAAGCGCAACCATCGAGATCCAGATGTGCTCGCCAACCCGGGTCGGGATGCCGTCGCTTCCCTGCCAGTGGGCCGGGCTCAAAACTGCGTGCAGCAAGTTCCCAGCAGATCAGCTCATCGGCGTTATCGAATTGTGGTGCGACCATTCGCTGGACGCCGATCAACGCCGCATCGGCTACCACCGCCAAGACGATCGAGAGGACGGCGCCCACCACCAACGGGGTGTAGAAGAAGCGCTGAATGCCCTGCAGGATGAACTGCCCCAACCCGCCCTGACCGATCAACAATGCGGTAACGGTGACCAGACCACCGTGGTGACCGTGGCGACGCGACAACGCCCGCGATGATCACCGGCAGCGCCAACGGCAGTTCCACACGCCAAAGAAGCTGGTTTGACCTGTAGCCCATGCCAGAATGCCGCTTCCTGCAGGCGTCCGCGCTGGATTGCATTCCGCCAACGATGCTCCGCGCCGCGAGATCAGCAGGGTGGGAGACCAGCCCGATCCCTACCGGCAAGCATCGACAGACCGTGAACGGGAACGAGCATCGCGAAGAGCGCCAAGCTCGGGATGGTGGTGTAGAGGATTCCTGCGGCCGAGGCGATCGGGAGGTAGAGCCGGCCATCCGCGCGGATCAGCAAGCTTCCAGAGCAAATGAGATCAGTAGTCCCACACCCACGGGCGATCGCGGTCAGCACGACATGCTCCCAAAAGTCGCTCGGCAATCACTGAAGGTTGTTGCCGATCCATTCAAACCGAAGACCCAGAGGCTCGCCCTGATTACAGCGCTGTTCCGGCAGAACTGCGGGTGATGGCGGATGAGCGCGTCGCCGATCGCAAAGAGTGCAATCCCATCCGGAGCGCTCGCCCATCCAAATCAATGACGGCCCCGGACCGTTGAGGCGGTACCATGATGATGGGCGAGGCCGCGGACGCTGGTGGTCGGCGAAAGCGTCGGAGTGCTATGGAGGCGCCGGGCGATTCTGCCCGGCGCGTAACTCGGCAATTACATTCACCACAACCGCCGGAGAGCGGGTCCGCCCCAACAAAGCGAGCCACGTAGTCACTCGCTGGCTCCATCAGCAACGCAGCAGGGTCACTGTACTGTGCTAGTGAGCCGCCACGTTCGAACACCGCAACCCGGGTGCCCAACTTGATCGCTTCGTCGATGTCGTGAGTGACCATCAGCACGGTGATGCCAACCCGGTGTTGTAAGTCGATAAACTCGTCCTGGAGCCGCTCACGCACAATAGGGTCGACCGCGCCGAACGGCTCGTCCATCAACATCAATGGCGGTTCGATCGCCATCGCGCGGGCGACGCCAACCCGCTGGCGCTCGCCACCGGAAAGCTGGCTGGGATAGCGATCCCGATAGCCGGCTGGCTCAAGGCCGACCAAGGTGAGCAACTCGTCCACCCGTTCGTGAATGCGCGACTTCGACCAACCCGTAAGCTCGGGGACGGTTGCGATATTCTCGGTGACGGTGCGATGGGGGAAGAGCCCGACCTGCTGGATGACGTAACCGATCCTTCGGCGCAAGGCCACCGGATCGCCTCGAGTAATGTCCTCGCCATCGATCAGGATCGTGCCGTCACTTGGCTCGATCAGCCGGTTGACCATCTTGAGCGAGGTCGTCTTGCCGCAACCGCTCGGACCGACCAGCACGCAAATTTCACCCGGACGGACCATCAACGTGAGGTCGTTGACTGCGGCGACCTCTGGACCTGGTCCGCGTCCGCCAAAGCGCTTGGAGACATGGCGAAACTCGACCGACGCCCCGCCGGACACCCTGCCGGACCGCTCGCTCATCCCAATCCCCATTCTTTCGGCGATCGTACTGCCCGATCATGGCCGCGACAACCGGACTGGCTCGGCATCGCCCCGACCGGCCAGCGGATAGAGCGGCAAGGCCATCGCCAGCAATACTGCCGAACCAACGAGCGCCGCCCGTACCGTTGCCACCAGACCAAATACGCCAAGAAGCGGACCTCCCGCGATCTGGCCGGCCGCATCGGCCTGACCAAAGATTGAAAAACCCGTTGCTCTCACCTCGGCAGGCAAGCGAGGCGCAAGCCAGGCAGTCTGGACCGGGCCGAGCAACCGACGTAGCGCTCGCAGCGGCAAGTACGCGACGACGGCGAGCGCAAAATTCCCTGAGAGCGCAAAGAACGCAATCGCGACGACAATCGCCGCCTGAATTGCAAGCATCACCGCCGTTCCGGTGCGTTCCCCCGCGAGACTGAAACGCCGAACCGCCTCGAGCGCAACCAACCCGCCGAGAATTGCCGCCATCTCGATCGCGCCCCACCAGGCAACCGGCGGAAGCGGTCCGAGCGGCGGCAGCCCAACCACGAGGAGATGGGTGACCCAGAGCCGATCGAACCCTTCGCTTGCCGCGCCCGCCAGCAGAAAGCTGATGAGCAGGAACCCGAGACCGGGTCGGGTGCGGACGACGGTGATGCCAGCCACGAGCCCCGCTCGGAACGCCGACCCACCCTCCCGATGCAAACCAGACCGGGGGAAGCCCCGTTCGGGCATCACCAGGGCGAGAACCCCGACGAGGGCGAGCATGATTGCCCCGGCTGCCAGGAGTGGCAGTTGAAGTGAGAACATCGCGAGGGCGGCAGCAGTCGGTGCTCCGACGAGCGCTCCGGCGGCCGCAGCCTGTCCGCCACGAAGCAAGGCTCCGGTTGCGTGCGCCATGCCCACCTCGTCGACCAGCCAGGCCTCGGTCGCGCCGCTGGTGAAGGTATACCCGAGACCCCAGATGACCTGCGCCAGGAGGATCACCGGAAAGAAGGGGACCGCTTGAATCGCGAGCCCAACGCCGACGAGGGCCAGACCGAGCACGATCGACAACCGGCGCGAAACCAGGTCGGCCAAAACGCCGGTCGGCGCTTCGCCAAGCAGCACCGTCAGTTCGAGGACCGAGCCAACCAGAACCAACTGAAGTGGGTTGAGACCCGCAACCTCATTCTGGAATACGAGGTTGATTGTTGCGGAAAGCTGGTAGGCGGTGGCACTGGCAAACGACAAGCCAAGATAGGTCGGAAAGGCAGGGAGACGGTTCACCGGGCGGTTGTAGCAGAACCGCTAGCCGCGCCGCTTCATCCAGCCGCCAAACCAGGCGCCACCAGTCCCGAGCAACCCGCCGTAGACGAGAGCGATCAGCGCAAGAATGCCAAGTTGGGGCAACCCGAATTCCGGCCCGGACCCGGCTGGCAATGACGCGAGGATCCCGATCGTCAATCCACCAAACACCAGTGCGACGATTGCCAACCCGATACCCATCGTCAGCCCGACGCCGATCGCAGCACGCGGACCGGCGGTGATTTTCCCTCCACCGACCGCCCCGCCGATGAACGGGCCGAGTGGCCCGGTAATGAAATGGATGATCGGCGGAAGCAGGCAGACAACGCAGACGGCAATGCCGATCAGACCGGCAACGAGGGGGCTACCGCCGGACGTTGGATGGACGGTGTCTTCAGAAGTCGTCATGGCAAGTCGTCGTTCTTAATCGCGACCGGAAGATACTGCATCACCGTGCCCGATGCGTCGGCCTGAATGCTGAAGCCTGGCGCGACAACCAGAGTATAAGCCGAATCTCTCAATTGCGCTGGGTTGATGGTGGAGGTGGCGGTGATGATGTGCCACTCCTTCGGGGGCTCGCTGATCGTTCCGGTTGCGGTGTAGACCGCGAGGATCCCCAGCCTACTGTCGCCGACGATCATCACCTCGGTTCCGGTCAGCGGGACGACGGCCTTGCTGACCACGCCTGGCTGCAGGTAGTAGCGACGATCACAGCCATGCGAGGACGATGGGTCGAGTTGAACGGTGTGGGTCTGGGTGTCGAAGTTGAGTAGACAATGGGAGATGGTGAACGGCTGGGTTGGGATCATCTCGATGCCAATCGTCAAGGAGATGTTCGATGACCCATTGCCTGCCGCACCGGCTTGGCGTCATCCGGCGTACTCCAGGTGGCGCTCCGGCGATTCCGCGCGTCGCGATGGTTCTCTGGCCCGGCTCGATAGAGGAAGCGCCGCTGGGGCCGACGTACTCAACCAGACGGCCCCAACACGGCGTGAACGGGTCGCCGGGATCGTCGACGGTGACCTGGACAAACGGGGCGGGGTCAGCGAACGGTCCCGGCGGCACCGGCAATTGCCCACCGGACGGACGCCACCAGACTTCTCTATGGGTCTTGCCGTCGGTGATCGGGTAGGCGGCGTCCAGGTGCGGCTCGTATTGGCTGCGGCGGGTCATTGTGATCGGTACATCGAGAAGACGCGACTGCGCGAGATCCCGGTAGGAGAACGTCGTGAGGGCGCTGCTGATAGTTCCAACCGTGTTGGTCGACGGGAGATCGGGGACCCGGGTTGCAACGAAACCCTTCTCGGCAACCTCCTGAACCGACCACGAGTCCAAGCCAGACCCGTCTATCCGGACTCCTCAGAGGCCTTGCCGTAGCTTTAGTCTGACTATGGACGCGTTGACCGGATGGACAGCGGAACCGTAGAGTCCCGGCGGCACCTGGCTCCTGATGGAGCGGGTGAGGATGTGTGCGATGCAGGTGTCGGTCCCGCCCCATTGGGAAGACTTCGAGGTTGGTCAGATCTTCACCACGCCCCGGCGAACGGTCACCGAAGCCGACCTGATGCTCTTTTCGGCCTGGTCATGGGACCATCATCCACTCCACACCGACCAGGTGTTTGCCGACGAATCGATGTTCCACCAACGTATTCTTCACGGCCAGGCTGGCTACGCAATCGCCAGCGGCCTGGCCATGCAAACGGGACTGCACCGGACCACCGCCCTTGCTCTCCTCGGTATCACCTGGAACTACCGGGGAGCGATTTTCATCGGCGACACCCTTACGGTGACCGAAACCGTCGCCGAGAAGCGCGAGACGCGCAAGCCGGATCGCGGGGTGATCGTGATGCAGGTAGACCTCCTGAACCAGAGTGGTGAGGTGGTTCAAGAAGGCAAATGGTCGTTTCTCTACGCTCGCCGGTCGGCAGAGTAGGTCATGCCAGCCATCCAGATGCTTATCCACGATCCGCTACGCTGGCGTGCCGCATCGCAGCCGCACCACCTCGCGATCCGTACTCGCGAGCGCAACGTCACCTATCGTGAACTTGACCGGAGGACAAACCGGCTGGCGAACGCCCTGATCGGGCAAGGTGTGCGGCCGGGCGACCGAGTGGCGCTGCTCGACCAGAACTCGATCGAATTTCTCGAGGCAACCTATGCGATCTCAAAGGCGGGGGCGGTGAGCGTGCCGCTCGGCTACCGCTCGACGGTGCGTGAACTGCACACCATCGTTGACCATTCTGGCGCCACGTCGGCAATCCTCGACCCCGACTACCTACCCATTCTGACCGAAGCGGCTGCTGGGACCGACCTATCGCCCGATCGGATGCTCGTCCTGGGCGCCGAAGGCAGCTATGAGCGAGCGATCGCCAACGCCTCCGAGTCTGACCCGGATGTCCGAGTGGCGGATGACGAGCCCTATTCGTTTCTCTACACATCCGGGACGACCGGCGCTCCAAAAGGCGTCATTCAAGCCCATCGTGGCCGTGCGGTGCATCAGTGCCTCGCTGCCACCGAGTTTGAGATCCTGCGCGACGACTGCGTGATCGCCGCGGCGCCGCTTTACAACAGCGGGCCGATCTTTTGGGCTCTGACCACGATTTCGGGCGGAGCAACCGTCGGCCTGGTCCGTCGGTTCGACGCTGCGCGGTTTGACGACGATATCCGGGCGCTCGGTGTGAGCTACGTTCCGCTCATGCCGACCCTGTTCAACCGCTGGATCGACGCTGGCGAGACCACCGGAGCGTGGAGCCGGCCGCCAGACGGGGTACGGATGCTGCTGACGGCAGGTGAACCCCTGCTGGCAACAACCCGCGAGAAACTGTTTGCCCGGTTTCCCGGCGTCGGGCTTGTCGAACATTACGGATCGACTGAGCTTGGCGTCGTGCTGCTGATGCGGCCGGAGGACCACCACCGCAAGCCAGGGTCGGTCGGCCGACCGATCTTTGGTCAGGAAGTGAGCCTGCGCGACGACGGCGGCGCTGAGGTTGCCACCGGCGACGTTGGAGAGCTGTGGGCGCGTGGGAATGCCCAGATGATGGGCTATTACAAACAGCCCGAAGCAACCGCCGAGATTCAGGATGGTCCCTGGATCGCGTCGGGAGACCTCGCGACGCGCGACGATGATGGGTATCACTTCATCGTCGGCCGGAAGAAGGACACGATCAAGACCGGCGGGGCAACGGTGTACCCGGCAGAGATCGAAACGCTGCTTCTTGACCATCCGACAGTACGCGAGGTTGCCGTGGTCGGCCTGCCGGACGAGCAATGGGGGGAGTTGATCGTCGCGGCGGTCGTCCCCGAACCTGGGACCCTCGCCGATGCGGGCGATATCTTGGCGTTCGTCAGCGGTCAATTGGCGACCTACAAGCGGCCGCGGGCAGTCTATTTTGTCGATGAGTTGCCAAAGAGCGCGGCGGGCAAAGCGCTCAAGCGGGAAATCCGTTCGCTGCTCGGCGAGCGCCATCGGGCGCGTTAGGCGCCGAAAGAAGGACCAGTGATGCAACCGACCCGGCTTGAACTGGCCGAGCGGCTGGAGTCGATCCCTTTCAATCCGTTCCGCGGCTCTGGGCAGGGGGTGCGCAGCCAGTATTCGGAGGTATTCGAGAGCGTCCAGATCACGTCGGCAGACGGCCTTCCGCTGGCAGCCCGCCTGGCGCTCCACCGAGACGGCACGCCGCGCCCGGCGGTGATCCTCGGCCATAGCGTCTGGGGGTCAAAAGAGCTTGACGCGATCGTCGATCTGGCGGAGTTCTTCTTTTCTCACGGCTGGCAGGTGCTCGCGCCCGACTTTCAGGGCCATGGCGAATCGGCCAAGCTGTCGGACGCGCCGTACACGATGGGTTGGAAAGAGGGCGACAACCTCGCCGGCGCAGCCCGTTTTCTCGCTGGCCGTCCCGAGGTTTCTTCCATTGCCCTGATGGGCTTCAGCATGTCGGGCGCGGCCGCGATCCACGCGGCGGCGAGCGTTCCGGATCTTGTTGATGCGATCATCGTTGCAAGCCCACCGGCCAAGCAAGAGATCCATTTCATCATGAGCCACATCGACAAGTGGCTGCGGATCTCCAAGATCGACCCTGTCGGCTATTACGAGCAGGCCGGCGCCTATTACGGTATCAGCGGCGAAGAAGTCCGCAGGCGCGATGAGACGCTCGATTCTCTGCGCAGTCTGCCCATGTCGGTGCTGCTGATCCAGACGGCTGACGACGATTTCATCCCACCGGCCGATCAGGTCCAGGTCGCGGCAGCCGCACGAGCCAATCCGAACTGCATGATAATCTCGCACTCCCGTGGGGGCCATGGCGTCGAGATCTATCTCAACGACCGCTATTGGTTTGCCGGGGTCGCCGCGGCCTACCTCAAGTCGCGGCAGGCGCCAGACGATGACCGGGTCTCGGACGATCCGGGGACCGTGCTGGACATCCAATTGAAGCTTGAGATGGGCTGGGAGGGCTGGCTACTGGCAACGATCTGGCTTCGCAACAACGGACCGTTACCGCTCGAAGGCGTCATCGTCCGACTTCCACTGTTCGAGACCCCGCTCGCACGCTACACCGGGGCACCGCCGATGTTTACAGCCGTTCGGCAGGACGGGCGCGATTTGGTTTGGGAGGCCGCGCATCTGCCGGGCAATGCCGACCTCGCCGGTCCGTTCACCGTGGCAATCGCCAGCGCCGAGATACCAGTCGGAACACGTCTCCGCACCCGCGCCGTGGCCCGTTGGCGTGGGCCTGTCGCTGGCGACGCGCGCAGCAACGAAGCGTCATACACTCAGCGTTAGGAGGTCGCCTGTGGACCTGTCGCATGTGCTCGCCGCCGACTATCGAGGGAAGGCTCTCGAAGACGTGCTGGACTCCCCCGTGACCGCCCTCGCCGGTGCAACGCCGGAGGCTGCTGAGTCGCTGCGGGCACAGTTCAAGATCGAGCCGGTCGAAGGGTTGGGCAAGAACGTCCTCTTTCGCTTTGCCGCGGCGATGGTGGTCATGGGAGGCGTCAAGAACGACGCACTCCACTCCGATTGGGGCGACCAACCCCTTCGCGACGCACTCGGCCAACCGCCGACGACGATCAAGTACATCACCGCTGATCAGGGCTCAGCACTGGCGACGGGCCTGGGAATCACCACCTTGAAAGAGATGGGGAGCCATCCGCTGTTTCAGCGGGCGCAAGCGTTACTTGCGCTGCGCGATTTGTAGCGAGGCGTCCCGCTGATGAGCACCGCACCCCCGACGAGAACGAGCGTACCGCGTGACCCAACGACCCTCGACGGCGATTTCGCAGAGTTCGCCGCGGAGGTACGGGCTGCGCTGGGTCGGCACGGTGTGCCGGGTGGGGCAATCGCCCTGCACTATTACGGGAGGCAATGGGCGACTGGGATCGGCGTCACCAACGTTGACCATCCGCTGCCGGCCGACGAATCAACCATCTTCCAGGCTGGCGGGATCACCAAGCTGATCACCGCCCTGGCGGTGCTGCGGCTGGCGGCGCGCGGTCAACTCGAACTCGACAATCCGGTGCGCGCCTACTGGCCGGCGTTGCGACTTGCTGACTCACGCGTTGCCGAACGAGTGACGGTTCGGCACCTGCTCAACCACACCGCCGGCTGGTATGGCGACGACCTCGGCAGCGGTGAGGATGGCCCGGACGCCCTGGCCCGCTACGTCTTGCGATTGGAGACGGCGGCGCAGTTGTTGCCTCTTGGCGGCCCATTCTCCTACAACGATTCGGCCTTCTCGTTGGCCGGCAGACTGATTGAGATCGTCACCGGCCAACCCTTCGCTAAGGCGATTCAGACACTTGTGTTCGAGCCGTTGGGGATGATCCGCTCGTCATTCTTCGCGCGAGACGTCTTGACGATGCGCCACGCGGTCGGCCACGAGGTAAGCAACGGTCGGGCACGTGTAAATCCGGGCTGGACGACGGTGCCGCGCGTACTCGATCCCGCCGGCGGGCTCTGTGCGTCCGCCCTGGATCTCTTGCAGTTCGGCCGGGCGATGCTGGGCGGCTGGCCAGCCCACGAACCCCTGTCGGAGGAAACCCTGGCGGCCTTGCGCGAGCCTACAAGCGACGTCGGGGTCCTTGGCCGGGAGGATCTCGCGGGGTTTGCCGCCGGAACGATGATCTGGCAGGCCGATGACGGCCGCTACTACGGCCAGGTGGGGTCAACCCAGTTTCAAAACTGCCGGTTGGTGTACCATCCGGAAGCAGATTTCGCCCTCGTGATGATGACCAACGGGTCCACCGGTGAATTGGCAATCGCCGACGTTCTGCCTCGAGCGCTCGAACAGTACACCGGCATCGTTCTGGGGTCGCCTCCACTACTCGATATCCCGGCGCCCGCTGAATACTCCGGGCGGTTTGGGTTCGCGGATTCGAAGCTCGGTCCGGCATACACCGTGACGGTGCGTGACGGCGTGCTGCGCGCCGATCTGGCGGGTGAGACTCGTCTGGCGCTGATCCGGCGGGACACGGTGGTGGCGGTCGAAGGACCCGCCCGTGGGTCGCGCGCCGAATTCGTGCGCGATCTCTTCGGAGGCATTGGCTGGTTTCGGCTCGGCGGACGGGCCTATCCACGCCTGCGCTGACCGGTCGTCAGGCGATCGCCTGTACCTTGCCGGTCTCAAGCGACAAGAAGAACCCGGCGAGTTTCACCTTTCCGCTTGCCACGGCACGGGCAACCAGGTTGTTCTCGCTCTGGAGCCGGTCGATCACATAGCGGACGTTTTCCTTCGACGCACGGTCGAACAGCACGGTGTCGAGGTTGGCACCTGGAGTTTCGGCAAGCACTCGTCTGGTTGGAATGCGCAGCGCCTCGGTCGTCGCCTTCATCCTGCCCGGTGCAGCGACCCCTTGGGCGATCGAGGTGACCGCGATGCTGGTCGCGCCACAACCCTGGTGACCGACGAAGACGATCAGCGGTACGCCGAGCACCTCGATGGCAAATTCGATGCCCGCGACGACGATATCGTCCCAAATGACGCCGGCGACACGAACCACAACCAGGTCGCCCAATCCCGTGTCGAAGATGATCTCGGGCGCAACGCGCGAGTCGGCGCAGGTGACAACCCCGGCGAACGGCTGCTGATTCTCGATGTGCCAGGTCCGCTGCTCGGGCGTCTCGCCGGGGAGATTCCGGACAAATCGGACGAAGCGATCGTTGCCCTCCAGCAGGCGCTCCAATGCCGCGTCGGAGGAAATGGTTTCAGAACGGTCCGGCAGTGCCGCGCGGCTGGATGTGGTCCAGTCTGGCGAAGGATCGGGCTCCATTGAGTCCTCCAACACAGTGACTATCCGGTAGGCGTCCGCAGTGCGGGCGCTGGTCCGGGCGTCGGGGATGTCGCCGGACGAACCTTGTCCTCGGGTGCGCTCAGACTTCGCCGCGAGTGAGAGTTGCGAGGAAGTCCTTGTTCGAGGGTGCTTTCGAGAGGCGATCAATTACCCGCTCGGTCGCTTCGGTGGGACTGGTCGAGTTGGAGGTGATCATCGAAACCATTCGCCGGAGGAGCCACACCTTGGTCAAGGTCGGCTCGTCGAGCAGCAGTTCCTCGCGCCGCGTGCTGCTGCGGACAATGTCGAGCGCCGGAAAGATCCGTCGCTCGGCCAACTTTCGGTCGAGGTGCAGTTCCATGTTGCCGGTACCCTTGAATTCCTCGTAGATGACATCATCCATCCGGCTTCCGGTGTCGATCAAGCAGGTGGCGATCACCGTCAGGCTGCCGCCTTCTTCGATGTTGCGCGCCGCACCAAAGAACCGCTTCGGCGGGTAAAGAGCGATTGGGTCAATACCGCCCGATAGCGTGCGGCCGCTCGGCGGCATCGCCAAGTTATAGGCTCGTGAAAGCCGCGTGATGCTGTCGAGCAGGATGACGACATCCTTGCCGATTTCCACCAAGCGCTTGGCTCGTTCGAGCGCCAATTCGGCGACGCGAGTGTGGTCCTCAACTGGTTCGTCAAACGTCGAAGAAATGACCTCGGCCTTCACCGAGCGCTTGACATCCGTCACCTCTTCGGGACGTTCGCCGATCAAGCAGAACATCAGGTGAATGTCGGGACAGTTGGTGGTAATCCCGTTGGCAATGTCTTTGAGAATCGTGGTCTTGCCGGCCTTCGGTGGCGAGACGATTAGCCCACGCTGTCCCCGGCCGATCGGCGAGATGATATTGATCAGCCGCTGGCTGACGTTGCGCGGGTCGGTCTCGAGGTCGATCATCTTGTTGGGGAAGATCGGAGTGAGTTGCTCGAAATGGGGGCGGAGCTTCAGTTCCTCGGGAGAAAGCCCGTTTGCGGTATCGACGCGCAGCAGACCGAAGTACTTCTCGTTCTCCTTCGGCGGACGGATCTGGCCGGTGACAAAATCACCGGTACGCAGGCCGAACCGGCGGATCTGCGACTGGGATACATAGACGTCATTCGATCCGGGCAGCATGCTCTCGCCGCGCAAGAAGCCGTAGCCGTCCTCGACGATTTCGAGGACGCCACCGATCATGACCTGGTTGTTTTGCGGCTCGGGCTGGTTCTGGAGAAGGCGGCTGACAAGATCTTGCTTGGTAAAGGGGGTCTGACCGGCATTGGTCAACTCTCTGGCGATCTCGACCAACTCATCGCGGGCTTTGACCTCAAAGTCGGCCGCGGCCGGTGTGGCGAGAACGTCCATCTGGCGTGGACCACGATACTCAAGGGTTTTCGGAGGCTTCACTGATCTCCTATTTGTTTCGACTTCGACAATGGGATGATGTCCAGTCCCGGGCGGCTCCGAGGGGGTCGATCCCCGAGCAGGCAATCCATCGATCGCGCTGGTGCTCGTAGGAAATCAGACAGGAGACGCTCGCCTGGCGCCGGATTATCGATCGGCGGCTCATAGGGGTTTGGCGGACCGAACTTCGCGTTCAGTCGCTTGTACTATACCAGGCTGCTACAAGGCACGCAAGATGCTGTCGATGCTGGGGTGTGACCGACTTGCGTCCTGGCTAACTTGTCCGGAGTGGCCCGGTAGGGTTCCCGAATCACGAGAATGGGCAGCCGCGTGAACGACGGCCGCCCGAAGGAGCCGCCCTATGCACGACCAACTCCTCGCCGCGATGGTGGCACGTGCCGCCGAACTCTGCAAGCCGTTGGCCAGGTTGACCCAGCAGGATCCGTCGTTTGCCGACCTC
>JAXLWW010000007.1:0-203835 GCA_046328265.1 Dehalococcoidia bacterium
TCCATCGCCTCTGCATCGGCGACCGGCGGCGCGATCTCGACCGGTGCATCAGGCGCGGACGCTGGCGGGGCGGGTTTGTCGACGATCTTTACAGTTGTCGGTACGACCACCGGTTGGGAGTACGGAACCGCTGCGGCGATCGGCGGCGGGGGTGGCGCCTTTCCGCTCTCCCACCCGTCAATGGCGGCAAGCAGGTCGGCTCGTGCCTCGACCAAACTGTGGAATGGAACCGGCCGTCCTTCGATCAGCCGTTCGAGCGACTGGATGAGTGCTCCAGCCTTCGGTAGCTGAATCCGGGCGGCGCGGGGATCGAACCGTTCTCCCAGGCCAATCGCCTGGGCGATCACCAATCCTGCTGCAGCGCGGTCGCCTTCGGAAGCCGCATCGCTGCGCGCCGAGGTGGAAAGCCCGGCGTCGACCAACACCGCCTCGCTCCAGGTCCCAACGCTGTCGGTCACCAAGATGACGTTGCGAGTCGTGATCTGTCGATGAGCCAACCCGGCGGTTTCGAGCGCCGAGAGTGCATCAAACAGACAGCCGAGCAGCAGCCGTACCGCTCTCGGGCCGAGCGGCCCTCGGCGGGCGAGGAAACCGGCGAGCGGATCACCATCGACCCAGGCACGAGATGCCAACGCCCAGTCGCCTTGCTCGTCGAAGGAAAAGAGCGGCGCGAGGGCCGGGTCGACAATCGTCACGGCCCGTGCGACATCGGCGCGAATTCGCTCGCGAACCGCCGGATCGACCGTCGGCCCAAGCAGGCGCACCGCCACGGTCTGCTGACGAACGCGGTCGAAGGCGCGGACGGTCTGACCGCCGGCACTGGTGCCATGAAGGAGCCGGTACCGGCCACGGATCATCGTCCCAGCATCGAGACTGGTCAACCTGTCTGCTTCAAGAACCACGGCGGCATGATAGCGCACCCGCGAAACCGGCTCGAAGCGCCTAAGAAACTCGTCTGGCTGACTTTCCCGCCAACCGGGCTAGATCGGTGAGATGAACGCCTGCCAGGCGAATATCGCCACCATGCCGACTGCGAGCACGGCCTCGGCGGCTTTGGAGAGGGCGCAACCGGCGAGATAACCGCTGCTCGAACGCAACGCCGGGCGCCAATGGCGCTTGACGAGATACTCGACGATGATCATGCCGGTCACCGCTCCAATCGCCGCGCCAAGAAAGCTGCCCACCACCGGCGCCAGACCCGAGCCCAGGGCGCCACCAACAAACCCGAGGACAATCGCCCCGGCCACCGAGCGCCAACTTGCTCCTGCCCGCCGACTAATCGTTGCGGTGAGCACGAGGTCAAGACACCATCCGACCAGCACAAGCAGACCAAGCACCGCCAACGTCGGCCAGCCAATGGTCTGGAATCCATCGTTCCAAGCCCAGATGAGCGCCCCAACCCAGATCAGAATCGGACCCGGCAACAATGGAACCACCGACCCAACCAGACCAACCGCAATCAGGAGGTAGGCGATCGCAGCGATCTGAGCCGGAGAGGTCGAGACAATCATCATATCGGTAGAACGCTGCCAGATGGCGTTCGAGTTCCCGACGCTGCCAATTCCCGCGGCAACTGCTGTGCAGGCAAGCATCTTGACAAGCCTCAGACCCTTTGGTAGCATGCCCTCGCTCTGAAGACGGCGATCCGGTCGGGATGCCCCGTTCCCGTCCGACACGGAGGTCGAGGTGCGGCGACCCACCTCTGAACCGGCGCCCCACTTCCCGGCCGATAGCCGTGCGTCCGCGGGCAGCGCGCTCGGCACGCCTCTCCGAACTTCCGACGACGTCCCGCTCCGCGCCTGGGCGCGCGTCGAGTCGCTCCGTGGTTCGGCCCCCGACGATGAATCACCGTCTGATGCCGATCTTCTGGCCGCCGAGCGGTCCGATGATCCGATGACGGCCTTGATGGAAGTCGAGGATGACCTCGAAACGGCCTTCGAGCAGGCGCGCGACGCCTCCGATGGCGCGATCCGGATGTATTTGCGCGAGATCGGCCGGATTTCCCTTCTGACCGCTCAGGACGAGGTTGACCTTGCCCGCGCCTACCGCGCTGGTCAGGCTGCCGAACAGTTCCTGCTGACCGTTGGACTTGACGAACTCGATCGGATTGAGCTTCGTCGAACCATCGAGCGCGGTCATGAGGCCGAGCGTCGTCTGATCGAAGCGAATCTCCGACTGGTCGTGTCGGTCGCCAAGCGCTATCTTGGTCGTGGTATCTCCCTGCTGGACCTGATCCAGGAGGGTAACATCGGGTTAATGCGCGCGGTCGACAAATTCGACCATACACGCGGCTTCAAGTTCTCGACCTATGCCACCTGGTGGATTCGCCAGGCGATCACTCGCTCGATCGCCGATCAAGCCCGGACGATCCGCGTTCCTGTGCATATGATCGAGACGATTAGCCGGCTCATTCGCACCTCGCGCACCCTCCAGCAGCAACTTGGTCGAGAACCGAACGCCGAGGAACTTGGCGAAGAATTGGGTATCACGCCGGAACGGGTGCGCGAGATCATCCGCTTTTCGCTCAAGCCGATCTCGCTTGAGACCCCGGTTGGCGAGGGCGAAGACGGCGTCCTCGGCGAGTTGATTGAGGACAAGACGGCGCCTGCACCGCTTGAAGCGGCATCGCGTCGCATTCTCCAAGACCAGGTGGGGCGGGTGTTGAACTCGTTAAGCCCGCGCGAGCGACGAGTGCTTGAGCTTCGCTTTGGCATTGACATCGGTCGGAGTCGCACGCTCGAGGAAGTCGGGAACGAGCTTGGTGTTACCCGGGAACGGATCCGGCAGATTGAAGCGAAGGCCCTGCGAAAGCTGCGCCAACCGAGCCGACGGAAGCGGCTCCGCGAGTTCTTCGAGGACTAGGCCACCCTCATTTTCGCCACATCTAGCAATTAAGCTAGCAATGCCCCTCAAGGTGTGGCGCCTCCGGGGACCTTTGGGTAGACTTGCGTCGGACTGGCGCGACCGGCGCAGCCGGGCCAGAGGAGTGCTGGACGTCCTGTCCAGTCCGCGGTCGAGATCTCGACGGAGGCCGGAATGAGCTTGCCGTTCACCGGCGGAGGACGCCGCTGCGGCACCTGTCGATTCTACCGCTCCTCGCCGATCCCCGGGCAAGGCTGGTGCACCCACCCCGAGCTCGTCAAACCCCCGGCGATGGTCTTGGTAAAGTCCCGTGAGTTGAACTGCTCGCGGCCATTGTCGGAGGTCCCGGATCGTTGGGAGCCGGTCGATCCGCGCCATGACTATCCAGCCCGGCCGTCACAACGGATTCGAGCGGTGGCTGCCGCTGAACCCGAATCGCCGACGGTCGAGACTGCTCCGGTCTATTCGGTGACACGAAATGAGCAACTACCGGACGTGAATGGGGAGACCGAGCCGATGGAGCCGATCGACGATGCTGAGCCGCCAGCGGGTGAGGCTCACGACGGACAAGACCATGGATACCAGCAGTCAGAACCCTTTCCTGAAGAGCGGCGATCAGGCGGCCGCTTGGTCTGGCTCATGCTGGTACCAATTGTCCTCTGCCTACTGCTGGGCATCGGCGGAGCGGTCGGCTTCGTTTCGACCGGCGGTTTTGGCACTGGGCTGCTCCAGCCGGCAAGCGTTTCGCCAACCCGGCCGGCCGGAGTCGCCGGCACCGCCAAGCAGGATTTTCGGCTTCGCAGTGAGCCACGGAGCGACAGCGAGCAGCGGAGCGTCGTCCGAGCGGGGACACGTCTCCAACTGATCAACAGCGCTGGTGGTGAAGTGCTCGACCCGGCCTTGCCCGAGCCTTCGAAGTGGTATCTTGTCCAGACGGCCGATGGCGCGGCGCAAGGCTGGGCGTATTCTGGGTGGATCGACCGGTCATCCTGAGCAGGTCCGGCCCGGAGAGGCAGTAATGAACCACGACGAGAAGGTGACGATTCTGTGGGACCGCTACGTCGGTGCGCTCAGCGTCACGATGTGCCAACGACAGATCACGTTCGATGCCTTGCCCGCCGACACCGAGTTTCTCCTGAGTGGCGAAACCGACGCCGATATGCGTCCGCTCTGGCTTGCACCCGAGGAGATCGACTTTCTGACCAAGATGATTGGCTACGTGATCGAAAAGGTGAAGATCAGCGAGGAAGCGAAAGCAGCACTCGTGGCGGTGCTTCCGCGTGCCGAAGCTTTGCGTGACGAGGCCTTGCGCGCCAGTTGAAGTGTGCGACTCGATCGGGCCTGTAAGCCGAGTTCTGTGCCGGATCGCTCCGGCGGCGACCATCTCTCTAGGACGGCGATTACCCGCCGCCTCAGGCGGCCTACCCGGGGGCGGGGTCGGGCGCCCTTCTGCGATCCCCGAAGGAATCGCCCCCCTGCTTGGCCTTGCTCCGGGTGGGGTTTGCCTGGCCGACCGGTCACCCGGCCGCCGGTGCGCTCTTACCGCGCCATTTCACCCTTACCCGCCGAAACGGGCGGTATGTTTCTGTGGCACTTTCCGTGGGGTCGCCCCCCCTGGGCGTTACCCAGCACCCAGCCCGTCTGGAGCTCGGACTTTCCTCGTACCGACGGCACGCGGTCGCCCAGCCCGGTCGAGTCGCTCCGAAGTATACCTCGTTTGCTTGCTTCCACGCTGCCAGTGGTCAGGTCTGGCGCGAAACCCAGGGACCTCAGTCGCTCGCCAAACGCCAGATGGTCGTCTGCTTGATTGGCGCATCCTCGAGCGCCCGGCCAACCGGAACGTCATAGGCGGCGCAGGCGGCAAGACCCTCTTTCGGGAGGTAGGCGCGCCCGAGGTCTCCGACCAAGACGGTTGCCCCGTCCCTGCCGACCCGGCGCAGAAATGCCCAGACCTGCTCGCCGAGGGCTCGCTCATAGAACACATCGCCGGCCAACACGACGTCCGCCACCGCTCCCTCGCTCACCAGCCAATTCGAGGTGTCGATCCTCAAGCTCACCCCATTCGCCGCTGCATTGAGGGCAATTGCCGCTGCAGCGCATTCGTCGATGTCGTTGGCAACCGTGACGGCCGCGCCGGCCAACGCCGCGGCGATCGCCACGATCCCCGACCCTGAGGCGAAATCGAGCACTCGCCGGCCGACGACGAATTCGGGGTGATCGAGCACGAAGCGTGCGAGAGCCAGCCCGCCGGCCCAGGCAAACGCCCAGAAGGGCGGCGGCAGTTCACGTCCGGCCAGGTCCTCGGTCTGCTTCCAAACGCCAAAAGGCTCGTCTGCGAGGCGGAGTCGGATCTCCGGGACAAATTCGGGAGACTGCAGCAGGGTGTTGGTCTCGATCAGCCGTCTGAGCGCATCGGTCACCGAGAGGTGTGGCAGGCGACCGCGCAGGGCACGGTGTCAAAGGTTGTGGCAATCGGTGGATGGACCAGCAGAAAAAGCAGCCCGGCGGCGATCAACGTCACCGCAGCAATCAGCAGACGTCGGATCACGTCCGGACCTGATATATCGTGGTGACGGCATTCTTGAACACCGGTTCGAGTTGCGCGTTCATCTGGTCGAATTTGGCGAGGCCATTGCGCGGGTAATAGGCGCGCTCGACGGTGCCAACCACGACGTACTTGACGCCGTACTTGGCAAGGAACGCCAAGGCGGCATTCGGATCGGTGCTGCCATAGAAGGCGTTGACCTCGGCGATCCGTTGGTCGACCTGCTGCTGGTATTCCCACCGTTGCTGTTTCTGGTGCCAGTCCCAGCCGATCACCGCGGGCAGGCCGGTGTAGACCGTCATCCTCGACCCCCACCGGTAGAACGGCGTGACCCCCTCGACGATGGTTGGTGTGCCGTTCAGATTGGCACGTAGCCAGTCGATGGCCTCGGCGTCGTACTTCAGTTCCATCGGCCCACGCTCGTCTTGGTAAACCGCGTTTGCGAGGTAGGCCATTCCGTCGGTTGTCGCCGGTAGCGGTCCGAAGCGATCACGAACCCGCACCGGCGTTGCCGCCAGTGGGTAAATCAGCACTCCAGCTACCAGCACCGCCAGCGCCATCGTCCAGGCCGCTCGGCTCGCGATTGCCGGCTTGGTCGTCGCCACCTCGGTCACCGGGCCAGCAAGCACGAGCCGCCAGAAGGCGTATGCCGCCACCAACGCCAGCAACACCCACGCCTGCAGATAGAATTTGAACACCGTGTTCATCCGAGCGATGTCACCTTGAACGGTGACGAAGTCGACCGCCGCGCCAAGCCCGAGTCCCAAGCCGAACATCGCGAGGACAAAGAGATCGCGCGGGGAATCAGCGTCGCGTTGAACGTATCGGCGCAGGGCGAGCAGTCCTGCCGGGACGAGTACCAGCAGAATCAACGCGGGCGTCGGTAGTCCGAGGGCTGCCAACACCAGCGCAATACCAAACAACCCCACGGCCGCTATCAATCCCGCGCCGAGCGGCGCACGGCCCAGACGTGAGGCGAGCGCCACCACCCGTGGCAGTTGGTCCCAATAGCGCACGCCAAGCCGAACCAACCGGTCGTAGCCGGACGATTGGAGTTGACGGGCAATCTCATAGACGAGCCAAGAGACACCGAGGAAGAGGAAGAGACCGTTGACAGCGAGATACTGATGCAGCGGCGTTGTCTCTTTCGAAAGGTCGACGCCGCTGTAGAACAACTCGTAGTTCTGGTGGTAGGGCAAGAAGGCGAGATAGCCGATAAGGTAGAGCAAGGCCGCTCTCCACAGCACGTTCCAGACGAGACCGAGCAACGAACTGCGGATAAATCCAATCGCGATTGCCACGAGCGCGAGCACGAAGTAGGTCGGGAAGTCCCAGGTGTTTGCCGGCCGGAGCATTCCGACTGCGAGGCCCAGTAGCATCAGCGGCACGATGCCACGTCCACCGAAGGCGAAGTGGAGCCCGAGTCCGATTGTCAGTAGGGTGAACGGCAGGGCGATCAGGTGGGCGTGCAGGTCGGCGAAAAGAAAGGTGAAGTAGGGGAATTCGGTGATCGAGATCTGGGGCGGCATCATCCGTGAACTGCGCCAGAAGTCGAAGGCGGGCATCGTCGCCTCACCGGCGGCGATCCGGCCCAGCCCGCTCCAGGCCTGGGCAGCGCCCGCGACGATCGGGATCTGGGTCTGGACGGTTGGGATCCCGGCGGCCCGCAGCCCATCCAGCAGTTGGGCCAGTCCATCGAGATTGCCGGCAACACAGACGAGCACCGCAGCCACGACGCCTGCTACCCAGGCCTGGCGCTCTGCTCGCTGCCCCGGCCGATTTTGCCGAGCCAGGTTGAACACGACGGAAAAGGCGAGGGCGGCTGTTATCGCAAACAACGTCGCCACCGCGAGGTTGTAGGCCACTTCGGGAACGATCCCCGTCAGCTTGATCACCGTCGCGACGATCACCTGCCCGAAGTAGTAGTAGTTGAGGTAGCCGCCGGCGAACCAAGGGTCATAGGCCGGGAAATAGGTTGTGCGGACTACGGCGTTGAGATAGGCGAAGTCCATCGGCTTCTCACCGCCGCGCGCCGGATGCCAGAGGTCGGGATTGAGAGTCCGGACCCAAACGAACGCCAAGAAGGCGACGAAGAAGACGACCTTGCCAGCCAGGATCGTTCCCTGACGCTCGCGAAGCTCGGCGACAATTTCGCGGCGCTTCCACCTGAACACACCTGCCGAGACCACGGCAACCAGCCCGATCGCCCCGGCGATACTCCATCGCTCGAACGGCACGACCCGCACGCTTGCCCCGAGGAACACCAGCCAGGCCACCAAGAGCAGTCCGAGCGGCATGGCGAGCATCACGCCGCGATCGGGCAGTTTCGAGCCAGCAAGGTACGCAAGTGGCAACGCGGCAAGGGCGATCACCTCGAGCGCGAGCAGCCAGAACAGCACCGGCGCTTGGTTCGGCAGGCTTCCATCGGGGAAGATCTCCCGCCAGGTTCCGCCGGCGCGGTCAGCGGCGGCGACTTCCGAAGGGAGCATCAGGCCCGAGCCGGTGCGCGGTGTGACGCCGGCCGGAACGAATGAGCCGGGCGGCGGCAGGAACGGGGCAAGTTGCTGCTCAACCTGGGCTGGGGTAAGAGTCGCGGTGCGCTTGAAGAGCAGCACGAGCGGGTGGTCGTACACGCTGTAGGATTCGTCGGCAAAGCCGAGGTCGACCCGCGGAGACGGGAGATACGGCTCGAGCCCGGCAGGCTTCGGAAGACCAGGCCGGACGAACGTGTTGTCGGCGAACGCGATGCCCAGCAGGGACGGATAACTTGCCTCGGCATGAACAAGCTCGAAACCAAGCTCACCGGAGAAGAGGCGTCGATAGTATTCGGTCGTCATCGGATAACGTGCCGGCAAGCGGGGGATCGTGCCATACAACCGGTTGCTATAGAAGACCAGATAGTCGGCGCCGGCGATCGTGTTCGCCATCGCCCGAAGCTTCGTCGCATCGTCCGGGTCGTAGAGGTTGAGTTCGCCCTGGCGATACATACCAAGGCCTGGGATCCCCTCTTCCCAATGCTCCTTGACGATTGAGCTACCGCCCGGCACGTTCGCCTGGATCCAGGCCGACATCTGGGCGCCAGGATGGGGACGGCTGTAAATCTGGGTATAGGCCAGACCCCAGAGGATCGTGGAGGCAAGGACGAAGCCGGTCACCAGCCGTCCGGAGATCAGACCTCCACGGCCTAACCGCCCAAGCACGGCGGTCAGGTCGACCAGCCCGCGCGCCGCGAAGAGCGCGAGAAATGGCACCAACGGCAACATATAGCGGAGAAACTTGACCTCGAAGCCGCCGTTGATCAGGAAATACGGCACAACCCAGAGCAGGAGCAGGATCTCGCCCGGCCGACGCAGCAGGGCCGCTCGTCCGAGCGCGTAGACCAGCCCAAGCCAGGCAACGACCCCAAACGGTAGCCCCAGGCCAAAGAGCGAAAGTTGGCTGATCTGATACCAGTATTCGGGTGTGTCGATGTACTGGCGGGTATATGGATAATCGCGCAGCCGCCGGACCATCTCGCTCTGCTCGGTCACGTTGGCGATGAAGGTTTCGCGGTCGAGCAGGGTGAAGGGTTGGGTGATGATGAAAACCAGCCCAGCAGCGACAAAGGTTAGAGCCAACCCGCCCAACAACTGTTCGACTGGGCTGATTCTCGACTGGCGATCGCGCTTGCCAAGCGCCAGCAGGTGCGCTCCGGCTACTGCCAGGCCAAGCGGCGCAACGCTTACCTTGGTCGCCAAGGCGAGCCCGAAGATGACCCCGAGCGCTATCGCCTTCAGCGGCGAGGGCCGGTCGATCAGACTGAGCCCAAGCCAGATGGCGACCAGCAGTAAGAACACGAGGGTCGAGTCGACCGCGTAGAAGTGAGCAAGCTGGATGTGGATCGCCGAAAAGGCGACGAGTGCCGACGCGATAAGACCGACCGCTCGACTGCCAAGTTTGAGGCCGATGAAATAGACCATGAGCACGCTGCCAGCGTCGAAGAGCGCGCTGAGCGCCCGAGCAACCAGCCGGAGGTCGGCGTTGGCAAAGGACGGCTGGACGCTGCTTGCCACATGCGCGGCCAACTTCAGCAAATAGAGCGGGAACGAACCGTAGGCAAAGAAATGCGGATTGAGCGGGCTCGTCTTGGGGTCGAGCAGGAGCGACGGTGTGATCGGCCAGGGCAGGCCGAGCCGGCCCTCGACGGTCATAAGGATGAACCGCTCGTCGGGGTGGTACATCCCGCCGCTGTCCCAGTTCAGTCCGAGCAGGCGAAGAGCAAGGGCGACGGCGAAAATCGCGGTCGGCAGGCCGACCGTGAGCAAGCGGGAGGTAGCGATGGCGGAGGTGGCGGGAGGTCGGCCAACAGCGTGCTCGACGACGGAGGTCACGAGTGACGATTCTAGCCGACGCCCGGAGAGACCGGCACGAGATGAACGCTCACCTTTAGCGTACGAATCATCTGTCATTTCGGCTTTGCGTCACCAACGAATCGCCCCTCGCTGGCGGCTTTGGTACTCTTCTTCCGGCCATTCAGGCCACCGGGAGGATCGATGTCCGCAGAAACCGTCGCGCGTGAACTTCGCGCTGTCCTTCCGGCGGACCAGGTGCTGACCGACCCGGCTGAGCTTGACAGCTTTTCCTACGATGCCTCTTTTGCCACCTTTCTCGCTCCGCGCATGCCCGACGTCGTCGTTCAGGCCCGCTCCCGCGACGACGTAGCGGCCGTCCTTCGCCTGGCGAGCCGGCTGGATGTGCCGGTCACGGCGCGCGGCGCGGCAACCGGCCAGACCGGTGGCGCAGTACCGGTGCGTGGCGGGATTGTCCTTGACCTTTCCCAGATGAAACGCATCATCGAATTGGACAAGCCCAACATGCAGGTATTCGTCGAGCCCGGACTGGTCCACGCCGACCTGAACTCTTTTCTTGCCAAGCACAAGCTGATGTTCCCGCCGGACCCCGGTTCGTCGCGGATGTGCTCCATCGGCGGTGTTGTCTCAAACAACGCCCGCGGAATGCGGGCGATCAAGTATGGCGCAACGAGTGAGTGGGTGCTCGGCCTCGAGGTGGTTCTGGCCGATGGAACGGTGATCTGGACCGGGTCCGAAGGGTCGCGGGCGCTCCAGTCGGCCAGTGGCTACGAATTGTCCAAGCTGTTTGCGGGCGCCGAGGGTACCCTCGGCGTGATTACCCAACTCCGGCTTCGAGTGCGTCCGTTGCCGGCGGCGCGAGGCTTGACCCTTGCCGCCTTCGACCGCCTCGAGGACACCGCAACCGCGCTCAGCGCTGTCTTCGATGCCGGGATCCTTCCTTCGGCGGTTGAAATTCTCGACGAGCGGATGATCCAGACGGCGAACGCCTATCGCCCCGACCTCGGCTTGCCGAGCGCGGTGGCGGTTCTGCTCTTCGAGGTCGATGGCAATCCGCCGAGCGTCAGCTACGAGGCAAAGCAGATCGCCCAGATCGTTGGGACCTGGGCCTCCCGCGTTGATTGGGCCGACGAACCGGCGCGGGTCGCCCAGATTTGGGAAGCGCGATCGGTTGCCGGCGCAGCGGTTGGGATTATCCAGCCCAAAGGGGTGCGTGCCTACGCCGGCGAGGACATCTGCGTACCGATTACACGGCTGGGGGAGGCCCTGGTACGTATTCAAGCGATTTCAGCGGAATTCGGCATCCCAGTCGCCTCCTACGGCCACATCGGCGGCGGGATCGTCCATGCCGCCCTCGTGGCCGACCTGACCGACGTCGATCAAATCCGGCGTGTCGAACTCACCGCCGATGCAATCAATCGGCTGGCGCTTGACCTGGGCGGTACCGTCACCGGTGAGCATGGCGTCGGCTTCGTCCGAGCACCCTACCTGCTTCGCGAGCATGGTCCGGCGCTCGAGGTCATGCGGAGGATCAAGCAGGCGCTCGACCCTCAGGGCATCCTCAACCCCGGCAAATTCGTCTGAGGACTGGCGCACTGGCTCGAACCAGCAGATAATCGGTCAACCTGGCTGCCGGGGGGACGACGATGCGCATTGCTCCGCTTCTGGTGCTTCTGGTCTGGCTCGCCGGCTGTGGATTCGGCGGCCGGGGTATGGTCGGATCCGGCGTCCTGCTCGAAGAAGACCGACCGGCGTCCGGCTTTAGCTCGGTCAACGTCACCGTCCCCGGTGCTCTAACCTTGCGGCAGAGTGGCCAGGAGTCAGTCAGAATATCGGGCGACGACAACATCGTTCGCGAGATCGACATTGTCGTCGAGGCCGGTGTTCTCCAGATTCGGCGTAAGGCCGGGGCGGTCAACCTCCAACCGCGCCAGCCGTTGAGAATCCTGGTGACCGTGCGCGATTTGACCGGGATCGAATCGGCGGGCAGCGCCGAGATCAGTGCCGAGACGCTCAAGACGAGCAGCCTGAGCATTCGGACGTCTGGATCGTCAGTGGTGTCGATCGGCCAGTTGACCGCCGACCGCCTGAGTTGGTCGATCTCTGGGTCTGGACAGTTGCGGGTCGCAGGGCAAGCGCCGGAGCAGCGTGGTGATTTGAGCGGAGCGGCGCAGGTGCTGGCCGGCGACCTTCAGTCAGCACGCGTCCAGGTGACCATCACCGGTTCGGGTGAAGCGACAGTTCGGGCCAGCGAAAGCCTCGACGTGCGGATCACCGGGATCGGACAGGTGCGCTATTTCGGAAATCCCCGCCTGTCGCAGAACATCAGCGGAAGCGGAAAGATCGAGCGAGCGGGCTGAGTTTGCTCAATCCAGCCTGACAGGCGATAATGAAATGAGAACAGGCGTTCTGATTGTGGGAGAGGACGCTCAGGCCGAAGATAGCGCCGGACCGTTCGTACGGCAAAGGGGGAAGCGATGGCGGGCATGGCCATCATCCAGATCATCGGGAACATCGGTCGCGACCCCGAGACCCGTTTTACAACGGGTGGGCAGCAGGTGACTAGCTTTACCGTCGCCGTCAATCGCGTTGGCAATCAGGGCGGGGAGCGCAAAGAGGAGACGGACTGGTATCGCGTCAGCGCCTGGGGACGCAATGCTCAGTTTGCCGAGCAATACCTTCAGAAGGGTCGCCGGGTTTACGTCTCGGGCCGCTTCGCACCGCGCACCTTCACCGGCCAAGACGGGCAGGTTCGTACGTCGTTGGATATCTCCGCCGATTACATCGTCCCGACCGATTCGCAGCAACGTGCCGAACTCGGCGACCTGCCGGTTGCCTCGGCAGCCTCGCCGGTGCGGAGCCGTTCCGCTCCGCCTGAGAGCTTCAGCAACGAAATGACCGAGGACGAGATCCCGTTCTAACTCAATCGTCGAAGTCGGTTTGTGGCTCTTTGGAGCGCGGGGCTTTCTGCCGAAAGGAGATGGAAGAAGCCCTGGGCTTCGAGTTCACCGACGAAAGCGAATCCCATGCCGTTGCGACGCCACGCTTGTCCCCGCTGTCACGGTGATCAGCACCTTTCGCTCGAGCGTCCGCCCGCCTGGTCCTGCCTCGCCTGCGGCCACCGGGTCCCGATCGCGGTTGCGGCAGCCAACCGTTTGATCTGGGAGCGAATGCTCGACGAAATCCGCGAGCGCGCCGAGGTGTAGGCGCTTCGGACGTACGCCCGGGCCAATGCGGTACAGTCTCGATCGCGTCGGCCCAGACGGGCCGGGATGGTGCTGCGATGCAATATCCCGCAACTCGCTGGAACCCATTGGCGTTGCTCAGCCTCATCGTCGGTGGGACCGGGTATGTCTCGTTCCTCTGCTGGCCGCTTTGTTTGCTGCCATTTGGCCTCATTGCGGTCGGATGCGGCGTTGTTGCCCTTCGGGAAATCCGAGGTGATCCGGATCAGTTCGGCCGTGAGTTTGCCTGGATCGGCATCGTGTTTGGATCGGGCCAACTCGTGGTGGCACTGTTGATCTTGTTCATGCTGTGGATTGTCGTGCTCTTCACTGCAAACAGCATTGCGACCGCCCCGCGGTAGCAGGTGGTCCCCAACGGTAACCAACGAGCCGTCACGAATTCAGGTAAACCCTGCCAATGCGCTACACTGCGCGCCGCAGCGTGCTAGTCGGCGCCTGCGGCAGTAGGTCGGCATCTGGCCCCAGGATCTCCGAAGGGGCCGGTCAGCGAAGGTGAAGATGAACCCAACTCAGACTCCCCCGACGATTCAGGACCCCCGCCCGCAGTATTTCGACGATGCGAACCTCGACCGGGTCATGGCGGTCATCATCACGATGGCGAACGAGTTGTGGGTCACCAAGGACCGGTTGATGATCCTTGAGCGAATGATCGCCAAGCGAGGTGGGATCTCTCCTGATCAGTTGGATCGGTATCAGCCAACCGATGAGGAGCGTGGTGAGCTTGAAGCCGCCCGCAAGACCTATATTGCCCGCGTGCTCAGTGGCCTGACGATCGACCCACGGCCGGTTGCCGAGATCCGCGCCGAGAAGGGGATCGCCCCGCTGCGCTGACTGGAAGAATCAAACGAGCCGGGAAGAGTATCCCGGCTCGTTGCCTTCGCTTGGCGACCCCGAACGGATTCGAACCGTCGATCTCCACCGTGACAGGGTGGCATGTTAGGCCGCTACACCACGGGGCCGTTTCGTCTTACGACGCTCCACATTTTACCCAAGCCAGACCTGACTTTTCAAGCCTCGGCGGGTCGGGCCGGCGCAGTCCGCCGTGGCTGAGGGCAGGACGCGCCGTTGATCTCCCACCAGTCCGTTCGTATACTGACGACACTTACTCGGTGGCTGGCGGCGCTGTCCGCAAGCCGGAGGTCTTGGTGGCTCTCGGCATACTTTCGTTCGGGGTTCACATCCCGCGTTATCGGCTGGCGCGTAGTATCGTCAGCAAGGCTTGGGGTTCCTCATTTGGCGGCGGCGAACGCGCGGTTGCCAACTTCGACGAGGACGCAATCACGATGGCGGTAAGCGCAGCCGAGGCGGCGCTCGCCGGGCTTGAGGGCGCACGGCCCGACGCGGTCGCCTTTGCTTCAAACTCATCACCTTACCAAGAAAAGCAGGGCTCCACTCTCGTTGCCGCAGTCTGCGGCCTGCCACGCACCGTCTCGACGATTGACGTGACCGGTTCGTTGCGCGCCGGAACCGCCGCGCTCAAGAGTGCCGTCGACGCGATCAAGGCCGGTTCCGCCAACCGGTATCTCATCGTCGCCTCGGAGGTTCGAACCGGAGAGCCGGGATCGGATCTTGAACAGACCACTGGCGACGGAGCGGTCGCGCTGGTGATCGGCGATGGCGACCCTATCGCCACGATCGACGGCATCTTCTCCATCAGCGAGGAGTTCACCGACACCTGGCGCACCGAACGGAAGAGCATGTCTCAACGCGGCGATGCTGCGTTCGTCTCCGCCTATGGGTACCAACGGATCATGCGCGACGCGATCAAAGGCGCCCTCGACCGCTTCGGTGTCGCCGCCGGTGAGGTGGCGCGAGCGGCGATTTACGCGCCGGACCGTCGCACCTACGCCGGTGTATTGGGCGGGTTGGGTCTTGCTCAGGGAAGTTATCCCGAGGATCCACTCTTGAGCCAGGTCGGCGATGTCGGTGCGGCGTCGCCACTGCTGTTGCTGGCCTGGGCGCTCGAGGAAGCCCAGCCAGGTGATCGCGTGCTGGTCGCCTCCTACGGCAGCGGCAATAGTGATATCGTGCTGCTCCAGGCGACCGGTGCGGTGGAGCGCGTCCAGCAACTTCGCGGCGTGTCCGCCGAAGTTGCCCAACGCCGGCCGATGGAGAACTACGAGCGGTTTCTCACCTTCCGCAACGTCATCGAGCAGGATCCGCTCTCGCCGTATTCATCGCTGGCGATGCTCTGGAAAGAGCAAAAGCAAGATTTGCGGCTACTCGGCACCCGCTGCACTGTCTGTGGCGATATCGCTTTCCCGCGCCAGCGGATCTGCCGAAACTGCCGCTCCAAAGATCAATCCGAGGACTTTTCACTCGGCCGCCGTGGGACGATTTATACCTTTACCCGTGATCACCTATTCCCGAACCCGGACCCGCCGACCGCAATGGTCGTCGCCGACCTGGATGGAGGCGGCCGCTTCTATGGCCAGATGACGGACGGACCTGCTTCGCTCGCAACGATCGGCCTGACGGTCGAGATGACATTCCGGCGGCTGCATGAGGGCGGCGGCTACTACAACTACTTCTGGAAACTGCGACCGGTGGACCTTCCCACCGGCTAGTGCATTTTCCTAAAGGGTTGAATGAGCAAGTAGACTTGGGACCTGGAAGCCTACTCCCTGAATCTGCGCGAGCACATCTCGAAGGCAGTCGATGACGGCATGGCCCAAACCGTTGCCGCCCGCACCTTTGGGGTCAGTGTCGCCACCATCAATTGGCACGATGAACACCAAACGCTTCGTGGACGACATCTGCGAGAAGGTCTGTCCGGCGTTGCGGCCCGGCCAAATGCTCGCGATGGATAACCTGAGCGCCCATCACGCCAAGGCGGTGCGCGAACTGGTCGAAGCGGTCGGCGGTCGGGTGGAGTACTTGCCATTGTCCTCGCCGGACTTTTCGCCGATAGAGTTGGCGTTCTCGACGCTCAAAGCCGCGCTCAAGACGGCGGCCGCGCGGACGCAGGAAGCGTTGGACGCCGCGATCGACCAGGCGGTGCTGACCATCACCGCCCAAGACGCGCGGGGCTCCTTCAGGCAGTGCGGCTACCCGCTCGCTCAGTCATTGTGAAAGATGCTCTAACGGTAGTTTGTGGACTTTAGCGAAGTGATGTGAGATCCTGCTGGCCAGGAGGGGACCGATGAGCGCTCGGCAACTTTGTCCGCCCGTCCCTGGCCCGCTCGAGGCGTTTGCCGCCCAGTTTGACGACCTCTTTGCGCGTGTTTCGCAGCGGCTCGGCTTCCGGCAGTATCTCCAGGGCCTGCTCCTTCCCCGCGATCGGAACAAGACGCTCACCGCCTTGGTTGGCGCTGAGCCGATCGTCCAAGCCCAAGCCGCCGCCGTCCAACGCCTCCAGTGGTTTCTGTCCGAGGCCACCTGGGACGCCGAGGCCGTCAATCGCCGCCGCCTCGAGTTGCTGCTCGCCGACCCGGCGACCGCGCCGACGGCCGACGGGGTGCTCGTGATCGATGACACCGGCGACCGCAAAGATGGAACGCACACCGATCATGTGGGTCGCCAGTATCTCGGTTCGGTCGGCAAGATCGACAACGGCGTGGTCGTCGTCACCAGCTTGTGGGCGAACGAGGATCGCTACTATCCGCTGCACCTGGCTCCCTATACCCCGGCCAAACGGCTGGCCCAAGGGAAGGCCGATCCGGCGTTTCGAACCAAACCGGAGATTGCGCACGACCTGCTCGCCGAAGCCCAGGCCGCGGGCGTGCCATTCCGGGCGGTGGTGGCCGATAGCTTCTATGGCGACAACGGGGAGTTTGAAGCAGCCTTGCGCGCCGCCGAGGCGCCCTATGTGCTGGCGGTTAAGCCGTCGAAAGCCCACTGGGCGCCGGCGGAGGCCGTCCACACCCCACAGGAAGCCGCCGAAGCGCTCCGCTGGTATGGCGTCGACGAGCCCGGCGACTGGACAGCGATTTCGCGCGTCTTTCACGATGACCACCTGGCAGGCTGGTGGGCGGCGGAGCTGGTCTTCGGCCCCTACGGACCCGATCGCGCCCGGCGCGTGGTCGTCATCACGACCGACCCGGCGACCTTACCGCCGCTGTCGACCTGGTATCTGCTCACCAACCTGCCGGCGCCAGGGTCCGAGCGGGCGGCAGCATCCCCAATCCCGAGCGCCGATCTGGCCGAGCTTACCCGGCTGTATGGGTTCCGTAATTGGGTGGAGCAAGGGTACAAACAGCAGAAGGACGAGCTCGGCTGGGCCGATTATCAAGTCCGACGCGACCGGGCGATGCGCCGCCACTGGCAGTTGGTGGTGTGCGCCTTCACCTTCTGTTGGGACGCCTGGTTTCATCCGCCAGCGCAGTCCCCGAGCGAGTGGGGGGGGAAATCCAGAGACCGACCGGCCGGCGCGCGACCGGCCACGCCCCTCTTGGCCTCGGGCGCTGCGCGCGGTTCGGCGTTGGCTGGTCCCCTGGTGGCTCCTCCAGCGGCTCTGGGATCCGCCAGAGGCGAAGACGAGCCGACCGATGCCCCAGGACGTGCAGCGCCTCTTCGAAGCCGTCGCGCGCGGGCAACCAATCTACCTCTATCTCCGCCGATAGCCACAAACTACCGCTAAGGGAATGGGTGACGCTCCGCCGATCTACTCGATGCCGACGATCCGGTACCGAACCTGGCCTACGGGCGCTTCGACCGAGATCTCCTCGCCAACCTGTCGGTCGAGCAGCACTCGTCCGGTCGGCGAACTGGTCGAGATGCGGCCGGCGCGGATGTCTACCTCGTTTGGCGAAACCAGCACGAACCGAACTTCGTCCTGTTCGTCCAGGTCCACGAGCGTAACCGTGCGCCCCAGTACGACCCTTTCGGCCCGCTCATGGTGGGTCACCACCACCGCAAGGCGAACTTGCGCCTCCAGTTCGCGGATTCGCGCTTCGACCTGAGCCTGGCGATCACGCGCCGCATCGAGTGGGGCGTTCTCGCGGAAATCCTTGTCCGCCATCGCCCGCGCCAATTCCTCGGCGATCGCCGGCCGCTGCGAGATCAGCGCATTGAGGTCGCTCTTGATCTGCTCCAACCCTTCGGCGGTCATCTGAATTTGCTGCTGCTCGCGCACTTGCCCCTTGGCGTCCTTCTTGGACGCCCGGCGGATGCGAACATGCGACCCAAGGTTCTCGCTGGTGAAGCCCGCTTTCTTGGCGAATGCGAGCATGTCCCGAACCGGCTGAAGCTTGCCGGGCGACCCGGCCGCGGTGCGCGAGACCTCGTCGACGAAGCGCTCGATATCGGACGGCCGGAGGCTCTGGACTGCTTGATCGGCATTGAACCAGCGGACAAACCGACTGATTTCTTGCTGGGCGGCTGCAATGTCTTGCGGGGTCGCCTTCTTTTGGCGAAGCGAATCGAGGTATTCTCGCTGCAACTCGCCGATTGACTTCGTCTCATTCATCGGTGCTTTTCCCTGCCTTCTCGCCAGTATAGCGAGCCGAATCGGCCGGAATCAAACTGCCTGATTCGGTGGTGTAGAATGGTGGGAGTTAGCAGGAGATCGACCGATGAACCGCGCTTCCCTGCGCTGCATCAACTGCCAGGCTCGGTTTAAGACCGACCAACCGCGCTATCGCTGCACCGCCTGTGGCGACCTGCTTGATGTGGTGTACGACTGGAAAGGGATCGACCCTGAGCGGCTCAAGCGCCTCTGGACCAAGCGGCTGATGTCGTCGCGCCCAATCGACCGTAGCGGCGTCTGGCGATATCGCGAGTTGATCCCCTTCTTCGACGACGAATCGCAGATCGTGACCTATCCCGAAGGTAACACGCCGCTGCTGGATGCGCCGCGTTCGGCGAGGTACTCCGGGTTGCGACGGCTCACCGTCAAGCACCAAGGTTTCAACCCGACGGGGTCGTTCAAGGACAATGGTATGGCGACCGGTGTCACCGAGGGGAAGATCCTCGGGATGACCGCGGTCCTCTGCGCCTCGACCGGCAATACCTCGGCTTCGATGGCGGCCTACGCTGCGCGTGCCGGGATGCTTGGGATCGTCCTCGTGCCGGACGGTCAGATCACGTTTGGCAAGTTGTCGCAAGCGCTCGACTATGGAGCGCTGACGTTGATGGTCCAGGGCGATTTCGACGTCGCTCAGCAACTCATGGGCGAGGTCGCGGACGAGATCGGTATTTACGTTCTGAACTCCATCAACCCGTTCCGCCTCGAAGGTCAGAAAACCATCGCGATCGAACTGCTCCACCAGCTTGACTGGAAACCACCCGACCGTATCGTCTTGCCTGGCGGCAACCTCGGCAATAGTTCGGCGATCGGGAAAGGGCTCAAGGAACTATTCGATCTTGGGTTCATCAACAAAATACCGCGAGTCACCGTCGTCCAAGCGTCCGGCGCCGACCCGTTTTATCGGACCATGACCAGTGGCGACCCGACAAACCTCATCACCGTTCATGCCAAGACGCTCGCCACCGCCATCAAGATCGGCAAGCCGGTGAGTTGGAAGAAGGCGATGAGGGCGGTGGATTGGACCAACGGCTGGGTGGCCGAGGTAAGCGAGCAGTCGATTGCCGACGCCAAGGCGACCATTGGCCGCGACGGTATTGGCTGTGAACCGGCATCGGCGGCGGCCATCGCCGGTATCGCCAAACTCGTCGCCAGCGGCACCGATACCGCGCTCAGTCCGGAAGAAAACGTCGTGGCGATCCTGACCGGCAACGTCCTCAAAGACCCGGACTATACCGTCCGTTATCACGTCGGCGAGTTGTACGAGGAGTTCGTCACCGAGACGCGCGTGATCCAATGTTCGCAGCCAATTGCCGGAACCTTTGCCAATCGTCCGATCCGGGTGGCTGGTGATCGCGCCGCGATCGTCGCAGCAATCGAGGAGTTTCGCCGGGCGGAATCTGCCGAGCCTCTACGCCTCTAGCTCAAGGTCCGGCGGCACGGACTCGCCGCCGCTCCGTCGCTCCGCTGAGCGAAACCGGCGCACTGCTGGACATGTTGATCAGCGGGATGTAGCGCCGCTCGACCGCCCTCATCACCTGGACCTCGACCACCAGGGGTCCACCGACTCGCCAACCGTCTCCCCCGAGATTGATCGTTGCCCGATGCTGGCCAAATCCGAGAGTTCCGGCCACGGTCAACGTCAGCACCGCGCGTTGGCCCGGACCAAGATGCCCTGAGCGCGGCGAGAGACTAAGCCAGGCTTGGTCGGATGCAGCGGTCCAGTTCACCACGCCGCCACCGAGGTTCTGCAAAACGGCTGACCCGGAATAGGCGTTCGTCGGCGTCAGCCAGAGACTGACGGATGAAACCGTTGGCGTGACCAGGCCGCCGAGGCTCGCGATGGTGGCATTGCTTTCCACCCAAGCGCCCCGGTTGCCGGCCCAGTCCATCGGCTGGATCCTGAACTGATAGGTGGTCCGGTCAGTCAGGTCGATGTCGAGCAGGTTGTCGCCGACATTCGCCGAGAGCGGCTTCCAGGCCCCGTTCGGAAGCGTGCGATACTGGACATCAATGCTGGCGACACCGCTGGTGGCGTCGTTGCTGGTCCAAGCGAGGGTAAACCAGCTATCGGCGATCACCGGAAGGATGGTCTTCACTGCTGCACTCGGCAGGTCGCTCTCCCAACGCGGCATTGCCGAGAGCAGTTTCATCGCCAGCAATGGCGATCCGTCGCCTTTGACGAGCGAAAACAGGCGGTTCGGGTCGCATCGAACCCGCCAGGTGTCGATCGAGAAGTCGAGGTTGTAAATGAACAACGGGCCTGCCCAAGGCCAATTCTGGCGGGCATAGGTATACGCACGAACGAGATAGTCCGCCTGGGTCTCCTCGGCGATCTGCCAAGGGGCGCGGTAGGGATCGTAGCTCGCGAGATTGCACTGGGCGGACTCGAAATTGTGTAACCAGCCGAACTCGGTGATCCAGACCGCCACGTCATCGCCAAACTGCTCGGCCACCTTGCGATGATCCTCCGCTCGCCGGAAATACACTCCCAGCGGAGCAGCGCCGCCGCTTGTCTCCGGTGCGTACGGTCCGGCATAGGGATGGCTGCCGATCGCGTCGAAGAACCCCTTTGCGCCGTTTTCATAGAGAGCCCGCAAGTAGACCAAATCGCCCCAGGCGTCGCCACCCGCCCCAGCGTCTCCGGTCGTCGCAAGTCCACCGGTGACGACGATCGCATTCGGGTCGGCAGCTTTCACCTTCGGGTGAAGCGCCCTGAGCATCCGGGCGTACTTCGCCGGGTCCGGCGTCCGCCCCCCCCATTCGAGGCTGGTGTTCTGTTCGTTCCAGATTTCGTAGGCCTGGACCTTGCCGCGATAGCGTGCTGCCACCAGGCCGAGGAAGGTCGCCAACGTCGAGTCATCGGTTGGCGGAGCGTTGCGCGCCTCGGTACCGGTCGCCCAGGCTGGTGGCTCGTCGATCCGGAGCAGGATGCGCATCCCGCGCGTCGTCGCCCGCTCGATGTCGGCGTCGAGGGCGCGCCAATCCGGCGGTTTGCTCGGATCGGGCTGAACTGACTTCCAGGAACCGATCAACTTCACCCAATTGAACCCGATGCTCTTAGCACGGTCGAGGCGATCGGGTGCTGCGAGGGTCCAGACTCCATAGCCAACCGTCTTGGCAGGCGTCGGCGGTGGGAGCGGAGCGGCGGCTGTTGGGAAGAAATCCACACTTGCCGACAGCAGAACGGCGAGAACCGCCAGGGCGCCAAGGAGTCGTCGCACCACCGAATCTTCAGCCAGGCAGGCTCGTTGGTCAAGCCGTCCACAGCGGGAAAAGGCTGGCTGGGTGGCCTGGTAGACTGGCTGAAGCGGGCAAAGGAGTAAACGATGGCCGATCCGGCGTTGATGGCGAAGATCCAAGCAGAGCGTGGCTATACCCTGTCGTATCACCTGGTTTACGGTCACTTGGAACCGGCGATCCTCGAGCGCTGGGGCGATCTCTACCGTGGGATCAACTTGACGCCTCGTGCGATGACCGAGCGCGAGCGTGAGGTCATCTGGATCGCCATCCTGGCTGCGCAGCGCCAACGGGTCGGGAGCCTCCACCTCGACCGGGCAAAAGCAGCCGGGGTGCCACCGTCCGAGATGCTGGCCGCTGTCGCTCTTGCAGCCGCTGGAGACGGCTGGACCGCGCTTGAGTTTGGGACGACGAGTTGGCCTGACTGGTTGCAGAGCCCCGCCGAGCCAGCCTACCAACGGCTAGTCGACGCCGTTCGCGATAGTATCGAGCCCGAACTCACCGACCTTGCGATGCTTACAGTCCAGACGATCCACCAACGTGCCGAGGCATTCGTCTACCACCTCAAGCGACTGAATGAGGCCGGAGTGAGCGAAGTGCGGATCGCCGAGGCGCTCACGTACGTCTGGCCGACCGCCGGTGCGCCGATGTTGCTCTGGGCGACCGATCGGTGGTTCGATGCAATCCGGGAGGGGATCCTTCCGCCCAGCCCAACCTTCGGTACAGCGGAATTCGAGACGCTCCGCGCCTAAACCAGCGGACGTTTGGCCGGCAGCCCGCTTCGCCGTGGATAGGCGTCCTGTGTCGGCCGCTCCTTGGCGATTCGAACAAGCGACCGTCCCTCAAGACCAGGAGCCTCCACCGGAACACCGAGGATCGCACCACCGCCCAGCAGCGCAATTGGCTGACGGGCGGCTGCAATCTCTTCGCTCAGGTCTCCCGATTTGTACGCCACCGCCGTCCCGCCGACCGCGACGAAAGGCAGCATCAGTTCCGCAAGCACTGGGAGCGGTGCGACGGCGCGAGCAACTGCGAGGTCAAATCTCTCGCGAAGCGACGGCCGCCGGGCGGCGTCTTCGGCACGCTCGGCCATCACGGTGACGCCGCCGAGATCGAGGTCCCGCACAATCTCGGCCAGGAATGCGGCCTTCTTGCCGGTTGCTTCGATCAGGGTCAGCGAAATCGCCGGCCAAACGATTTTGAGAACCAAACCGGGAAAGCCCGCCCCGGCGCCAATGTCCACTACTCGGCCCGAGGGCTGAACGGCGCAGGTCACCGAGAGTGAGTCGGCAAAATGGCGAACCGCGATGCCGACCGGATCGACGATCGCGGTCAGGTTGACCGTTTGGTTACGGGTGGTCAGCAGCCCGGCATATCGCTCAAGTTGCTCGAGCGCGGCATCTTCTGGTAAGAGGCCGAATGGTGCAACGGCGGAAAGGAGCGCCGCTCGGTCGAATGCCGGGTTCGCCACCGGGCGGTACCGCTACAGATCGTCCTTCTGCTCGATCACCTGACGGCCGTTGTAGGTGCCGCAATTCGGGCAGGCACGGTGACTGAGCGTTGGCTGGCGGCACTGCGGGCAGTTTTGCAATGCTGGCTTGGTCAGATGATCGTGGCTGCGCCGGCTGAGCTTGTACGAGCGCGGCGTCTTTTTCTTCGGGACGGCCATTGATTACTCCTGTGGGGTGACCTGCCAAAGCATCGCCCATCGGGGATCGGCGGCACTCTGGGTGCAGGCACAACTCGTCGTGTTGCGGTCGATACCGCACGTCGGGCAAAGCCCCGCGCAGTCCTCTCGACACAGAGGCTGGAGCGGCCGTGCCATGACGGCATACTCGCGGATCGCTTCGCCGAGGTCGAGCATGTGATTATGATCGATCGTGTAGGCATCTGGCTCGGGCGGCGACGGAAGCGGGTGACCGGTGATCGGGTCAGAGGTTGGGTAATAGATCTCTTCGAAGGCGACCTCAATCTGGTTTGCAATCGGCTTCAGACAGCGGCTGCATTCCTCGGTCGAAGAAAGGACAGCCCGGACACGAGCCAGCACGCCCTGGTTGGTGCGAACCAGTTCGACGTCGCCAACGACGGGGACGGACTTGCCGCTGCCATCAATCGGCTCGATATCGCCCGTGATTGGGAACTGGCGCGTCTCACCGACCACGCCACGGAGGAACTGCGAGAGGTTGTAGAGCATGGTGATCTAGCCAAGAGGGAATGACTAAGCCGGGGAGAAACCCCGGCTCTCTCACAATGAGTGTATCGCCGGTCCCGGCGGCAGGTCAACCGCGCGGCGCTCCTTGCTGCACCTGCTCGATATACCCACGGAGTTGACCCTGCACAGAATCGATCTGGGCGAGCATCCGCCGGATCACGTCGATCGAATAGTCGTCGGCTTCGCGCCGGGTGGCGGCCGCGTCGGCATTCGCATCGGCCTCGATCAACTGAGCCGATCTTTGAGCCTGCGCGATAATTTCTTGGGCGCGCTCTTGAGCTTGGCGAACGACATCGCTCGATTGGAGGCGCTGTTCGATCTCGTCGCGGGTGGCGGTGAGCAAGGCGTCCGATTCGCTCTTGGCTTGCGAGACGATCAGGTCGCGTTCGTCGAGCACTCGGCGCGCTTCGTGCATCTCTTTCGGCACCGAAATCCGCATCTGATCGATGATGTCGAGCAACTGATCGGGGTCGACGATGATCTTGCCGAGGCCAGGAACTCGCGTCCCCTGCGATACGAGGGTCTCCAGTCGATCGATGAGATGGAGAATATCCACGACCTCGAGCCTCCCTACGGTTGGGCCAGCCGGTCGGCAATCGCCTGTTCCACCGGCTTCGGCACGTACAGTTCTACCCGTTCGCCGAGGGCTGCCAGCTCTTTGACCCGGCTGGAGCTAATGAAGGAATACTCAAGCAGGGTCATCAGAAAGACAAGCTCGACATCCGGCTCCAGGGTCCGATTGGTCATCGCCATGTCGGCTTCGTAGAGAAAATCACCCAAGGCCCTGATGCCGCGAACGACCACGCGGCAACCGAGATCTCGGGCCGTCCGAACGGTCACCCCGCTGTACGAGCAGACGGTGACGTTGGTCAATCCGCGTTCGGCAAGCACCGCACGGTACAGGGCCACACGTTCGTCGGTCGAAAACATGAGTTGCTTGGGCGGTGCGTCATAGACCGCGACGATCACTTCGTCGAACAGCTTGCTCGCGCGGGCGGTGATATCGAGGTGGCCGTTGGTGACAGGGTCGAAGGTGCCGGGGTAGAGGGCTCGGACCACCGCTCACTCCACACGCCGGAATATCGAGACGCAGGTGTCGCCGTGACAGCGCCGCTTCACCCGCATCAGGCCCGGACCTTCAGGTTCACGGTGCTTGGAATGCTCGACGACCACGATCGTTTCCGACCCAACCAACGAGGAGGCGGCCAACTGGGCCAGCACCTCGTCGATCTCCGAGTCGGCATAGGGCGGGTCGAGCAAGATTATAGTGTACGCACCGTTCAGGGTGGTGAGCGCTCGCTTCACCGGTGCGTTGACAATGGTCGTGCCCTCGGCCAAGTCGAGCCGATGCAGGTTCTCCGAGATCACCCTGCAGGCAGTTGGGTTGCGTTCGACGAAAGTCACGCGTTCGGCGCCCCGGCTGAGCGCCTCGATCCCAAGCGCTCCACTGCCGGCATAAAGGTCGAGGACTTCGCCCAAATCGTCCACTTCCTGGGCGAGCAAGTTGAAGATAACCCCGCGGATCAGGTCTGAGGTTGGGCGGGTCTGGGCGCCTTTTGGCGCCAGCAGAGGCCGACCACGCGCCCGTCCGGCGATCACGCGCATCGTGTCGTCTCGGCGGTCAAGGCGCGTTGCGCCTAGGCCGGCCGCTCGACGAGGGTGATCTCGGCGGCGCGCTCCTGGCCATCGCGATAGACCTTTAGAGGAACGCGGTCTCCGACCTTTAGCTTCTGGATCACATCCGCGAGGCTGCGATTGGCGTCTAACCGCTGACCATTGAGTTCGGTGATGATGTCACCCTGGCGGAGGCCGGCGCGCGCTGCGGGGCTGTTTGGCTCCACTGCCGGCAGGCTGCTGTTTTCAGAGTGGATCAGCACGCCGAAGTCAATTGGCAGACCCTGGGCGGCCGCCACTTGCTGGCTATTGGGCAGGTAACGGATACCCAGCCAGGGACGCACGACTCGCTTTTGTTCGATGACCGATGTGACCACCGGCTTGGCGCTGTTGATCGAGATCGAGAACCCGATATTCTGGGCGCGGCTGGCGATCACCGTGTTGATCCCAATGACTTGTCCGAGTGCGTTGACCAACGGCCCGCCGCTGTTGCCGGGGTTGATAGCCGCGTCAGTCTGGATCAGGTCATGGAGTGGCTCGCCACGGCTGGTTTGGTCGGCCTCGATGGTTCGGTTGAGCGCACTCACCACACCGGTGGTAACGCTGTTCTGGTACGAACCGAGTGGACTACCAATCGCAATCACCAACTGTCCCGGCCGCAGATCTGACGAGTCGCCCAGTTCGGCGGTCGGGTACTCGCCTTCTTGGAGCTTGACCACAGCCAGGTCGGTCAAGGGGTCCAGACCTAACGGGGTGGCGTCGACCCGTCGGCCGTCTGCCAGCACCGCGATGATCTGACGGGCGCCCTCGATGACGTGCTTGTTCGTCAGAACATAGCCTTGCTTGTCGAAGATAACACCCGAACCGAACCCGCTGATCTCACCGCTTCGGTAATACGATACTCGGCTGCTGGTCTGGAGAGTTACGACCGCCGGACCGACGCGCTCGGCAGCCTGGGTGATCGCCGACTCTTCGGTCAACCGAACTGTCACGTTGGCCTGTGCTGCTGGCGAGCGATCGACGATAGTCGTCGTGCGTTGGCCGGTGACCGCCGTGACTATCATCGAGGCGCCGGCGCCAGCCGCCCCGCCGACGATCAGACTGATCAGTCCGACCAGCGCCAGCTGAAGACATCCGAACCGACCCGATTGCATCGCGATTTCCCCCGGTGCTCGGTGAGATGGTAGCACCGAATGGACTGGATCCGCCGTCTCAGGTTGGCGGCTGCGCCGCCTTCCGCAGCGCGGGCATGTCGATCGTCGGACCAAGCCAATCAAGCCCGCCCATCACGTTGAGGACCTGACCGGTGACATAGCCGGCGTCCGGACCAACCAAATAGGCCACCGCCCCAGCGATCTCGTCCGGCTGGCCATAGCGTTTTATCGGTACTTGGGCAAGCAGGGTCTCGGCCATCGGGGCGCGGGGCCGGCCGCTCTCGGTGAGGTGTGGCGATACGATGTTGGCGGTAATCCCGTGCGCGGCGTACTCGAGCGCGACCGTCTTCGTCAGACCGATCAGGCCGGCTTTGGCGGCGGCATAGTGGGCCAGCCCGATAACGCCGTATTGGCCAGCGGAGGAGATGTTGACGACCCGGCCGAAGCCCCGATGCACCATCGCTGGCAGTGAGGCGCGGGTACAGAGGAAACTCGCGGTCAGGTTCAGACCGACGACTTGGTTCCAGTCGTCCAATTTGGTATCGGCGAGGTAGGCCGGGAATCCCGCTCCGGCGACCCCGACGCCGCCGGCGTTGTTGATGAGAATGTCGAGCGACCCGAACCGGGTGATGGTAGCCTCCACCATCGCGCCCACCTCGGCCTCGTCACGGACATTGGCGACGTGCACCGATGCCTGGCCACCGCTCTGACGCAAAGCGACCGCCAACGCCTCGGCCTTGGCTGCGTCTCTCCCGTTTATCACGACTTGAGCGCCGTCCGCAGCCAGCCGTCGCGAGATCGCCGATCCGATCAGCCCAGCCCCGCCGGTCACCAACGCAACCCGACCCGTCAGGGAACCCGCCATCCGTCCTCCGCTCGCGTCGGAGGTGTCAGGTCCAGTAGGTCCTGGTCCGCCGCGATGTGTTATTGCCCGTGATCCCTCACGCCACCAGCGGGATTGGCTGCCTTCGCACACTGAGTTACCGCTGGCTGACGCTCCCGCACAACCACCCAACATCTCGGAGAGGAGCGGGCAAGGCGAATGAAGAGCGGCGTTATCCTCCGCCCTCCGGGCCACGGATCTTGCGAGTGAAGCCGAAGTTCGCCCGGATCAGGTCGCGGTTCAGTCTCGCGATGAAATCGATGCTGATCCCCTTTGGGCAGACGGCTTCGCATTCTCCGTGGTTGGTGCATGCGCCGAACCCTTCGGCGTCGTGCTGAGCCATCATCGCGAGGACCCGGCTATTTCGCTCGGGTTGACCCTGAGGGAGAAGCCCGAGGTGCGACACCTTCGCGCCAACAAAGAGCACTGCCGAGGCGTTCGGGCACGCCGCGACGCAGGCAGCGCAGCCGATGCATTGGGCCGCGTCCATTGCCAGATCGGCGCTGCCTTTGGGGACCCGGGTCGTGTTCGCCTCGGGGGCGCTCCCGGTTGGAGCGGTGATGTAGCCGCCCGCCGCGATGATCCGGTCCAATGAACCACGATCGACCACGAGGTCTTTGATCACCGGCGTCGCCCGAGATCGCCAAGGCTCGATGACAATCGTGTCGCCATCCCTGAAGGTCCGCATGTGCAGTTGGCAGGTCGTCGTCTCTGGCTCCGGGCCGTGGGCGACGCCGTTGATCATGATCCCGCACATCCCACAGATGCCTTCGCGGCAATCGTGATCGAACGCGATCGGGTCGTCACCCCGCTGGGCGATCGTCTCGTTGACGAGATCCAGCATCTCGAGGAAGGACGCCTCGCGGGGGACGTCGCGCGCTTCGTACTCGATGAAGCGGCCGGTCGCCGAGGCCTTCGATTGCCGCCAGACTTTCAAGAGCAGATTCACCGATACTCCTCCCCGGCTCTATTTGTAGCTGCGGGTGGCGAGGTGGACTTCCTCGAAAAGCAGCGGCTCCTTATGGAGCACCGGCTCGCCATCGTCTCCGTTGAATTGCCAGGCCCCGACAAAGGCGAAGTTCTCGTCATCGCGCAACGCCTCGCCATCCTCGGTTTGATACTCCTCACGGAAATGTCCTCCGCACGATTCCTCGCGCTGCAGGGCATCGCGAATAAGCAACTCGCCAAGTTCCATGAAGTCGGCGACACGCAATGCCTGGGTCAATGACGGGTTGAAGCTTTCGGCGTCGCCGGGGATAAACAGGTCGCTATAAAACTCCGCGCGGATCTCCTGCACCGCCCGCATCGCATCGATAAGCCCGCCGGAGTTGCGTGCCATCCCGACTTGGTTCCACATCACGTCGCCAAGCGCCCGGTGAAGCGAGTCGACGGTGCGCTTTCCGCCAATCGCCATTATCCGGCGGATGCGCTCGCGCACCTCTCCTTCAATCGTCGCGAATTGCGGGTGGTCGGTCGTCACCTTCTCCTGCTTGGTCGACGCGAGATAGTTGGCCACGGTGTACGGGGCGACAAAGTAGCCGTCGGCAAGTCCTTGCATCAGGGCGCTGGCGCCCAGTCGGTTTGCGCCGTGGTCCGAGAAGTTCGCCTCGCCCAGCACGAACAGACCGGGGATGGTGCTCATCAGGTTGTAATCCACCCACAGCCCGCCCATCGTGTAGTGGACTGCCGGGTAGATTCGCATCGGGACACGATAGGGGTCTTCTGCGGTGATGTGGTGATAGATATCGAACAGGTTGCCGTAGCGCTCCTCGATCACCCGTCTGCCAAGCCGCCGGATCGCTTCGGAGAAGTCGAGATAAACACCGCCGCCGCCCGGTCCGACCCCCCGACCATCGTCCACCGCCCGTTTTGCGGCGCGTGAGGCGATATCACGCGGAACGAGGTTGCCAAAAGCCGGATATCGCCGTTCGAGGTAGTAGTCGCGCTCGGCCTCAGGGATCTGGTCCGGGCTGCGCGGGTCGCCAGCCTGCTGTGGTACCCAGATCCGGCCATCGTTGCGGAGCGACTCACTCATCAGGGTTAGCTTGGATTGGAACGGCCCGGTGCGTGGAATGCAGGTCGGGTGGATCTGGGTGTAGCACGGATTGGCGAAGAATGCGCCTCGCCGGTGTGCCCGCCAAGCGGCCGTGACGTTCGACCCTTTGGCGTTGGTCGAGAGGTAGAAGACGTTGCCGTAGCCGCCAGTTGCCAGGACCACGACGTCGGCGGCGTATCGCTCAAGGGCGCCGGTCACGAGGTTTCGGCAGACCACGCCGCGCGCCACGCCGTCCACGAGCACGAGATCGAGCACCTCGCTGCGCGTGTGCATCTCGACACTGCCAAGCCCAATCTGGCGTTCAAGGGCCTGGTAGGCGCCGATCAGCAACTGCTGACCGGTCTGACCGCGGGCATAGAACGTTCTCGATACTTGGGCGCCGCCAAACGATCGATTGTCCAGCAAGCCGCCGTACTCGCGGGCGAAGGGGACGCCCTGGGCGACGCACTGGTCGATGATATTGACGCTCATCTCGGCGAGGCGATAGACGTTCGCCTCACGGGAGCGGAAGTCCCCACCCTTGACGGTGTCGTAGAACAGCCGATAGATGCTGTCTCCGTCGTTGCGATAGTTCTTGGCGGCGTTGATCCCGCCCTGCGCCGCGACCGAGTGGGCTCGTCGGGGCGAATCCTGAAAGCAGAAGCATTCGACGTGGTAACCAAGCTCGCCGAGACTTGCTGCCGCCGATGCGCCGGCCAGGCCGCTGCCGACCACGATGATCGTGTGGCGGCGTCGGTTGGCCGGGTTGACGAGTTTGTATTCGAACTTGGCGAGATCCCATTTCTCCTCGATGGGTCCCGGCGGGATCTTGGCATCAAGAATGACTCGCGGAAGGTCGGATGTGCGGGTGACTTCCGGCGATGCAGTCGTAACCATCAAACTCCTCCCCCGCGCGCTAACGCAGGAACCCCGTCTGGACCGCGATTGGAAACGAGATATTGCCGAGCGTCACTGCCAGCGCGAGCACCGTCGCCAAGCCGCGAAAGAGCGGGCTCCAGCGATAATCGTTGAGGCCAAGCGTCTGCCATAGACTCCAGCCACCATGGTAGATATGGAGCCCCAATAGGATGTTTGCGATGACATAGAACGCTGCCACTATCGGATTTCGGAAGGTGGCAATAAAGTTGCGATAGACATCTCCGCCAACGAATCCCGGATTGACCACGCCGAAGGTGAGGTCGAGAAGGTGATAGACGATGAAGGCGAAGATGACGGCGCCACCGAGGCGCATCGTTCGCGCAGCATAGGACGTGTGGATCAGCTTTTTCTTGCGATAGCCACTCGGACGTCCATGCCAATCGATCCGGGTCAACTGGATGGCGGCGACGACGTGGGCGACGACTGCACCGATCAGGGCCAGCCGGGCGATCCAGAGGAGATGGCTGTACCCGAACACCGGGTCGCCGATGGTGCGGAGCCCTTCGGCGTAATGGTTGAACACCGCCGCACCCTGGTACACCTTGAGGTTGCCGTACATATGAAAGAAGACGAATCCGAGCCCGATCAGCCCGGAGATTGCCATGATCACCTTCTTGCCGATCGTGGATCGGTAGAGGGTGAGAGCGCCAACGGCAGCCATCCGTCACTCCTTTCGTCGCCGGCCTGGCAACGTCGCCGACCGGGTAAGGCGCCCGATTCAGAAGGTACGTGAGACGAGTATCTTACGTCATTTCGGCATGATGTTGGGCCGGTTCGGGCAGTGTTTCGCGCTGTTCAGCATCGTGTCAATGGATAGAGATGACACGTAATACGTTGTATATCGTTGTCCGACCTGAGGCGCATCCTCCCGCTGGTGGCCCGCCCTGGTGTGCCAACGCGCTACACTGTACCCCGCTCCGTCAAGCGGCGTTGCCGGCTGCAAGCGGCCGAGGGAGGTGCAATGAGCGACCCGGGCTTTCTTTTTGGGCCGGGGCCGGCGGGAAACTGGGATGACGCTCGCGCTTCCTGTCCGATCGTCCGGCGGGCCGATGACGGGTTTCGAATGTGGTACTACGGCCGTGAGAAGACCTTTCCCGGCGTCACTGCCGAGAACGAGAGGTCGGTCCTGCCGATGGGCCGCTCCGGGTTGGCGATCTCGCGTGACGGTATCGCTTGGCAAAAAGTACCCGGCCCTGGCGCTCGGGGGTCGGTGCTCGACCCCGCCGCCGAAGCAGGCCGCTTCGATTCTTTCCAAGTCGGGGCGACCGACGTCTTGCCCGTGGATGGCGAGTACTGGATGTACTACCAGGGCGGCAGGGAGACCTCGGGATTGGTTGACGGGCAGCCAAGAAAGGGCTTTCCGCTGAATATCGGGCTTGCCGTTTCGAGCGACGGTCTTCACTTTCGCCGCATCGCCGGCTCGCTGCCCGGCGGGGCGATCCTCGGCAACGGCGCTGACCAGGACTGGGATGCCTGGTATGCCGGCTTCCCTCGGGTCAATGCGCTGCCGACCGGCGGCTACTGGCTCACCTATTCTGGGTCCGGCCCGCAGGGGCCAGGGGTCGGAGCAGCGATCTCGGGTGACGGCGTCGTCTGGGAGAAGCTTGGGAGAATCTTCGGGACAAGTCCAAACCCGGAAAGCTTTGACTGCCGTTCAGTTGGGTCACGCTCGATCGTGCCGTTTGGTGGGCGCTTTATCATGGTCTATGAGGCCATTGACGCCGAAAATCGTTTCCGGATCGGTCTGGCCGAGTCTGACGACTTGCTCCACTGGTCGCGCATCGCTGGGCGTGGACCAAAGCGGTCGCTGATCGAGTACGGAGCGCCGGGTAGCTTCGACGAACTTGCGATCGGCACGCCCTATCTCGTTGCCGAGCCGGACGGCTCTCTCAAGCTGTATCACGTCGGTTTCAGTATGGCGGGCGCCTCAGGGATCGGCCTGCTGCTGTGCGACGGCCGCGACCTCACCCGCTGGCAGCGCGCCGGCTGAAACGAAAGGAACGACGATGCGCTTCTCGATCTACTTGAACCCACAGACCCCTGGTCCCGACGACGACGGCCGCGTGATCGACGAGGTGCTCGGCCACGTCGACCTCGCCGAACGGCTTGGCTTTTCCGATGTCTGGCTGACTGATCACCAGTTCACCGGCTACAACGCCTACTCAGAACCGGTGACGCTCGCCGCCGCAATCACCCAGCGCAACCGTTCCATGCAGATTGGCTTCGCGGTCGCCGTCTTGCCGCTGCGCCACCCAATCACCTTCGTCACCGAGTGCAATCTCCTCGACCAACTTTCCAGAGGGCGACTAATCGTCGGTGTCGGGCCGGGTAATGCCCCGGATGAATTCAATGGCTTCGGCTTCGATGCCGCCGAGCGTCACGAGATGATGGACGAGTTCGTCGCCGTCCTCGAACAGGCCTGGAGCGCCCCGCCGGAGGGCTTTCGCTACGACGGACGCTATTATCGTGGCGTGGTGAGCGGCCGGATCATCCCCGCCCCCTATCAACGTCCTTCCCCACCGATCGCCTACGCCTCGGCGACGCCTGCCACGCTCGAAAAGATCGGTCGCAAGGGCTGGTCAGTGCTCGCTGGCCCGCATGATCCGCAGAGCCTCGCCACCCGTCTCTACTGGTACTTCAAAGGACAGGGCGACGCGGGCCTTGACGATGCCGCACGGGCGCGGGCGGCCGCCCATACCGGTTTCAATCGCCAGATTTATGTCAGCCAGCCTGGCGAGGACTGGCGCGACACTCTCGGTGAGGCGATTGAGGTCTACATCCGCAAGAGCGCTAAGGCGAACGTCGGCATCGACGACCTCTCCAAGGAGGATTTCGAGGCGCGGAAAGCGGGCTATCTCAAGAACTGGCTGATTGCGGGTCCGGCAGAGGAAGTCGTCGAGCGTTTGCGTCCCTTCGCTCGGCTCGGTTTTGCCAACTTGCTCTGTTGGTTTGCGTTCGGGCACCTCGAGGATCGGATCGTCCGCGCTGGGATCGAACGGTTCGCCAACGAAGTGATGCCTGCACTCAGTCAAGTCCCGCCCGACGAAGATCTCTTGGCGCGAGTTCGGTCCGGTGAGGTAACGGGTGTAACCCGCAATGTCGACTCGCCCGTCGAGGAGACGGTTCCGCTCACGCCCTCGGCCTAGCGGTTCGTGGGTCTCCGGTCGAGCATTCTTCATCTACCAGAGCAGCAGAGCCATGACCCCCCGGGGCAGCAAGATCGTCGTCATTGACTCAAAGTCGCCTGCCCTCGGCTGGCGGGCAGCGACGGCGCATCAAAGGCCTGGACTGCGGGGGTGCGCACGAGGCCTTCGCCCACAAACACCGCGAGTGGGACGGCGAGTTCGTCGCCGCTGCGTTTCCGGCATCTACTCGCCGGACGGCGGACTGCCTGCTATGGTTCGCCCACCCGTGACTATCCTCCGTGTGGGCTCACTTCTCGCCGCGCTCACGCTCGTCCTTGGCCTCGCGGGCGAAGGTGCGAGCGCGCCGAGTTATGTCCCGTCCAAGCCGGTGCGGGTGACCTGGCATTTGCCCACCGGCAACGCCACCTATTCCGGCATCCGGCCTTTCATCGGTACCGCCGCCTGCTCGTGGGAGATCCCACTTGGCTCGGTTGCCGTCTTTCCTGACGGGCGCGTGGTGGTCTGCTTTGATCGTGGCCAACTCGGCAACGACGGTTGGATCGACGTTTTCGCGCCGGATCAGACGTTCGGTCGCGATGTCGAGCGTGCCTACGGGGCGCGAACCAACGTGCGGCTCTACCTTGCCCAGTAGCGCTGGGCCTTGGTCCGCTTCACAGGCCGGTGCTAGCATTTGAACACCATGTTTGAACGTCTCCGCAAGTTGGACTTTGGGCTGCGTCGGACGCGAGACGCCGTCTTCAACCGTGTCTCGGCTGTCTTCGAGCGCCGACTGATCGACGACGATTTTTGGGATGAGCTTGAAGAGACCCTGATCGGCGCGGATGTCAGTGTCAGCACCACCGAGGAGTTGGTCGGCCGGTTGCGCGAACGGATCCACGACGAAAAGCTGACCGACGTGGACGATGCGAAGCGCGCGCTCCAGGAAGAGATGACCGCGGTTCTCGAAGAAGTTGAGCACGACGATGAGCACCCGTTCGAGCGCGATCCTAGGAGCTTCGCGGATGGACGGCCTTTCGTCTTGCTGGTCGTTGGAGTAAACGGCACTGGCAAGACTACCACGATCGCCAAGCTTGCCAACCGCTGGCACCGACAGCACAAGCGCGTGATCGTCGGCGCTGCCGATACCTTTCGCGCTGCCGCCATCGAGCAACTGAAAGTCTGGGCCGAGCGTGTCGGCGTCCAGGTCGTTGCCCACCAGATCGGCGCCGATCCTGGCGCGGTCGCCTACGACAGTGTCGAAGCAGGACGCAGCCGCGGCGCGGACGTTGTCATCGTCGACACCGCCGGCCGGCTTCAGGCAAAGACCAACCTGATGGAAGAACTGCGCAAGATCCGCCGCGTTATCACCAAGGTCGATCCGACCGCCCCCCATCAGGTCTTACTCGTGATCGATGCGACCACCGGCCAGAACGGGATCATCCAAACCGAGGCATTTGCCCAAGCCGCCGACATCGACGGTATCGTCCTGACCAAGTTGGACGGCACTGCCAAAGGCGGCATTGCCTTTACGATCGCCAACGAACTTGGCTTGCCGATCCGCTACATCGGAACTGGCGAGAAAGTGGACGATCTGGTCGACTTCGACCCCGCCGAGTATGTCCGGCAGCTTTTCGAGTAGCGGGTGACCACGCTGGTCGAGCCGGTATTCTTGCCTGTCGTCGGCTGGTGGCTGCTGACGAGCCTGATCGCACTTGGTGCTGCTCCGATTGCCTACCGCCTCTTTCCCGACCTTGCCGACCGTGGTTTGAACCTGGCACGCCCGCTTGGTCTGCTGCTGGCCGGTTTCGCCTTCTGGATCGGCGGCTCGGTCCACCTCTTTCCTCCTAATCGTGGGGCGGCTGTTCTGGTCGTCGCCGCCCTCGGACTGACCGGACTGCTGCTATTGGGTGGGCGGAGCCAGGCCGCTGAGCCGCTGGATTGGGTGCGCGCCAATTGGCAGCGCATCGCCGTCGGCGAGGCGATCTTCGCCCTGATCTTGCTGTTGTGGGCGGTCGTGCGCGCCTACAACCCCGAAATCGCTGGCACCGAGAAGCCAATGGAGTTGCTCTTTCTCAACTCGGTATTGCGGGCCGAATCCTTTCCGCCGGCCGACCCTTGGCTTGCCGGCTCTACGGTCTCCTACTATTACTTCGGCTACGTCATCGTCGGGATGCTGGCGCGGTTGGCCGGTACGCCGGCGGCGGTCGCGTTCAACTTGGCGTTGGCGCTCTTGATGGCGATGGCGGCTCAAGGGGCCTTTGGGCTGGTGACCTCGTTGGTCTCGGCTCGAGGCGGTGGCCAACGAGTGGCAGCCTGGTCCGGAGCGCTCGGCGCGTTCTTACTGGTCGGACTAGGCAACCTCGTCGGCATGCTGGACTTCGCCATCTCACGCGGCTGGGGGTCGCCGACCTTCTGGCAGACGGTCTCAATCGATGGCCTGAAGACGCCGTACGTCGCGCCTAGCTGGACCCCTGCCGAACACTGGTGGTGGTGGAAATCCACCCGTGTCATCAACACGTTTCGTGACGGCCAGGGCATCGACTACACCATCGCCGAATTTCCGATCTTCAGCTTCGTGCTTGGCGATCTCCATCCGCACGTGTTGGCATTGCCGTTCAATTTGCTGGTTCTGGCTCTGGCCGCCTCGGCCATGCTCTCGCCCCAGCCGTGGGGCTTTGCCTGGCTTAAGGCGAACCCCTGGCGCGGCCTCAGCCTGCCAGTCCTCCTCGGGGCGCTCGGGTTCTTGAATTCCTGGGATCTGCCGACCTACGCGTTCGTGCTGTTTGCCGCGGTGGTGATTGCGGCTTATCGCAAGGCGGGGAGGGTCGACCGCTGGCTCGTGCGCGACGTCGGAGTGTTCGTGCTGCTCGTCGGGGTGGCGAGCGTCGTCATCTACCTTCCCTTTTACCGTTCGTTCTCATCGCAAGCCTCGGGGATACGCCCGGTGGTCGGCGTGGCAACCCAGGTGCACCACTACCTGCTGTTTTGGGCTCCGCTGGCGGTACTCGGGGCGGTGTTTCTGGCGACCCGGTTTGTTGGTGGCCTCGAGGATGGCTGGCGGCGGACAATCCAACCGGCGATCGTGGTTGGCCTAGCTCCGATCGCCGCCTGGCTGCTGGCCACCCTTCCAGCGACGCTTCGCGGAGGAGTGCCCGCGACCTTTCTCGATCCGCTGCCAGCCAAGCTTCTCATTTCATTGCCCCTCGCAGTGATGGTCACACTCGGTGCGATCGTCGCGTTGACGGCACGTTCGCGTGCGGATGCGGTCGCGGCGCTGCTCATTGGGGTCGGCTTCCTCTTGCAACTTGGCGCTGAACACTTTTTTATTCTGGACGTGTTCGGTAGCCGCATGAATACCGTTTTCAAGCTGTATTACCAGTCGTGGACGCTCCTGGCCGTGGCGGGCGGCTATGGATTTGGAAGGCTGGTCGTCGAAGCACGGTCGAGCCGTCCGCGCCTTGCCCTGGTCGGTGCCTGCACCGTGCTAATCATCGGCGGGAGCTATTTCACCCTTGCGGCGACCTGGAGCAAAGCCGACGCCTTCGCGGGTCTTCCCACCCTCGACGGAACGGCGGCGGCTCGGGCGATCAACCCGGACGAGGCCGCCGCCATCGACTGGCTGACGGCCAATGCGCCGGGCGGTTCGGTCCTCGTCGAAGCAACGGGCGGTCAGTATTCCGAGTATGGCCGGATCTCGATGCAGACGGGCCTACCCACCATCCTCGGTTGGGCCGGTCACGAGCGCCAATGGCGCGGGTCGGACGAACCGTTTCGCGGGCGAGAGCAGGAGATTGACCGGATCTACAACTCCGTCTCACGCGATGAAGTGCGGGCGCTGACCGACAAGTACAGCGTCGATTACATCGTGGTCGGTGGACTGGAGAGGCAGAAATACGGCGCAGCAGTCGCCGACCGGCTGGACGGCTTATTTGACGTCGCCTTTGAGAATGGCAACACCACGATCTTCCGGGTTCGATAGCGCAGTGGCAGAGCGCCCGGCCAGCCCACCAAGGCCGGTCGCATCGCTCCCGCCTTCCGTGCCGGAGCCAGGCTTCCCGCTCGGCAAGACGGCGCGCGTCGTATCGATCGAGGCGTTGCTGTACGCGTTGGCAATTCTCGTCGCGGTCGCGCTGCGCCTGGGACTATCCGCTGGCGATGCGCTGGCCGATTACGAGACAACCACGGCTCTCGCCGCACTCGATTTGGTTGCCGGACGGGCGACTGGTGGTCCGGCTCCACTGGTCGAACTGCTGACTGCTCTGGTCTTCTTCGTCGCAGGCGGGTCCGACCTCGCCGCTCGATTTCCTCTCGCGGTGGCAGGCACGGCCCTCGTCGCGATAATGCCGTTCTTTCGCCCGTTGCTGGGCCGTCTGGCAGCGCTGGTGGCTGCCTTTCTCCTCGCCGTCGGTCCTTTCCCTCTTGGTGTCTCTCGCCGTGTCGATGCCGACTCTTTGGCGCTGCTGCTCGCGTTCATCGTCCTGCTTGGCCTCTTTCGCTTTGACCGTGAGCGTCGGGTTGGTTGGCTGGTTGCGGCGATCCTTGCTGGCGGACTACTCCTGGCTGCCGGTCCGCGCTCCGTCACCTTTCTGCTTGCCGGCGTCGGCGCGGTCGCGGTCGCGCGGGTTGCCGGTGCGCGGACCCCATTGGCGTCGTTGGAGGAAGCTTGGAGGACCCATGGTGGTCGGCTGACCAGTCCGATCGGCTGGGCAATCGCCGCGGCGCTGGTTTTGTTCGTCGTTGTCTCGACCCGGCTCTTTCTCCTTCCGGCTGGGTTGGCGCTGCCGGCGCTTTCGGCCTGGGTGGATGAACTGAATGGTGGCGGGGCTCTCGGGCTTCCGATCGTCGGCCTCGCGGTCTACGACCCGCTGGTCCTGGTGTTCGGCCTCGCTGGGGTAGTCTGGTTGTTGCGTGCTGCGCCGGGCGAGCCGCGCGATCGCTCGTTCGTCGCGTTTCTGGCGGTCTGGAGCGGCGTCGGGGCGGGACTAGCCGTGCTGGGCGGTCAGCGCACCATTGGCCCGCTCTCCGGAATTGCCCTTCCACTCGGTCTGATCGCCGCGACTCTGGTGGCCGATCTGATACGACGTCTCCGGCGGGACGATCTCTGGCGAACCGCCGCGATTGTCGGCGCTGTCCCGTTGATGACCTATGCCTATTTGCAGTCGGCGTCTTTGACCCGCACCGACGGCGGGACTTCGGTCCAGTGGATGGCCGTCTTCCTTACACTCGGCTTGGTTGTAGCCTATGCGGGACTCGTCGGATATTTCGCAGGTCGCGGCGCGATCCCCGTCATCGCGCTGTTTGCGGCGCTGATCCTGGCGGCCGGGTCGATGCACGCGTCGGTGCGACTGAACGCCCGGCCGACCGCGGCAGAATGGGTGTTGGCGAGCGTGCCGGGTCCGGCGGCGACCATATTTCCCGAGCGGATCGGCGAGATTCGCGCTGCCCGTGGTGGAACGATCACCTATGGTCTCAGCCAGGCCCTTCGCATACCGTTTGGCTGGTACTTGCGCGACCAGCCCGGTCAACTTCCCGCCGAACAGTTGGTCGACGGGATGGTGGCCGCGGTCGTACTGCCCGGTGCATCGCCGCCGACTTCCGGAACCGCGACATCGACACCCGGGGTGTACGCGGCAGGCAGCTATGGCCCGCCCCAGACCCCCCGCGCCTGGTGGCGTTGGTATGTCTGGCGAGACGTAAGTGAAACCAGCTTTGTGCGGGAGGCCGTACTCTTTAGCAGGTAACGCTCCGGCCGGTTCGCGAGACGATTCGTCAGCCACAGCCGGGGTCGCGCCCAAGGAGCAGCAGTATGACTCAAGCGATCGAACAGCCAGGACCGGAGCGCCGGGTCGGCTCAGACGCCATCGACCGCGCCCTCGGCGTGGCTGGCGTGACCTGGGAGGTTCTCGCCTACAGTACCCTGGCAGTGGTCGCGGCGATCATGCGCTTCTGGGACCTCGGTGCTCGGGCAATGCACCACGACGAGAGCCTTCATGTCCTCTACAGTTGGTATCTCTATTCCGGTCGTGGCTATCAACACGACCCGATGATGCACGGGCCGTTTCAGTTCCACGCCAACGCTCTGATCTTCTTTCTCTTTGGCGACAGTGACTTCACCGGGCGCGTCCTTTATGTCATCTTTGGGGTCGCCCTGGTGGTCCTTCCGTATTTCCTGCGCGACCTCCTGGGCCGCTCTGGTGCCCTTGCCGCCGCGATCATGCTCGCCTTCTCGCCAACGATGCTCTACTACAGCCGCTTCGCTCGAAACGACATCCTGATGGCGGTCTTCACGCTCGTCCTCGCTCTCTCGGCCTGGCGCTACATCTTCACTCGCCAGGCGCGCTGGCTCTACCTCGGCGCGGCGATGATGTCACTCGGTTTTGCGACCAAGGAAACGCAGTACATCACCGTTATGGTGTTTGGAAGCTTTTTCACTGCCTACTGGCTCTGGGATCTTGCCGGCAAGGGCAAAATTCCCGCGCTCGCCGAGGTCCGGGCGAATTCCATCTTTGGCGTGCTAATCATGATGGGCACGCTGACCCTGCCGCTTCTCAGCGCGGTTGCCTTGAAGACCTCGGTCGTCTCGACCGATCCCACGGTGATGACGATTGGGCCGTGGGTGACCACTCGGGCGATCTTCTCCCAGTTTGCTGTCGCTGGCGTCAGCCTGGCCGTGTCGGCGGCGGTTGGGCTCTGGTGGAGCCGGTCGGTCTGGCCTGGCTACGCAGCGCTCTACTGGACGGTCTTCGTCTTGCTCTACAGCACCTTCTTCACCAATCTGCCCGGGATCGGTTCCGGCGTCTGGGGCAGCCTCGCCTACTGGATCGAGCAGCACGACGTTCAGCGTGGCTCTCAGCCGTCCTACTACTACCTCCTGATGCTGCCGCTCTACGAATTCTTGCCGTTGGTCCTGAGCGTTGCGGGCCTCGTTTATCTCGGCTTCAATCGCACCAAGCTTACGCCGTTCACCGTCTTCCTCGTCTACTGGTTCCTCGGCGCAACCGCTGCCTATAGCTGGGCCGGCGAGAAGATGCCTTGGCTGCTCGTTCACCTTGCTCTGCCGCTGATCTTGCTGGCTGGCCGTTCGGTTGGGCTGCTGCTGGAAGAAGTCGATTGGCGCAGTGCATCGGCCTGGCGAGTTGCCGGAACGGTCGGACTGTTCGTCCTCGCTGCCTTGGCGCTTGCCGCTGGGGCAGCGGGGCTGATACAGGCCGGCGCCGACGCCGCGCCTGGCTGGAACGGTCAGGCCCTGGCTCTCGTTGGCCTCGGGTTGTTGATCGTCGGGGCGGCGATCCAACTTGGGATGCCGCTCGGCGGGCGCTCGGTGGCGGCTGGCGCCGGCGCGGCGTTTGTCGCGATCTTGTTCGTCTTGACGTTGCGAGCGGCTTGGACCGTCACCTACAAGCATGGCGACATCGCCAACGAAATGTTGATCTACACCCAGTCCACACCCGACATCACCCGGATCAATCGCGAGATCGAACGGATTTCGCTACGCGCGACTGGTGCGGACGACCTTCGGATCTCGGTCGATAGCACCAGCGGCTTCACTTGGCCGTGGGCCTGGTATCTGCGCGACTATCCGAACGTCGAATATCCATCGTACACCGGAGCGGCTGGCCCGCCCACTGGGCAGGTGGTGCTTGTTCACGCCAACAACGTCGAACGGATGCGACCGTATCTGACCGACTACAGCCAGGGCCAACGGTATCGCCACCGTTGGTGGTTCCCGGAAGACTACAAATCACCGGTCGAGTGGGTTGCGGCAATGGGGTCGTCTGCGCCGGCGGAGGCCGGCCGGCCCAACAGTGCCTTCGGATTCTCGGATGCGGTTGCTGCTTCGCTCAGCCCGACCGGCCTCGAAACGCTTTGGCGCTATTTCTTCAACCGCGACCTCGGTAAACCGCTCGGCTCTGAAGATGGCTACTTCTTTGTCAAGAACGGCATAGCGGGCGGCGAGGCTGTGGCTGCCGCACCGGTCCGGCCGACCCAGCCCGACGAGTACGCGGCGGCCCAGACGAACTTGAACCCAAGCGGCGTGTTCGGGACACGAGGCGGTGGACCTGGCCAACTCGTCGAGCCACGCGGCGTGGCAGTCGACGCTGCCGGCAATGTCTACGTCGTCGATACTGGGAACAACCGGATTCAGAAGTTCGACCCGACCGGTCGGTTGGTCGCCCAGGTTGGCCGCAAAGGCGCTGGAAATGGCGAATTCACCGAACCCTGGGGGATTACGGTCGCGCCGGATGGCACGATTTGGGTTGCCGACACCTGGAACCATCGCCTTCAACAGTTCACTCCGAGCCTTGAATTTCTCTCGAAGTTCGGCGAGTTTGGCGAGACCGGTGGGCCAATTACCGCCAATCCCGGTCGTTTCTATGGCCCGCGATCGATCGCCTTCTTGCCGGACGGGTCATTGGTAGTGACCGACACCGGCAACAAACGCATTCAACGGTTCCGGCCGGATGGCCAGTTTCTCGGGGCGATTGGCGGGGCTGGCGCCGCACCCGGTCAGTTCCAGGAACCGGTTGGCCTCGCGGTCGGCCCGGACGGCACGCTCTTTGTCGCCGATACCTGGAATAAACGAATTCAGCGGCTCGATTCGAACCTGCGACCGCAAGGGTTCGTGACCATCAAGGGGTGGGACGGTACCGGAATCTTGAACAAGCCATACCTTGCGGTCGATTCACTCGGCAATGTCGTCGCCACCGACCCTGAGAATCACCGAATTGTCCGATTCAATGCGGATGGCCAACTGACCAATGTGATTGGCCGCTTTGGCGCCGAGCCGGGGATGTTCAACCTGCCGGTCGGCGTCGCCTTTGCCCCGGATGGCACGCTCTACGTGGTGGACAGCAATAATGCTCGCGTGCAGCGATTCGACCCGCTGCCGTAGCGCCATCCGCGAGGTGCTTGCCGGTGTGGTGGGACGTGCCGGAGAGCGGTGCGCCTGTCTGCGCGGTCTGAGCAGTTTCGGCTTGAACTCAGAGAGCGAGACTGCCATGTCGTTGGGGTTGGAGCAGTCCGACAGAGGGGCAATCGCTCGTCCGGTCCGAACGGGACGCTCACTGGCCGGACCGCAATCGCTCGGCCGGCAGCGGACGGAGTGGTCGCCGGTTCCGGTCGGACTTGCCGTGGGCGGTCGCCAGAATGCGGAGCGGCGTGGGGATGTCCATCTCCGACCAATGAGACCCCCAACGAAGTTCCAACCACCAGTCCTTTCATCCATTCGCCGGGTGAGCCAATGACCATCCAGGCGGGCGCGGCTCCGCGCCAACTGAGGCTGCCCTTTCCGTCACAACCGAGACGGCTCTTCGCTGCGCTTCTGGCGATTGTCCTCGCGACTGCCGCCAACGCCCGTTTTCTGACACAGCCGCCGGACCTCATCGGCGGGGCCTTTGCCTTCCTCGTATCGACCGCGCTGTTGCGCTATGCCTTGCCGGTGACCGGTCCGGATCTCTGGGAGAACGAGGGGAGGTGGCCATCGCTCTTGTCGGCCCGGCGCGCGGCGGTGGTCGCTGGTCTTTCCCTCGCGCTGTTAAGTGGGTCGATCTTCCTCTTTGCCGGCGAGAGCGCCCCCAACCAGGCCTGGCTGCTCTATCTCGCGGCGATTGCCGGCACGGTCGCGGCCGCCTGGCTGCTGCCCGATGGTACGCGACGCGCCGTCATCCCGAGCATCGGTCGGGCGGAGATTATCTTGGTTGCCCTGGCGACCGCGGTTGGGTTGTGGCTCCGCACGATCGACCTCGCTACGCTGCCGTTTGGCGTTTGGTACGACGAAGCGGTAATCGGTTTGGGGGCGGAGGCGATCCTCGCTTCGTCGAACTACCGGCCGATCTTCTTCGTCGAGAACCAGAACCCTGCGGCAAATCTCTATCTGTCGGCGTTGGCGATGCAATTCCTTGGCGACACACCAGTGGCATTGCGCTCGGTCACCGCGATCGCCGGCACGCTTGGTATCCCGGCTGTCTTTCTGCTGGTGAGACGGCTGTTCGGCTCACCGCGGATCGCCTTGATCGCAGCCTGGTTTGTCGCGGTGGCTAGTTGGCATATCACCCTGAGTCGCTTTCCCACCAGCACCGCGATCTTCACCCTGACCCTCGATACGCTGGTCATCTATTTCCTCACCCGCGGCCTGCAGGACCGTCGCCCGAGCGACTTTGCCTTCGCTGGGCTGCTCCTGGGGTTCGACCTCCAGTTCTACTTCCCGGCCCGTCTGCTCGCGGCTCCGATGATGGTGCTGCTGCTGTGGGCGTTCTGCTGGCGGCGGACGATGCGCGCCGCGGTTGTCCAGGGTTTCGGAATTGGGTTGGTGGGCCTCGTCGTCGCGGCTGGGCCGCTCGGCTGGTTTGCGTTGCGCTACCCAGAGGAATTCAACCGCAGGCTCAACGTCGCCAGCGTGATGCCCGAGGTCGAACGTGCTGGAAATTGGGGGCCGTTGCGCGACAACATCGACAAACACCTCTTGATGTTCAACGTTGCCGGAGACCGCAATGGCCGCCACAACCTGCCGGGCCGGCCGATGCTCGATCCGCTGATGGCGCCACTCTTCTTGCTCGGGATCGGGATGACGCTTTGGCTGGCTCGCCGACCGACCGCGCCGGCGCTCATCGTCTGGTGGGCGACCATGCTGCTGGGCGGCATCCTCTCGCTCAACTTTGAAGCTCCGCAAAGCCTGCGCGCGGCGAGCGCCGTCACCCCCGCCCTGATCTTCGCGGCCATACCGGTCGGCGCGCTGTGGGACCGCTGGGTTCGCAGTCCCTGGGGCGTGTACGGCAACCCGGCCGCGGCTGCGCGAACGCCGGAAGAACCGCTCGGTTGGCGGACGCTCCTTGTGGGCGCCCGACCTCCAAAGCATGAACGATGGTCCGGCCCCTCGGCCAGGTCGCGCGTCGGGCGTGCTGCGGTGCCCGCGCTGATCGTCGTGGCGATGGTCTGGCTCTTGGTTGTCAATTACCGGCGCTATTTTGACGAATGGGCGAACGACTTTTCGTCGTACGCGGCACATTCGGCTGCCGAGACCGTCGTCGCCCTGCGCCTGCGCGATCTCAACGCCAACGACGACATCTACCTCAGCCAGTTCTTCGCCGGACGGCCGCCAACGGTGCGCTTCCTGGCGCCCGATGCTCCAGAGGGGAAGCTTTTCAACGCCGCCACCGACCTCCCGGTACGGGGTAGTGCGCAGCGCACCGTCTTCTTTCTCGACCCCCAGGAGCAAGCACCGTTCGCACAACTCCGCCAGTACTATCCGAGCGCTCGTGTCGAGGAGATACGGCCGCCGTTCGGCGGCGCACCGTTGGTGCGAATGGTGACGCTTTCCCCGTCCGACGTCCTTGCGGTCCAGGGCATCGAAGCTCGTTACTTCGCTGGCGGCGAGCCAAAGGCTCGGCCGGACCTGACGCGCCGCGAGACTGGGATCGACCTTGATCCGACGACGGTCGGTGTTGCCGTGCCGGTGCTGGCCGAGTGGCGCAGTACGTTGCACGTTCCCGAATATGGCGAGTACCGGCTGGCTCTCGATGGCGGGCCAGACGCCGAGTTGTTCCTTGATGGCAGCCGCCTCGCCGGCGGTGGCGAGTCAATCCGGCTCCCGCTGGCGGCGGGGAACCACGCATTGATCGTCCGAGCGATCGCCGCCTCGCCCGGCGCGCCGGTCCGGCTGCGTTGGGAGCCGCCGGGCGAGAACTTGACCACCATCCCGCCGAACCTGTACTACCTGCCGCCGGTTTCGGCGGCTGGCCTCCTTGGCAAGTACTACCGCAACGCCGACTGGGCCGGCGACCCTACGTTGATGCGGATTGACCCGCAGATCGGCTCCTACATCCACATTTTGCCGATGCCACGCCCCTACAGCGTCGATTGGAGTGGCAAAATCCGCATCGACCAAGCGGGTGTCTACCGTTTCGGCACCGAGCAGATCTCCACTTCGCAGTTCTTTCTCGACGGTCGGCTGATTATCGACAACCGGAACGGCAACGACCTTCGAGAGGCCGACGTTCAGCTTGACCTAGGACTGCACGACATCCAGTTCAAATTCCTCGACCGCGATTCGTACTCGCACGTCTACCTGTACTGGACGCCGCCGGGCCGTGAGCGCGAGATCATCCCGAGCGCGCTGCTGCTGCCACCACAGGGCGCGGACTTGCCCGTCGCCGAGCGACTCCCGGCCGGTCCGTCCAACCCGGCGGTTCGCATTCCGACCGGGGTGATCCAGTTTGCCGCCGATCGCCCGCTTCCGCTTCGCGTCGAGATGAGCTACGGGCTCAACCCTGATGGCCGGCTCAACGAACCGCGCGACGCTGCCCTCGATGCGAGCGGCAATCTGCACGTGCTGGACGGACAGACCCGGCGGGTGGTCGTCTTTGCGGCGGATGGCAGTTTCCGGCGTGCCTACGCTGGCTCAGACGCGACCGGTGGTCGGCTCCAAGAGCCGACGGGTATCGCGATTGGCTCCACCGGCCGTGTGTACGTCCTCGACGCCACCACGGCAGCGATCCACCAGTACGATCCTGACGGGGTGTTCCTCGGCACGCTGCCGCTCGAGCGCTCGGACTTCTACAAGCCACGCGGGTTCTCGATCGACCACGATGACAACCTCTATGTCTCCGACACCGGCCAGAACCGGGTGATCAAATTCTCACCGGTCGGCCGGGTGCTCGCAGTCTACGGCGGAACCAAAGGAGCAGGTCCCGGTGAGATGCTCGAGCCAACCGACGCGGCGGCCCTCCCGAATGGCGAGTTGCTGGTGCTCGACACCGGCAACAAACGCCTGCAATGGTTCGACCCCACCGGACGCTATCGTGCCGAGTGGCCGATCGCCTGGTCGGTGCCACTCAACGGCCCGCATCTCGCAGTCGACGAGCGTGGCCGGGCGATCGTTACCGACCCGGAGCGTGGCCGGATCGCACGGTATGACGCCGAGGCGGGTATCGTTCAATTGAGCGGGGCCGACGGCTTCCGGCTGCCGGTTGGGATCGTCATCGACGCCGCTGGGAAGCTTTACCTCGTCGAGACTGCGGGCAATAAGGTGACGAGAATCTCGATTGCGGATTAGACTGGCCGGGTGATCCGTTCCTCCGCGGTTTGGATGAGCCGCCAATTCGGGCTGTTGCTCTGTTGGGCGCTTCTGGCAGCCTGCCAACCGGTGCAGTCCACGCCTCCGGCGGAGGCTCCGGCGCGTCTGGTATCCGAGCGCGTCGCCTCACCGGCGGCGCTTGACGTCCATTCGCGCCATTCAGAAGACGCCACCATCGGCGAGTTGGCCGGACTGCTCGTCTCGATCGACAACCGTTCGACGGATCGTGTCGGCCCAATCCGGATCGATGTCTCGTCGGATTATTTTGACGGTCTTGAACTCCGCGCGACCGACCCAAAGGCGATCCAGACCGAGGTCGGCCCGGCGGGCTACAGTTTCGTCTTCGATGGTCCACGGCCAGGCGTGCGGAACGGTTACTTGATCGTTCTGATTCCCCGGCGGGAAGGTGAGTATCCCGCCGAAGTGACGGTATCGGTTGTTGGCGCGGACCGGCGCGAGAATCTCCTCGCGATCTACGACATCAGCACCCGTGTCAACGAGCGCCCATCGACCGAGACCGTCTCGGTTTCCGAAGAAGGCTAGATCGTTGTACCGAGATTCCCTCGCCGCCCCAGGTCATGGTCGGCTTCTCCGCTGAGTGCCGGAACGTCGTTTGCGCTCTGTCTGGGGAGAGGTGCAGCCAACGGCGACGGGGTGACGCTCGCATCGAATGCGGGGGTAATCTACGCAGCCACGACCTCAGGATTCTGGTCGGTGGGCGTTCGTCATGTCCTTGGTGAGTCGCGGGTGCAACGGGCCTGCAGACACCGACGAGCCAGCAATGCGGTCGCTTTGAACCGGCGTTGCCTACCGTACTCCAGCGAGTTTCGATTCCTGCTTGCGGGCGCGCGAGCGCTCGTGCTCAGAAAGCAGCCGCTTACGCAATCGGAGTGACTTCGGGGTGACTTCCAGCAACTCGTCGCTCTCGAGGAAGTCGAGCGATTCCTCCAAGCTCAGACGGCGTGGCGGCGTCAGCTTGATGGCGATTTCGGCGGTCGACGATCGGATGTTGGTTGCCTTCTTTTGGCGGCAGACATTGACCGGAATGTCCTGGGTGCGAGGTGCGACGCCAACGACCATCCCCTCGTAAACCTCAACGCCCGGCTCGACGAAGAGTTGACCACGCTCCTGAGCGCCCGCGAGGCCATAGGACAGCGCCTCGCCGCCTTCGGTGGCGACCAACGCCCCGCCCCGGCTGGTTGCGATGCTGCCCTGCCAGGGCTCGTAGGAGAGAAACAGGCTGCTCATCGTGGCATTGCCGCGGGTAGCGGTCAGCAACTGGTTTCGCAACCCGATCAGACCACGGGTTGGGATGTGATACTCCATTCGGACGTCACTCGATCCAGTGGCGCCTTCGCTATGGCGGAGGTTCACCATCCGGGCCAGCCTCGGTCCGATCAATTCGGTCACCGCGCCAACGTACTCCTCGGTCGTATCGATCACCAACGCCTCGACCGGTTCGAGCAACTCGCCGTCGAGTCGCTTGGTGATCACCTCTGGCCGGGACACCTCGAATTCGTAGCCCTCGCGTCGCATTGTCTCGATCAAGATTGAAAGATGCAGTTCGCCCCGGCCACTGAGCAGGAAGCGGTCGGCGCTCTCGGTATCCTCGACGCGCAAACCGATATTCGTCTCGAGTTCGCGTTCGAGGCGGGCGCGGATTTGGCGCGATGTCTGAAACTTCCCTTCGCGGCCCGCTAGCGGCGAGGTGTTGACGCCGAGGGTGACTCGAACGGTCGGCTCGTCCACCGCGATCGCCGGCAGCGCGTCGGGCGCGACAGGGTCGGCGATGGTATCGCCGATACCGGCATCCTCCAAGCCGACGATGGCGACGATTTCACCCGCCTCGGCCCGGTCAACTTCGACCCGGCGCAGTCCGTCGAAGATCATCAACTGGCGTGCCTTGCGGCCGGTCTCGGCGGCCACCGTACCATCCGGCGAGATCCGCACCATCGGCGCACCGCTCTGCATCGAGCCACGTACGATCCGGCCGATGGCGATCCGGCCAAGGTGATTGTCATAGTCGAGCGCCGCGACGAGGGTCTGAAACGGTGCGGCCAGATCGACCTCCGGCCCTGGGATGTCAGACAGGATCGTCTCAAACAGCGGAGCGAGATCCGGAGCGAGATCGTCAGGGGATAGGCCGGCGCGTCCCTCTTTGGCGATCAGGTAGACCACCGGGAAGTCCAATTGCTCGGCGTCGGTTGCGAGTTCGAGGAAGAGGTCCTGAGTGGCGTCGAGCGCCTCGGCCGGCCGGGCACGCGGGCGGTCGATCTTGTTGATGCCGACCACCGGGCGCAAACCAAGCTCAAGCGCCTTTTTCAAGACATAGCGGGTCTGCGGCATCGGCCCTTCGACGGCATCCACCAAGAGGAGACAGCCATCGGCCAGGGTGAGAACCCGCTCGACCTCGCTGCCAAAATCGGCGTGCCCAGGGGTGTCGATGATGTTGATCTTGACCTCGCCAAACCGGATGGCGGTGTTCTTCGCGAGGATCGTAATACCGCGCTCGCGCTCAAGATCGTTGGAGTCCATGATCAAGGTGCCGACGTGTTGATTTTCGCGAAACACCCGGCTTTGCTTGAGCATGGCGTCGACGAGGGTCGTCTTGCCATGATCGACGTGGGCGATAATGGCAACGTTGCGAAGATCTCTGCGCTGGGTGAGCATAGGGCCTTTCTGCAGCCAGGACGAAGGACGCGAGAGCGCGCCTAGCCGCCGGAGGAAACTGCCGAAAGTATACGGCACGATGTGGCGACCTGCCTGCTACGATAGATCGGTCGGGGACAGTATCCCGGCAGGCGTTGAAATGGAGATGCGATGACGGTAGGCTGGGGCATAATCGGCATTGGCAGGCACAGCGATGCCCGAATGGGGCCGGCGATCAAAACGAGCCGGAACGCCCGCTTTGCCGGTGTCTACAGCCGCGACCAAGGCCGCGCCGACGCATTTGCTCAGAAGCACGGCGCGGCGCGTGGTTATAGCGACCTTGCTGCTTTTCTCGCCGACCCGGCGATCGACGCCGTCTACATCGGGTCGCCAAACGACGTTCATGCCGAGCAGACGATTGCCTGTGCCGCCGCTGCAAAGCATATCCTCTGTGACAAGCCGCTCGCGATGACCATTGACGAGTGTCGCCGGATGATCGACGCGGCCAGTCGCGCCGGCGTCTTGCTCGCCACCGGCTACAACAACCGGTTTCAGCCAGCGCATGTTGTGGTCCGCGATCTGATCCAGTCTGGTGAACTTGGCGAGCCGGTTTTCATTCGCGCCGATTGCGCAAGTCCCGGATCGCACCGCCCGTCCGATTGGGCGGAACGCAGCAGGAGCGGCGGCGGGTCATTGCTGAACATTGGCTCGCACGCCGCCGACCTGCTGCGCTACATCACCGGCAAGGAGGTGGAGACAGTCTCGGCGCTCGACGACGCCGCCGAGAGTGGGATCGACGAGTTGTCCGCCTCAACGATGGTACTCGACGGAGGCTCCTTCGCTCAGATGATTTCAAGCAGTCGGCTCCCCTTTCCGGATAATGCGCTTGTCGTTCACGCCACCAGAGGCTATCTGCGTACCCGCGGGACGATCGCCTACGACATCGCGGGCCGCGTGGACGTGACCGTACGCGGCGGCACGCGCAGTTACGAGTTCACCCCGCCCCGACGTGGTTACGACGTGTATGTCGCCGAGATTGAACAGATGAGCGAAGTAATCAAGGGTCAAGGCACCCTCTTGGCAACTGGTGAGGACGGGCTTGAAGGTGTGCGGTTGGTGAACGCCATCTTGACATCGGCGGCGGAGCGTCGCGTCGTCACGATCGACCGCTAACCGACCGCTTCCCTCGAGCGCGTCTCGTCAGAGTACAGTCGGTGGCCAATCGTGTTCCTCCGGTTCGCTTCGGTAAGGGGACGATTACGGCGGCGGGTGGCGTCTGGCGACCGTGGACAATTCGAACCGCAACCCCGCCCGCCACACGACAGCACCGGGACCGAGACCTACGGATTTGCACACAGGTTCGAACTGCCGAAAGGTCGTTCAGGCCCAACCGCTCCGCCTACTCGCCCGTCACGAAGCGACCATTGCGAGGATGACCTGGCCGTCGACGGCCGCACGACGACGTACCGCACTATCTGGAGCGCGACTTCTGGTGAGGGTCCGCTGATGACCCTATCGGTCGTCGTGGCTCGCCATCCGAATTTCTTGCCGCAACGCCCAAGATCGTATAAAGTTGGCGGCGAGCGGGAATCGGATGTCGTGTCCACGCCGTCACGCGCAAATTTAGAGGTTCCCGTGCGTCGTGTTTTTCCTGGGCGGCTTGTCCTGAGTGGCGGCCTGCGCTCCAGCCAAACGAAGCCTTCCACCGGCGGATCGGTACCGCCATCTGGCGAGCAGCGCGCCATGAATCAGGTACCCGCATCGCCAAGGCGGGATTGCCGGGCGGCGTCACGCCCGGAATCCCTCATCGAGCAACAACGAGATCTTCTACGCTATCTTCGACATGCTGACTACCTACGGCAAGAACTCCGAGCAGAAGCCCGCCGTCGCCGAGAAATGGGAGTTCCCGTCAGGCTGAGAACGCCTGGCGCTTCACGATCCGGCAGGACCTCCAGTTCAGCAATGGTCAGAAACTGACCGCCGACGATGTCGCCTATTCGGCCAACCTCGTCGTCCAGGAAGAACCTTGCCGACCGGCAGCTTTTCCTTCGCTCGACAAGGCCGTCAAGGTCAACGACACGACGGTGGACTTGATCTCCAAGTCGCCGATTTCCACCCTGATCGACGGCTCCTGGATTGCGTACCCCGCGGCCGCTTATCACCAGCAAGTTGGCAAGGACTTTGCCACCAAGCCAATTGGCTCCGGCCGTACGAACTGAGCGACTTTCGGCCGGCCGACGTCATCCACTTCAAACTTCTGCTCGACCGCTCACCCGTATCGCAAACCGATCGCGACCGAACTGTTCCCGCGCCCCGAGCTAACACAGCAGATTTCCGCTGCGCACCGGCGAGATCGACATCGCTCAGTCGAACTTCAGGATCAGGCTGAGCAACTCAGCGCGCTGGCTCCTGTCGTCCAGACTCAACTCACCGAGAACAACTTCGCCTTGATCTCCCAGCCGGAAATGAAGGTACGAAACTCGCCGCTTAATGATCGACGGGTCCGCCTTGCGCTCAATTACGCGATCAACAAAGAGGTGATCGCCAACGATCTCTACAAGGGCTACGCCCATTACGGCCAACTTGGGTTCCCTGGCAGCGCCTTCTGGAACCCCGACACCAAGCCAATTGCCTACGATCCGGCGCAGGCCAAGCGCCTGCTGGCCGAGGCGGGGTACCCCAACGGCTTCAAGTTGCCGCTCGGAATTGAGTACACTCCGCAGACGGTCAGCCCCGAAATCGCCGTTGCAGTTCAGGGTCAACTGCGTGAGATCGGCGTCGAAGTCGAGGTTGCCAACTACGAGTTCGCCCAGTTCCTCGACAAGTATTACGGCCGTAACGGCCAGCAAAAGGGCGATTTGTTCATGGTGTCCAACGGCAATACCACCGCTCACTTCAGTTCCGGACGCGGTCGCTTTGGCTGCGCCGGCAAGGATTTCGAAGTGTGGTGGTGCAGCGAGGCGTTCGTCCGTCTCTATGACCAAGCCGTCACTGAGGGCGACCCGATCAAGCGAGCCGACCTGATGAAGCAGGCTAACAATGCCCTCGTGAGCGACATGCCGGCGATCTTCCTCGTTGTCCGAGATGGCTTTCTCGTTCATGGCAAGGTCAAGGGTGTCGAGTTCACGACGCGCAATATTTACAACTACGACAGCGCCTACCGGGTAGAGTAGCCCGCGGCCAAACATCTGGCCGAACCGAGGTCGGCAGCCCGGAGCGTGGCGTCCCCCTGTCGTTGCATTGAAGGTCGGTTCGGTGGGGACGGCTTGATCATGCGCCGGCCGGGCCCGAGATCTTGAGCCTGCCATCGGGCGGACAGGCGCTTGTCTATCCTGTCGCCACCGGCAGCCGATCGCGCGAGCACGCCGTCGCCGGTGGTCACCTGGTAGCGTTCCGGCCCCGTCGCCATCCTGAAGGCCACCGGCGGACGGGACGCGGCATTCTGACGTTCTCCATCTCTTGCTTCGAAGGTCCCTGAGACCTGGGCGCTACTCAGTTTGCCGTGCCACCCTCAATACCCGGTATACATCGTCACAAGCGCCCGAGGCCACACGTGGGGCGCAGCGTCCTTCCTACCCACGGCGGGACCAACCTGCCAGATCTATGCTGACGACGATCAGAGGAGGACGACGGTGGAAAGCGGATCCAACTACTGGGAAAGCTGGTGGCGGCGGCGAGCATCGAGGCGCGGCTTCTTGCGCGCCGCCGGGGGCATTGGCGCCGCGAGCGTGCTGGCGGCCTGCACGCCGGCCCAGCAAGCACCAAGCGCGGCGCCCGGTCAGCCTTCGACCGGGACGACCGAAGGGGTGCCGCAAGTCCTGAAGCATGCCATAGCCAACCCGCCAGTCACCCTTGATCCGAACGGAACGGCGCTCAGTTCATCCTACTTCTACGCCCTCTATGACGCGCTCACCCGTGTCGATCACAACGCCAAGATCCACCCCGGTCTGGCCGAGAGTTGGCGCCCGGTCGACGACTCGACCTGGGAGTTCAAACTCCGCCCGACCAAATGGAGCGACGGCAGTCCGTTCACCGCCGACGATGTCAAGTGGACCTACGAGTACGTTCTCGATACAGCGAATAAGTCGGCAATCGCCAGTCGGATCAGCAACGTCGCCAGTTTGACCGCGGTGGATCCAACGACCATCCGGATCGCGACCAAGGGACCGGACCCGTTGATGCCGGCACGCGCCTTCTTCATCCCGATCTTGCCCAAAGCCTACATCAGTCGGGTCGGCATCCAGGAGTTCAGCCTCAAGCCGATCGGCACCGGTGCATTCACCATCAAGGAGTACCGTCAGGGAACCCGCGCGGTATTCGTACCCAACCCACAAAGTTGGCGCAAGCCAAAGCTGACCGAACTCTGGCTGCTCGAGATTCCCGAAGCAACGACCCGCCTGGCCGCGTTGCGCACCAACGAGGTCGACGCGGCCGACTTGATCAGCCGGCAAGATGCCCAACGCCTGCAGAACGACCCGGCATTCAATGTCGTGACCGGCAATAGCGCCGGTTCCTACAACTTCGATGTCGAGTACTTCAATCCCCCATACAGTGACAAGCGGGTACGGCTAGCGCTCAACCACGCCATCGACAAGGAATCGATCGTCAAGAACCTGCTCCTCGGCTACGGCCGGGTGATGGACGGGCAATTGCTTCCCCAGAATGTCTTTGGCTACAACCCGAATCTCAAGCCGCTCGAGTACGACCCGAAGAAGGCGAAAGAGCTTCTGGCGGCCGCTGGCTATACCAACGGTTTCGAAACGGCGATCGAGTTCTCGACGAGCACCGCCGATGCTCGGCTGATTGCCGAGGCGATGTTCCAATACCTCGCCGACGTCGGGGTCAAAGCCGAATTGAAGCCGGTTGAGGTTGGGGTCTGGCGACAGCATATCTACGAGGGTGGTCGCTCGCCGATCTTCTGGAACCCCTGGTCGGCCCAGGCGCCGCTCGATGCCGAGTTCATTTACAGTTGGTACGGCGCGGACTCGTTTAACAACAAGCCGTATTGGAAGAACGATGCCTTCGAAGCGGCCTACAGCAAATCGCGCCGAGAACTCGATCCGACAAAGCGGCTCGCCCTGCTCCAGCAAGCGGCTGCTGCGATGCGCGAGGACCCGCCGGTCCTTTTCATGATGCAGGGTTCGAGCATCTGGACAACCGCAAAGCGCGTCCAGAACTTCATCGGCACCGCCAGCGGCTACATCTGGTACGACGACATCCAGATCGTCAAGGCTTGACGCCGAAGGCTCGTTCATCGGACGTTCTGTCACGAGGCCGGCAGGTGCCGGCCTCAGCCGTCTTGCAGGTGGAGTATCTCAGGGGCGCACCGACGATGGGATTGTGGTGATGACCCCACGACCTCCAGCGGTCGCCCACCTTGCCTTGTCTCCAACCGGGCGCGGTCCCGGTGTGCTCGTCATTCACGCCTGGTGGGGGTTAAACACCTTCCTCAAGGGACTGTGCGACCGCCTGGCGGTGGAAGGGTTCGTCGCCGCCGCGCCAGACCTGTACGACGGCAAAGTCGCCGTGACGATCGAGGAAGCCGAGCGCCTGCGCACGGTGCGCCGCAAAGAGCCGGTGTACCGGACCCTCATTCGCGCCCTCGAGGTGCTTGGCGAACACCCGGGGGTGACCGGCGAGCGCCTCGGCGTGATCGGGTTCTCGATGGGAGGACACTGGGCGCTCTGGCTCGCCCAACGGCCGGACCTGCCAGTCGCGGCGGCGGTCACCTTCTACGGCGCGCGTGGGGGCGACTACTCGCGGAGCCGGGCGGCGTTTCAGGGTCACTTCGCCCAGCACGACAAATGGAACCCCGAGGCGGCGATACGACGGCTGGGGAGGGCGCTCGCCGGGCAGGATGCCGAGATCTACCAGTACCCCAATACCGATCACTGGTTCTTCGAAGCGGATCGCCCCGACGCCTACGACCAGGCGGCTGCGGAATTGGCCTGGCAGCGCACCGTTGCCTTTCTACGGCGGCAGCTTATCCGCTGAGGCGATCCCCTTGACCGTCCAGCGCGGGAGATGGGCACGTTTTCGCGACCCTACCCTGTCGATTCTGTCGCCTGTCGTTCGACGACAAGAAAGGACCTCCAGCGAACCGAGGACTGGAGACACCATACGGAGGAATGCCAGGATGAGCCAATCAACAACCCGGTCGCTCACCGTGCCCGGCGCGACGTTGACCTACGACCTACGACCCAACTCAGCCGGTGCCGAGCCAACCTTGCTGCTGATAGGCTCGCCGATGGGCGCGGGCGGCTTCACCACACTCGCCAGCCATTTCACGGACCGCACGGTCGTGACCTACGACCCCCGTGGGGTGGAGCGAAGCACCCGAACCGACGGCGTGATTGAAGCGACGCCTGATCTCCACGCCGACGACCTTCATCGATTGATCTCGGCCATTGGGTCTGGTCCGGTGGACATCTTCGCCAGCAGTGGCGGCGCGATCAACGCGCTCGCTCTGGTCGCCCATCATCCAGAGCAAGTCCGAACTCTGGTCGCCCACGAACCGCCGACCGCTCAACTCGTGCCGGATCGGGAGGCAGCACTGGCCGCGTTGCTGGACATTCACGAAACCTACCAGCAAAGTGGGTTCGGGACGGCGATGGCGAAGTTCATCGCGATCGTCGGCCATCAGGGCGAGATTCCGGCAGATTTCGCCAATCAGCCAGCGCCCGACCCGGCGATGTTCGGCCTGCCAACCGAGGACGACGGCCGGCGGGACGACCCACTCCTGGGACAAAACATCGTCAGCGGCACCCACTACCAGCCCAAATTCGACGTGCTACGCCGAGCTTCGACCCGGATCGTCATCGCAGTCGGCGCCGAATCCGAGGGCGAACTGGCCCATCGCGCCGCCGTCGCGGTCGCCGAGCGGCTCGGCACGCCGCCAGTCATCTTCCCGAGCGGCCACGCTGGCTTTCTCGGTGGCGAATACGGCTCCCTGGGTGCGCCCAAGGAATTCGCCGCGAAACTCCGCGAGGTGCTCGCCGGGAGTTTGTGAGAACCGAGCCAACGCCGGCGGCTGGTCGGAAGGCCAACGAAAGCAACGAGTGTCCATTGGCGTACCGACAAGCTGGTGTGGACCGGAGCCAGGAGGCCGGCTCGGCAAGGAAGGGATCCGGCCTCTGTTGATCGGCGAGATCGTGGTGCCAGCGAGGTGATTTGAACACCTGACCAAGGGCTTATGAGTCCCCTGCTCTACCACTGAGCTACGCTGGCATGGCCTGAAGATCTTAGCGGACCCGCGTCGGAGGGCGCTAGCCTGGCCGGTTCTGTCCAAACTCAGCTACCCATTCGTCCCGCAGCACTTCTCCCACCCAGCGATCGACCCATTGGCCGCCGCGAAACCACTCCCGACGGTAGATGCCCACCTGCTTGTAGCCACAGCGCGTCGCCATCCGAATGCTGCCACGGTTAGGGTGGGCGATATAGCCCTTCACCTTTTCCATGCCCAACTCCTGAAAGGCATAGCGCAGTGTGATCGCCAGGCCATCGCTCCCTACTCCACCATTCCAGGCGTCGCGTTCACCGACCATGATGCCCTGGGTGCAGTTGCGGTTCTGCCAATCGATGGCGTGGAGGCCGACCATCCCGACGAGCCGACCGTCGAGCAGGATCGCCCAGACAATGTCCTCCTGGCTGCGCGCCATCGTCTCGATCCATTCGTCTTCCATCCTGGCCGAGGGCGGGTGTCGAAACGGCAGGAATTGAGTTACCTCGGTATCGGCTAGCCATCGTAAGTAGGTCGGGGTATAGTCCAAGCGAGGCTGGCCTAGGACGATTTGCTTCCCCGAGAGGGTTGGACCGAACAAATCTCCTCCTCCTACCTGGTAAGCTTGGCGCAGCGGTCACGAACCCCGGGGGACCGAGATGGGACGTAGTATAGAAGCACCGCACCAAAGCCGACTCGGCCCATCCCGATGATCGGCGCTCGGATCGCCCGCGATGAGCGAAGCCGCTTTGGTTTGCTCGCCCTCCTGTTGTTCGTGTTTACCTTCATGTTGCAGTCCAACGAGGTCGCCGCAACCTCGGGATTGATCAGCCAGGTCGGCGTCGACAACATCCTTTGGGTTTGGGCCGGCGGGATGCTGTCAGTCATGCTGACCTCGACCGCGTATTCGCTGATTGTCGATAGCCACCAGCGGAGCCGTCTCATCGTCTGGGCGGCGTTTCTCGGTGCGGCGGGATATGGACTGGTCTGGCTGCTCTTCTTCCTCGGCGCGCCTCCACTACTCTGCTATCTCGTGTACTACGTCGTCATCGTCCAGCACATGGCGCTGTTGCCGTTGGCGGTTTGGACGCTCGGCAACGACGCCTTCAACGTCGGCGAGGCGCGCCGCCTGTTTCCGCTGCTTGCGATTACCGGGCTGATCGGAGGGATGGTCGGCAACCTCGCCGCCGCCGGACTGGCCCTCTTGAACCTTGCCGGCGCTGCCCCAACTCTGCTGATGAATGTGGTCCTCGGGCTGGTCCTCGGGCTGGTTCTACCACCGATCTTCCGGTCGGTCGATGTTCGATCGCGCCAGGCCCGCGACAGCGAGTCGATGCTTGAAACGTTGCGCGAAGGCATCGGCTTTTTGCGCGAGGTGCCCGCCTTTCGATTTCTTGGTCTCATCATCCTTGCGGTCTCGGGCGGCTATACGACCATCGAGTATGTCTTTCTCAGCGATCTGCGGGCCACGTTCACCAACCCGGATTCACTCCAGGCGTTCTACGGTCTGTTCAAGGTTTCCACACTCGTCGCCATTCTGGTGCTCCAGACGTTTGCAACCAGACTCATAAGTCGCCTCGAGTTCAAAGGGGTCTTTGGGGTGATGCCAGCGACCCTCTTTGGCGCAATGGGACTGGCCCTGTTTCTGCCCGGGCTTGCGCCGGTGGTGATCGGCAATTTCCTAGCTCGGGTCGTCCTCCAGCGGGTCGAGCTTCCGGCGCGCAAGTCTTTTCAAGGCTTGGTGCCGGACGAGCGCCGAGGCCGAGTGAGCGCCTTCTTGGACGGCATCCTCTATCCCTTTGGCGCGATCTTGGGGACGGCGGTGATCGGGGCCTGCCTGGCTCTTGGTGGTGCGGGAGTTCTCGAACAAAGTCAGGCCAGGTCCTTGTATTTGCTGATTGCGGGCGTCACGATGGCGTTCGCGCTTTGGGCCGTGCTGAGCTTCACACGGAGCTACGAATCGAGCATGCTGAGTTGGAGGCTTCAGCGCAAGCGGACTCGTGGCGATATCTTGAAGAAGTTGGACTTTTAGTCGCAGTCATGTGAAAGAGCAGACAGGCTGGGAGGATGGTCGGTGAACCGACAAATCCGGCTGTTTGGCCGGCGCGAGGCGATTGCACTCGTCGTTGGTATTGTGCTGTACGGCGTCACATCCTGGCTTACGTCGTTTCTCAACCTCTCGGTAAACGCCATCAATGTCAATCTCGTCCTCCGCCCGGCCGTCGTCGTTCCGATCTTGATGGGTTTCTTTTATGGGCCAGTTGTCGGGTTTGGCGTTGGCTTCTTCGGCAACGCCCTCGGAGATTGGCTCACCTTCAATGGAGCCAATCCCGCGTTCATCGCACGCGCTTTCACCTTCTGGCACTCGCACCTTGGCAACGGCCTCCTCGGGTTTGTCCCCGGGCTCTATGCCTGGCTGCTCAAGCCACGCTATCGCACGTTCCGTGAGGTGATGATCGCCCTTGCCGTCGCGGTGCTTGCGGTCGCGATTGGCATGGGTACCTCGTCGCTTTTTGATTTCTGGCTCTGTCGGGCAGAGGCGCCCGCCCCGTGGTGCCGAGCGATCGGCCCCTCGTTCGAATTCATCGTGACGACACGCTTCATCCCGCTGTTCACATCCAATGCGATCAACACGCTGATCCTTGTCCCGATCGTGATGTACAACGCCGAGCGGATCGACCTCCGGAATACCAATTGGGTTCGGTCGGGCTTGCTCCAACGCCTGCTCCTGGCAATCGTCATCTCGGCTGGTCTGCCGACCCTGTTGCTTGGCTACTTCTTGACGCAGCAGTTCTCGATCAACCAGCAACTCACCGCCACCGCGTCCGGGGCGCAGCAGCTTTCGACCACCACGCTGACCGTCCAGATCCTCCTGACCGTCCTGCTCTCGTTGGTGTTCACGATTGCCAACGCAACCCTGGTGGCCCAGTCGTTTTCGCGTCCGCTCTTGCGCCTGACCGCCGCTGCGGAACGGATGGAGCGCGGTCAGTTGAGCGAGGCGGAGGCGGCCGAACTCACCTCCACCGACCAGGGCGACGAGATTGGTCAATTGTCGAAGGTCTTCGGCCGGATGGCTGAAGAAGTGCTCCAGCGCGAGGCTCGCCTCAAGCAGCAGATCGTCGATCTGCGGATCGAGATCGACGAGGTGAGAAAGACGCGCGAAGTCGAAGAGATCACCGGCACCGACTACTTCCAGGCGCTCCAGGCCCGTGCACGCGAACTGCGGCGCGGAATGCAGCGCACGACAACCAGCGAGTCCTCGCCCGAACCTGTCGGCGAGTAGATCGGGGGTACGGGCGTGACCACCACGCTTGCGCTCCACTCGTTTCGCGCCGGAGTTGGTCGCACCCAACTTGCCACCAATCTCGCCGGAGTGCTCGCCATCGGCGGCGCCCAGGTCGGTATCGTGGACTTTGGCGACGAGCGGTTCGGGGTTCCAGCGCTGTTTGGCCTTGACTCGCGTGACCTGTCCGAACGGCTGCACGCCTATTTCTGGGACCGCCTTCCGCTCGAAGAGACGCCAGTTGATGTTACCGCTCAGCTTGGCCAGGAAACTCCGAGCGGGCGGCTCTTCGTGATCCCAACCATCCTCTGGCGTGAATGGCTTACGCCACCGGTGCCCGCCGGGGTCGAGCCAGGGCTGTTTCAGATGGCGATCTCCCGGATCGCATCCGGCCTGGCACTCGATTGGCTGATCGTCGAAACGGGGTCGGGACTCGACGACGGGGCGTTGGTTTCGGTCGCCTCGGCGGACATTCTGCTCGAAGTCGCTCGGCCTGACGCCCAGGACCTTCAAGCGACCGCCGTGATGCTCGGTATCGCCGAGAGGCTTGGCGCAACCCGGATTTCCCTCGTGGTGAGTCAAGCGCCGTCCAGCGCGGACCCTGCTGCCCTTCGCCGTCAGTTCGAGGCGGCCTATCACGTGCCGGTGGCCGCCGTCCTGCCGCTCACCCCGGAACTTGCCCACCGCGAGCCGGGTGTCCTGCTGGCGCTCCACCGTCCTGGCCACCCGTGGAGCCGGGCTATCCACCGCCTTGCCCGACGGCTTGCCACCGGCGATCCCGCCGGCCAGCGGCTTGGCTCTGGCGAGTGGACGCTGTCCTAGCGGCGCACTGGTTCCCGGCCTGCCGGGTTCACCAGAGATATTCGCGGACGATTGCCACCAGTGGACCGGGATCGAACGCGCCAAACAGCGGCCCTCCCGGCAAAATCGCCAGGTCGAGATTGGCCTGTCGATCGGCTTGCTCGCCCAGGCGGTCGATCCAACGACTGCCGAGCGCGCAGCCGAGGAGCAATGGCACTGAGGTTGCTTCAAGCGCCTCTTCCCATTCGAACCGTGCGAGCAGTCCTTCTGCCTCGATGGCGCTGCTCCCGGCTTCCGCCGCCTCGATCGTCAGAGCAGTTGCCTCGATCGCGGCCCCAGCCGGCATCCCCGACCGAATGGCTTGATAGCTGGCGGTCAAATGGCGGCCGTCTTCCTGCGTCGGCGGAAGGTCCCGCCAGTCCGGGCGTGTCGGAAGCCCTGCCACAATGGACCGGACGCCACCGGGCCGCCTTCCAGCAATCGTCAGCGCGATCGCTGCTCCAACACCGATGCCGACCAAGTCGAAACGCTCATCCCCGAGAGCCTCCAGGGTCGCCAGTATCGCCGTGGCAATTTGCTCGATCGTCGGGTCGGCAACCGGCGGAGACCCTCCGTGGCCCGGCAGGTCCGGTGCGGTCACTCGAAAATCCGCCGCAAGGTGTTCGAGAAATCCGTGGCGCTGGGCCGCTGCAGACGACTGGCCGGCATCATGGATGATCACGACCGGCCGGCCTCGCCCGCCGTAGCGCACCAACATCGCCGCCGCCGGGGTACGCACATAGCCACGCCGAATCGTTTGGATCGATCGCTCCTGAGTCCGGGATGGCCGAGGGCTGTTCCGTATAATTGACCCGACCTGCCCGGACACGCTTGGCTCCGGGACGCACCGGAATTCTGGCAGAAGGGACTCGGAGCCGATGGCGAATACACCGCGTGATTTCGGACCGGTCATCCGACTCGACGTCGTGTCCGAAGGCCAACCCGGCCGACGGACCTTTCACTTATACATTATCAATCCGGATGACGTGGTTGTCTTTCCAATCGAGAAAGAGCAGCTTCAAGCATTAGGCTTGGCAATTGAGCAACTGCTGGCGCAGGTCGACGAGCCTGCTGGCGAGGGGTTGGTCCCCGCGGGACCGGAACCGGTTCATGAGACCCACGAACGTCCCATTGGCCGGCTTGGGCTGGGATTCGACGAAACGAGCGACCTGTTTGTCATCGTCGTTTACTTTGGCGCCACCGACGAGGCCGGTCCACCCGACGTTGTCTGCCGCGCGAATCGCATCACGATGAAAGGCCTGTCGGCCAAGATCGACGAGATCGTCGCATCCGGTCGGCCACGCTGCCCGCTCTGTGGCGTCGCAATGAATCCCGACGGCCATACCTGCATCCGTTCCAATGGTCACTTCAAGACCGGCTGACTCGAGATGACCGCCCCGCTTACGCTCGCTGCGACGCCCGCATGTTCCGAAGTACCGGCCGCCGCCGAGTTCTACCGCACCCGGCAACGCCGGTACCAGGCCGAGCGCGAATCGAGCACCCGTCACTGGAGCCTGGTCGCCAACGCCCGGCTCGTTTTCTTCGCCGTCGCACTCGTGGTCGCGGGATTCGGCGTCCTCCAACAGAGTGCGCCGATCCTGGCGGCAACGCTTCTGCCTCTGGCAGCCTTTTTCGCGCTGATAGTCGGCCATAACCGGCTGGACCGTCGTCGTCGTCGATTGATTCTCCTTGAGACGATCAACAGTGAGGCTGAGCGGCGCGTCCTGCGCCAATGGGACAACCTCCCGGTTCACCATCAGACCCGTCCGTCCGCGAGCCATGGTTACGCCGCCGACCTGGACTTGTTCGGGCGGGCTTCCATCTTTCATCTCCTCGATGCGGCCGGCGACACCCCCGCCGAGGAAGTACTCGCCGGCTGGCTCACCGCGCCCGATCCGCCGCACGCCGCGAGAACGCGCCAAGCGGCCATCCGCGAACTCGCCCCGCTCGCCGAGTTCCGCGAGCAAATCCAAATGCTCGCTCGTCTTGCGGCCGCGGGACATCCTGATCCTGCGCCGCTGCTGGCTTGGGCCGAGGGACCCGGCTGGCTCGCCGGCAAGCAGAACCTACTCTGGGTCGGACGCATCGCCGTCGCCGCGCTCTGGCTGGCTATCCTTGGCCAGGTGTTCGGTCTGCTGGCCTGGCCAATCTGGCTACTGCCGCTGGGGCTCACCCTCCTGATCGCATCAACCGCCGGGCGGGACGCCTATCGGTTGGTTGCCTCGGTCCGTGACAATGCCGAGCCGCTTCGCTGGTATGCGGAGAGCTTTCGCGTGATAGCCGAACAACCGCTGGAATCCCCGGCGCTCGTCGCCCTGACCGAGCGGCTGATTGTCGAAGGTGCGCCGGTCCAGGTGGAAATTGCTCGGCTCTACCAGATCGGCAACTTCGCGATCCCTCGCTCGTCGATGCTCTATGCCGTGGTCCAGGCTCTGACCCTTTGGGACCTGAACGTCGCTGCCTGGCTCGATACCTGGCAGCAACGCTGCGGACGGCAACTGCGCGATTGGCTCCGGGCATTGGCCGAGATCGAAGCGCTTTCCACGCTCGCGGTCCTGGCCCACGACAACCCGGACTGGTCATTCCCGACGATCGCCGACCAGGGTGAAATGATCTCCGGCGGGGCTGTGGGTCATCCCCTTCTCCCCGCCGGAGAGCGCGTAGACAATACGGTCACGCTCGGGCCGGCTGGCACCTTTCTTCTGGTCACTGGCTCGAACATGTCAGGCAAGAGCACCTACCTGCGCGCGATCGGCACAAATGTCGTCTTGGCGCTTGCCGGTGCGCCGGTCTGTGCGCGGTCGTTTTCGCTTCCACTGGTCGAAGTCTGGACCAGCATGCGTGTCCAGGACTCGCTCGAGGCTGGCGTGTCGTTCTTCATGGCCGAACTTCGTCGGATCAAGCAGGTTGTCGACGCTGCGGACCGTGCAGCGGCGCGCGGTGGGCGGGTGCTCTATCTGCTCGACGAGATCCTCCTCGGCACCAATACCGCCGAACGTCAGACGGCTGCCCGCCACATCATCGCTCATCTCGTCGGCAGCGGAGCCCTCGGCGCCGTCTCTACCCACGACCTCTCGCTGGCCAGTGCGCCCGAACTTGCCGGAGCGGCTGAGCGCGTCCACTTCAGCGAACGGATCGAGCCCGGACCCGATGGAGCGGTGATGTCGTTCGACTATCGGTTGCAGCCTGGTCTTGCGACCTCGACCAACGCCCTGCGACTGATGCGCGTCGTTGGCCTTCCCACCGAGGATGTCGAATGAACGTCGACCGGCCCCTTCTCACGATGGGTGCGGTCGTCAAACGCACCGGCGTCCCGGCAGACACCATCCGAGCCTGGGAACGACGCTATGGGGTTCCGCGCCCCGAGCGAAACGCGAGCGGACGGCGGCTCTATTCCGAGCGCGACCTCGACCTGATCCGCCAACTTCGCCAACGCGACACCGGAGCAGCCGAAATGGCGGCGGCGATGCGCCCAACCGAGCACCTCCCGGACACGGTGCTTCTCGACGCTCTTGTCAACCTCGATCCGCTTGGCGCCGAGCGACGGATCGCCGATCTCGGGGCACTCGTAGGTCCCGATCGTTTCGTCGAGGCGGTGTGCTGGCCGACGGCCACGGCTCTACCCACGTTGGATGCCTCGGCGTTTTCGATTGGCGTTCAACTGCTCCGCGCGGCACTGGTGCGTCTGATTGGCGTTTGCCAAGCGAGTGACGGGTTGCCGGTGATCGCGGCCGGTCTCGGCCAGAGCGACATCCGCAGTCTGGCTGTCGCGCTCCTGGTGGCGCGGCGGGGGCGGCCGGTCGTCGCACTCGGACCGTTTGTGGCGCCGGCGCTGCTCGACGTGCTTGTCGGCCGGCTCGACGCCGCAACCATCGTCGAAGGAACCGACCCACTCCCGGCCTCTTTGGCGGGGCGGCCAGCCGTCACGATTGGGTTTTCTGCCCCGGACGCTCGGCGGGTCGAATCGGCCATGGACGGGGTGGACGCGATTGCGCCTCGTTGACCGCGGGTGCTTGCTCAGGGGAAGTGCGGTATCCTACGGACGGCGTAGCCGGCCGCTACGCTGATCTGGACCGGAGGGTCGCATGACGACACAGCCGCGCCCAATGCCGCTGGCGGGGATCCGGGTGCTCGATGCCGCCACCATACTTGCTGGCCCGCTTATGGCGATGTACCTGGGCGACTTTGGCGCAGACGTCATCAAGATCGAGCATCCTCGCGGGGACAGCCTCCGGACCCACGGCCACACCAAGGACGGCCACGGGCTTTGGTGGAAGATTGTCGCCCGGAACAAACGGACGATTACCCTGAGCTTCAGCCAGCCCGAAGGTCAGGAATTGCTTCGATCGCTCATCGCCACCGCCGACGTCTTCATCGAGAATTTTCGACCCGGCACCCTCGAGAAATGGAACCTTGGTCCGGATCAACTCCTCGCAATCAACCCACGGCTGATCGTGATGCGCACCACCGGATTCGGTCAGTTCGGGCCGTATTCTCAGCGGCCTGGCTTCGGTACGCTGGCTGAAAGCATGAGCGGTTTTGCTGCCATCACTGGCGAGCCGAACGGTCCACCAACCTTACCGCCCTTTGGCCTGGCCGATAGTATCGCCGGATTGGCCGGAGCAAATGCGATCATGATGGCGCTCTATCATCGTGATGTTCACGGCGGCAAAGGCCAAGTCATCGACCTTGCGATCATCGAGCCGATCCTCGGCGTGCTCGGCCCACAGCCAATCGTCTATGACCAACTCGGCATCATCCAGGAGCGTTCGGGCAACCGATCGGTGAACAATGCCCCGCGCAACACCTACCGGACGCGCGACGGAAAATGGGTCGCGATCAGCACGAGCGCACAAAACATCGCCGAGCGTGTCATGCGCCTCGTCGGCCACCCCGAGGTTATCGACGAACCGTGGTTCAAGAGTGGCGCCGAGCGCGCCAAACGCGCCGATCTGCTCGACGACATGGTTGGCAGTTGGATCGGCGTGCACGACCTTGCCGACGTTGTCCAGAAGTTCGAAGCCGCTGAAGCGGCGGTCGCCCCAATCTACGACATCTCCGACATCTTCGCCGATCCGCAATACCAGGCGCTCAACTCACTCGTCAGCGTGCCGGACGAGGACCTCGGCCCGATCAGGATGCAGAACGTCATGTTCCGGATGTCCGAGACACCCGGCCAGATCCGCTGGAGCGGCCACCGGCTCGGCCAGGACAACGATTCGGTCTATCACGAGTTGGGTCTCACCGCCGATCGCCTGCGTGATCTGCGGGAAAAGGGCGTCATCTGATGCTGGCGCCGGTCCGAAGTTGGCTGTATGCCCCCGGCAACAACGCGAAGATGCTCGATCGCGCTCCACGCACCGAGGCGGACGCCGTCGTCTTCGACCTCGAGGACTCGGTCCCGCCCGGCGAGAAGGAGCGGGCCCGGGCAATGGTCGGTGAGGCGATTTCGGCCCGTGACGGTCAGGCCGGGCCGAGGATCTTCGTCCGCGTCAACCACCCCGAGACCGGCCTCACCGAGGCCGAAATTGCTGCGGTTGTTCGACCTGGCCTCGCGGGTTTGCGGGTCCCGAAGATGGAAAGCGCTCGCACCGTCCAACTCGTCGCCGAGTGGGTCGATCGTGCCGAAGCCGCTGCCGCACTTGAGCCGGGCTCGATCGTGCTGGTACTGGGGATCGAAAGCGCGGTTGGCGTTTGGCGGGCTGACGAACTTGCCGGTGCGACACCGCGGGTGTTCGCGCTCTCGTTCGGTGCAGTCGACTTTGCTAAGGATATCGGCGCAAGCCCCGAGTCGCCCGACGGTCTCGAATTCCTTTATGCCAAGTCGCGCCTAGTGCTCGCCTCGCGTGTTGCCGGTGTGCGTTCGCCGGTCGATGGCGTCTGGGCCAAACTGGACGACGACGAGGGCCTCGAGCGAGACGCACGAGCCGGCAAGGCGCTTGGCTACTACGGCAAGAGCGCGATTCATCCTCGCCAACTTGCCATTATCAACCGTGTCTACACACCGACGGACGACGAAATCGCCCTCGCCAACGAGATCGTCGAGGCCGCGGAAACCGCCGAAGATCTTGGCATCGGGGCATTGCGGCTTCCGAGCGGCGAGTTCGTCGATGTCCCGGTCGTCGAACGTGCGCGTGCCCTGTTGACCCTCGCCGCCCGGCTCGGCTCACCCGACGTGCGGTGATCCTGGCCGACCTCGCGCTCGCCCGGCGGCTCGAAGCAGCCGAGACCGCGGCCGCCGCCGAGTTTGCCGAGGCCTATCGAGAGATCTTTCCGGTGGCCGGCGCCGCCTCACTTTCGGTAGCTGGTGGCGCGGCGGTCTACTGCGGCCGGGGCTCGGTGGTCAACCACGCGTCGGGGATGGGTCTCAACGGCCCGGTCACTCGCGACAACCTCGACGAGGTCGAGGCGTTCTTCGCCGATCGCGACGAACCAACCGCCATCGAATGGTGTCCGCTCGCTCACCAATCCCTCCTCGAAGTCGTGGGCGAACGAGCCTATCGAATCTCGTCCGCAACCAACATGCTGTACTTGCCGCTTGAAGGATGGGCCGATCCTTCACCGGTGATCGAGGTGCGCGAGGTCGGACCGTCCGAGCGAGCAGACTGGGCGCAGGTGAACGCTCTCGGGTTCGGCGACGGCGTTACGCCGCGATTTGAGGACCTCTACGTCGTGTACGGCCGTCTGGCCTCGGCGCGGCTCTTTCTGGCCGAGATCGATGGGTCGGTCGCGGGAGCCGGGCTGGTCCGACTCCATAACGATTCGGCGCTCTTGAGCGCGACGAGCGTTCTCCCGGCTTTTCGAGAGCGGGGCGTCCACGCCGCGTTGATCGCCAAGAGGATCGCGGCGGCGTGTGCTGCTGGCATTCGTCTGGCAGTTGTGCGCGCGGGGCCAGGCAGCGCATCCCAGCGCAATCTGGAACGTGCCGGCTTTCGGATCGCCTATACCCGGCTGCGCCTGATCTCCCGGTCCGCCGAACAAGCCTGACGGCTACAATCCGGCGACACGGCGCATGGAGGGCTCCCAATGACGTTCGCGGCGTGGCGCCCGCTCCTCGAGGCGAGCCAGGTCTTCGACCTGAGCCAACCCTTGGAGCCGACGATCCCGGTATCGCCCAACCATCCTGGCTTCAAGATGGCTCTCTTACGTCGTCACGGCGACAGCGTTCGCGCGGACGGCGTCACCGCCGCCAACGAAATGATTGTCCTTGGCGGCCACACCGGAACCCATATCGACGCTCTTTCCCATGTCGGCTATCAAGGCACTCTCCACGGCGGTGTCGATGCTGCTCGTGCTCAGACTGGTGGCCGCTTCAACCAACTTGGTGTCGAGACGATTGAGCCCATTCTCTGTCGCGGGGTCCTGCTCGATGTGGCCGGCTACCGTGGCGTGAAGACCTTGCCACCCGCCGAAAAGATCACCGCCGACGAACTACGGCAGGTGGCAGAGCGCCAAGGCATTGCCGAGCCGGGTACGGGAGATGCCGTGCTGATCCGCTCCGGTTGGGCGCGCCATTGGGGCGATCCGGAAACCTATCTCGGCCACGAAAGCGGTGTGCCGGGTCCAGACGTCTCGGCGGCAGAGTATCTCGCCCAGCGCGGGGTACGCGTCACCGGACATGACTCGATGGCATACGAGTGGCTTGCGCCCGGCGCCGGCCATAGCCTGCTTCCAGCGCACAAGATCCTGCTTGTCGATGCCGGCGCCCACATCATCGAAAACGTCAACATGGAGCGGATTGCCGCCGCTGGGGTCTACGAGTTTCTCTTTGTCTGCACACCGCTCCGGTTCGTTGGCGCGACCGGCTGCCCGGTGCGTCCGCTGGCGGTGACGGCATGAGCGACGAGACTCTCAGTCAACAATTGGCTCAATTTGCCGAGAACGTCTCATTCCATTCGCTACCGCCAGAGGTCGTCAAGAGCGTCAAGGAACGAATGCTCGATACGGTCGGGATCTGCCTGGCAGCCACCGAAGAAGGACTGGCCGACGGCGTGGCCGCACTGGCCGAAAGCTGGGGCGGCCGGGAAGAGGCGGGTATTGTCGGCCGCGCTGGTCGCTGTCCCGCGCCGGCGGCCGCCCAGGTCAACGGGACGCTGGCTCATAGCCTCGACTTCGACGATACCCACCTGCCATCGATCCTCCATCCCAGCGCCTCAATTGTCCCGGCTGCCTTTGCCCTGGCGGAGGCGATTGGCGCGAGCGGCCAGGAGACGATCGCGGCGGCTGCCGTCGGTATTGAGGTATGCGTCCGGATCGGGATGGGCGGGCAACTCCCCGAGGGAAACATCTGGTTTGACCGTGGTTGGCATGCCACGTCGATCTGCGGGACGATGGGCGCGGCGGCCCTCGGCGCAAAGCTACTTGACCTCGGTGTCGACGGCATCCGCAATGCGCTCGGCATCGCCGCCAGCCTCGCCAGTGGCGTCATCGAAGCAAACCGAACCGGCGGGTCCGTCAAGAGGCTGCACTGCGGATGGGCGGCCCACAGCGGACTCACCGCCGCGCTGCTCACGAAGCACGGGTACACCGGTCCACCGACCGTCCTCGAAGGGCGGTTCGGGATGTACAACGCGTTTCTCGACGCTCATTTCGATCCCGAGCAGGTGCTCGGCGGCCTTGGCCACCGTTGGGAACTTCCAGGGATCTTCTACAAGCCGTACCCGGCCAATCACTACACCCACGGCGGGATCGATGCCGCCATGGCCATTCGCCGAACGTATGGTTCAATCGACCCAGATCAAGTCGCGCGGATCGAACTCGGTGTCGCTGGACCCACGCTGCGGACAATCGGTCAGCCACGCGAGGAGAAGATCCGGCCACAAAGCGGCTACCACGCCCAGTTCAGCGGCCCGTTCACGGTCGCTACAGCGCTGCTGGGCGGCGGAGGGCTGGGCGTCTCGTTCGATGACTTCACCGACGAGACTGCCCGTGATCCACGCCGCCTGGCGCTCGCCGCAAAGGTCGAAACCTACGCTGATCCCGAAGCCGAGGCGATCTATCCGAACCAGTTTCCGGCGATCTTGCGCGTCCATTTCGTCGACGGGCGCGTGGCTGAGGAGCGGGTTATGGCAAACCGTGGCGGTCCACAAAACCCGCTCTCGGAAGCTGAGCTTCGGCGTAAGTTCACGATCAACGCGACCCGGTTGCTTCCAATGTCTGCCGCCGACCGACTCGCCGAGGCAATCCTGCGCCTCGACGAACTTGGCGCACCCGGCGAGGTGATCGCGCTGGCGCGTCGTTGAGGCCAGTGCGACGTCCGTTCACTTTGTGACCGCGACCCCAGCGACGGGGGATCTCACCAACCTGGCTCGTCACCTCAGTCCGGTGGAGGCGGCGTGAGTTCCCCCTGGCACTGCCAGGCCCGGTGCGGGCTGGACGCATCGAGCGAGTCAAGACCACGCAAGGGAGTTCGTAGGGTGACTCAGGTCGGGAAGCTACGAAACACCTCGGACCTCGGCCCGCCGGAGAACCCCTCGGCGCGCAGAAAGGTGGGGGTTACGCGGATGACGACCCGCTCGAAATCTGCGACCGGCGCCGGCGCTCCAGTGGCGGCGGCTCGCCGCTCAAGGAACTCGCGAACCTGTCCGGGATCGTCGACGAGTTCGGCTCGACCGTTGAGCCAGACGTTCTTTGCGCCAAACTGAGGCCGTTGCTGGACCCACAGGTAGGTCACGTTTGGGTTGGTTCGGAGATGCTTTACTTTGAGGTACGCCGCGTTCGAGATGGTCTGGACCGTCCATCCTTCGACGAAGGCCGACACCTGTCTGAGGAATGGGGTGCCATCCGCTCGATGGGTGATCAAAAAGGAGTTGACCGCCGGGGCGCGCTGGGTTATGAACCCGTGGATCTCCTCAAGACGCTCGTTCTGGTCCACCTTTGCTCCGACACCGATCGTCGCACCGCCTGGCGCGCCTGGCACTCTACCAGGTCTTGGGCGGTCAGCCGGAGTTTTCAAGGGCAAGCCGTTTCAAGTGCGCGAGGATCGCGGACATCCCATTGAGCCGCTGGTGGCTGACTACCTGGGCCAGTCCCATCGGCACGAAGAAGTCGCCTGGCACCGCCAGGACCTCGTCGGGCGTCGCCCCGCGTAGCCCTTCGGCAAGCAGTCCGGCATAGCCACGCACCGTCGGCGATTCCTTCGGCACATCGAAGAAGAACTCCAAACCGTCGTGGTTCTCGGCGGCGACGTAGACGGGTGTCTGGCACTCGTGGACGAAGTCCATCTGATCGTGGTCGGCCGCCAGTCGCTCCGGCAGCGGCGGCATGCTTTCGGCAAACTCCAGCAGCAATTCCAGTTTCTCGCGACCTTCGGCCTCGCGAAATGCCTCGACGATCTCTTCCAGTCTTGGCGGCAGTCCGGTCATTGGGATCCTCCCGGGGTTCTCGGCGTGCCGGCGGATCGTACAGCCTGGCCTGTCCAAGCCGGGGGCGACTGCCGATACTGTGCAGTGATGACCTGGATGATTCTCCCGTGAGAGGGCTGCTGCTCTGGATCGGCCTGGTGCTTTCGACGGTGGCCACCGTAGGGTTCGCTGCTGGTTCGATGATGCAGGAAGTCGGGAACCGTCAGGCCGCGATCGACACGTACTCGCCGGCCGGCCCGTCGGGTTTCAAGGTGATTGAAACCGTAACCCTCGGCCGCAGTGGCTTCGTTCCGCCTTCGCCGTAGCGCTCCCACGTTCTCGCCGGTCCGGATGGACTACGATTGGCTCCTGGCGAGCGTGCGCTGCGATTTTGACAGACGCGATGCTCGGAATGGGTGACCAGGCTATGGAACGACGTGCGATCTCGATCGCCTACAGCCACCCGAGCGACAAGGCGCGACTTGCTCGGCTGGCGGAGCAAGCGAACTTCCAGATTGTCTGGAATGCCGGCGAGAGCGTCGCCGTCTTCGGAGCGATGGCCGCGGCGACGGAACGTACCCAGGTCGGCTCGGGCGTTATCCGGGCTTTTGCCACCGACCCACGGACACTTGCCCAAGACTGCATCAGCCTGCAGGAGATCTCCGGCGGTCGCTATATCCTCGGCCTCGGCAGCGGAACCAAGCGGCACAACATCAATCAACTCGGCAAAGAATTCGACCACCCAGCTACACGCATCCGAGAGTTGATCCAGTTCCTCCGGGCTGTCTGGGCGACCCCTGGCGGTCAACCTGTCCAGTTCGAGGGGCGATATTATCAGGTCAGCGGGACGCGCCTGCGTGCGCCCCGACCAGGGGTCACTGCGCCTCCGACATATCTTGCCGCGGTCAATCGCTCGATGTTTCGCCTGGCTGGCGAGCTTTGCGATGGGCTCTGCGGACACCCGATCGCTTCGGTGCGCTTCATCGAGGAGGTTGCCTGGCCGTCGATTGACGAGGGGCTACGTCGTGCAGGCCGCACCCGCGCCGATTTTGACCACGGTAGTTGGATCGTTACCGCGATCAGCAATGACCGGAAGCAGGCGCTACGAGAGCTGAAATTCCATATCGGTCGGTTTATGGCGACCCGGAGCTATGCCATCGTCCTCGATTCGCAGGGTCTGGAGCCGGTACGACGGGCGGTCCAGCATGCATTCTTCACCTACCCCGACGATGTCGATCGACTGGTGGAAGCAATCCCAGACGATGTCGCAGCCGACCATGGGATCTATGGGACGCCCGACGACGTCCGCCAGCAGGCGAAGCGCTACGCCGAGGTCCTCGACACGCCCACGTTTTACTGCGCATCGGCGGCAATGTCGCCCGAGCGGGTGCGCGAGAACCTCCTCGCGATGATCGAGACCTTCGGCCAATAGTATGGCCCCAAAGCTTTACCAATAAAGGATCGCGGGAAGGGTATTCCCTGTATACTGTGATCGGTTTCCGACAAGCTGATCTCCGGGGCTGTCGGGCCGGCAGAATTTCTCGACTCGATTGGAGGAATCGAGATGCTTCATCGCCTCGTTGGCTTGATTGGCGTGGGACTGCTCGTCGCTGCTTGCGCTCCCACGGCTCCAGCGCCAACGACCCAGACTGGTGGGCAGGCGCCCGCTTCCACGGAGAAACGCGCCGCCAGCCAGGTCCTTCGGATCGCTCAAATCGGGCTACCCGCCACGATGTCTCCGGAGGCTTCCGCCTCGAACGCGCCTCTCTACGGCGCGATGTATGACGCCCTCGTCTGGATAGACGGGAAGAACAACGTCCTGCCATGGGCTGCCGAGAAATGGACGCAGGTCAACCCGACAACGTGGCGCTTCAACCTCCGGCGGGATATGACCTTTTCAAACGGCGACAAACTCACCGCCGCCGACGTCGAGTTTACGCTCAATTCGATCGTCGAGAACCGTTGGCCGCAGATTTCGCTGCTCACGAACCTGACCGGTGCGAAGATGGTCGACGATTACACCGTCGACGTCATGACCAAGCAACTCGATGCCAGCATCGTCCCCGGTCTGATCGCCGGCTGGATCGTGCCGAAGAACTACTACACCTCGGTCAGCAAGAATGGCTTCGCTGCCAAGCCGGTCGGTTCCGGTCCCTATGAACTGGTTGAGTTTCGGGCCAACGACATCGCTACGTTCAAGAAACGCAGCACCGAGCACCCCTTCCGGAAGGTCGTCGCGACTGACCTGACGATTCGCTCGATCACCGAGCAGACCCAGATGGCGACTGGCCTTCGCACCGGCGATCTTGACGCCGTCGTCGGCCTGCTCCGCCCGGACGTCGTCGAGCAGATTGCCCGAACCGACGCCAAAGTCGAGTACAAGACCGTCACCAATGTCTCGGCGCTGATCTCACAGCCTGAGATGGCGATGCGCAACACCCCGCTGCAGGACAAGCGAGTTCGCTGGGCGCTCAACTACGCTGTCGACAAGGAAGCGATGGCCAAGACCCTCTTCAAGGGCTATGCGCTGGCCGCCGGCCAACTGTCGGCGCCCAACAGCCCCGGCTGGGACGAGAGCATCAAGCCGACCCCCTACGACCCGGCGATGGCCAAGAAGTTGCTGGCTGAGGCCGGGTACCCCAACGGCTTCAAGCTGCCAATTGGCATCGAGTTCACCCCCCAGACCGTCGATCCGAACATCGCGCTCGCCATCCAGTCCAACCTCAAGGATGTCGGGATCGACGCGCCGGTTACGCCGTATGAGCTTGCCGCCTTCCTCGACAAGTACTACGGCCGCAATGGGCAGGTGAAGGGCGACCTGTTTATTCAGGCAACGAGCGACGGCAATGGTTTCATGACCCATGCCCAGGGTCTGTACAGTTGCGCCCTGGTGCTCGACTGGTGGTGTAGCGAGGAATTCGACCGCAATATGGCGCTCGCGAATGGCGAGCCGGATATCGCCAAGCGGGGCGTGCTGATGAAGAAGGCGGTGCGTGCCTTCTATGACGACGTCTCCCATATCAACTTGCTGATCTCGTCGACCTTCCGCGTCACGGGCCCCAAGATGCGTGCCGGCGTTTGGGAGAACTCGTCCGCCTACCTCTGGGATGAGGCCTACAAGGTCGAATAGACCCGGCCCTTCGGTGCCCTAACGACGAAACCAGGCGATGGGCATCACCGCCCGCGTCGCCTCTCCCTCTTGGCGGAACCCGGCCGCGACAAAAGCGCGGCCAATCGCCTCGATGGTCGCGTCGGGAAAGCGTGGGCTGGTCGGCGGCACGATTGCGACACCAGCAAGGAAGCCACGCCGGCCAGCCGCGCCGGTGATCGCCGTCTCGAGAGTCGCCGCCCGAACTTCGAGGTCCGGGGCATCCAACGGAAGCCCGACGTAGATCGTCGCCCCGCCCGCTGCTCCGGGCCAACGACGAGCCAGTCGGCCGAGCGGTTCCTGCGCCGGCTGGGGGAGGCGTGGTAGCGCTCCGCTGGCGAAGCGCTCTTCACTGGCCAGACTGAGCGATCCCGCGCCATCCACGGTCAACCTGCCCGCTCGGATAAGCTCCCAATCGAGGGTGGCTGGCGACATCGGCAGGTCGATCGACCCGACAATCAACGTCTCACCGGGCGTCGTAGCCGCCACCGCTGCCTCCAGTGCGGCCCAACCCTCCGGCGAGGTCACCGGACGGATTGTCGGCAAGAGCGTGATCGCCTGCGAGACAGCGAGCACGATCAGGCCAGCCGACGCGACAGCCGGTCGGTAACCGGCGATCCAGCCGGCAAATGCCGCACTCAGCAGTGCAGCGGCCGGCACGAGCGGCAAGATGTGGCGGTCGATCTTGGTCGCCGAAACCTGTGCGAAGACGAGTTGGATCGCGACCAGGAAGAGAAGGACCCGGATCCGGCCGTCGCGCAGAGCTACCGGACGGAGCGCCGCCCCCACGGCTGCAACCCAGACGCCAAGCATGAGCCAACTCCCCGCCAACCAGATGAGGTGACGAGGGTAAAACAACAGCCCATCGATGGAATCAACGGCCGGTCCCCAGGGCGTGTTGCGGAGCGATTGGACCGTCTGGACCAGCTTTTGCGGATAGGCAAACCAGATCACCAAGAGGAGACTTGCTGCAAGCGCGGCAACGATCTGACCGCGACGACGCGCGCCGACGGTGTCACTCGGTCGGCGCCGTAGCCATTCGCCATCGACGAGAAACCCACCCGCCAGGGCCAGTCCGAGCAGCACCCCGTAGTTCTGCTTCGCGAGGAAGGTGAGCACCACCAGGGCGCCCAGAGAGGCCCAGGCCCAAGTCGATGCGCGCTCGGATTGCCAGATCCGACCGTAGAGCCACAGCCCGGCGAGCAGGCAAGCGACCGCCGGAAGTTCCAGCATGGCCTGTGGCGCAAGTTCGAGCATGGCGCCTGAAAGGAGCAGAACTCCTGTCGCGGTCAGCCCGCCAACGATCCCGGCCGCCCCACGTCCAGCAAGGTCGCGCCCAGCGGCGAACCCGAACAAAGCCGCCCCCACCAGGGCGATCAGCCCGGCGGACCGAACTATCTCAGTCGATGGCCCACCGAGAAGTATCAGCGTTCCGGCATACCAGGAGAACAAGGGAGGCCAGTAGACCTGGCGATAGCTGTCGTAGAGCAGCCCCAGCAGATCGCCGGCCTCGATATCGGCGGCGATCCGCAGCGCCCAAAGCGCATGATAGGCCTCATCCCAGCCCAACGGACCAGATGGCCTGATCGCTCGGTCGAACAGAACAGCGCCGACGCCGGCAGCAGCCAGCACGACCATCGCGGCGGGCCAAGCGCGGCGAACGAGAAGCACCCTGACCATCAAGGGTAGCACAGCACGCCGCCAAAGCGGACCCGAAGGACGCCGTCCAGTTTGGTATACTCCGCCACATCAACCGAAAATGCCGGGGAAAGTCGGTGCAAGACCGGCGCTGTCCCGCAGCTGTGAGCGCGAACCGCGCAAGTCAGAAGACCCGGCCCTTTCGCCGGCCACCCGGCCGGACTACCGCGGAGTAGGGGCATGCTTGAGTTAATCTCCCAGACGATTGCCGCCATCGGCGATCCCGATATTCCCGCGATGAATTGGGCACGCCAACGTCACGAACAGTTGACCAAGCCACCCGGCAGCCTCGGCCGTCTCGAAGAGTTGGCGATCCGCGTCGTCGGCATCACCGGAAAGGTTCCGCCGAGTGTCACGCGGACCGCGGTGATTACCGCGGCAGCCGACCACGGTGTGGTCGAAGAAGGCGTTTCGGCCTACCCACGCGAAGTCACCGCGCAAATGGTGCTGAATTTCTTGAACGGCGGCGCGGCGATCAATGCGCTGGCGCGCGGCGCTGGTGCGCAGGTGGTCGTCGTCGATGCCGGCGTCGATGCGGACTTGCCCGACCATCCGGGACTGGTAGCCGGCAAGGTCCGCCGTGGCACCGCAAATTTTGCCAGCGGGCCGGCGATGAATCGTGCCGAAGCGGAAGAGGCAATCGCCCTTGGTATCCGGGTCGTGAGCCGGTTGGTCGGGGAAGGGGTCGACCTGATCGGCGCGGGCGATATGGGTATTGGAAACACCACCGCATCCAGCGCGCTCACTGCCGTCCTGACCGGCCGGCCCGTCGCCGAGGTGACCGGTCGCGGCACCGGCATTTCCGCGGGCCAACTTCGCGCTAAAATCGCCGTGATTGAGCGGGCAATCGCCGTCAACCGTCCCGACCCCACGGACCCGCTTGGTGTGCTTGCGCAACTTGGTGGATTGGAGATCGCCGCCCTGGTTGGCGTCCTGCTTGGCGGGGCGGCGCGGCGGGTGCCGGTGGTTATCGACGGCTTCATCTCGGGAGCCGCGGCCCTGGTCGCGGTCGCCCTCGCCCCGCGAGCCGGGTTCTTCTTGATTGCCGCTCATAGTTCGGTCGAGGTGGGACACCGAGCGATACTCGAGCACCTCGAAAAAGCCCCGTTGCTGAATCTCGACCTTCGGCTTGGTGAGGGAACCGGGGCGGTGCTGGCCTTTGGCATCGTCGAGCAGTCTCTTCGTGTCCTCAACGAGATGGCGACGTTTCGCGAGGCCGGCATCTCCGGAAGGTCCGCTCCACGAGAAATCGCACAGCGGTTTCCAAAACGACGCGAAGGCTACCTGCACGCCCTTTCCGGCGGGATCTGGGACGACCCCTTTCTCCACGCGGACGGACACCGCTACCGCCATATTGTCAGTACCGATCTCGATCGCCTCGTCGCCTGGGCCGAATCGCGTGGGATCGCTCGTGGGCGGATCGTCCGACGTGACCTTCGCGACTATCGAACGGACCGCGAGCGTATCGCCGCCTGGCACATCGATCTTGGCGGACCATTTCTCGATATCGAGCCGTAGTTAGGAAAGCGGTGGCTCCGGCAGGGCGCGGCCAATCAGTCGATCGATCGTCTCGTCGAGCGGACGCGGAAACCAGATGGCCGACTCTCCCTGTCCGGCCCAACGAACGAGGTCATGGTTGGTTGCCCATTCGAGCATTCGGTACACCCCGCCGGTCGGCGCAAGCGTCCGGGTCACCACCCGGGTGTCGAACAGCCGCGAGAGTGTCGCTTGACCCGGCGCGCCAAGTTGGCGCAGCATCCCGTAGACCAGCACCGAAGCTGACGGCGCAGGTGGTTCGAGCACCCAGCCCCGATCGAAAGGTCGCAGGTAGCCGCTTCGCTTGCAGAACTCCTAGAAGTCGCGACGCTGACGTTGGATCGTCGATGCCGCGCCGTTCGGCCACCCAGCGGCGGACGCGTCCGGGTGCAAACCACCGCCAATCCGGCTCTGGCAGACACTCGTCGAGAAACTGTGCGAGGCCCGGCTCGCATTCAGCAAGGCAGAGGAGCGCAAGTTGTTTCCTCGCGCTCTGGGGCAGCGGTGCGCCCAACAACCTGACCGCCGTGCGGTCCACCACGGTATGGTCCAAATACGGCCGGGCGAGGTAGCGCGAGAATCGAGCCCGACTGCCCGGTCCGATCGTCGTGGGAAGACGTTCACCGACCGCCGCAACGAACGCAGCGCGCGTGTCAATCCCGCCGAGTGTGCCGACAATCTGGACAGCCTCGCGGATCAGGTCCGGTCCGAGGGGAGGGATCGGCGGTCGAGCGGGAAGCGCCGGCGCTTGATAGAGGAACATCGAGCATGCCCCAGATGCGGTATCGAGGCGCCGTTTGGGGTCTAGGTCTTGCAGCCAGTTTACCAGGCAGCCTGGCAGCTTGTACAGAGTCAATTCGCTTGGGCGCCGCTGAGCGGCGCTCCCACCGGGCTAGCCAAAGCGGGCCAGGACGGACCGGCTACCCGATTGTTGTCAGTCCGTGCTACGGTTCCTCTGAAATGCTGGAATCACGACCTGGGCGGGACTACTATCGAGCGATGCGCCAGGGCATCGAGGGTCGACTTGCCCAGATCGCCGGCTGGTTCCTCAGTCGGGCGACGTTCGGAGCCTTGCCACCGTTTTCGGCGGCGGCAGCGCTCGTCGAGCGCGACGGACGCATCCTGACCATCGAGCGAAACGATGGCCTCGGCTTCAATCTTCCGGGCGGCTTCTTGCGCTGGCAGGAACGCGTCGAAGACGGTCTGCTGCGCGAGGTGTTCGAGGAGACGGGCTTTCACGTCGCCATCGATCGGATGGTGGGGGTCTATTCCGGCCCAGCGCCGAACCAACGCCTTTCGAGTGTCGCGTTGGTCTACGCCGCCTCGATTATCGGTGGGCGGCAGCGCGACTCCTTCGAAGGACGGGTGCTCTGGCTCCAGCCGTCCGAGTTGGTCGGCCGGATGGCCTTTGGCAACGAGCAAATGCTTCTCGATTACCTCGCTGCCGACCGATTTGATCAGGTCCGAGCCTCGTCCGGATGAGCGCACCGGTTTCACCGGTCGCGCGCCGGGTCCAGAGTAACGGCATCACCATCGCCGTCCACGATTGGGACAGCAACGGACGTCCGCTGCTGATCGTTCATGGCAACTCGTTCCTCGGCCGCCTTTGGGACGTTACCGCGCGGGCGCTGGCGCCGGAGTTTCGGCCGATTGCGATGGACCTCCGGGGCCACGGAGACAGCGACGTGCCTCCGGAAGGCTACGGTCGCTCCGACCATGCCGCCGATATCCTCGGCGTTGTCGCGACACTGGGCCTGACGCGGCCACTCGTGCTGGCCCACTCCGTCGGCGCGATCTCGACGCTGCTCGCCGCCGGGATGCGGCCTGGTGTTCTTGGCGCGATCGTCGCCATCGAACCGGTCATCCGACCAAAGGTGCGAGAAGAAGGCTGGCTTCCGTTTGGTACCCACGCACTGAGCGAGCAAGCCCTCCGCCGCCGCCACCAATGGCCGTCGCGCAGCGCCGCCCTCGAGAATTACCGGACCAAAGGACCGTTCGCCGCATGGCAGCCCGAGGTCGTGGGGCTCTATGTCGAGCACGGGTTTCGCGATCGTCCGGACGGCACTATCGAACTGAAATGCCCCGGTTGGGTCGAAGCCCAGGGGTACGAGGTGACACCCTCCACCGACCCTTGGCCGTTGATGCCGGCGGTCGATAGCCCAGTGCTGCTGGTTCGCGCCGGACAATCACGGCTGTTTACCCCAACCATCGCCGACGATCTCGCCGCCATGCTGCCAGCCGCGCGGCTGGTAACGGTCCCGGGACGTTCGCACGCGCTGCCGATGGAAGACCCAGTATTGATCGCCGATCTCGCTCGCACGTTTTTCGCCGAACCTGATCCACGCGAACGCTGAACCGAGCGCGCTACCTCAGGGTTGAACCTCCGGTGTCCGACTCGTCAGAGCGCCGGACCTCGGTCGGCGGTGCGTCCGCCAGGCGAGAGGCGCCGCGAGGGCAAGAAGTAGCCAGAGCGCGAGCGCAACCAGGGTGATCGCCGCCACCGTCTGGCCGACCCACTGGCCGAGCGCAAGGCTGGCCGGGACAAACTCGAAGACGACCTCGTGCTCGCCTGCCGGCACAGCCACCGCCATGAACAGCCCATTCGCCTGAACCAGTGGTGCGCTCACGCCATCGATCGTTGCCTGCCAGCCGGGATAGCGCGCTTCGGTAAGCACCAGGTAGGCCGGCGTTTGGAGGTTCACCTGGGCTACCCAGCGCTCAGGAGTTTCGCTGCTCACCACCAGCTTGTCGGGGGTCGAAGGGGCCAGCATCGTGGGAGGCGTCACACCGGTGAGAGCCGTCACCCGGCCAGCGGTCGAGCGGACGACGTTCAGCGCCTCCCCTTCGCCTCGCACCGGTTGCAACTCACGCGTCAGATAGATGCGCTCTTTCCAGTCGAGGTTTTCATAGACCTTGAGGTCCCCGCTATGCACCACCCGCCAACGTTCGCTCAAGCTGAGCGGCTCACTCGCCTGGGTCCGGTCGTCGACCAGGGTCGCTCCGCGGACAACCAACTTGACGCCCGGAACGAGGGCATCGATTCGAACTTCCTTCGGATAGATCACGCCCGGGAACCTGACCGCGGTCCAATAGTTGAATGCCTGCGGATTGCCTTTCCAGAGCGAGGCGACCGTTCGTTGGGGCACCGGATGCTCGGGTGCGGTGCTGGTTCGGTTGTATTCGCCCTCGGCGGTATCGAACCCGGCACGGAGCGTGTCCGTCAACACCTGTCCGGTGCTGTCGACGATGGTCACAATCCCAACCGTCTCACCAGCTTTCACCGAAGCCCCGTTCTCGAGGTAGGTAATCATCCCGAGCGACGTGCTGCCGAACGAAGGAAGGTTCCGGATCGTCAACGGCTTGTCCGGGGTTACTCGAACGGTATGGCCGAGGTCGTAATAGGCGTTCGAGAACCAGGCATCGCGGGACTTGTCCATCACCGCGTACCGCACGTTCAACATTCCCAACAGTTGGCTGTCCGGCAACGCGTCAAGTTGCTCGCGCAAGATCCCGTCCGGCGCACGGTTGTTCGGCCGAGCGGCTACGCCGCCGGCCAATGATTCGGCGCTTTCGAGAATGACGTTCTTGAAGTCGACGTAGCGGCGGAGCGGAAGCACGCCGCCGTCATATCCGTCGATCGTCGCGATGCCGAAGCGCATTGGCACGTTTGGCGTCAGAAATTCGTGATATTTGATCGCCGAGACGTATTCCTGGATGCGCTCGGGGGTCAACTCGTCCTGCAGGATCAGCTTGAGGTCGCCGAGGTCGCCAGGGTCAAAGGTACCCTCTGAAATCGCCAGCACCCGAAAAACCGAAGGGTCGGCCAACAGCTGGCTGATCGCCGGTCGCATCGAGGTGTATGCTCCCGGTGCAATCGGATGGCTCAGTTCCAAGTCTCCGCGCGCCACCCATAATTCAACGGCCACGATCAGGACGATCGCCACACCAAGCCAGCGATTGGGCGACCACGGCAAGCCGGCAAGTATCAATGCCAGCGTGAGCCCGACCATCGGCACCCAAATCGCCAGCACTTCACGCCGCGGGAAGACCAACAGCGGATGGAGCAACCAGATCAGCCCAAAGGCGGCGATGATGACGACCGTGATGCCCAGTTGTCGCCGACGCAATGCCGCAAACGAAGGCCGCTCGGCACTCTGCTGGGTGAATGCGCTTGCGCCGATAGCCGCCAGTGTCGCGACGGCGAAGGTGTAGAGAAAGAGCCAGCGCGCGGGTACCCGAAACAGGGTGATACCCGGCCAGTAGCGGTAGACATACTCATAGAACGGGTTGAAATTGCCAAGTGCCATGAACAACGCCAGGATCGCCATCCCAAAGAAGAAGAGGGTGTACGGGTTTCGGACGCGCACTCCGAGCGCGACAAGCGCGAGCCCGAGCGGCAAGATGCCAACGTAGGCAAGGTACTCACTGAACGGGTTCTCGAGATAGCCGGGCATCAACGCACGCAGCAACTCCCAGGGCCGTAACGAGAAGGACGTGACTTCCTTGAATGACAAGCCGCCAGCCCGTATCGATTCGCCGGAAAGCTCGAGGGTCGGTACCAACTGGGCTGCCGCCAGTCCGACCCCCACCGTCAGCATGACCCCGAAGGCCAGGGTGACAAACGAGATTTCGGCGGCCCATCGGCTGAGCATTCGCCCGGCAAGCAGCAGATGCGCACGCCATCCGGCCGGCGAAGGCAACCCCATGACGAGCGCCCTTTTGGTGCCAAGCAGGAGTTGAAAGGCGCAGAACATCCCGAGGGCGACGAGTGTCAGGTAGGTTTCCTGCGTGTGACCGGCCAAGAACTGCGCTGCGAGGGCCAGGCCGGCGGCGACGACCAGGGGAAAGCTGCGCCGCCGACATGCCTGCTCGAAGAGGACGAAGACGATTGGGATCCAGGCCGAGGCGGCAAGTTGATTGGGATGGCCGGTCTGGCCCGAGAAGAATCCGCTCAGCATGAACACCAAGCCGCCAACCAGCGCACCCAACCGGTCGAGCCCGACCGATGCCCGGCAAAAGGCATACATCCCGATGCCCGCCAAAAAGACGTGAAGGAGCGTGTGGACGGTGATCGCTTGAGGCGCGGGCAACCCGACCGTAAGCCACGTCGGCGGATAGAGCACCGCGGTCTGGATGTTCGCCGCCATCGGCACACCGAGGAAGATCTCCGGGTTCCAGAGAGGGATTCTTCCGTTACGGAGGGCGGCGTTTACCGCCTCACGGTAGGGGTAGAAATAGGTGATCAGGTCGTAGCCGGCCATGATCCGGCCAGTCAGCGCGATTTGCCAGAAACCGGCGATGGTCGCGGCCAGCAAGGCCAGTCCTGCGGCCAGATCGAGGGCAATTTCCCGGGCGACCGCCAGCCAATCGGCTCGTACCCAACGCGTTCGGATCGGCGTGGCGATCGCCGCTTCCTTTGTTGGAACGGAGGAGGGCGAGACCTGGCCGTTGGCGGCGACCGGACGGAACAGCGCCGGGAGTTTCAGCGGTTAGACCCGGCCCCGGAGAACCGGTAGCGCACGAGGGCCTGCACTGCTGGCAGTCCGTCGCGCCAGGGCGACAGCTTTTTGTCCTCGCGCGGCACGTAGCTAATTGGGACTTCGTGAATCGTGTGCCCACGGCGGAGCAGTTTGGCGGTGATCTCCGGCTCGAGGTCGAACCGGTTGCACTCAAGGTCGAGGTCTAGCGCCACGGCGCGTGGCAGCAATTTGTAACAGGTTTCCATGTCAGTCAGATTGCTTCCATAGAGCACATTCGTCAGCCAGGTGAGCGCCTGGTTCCCGAAGCGCATTAACGGCTTCTGACCGGAAAAGTCGCGCGCCCCGTAGACGACGCTCGCCTTCCCCTCGATCGCTGGCGGGATCAGCTTAAGAAAGTCGATCGGATCATATTCGAGGTCGGCGTCCTGAATGATGATCCACTCACCGGTGGCGGCGTCCAACGCGGTGCGGATTGCCGCCCCCTTGCCGCGATTCACGGTGTGGCGGAGGCGAACGATGTCGGGAAGGTCTATTCCGTCAAGGATTTCCCAGGTGCGGTCCGACGAGCAGTCGTCCACGACGACGATCTCGAGCTTGAGCGGCACAGCCGCCACCCGGCGGAGGGTCTTTTCGAGCGTCTGTTCTTCGTTGTAGACCGGCATCAAGACCGAAAGGCGCACCCGCCCTCCTTGAGCACCACGCACCCTCGTTTCAAGGCAGGCCGATTAGTGCTGCCGTATGCTAGAGCAACCACCGAGCATTTCCCAAGCAAGCCTCAGCCCGGTCGTTGGAGTTCGTCGTTGAGCAAGATTGCCTCGGCGATCTCGCGCATCCCCTTGCGACTGTTCATCGAAAGTTTCTGCATTCTGCTAAACGCCTCGGATTCCTTGAGCCCATGGCGGTCCATCAAAATGCCTTTGGCGCGGTCGACGAGCTTGCGGGTTTCAAGCTGTTCTCGCAGGTCGGTGGTCTCTTTTTCGAGGGTACGGAACTCGCGAAATCGTTGGAGTGCGATCTCGATCGCGGGTTGCAGGTCCTGCTCGCGAAATGGCTTGGCGAGGAAGCCAACCACGCCGGCTTCCTTGGCGTCCTCGATCTGTTCTTTGAGTCCGTAGGCCGTTACCAGCAGCACTGGCGCGATTTTTTCGCTCGTGAGAATTCTGGCGGCCTCGATGCCGGCGAGATCGGGCATCCGATTGTCCATGATGACGATGTCGGGCATCGTCTGACGCGCCATGGTGATCGCCGTCTTGCCATCACCGGCCTCGCCGACCACCTGGTAGCCCATGGCCGTCAGCATTTGCTTCAGGTCCATTCGTATCACCGATTCGTCATCGACAATGACGACGCGGGTAATGGCCATCAATTCCTCCACGCGGACCGACCGCTCAACTTGGGCTGGTGGCGCGCTGTCTCGCGCCAAGGCGCGGTAGGATGATCCGAGCCGTCGTCCCCTGATTGCTCGTCAAGCTGAACTCTCCGCGTAGGTCGTCGCACACGAGGGTTCGAACGATTTCAAGCCCGAGACTGCCATCGCGGTCGGGTTCAAGCTGGGCTGGCAGTCCGACGCCGTCATCGGCAATTTCGATGATCAGCCGTTCATCATGCTGGGTTAAGCGTACGGTCACGGTGCCGTGGTCGCGGCCGATAAAGCCGTGCTTGACCGCGTTCTGTAATAGCTCGTTCACGACCAACGCCGTCGAGGTTGCTTGCTGGGCCGGTAGGTAGACATTCTCACCTTCAAGGGCCACGCGCACCTCTTTGGCCGGGTCAAGGATGCCGTGGGTCACCTCGGTGACGATCCGCGCGCAGACATCGCGGATGTTGATGATCGCATCTTCGTCGTGCGAAAGGAACTCGTGGACCACCGCCACCGACAATATCCGGTTGACGCTGTCCTGAAGCAAGCGGACCACCTCTTGGTTGCTGGCCCGGCGTGCCTCGAGGCGAAGCAGAGCGGCAACCGTCTGGAGGTTGTTTTTCACCCGGTGGTGGATCTCCTTGATCATCGCCGTCTTGACGCGCATCGCGAGGTCGCGGGTGCGCTCCTCGGTGACATCTTGGATTACGACTAATACACCGGCGTAGCGCCCCTCATCGCTCGCGATCCCGTCACCGGCATCGGAGAGGATTGGTAGCGCCTTGCGGATCCAGGTCAGATGACCGACGGACTCCTCTCGCTGAAGACAGTCCCCGCTGGCGAGCGCAGCAGCGGCAATCGTCTCCGGTCCGTCCAAGTCTTCGAGTGGGATTGAGAGCAGGCTCCCGGTGTGACCGAGCCGTCGATAGAGGTTCTCGGCGATGCCGCTGATGTACTGAATCACCCCGGTGTGGTCGACCACCAGCAAGCCGTCGTGCTCCCCGAGCCGGTCGATAGCTTCCGCGCCAGCCAACCGGCCATGCAGCGCCATTTCGAGGATACGTTCGAGCGCCTTGCGAAAGACCGGACTCTTCTTTCGCATCCGCTCGTATTCGAGGAGGTTTGCCTCGATGCTGAGCGCTGCGATCACGCCTGACTGGGGCGATCGCACCGGGTAGACCTCCTGCACGGTCGGCGCGCCACTCGGGCCACGGCTGTTGAGGATACGCGACGAACGCCCACGGGCGAGAACTTGAAAGACCGTAGGCTCCCGCTTCTTCTGGATGGCCGTGCCGATTAGCCCATCACCGAATACCGCGGCAACGGGCGCGGGCCGTGCCTGAGCACAGACGACAGCCTCACTCGGTTCACCGGTGCGGACATAGAGCAGAAGGTCGGCTCGACTCAAGTCGGCGAGGAGGGGCAACCCCGCTTCAACCCCACGCAGCAAGGTCCGGTCGGGTCGGGAGAGTCCGCTATCCCCGATCAAAGAAGTAAACACACCGTTCCAACCTGTCTCAGATGAACGAATGGGTCGACGGATGCCGCGAGTCCGTACCGCAATCGCAGAGGGGGCTGACCCGTCTCGACCGGCGCTCGCCCCGCAACGATTATATCAAAGGCCCTGGGCTCCGCTGTCCGGCAGATCGATCGTCACCAGCACCCCGAAATGGTCGCTCAAGTGCCGGTTCGCGACCAGGTGGTCCAACACGATTTGGGCGCCGACCACTCGCGCCGCAGCCTCATCCGGCCGACGAACCATCAGCACGTGGTCGATCCGTCGACCGGTGGGCCGTCCGGACTGATAATCGAACGCGGTGCCACTCGGCGCGCCGCCAGCAGTGGCATAGGCATCCTCGACGATCCACCCATTCTTTTCGCCAAGCAGGTCAGCCAACTCCGGCGAATCGGGTGTCGCATTCAGGTCACCCCCAATCACGCGTGCAACTGCCGGTCCGGCCAGCCAACGGCTTGCGAGGATCGTCGCGATCTGGGCTCGTCGTAATCCCGAACTTGGCAAGTGGCTGAGGTGGGCGTTCACCAGCCTCAGCGGGCCGACCGGTGTCTCGACGAGCGCGCCAAGCGCCATCCGCTCACCATCGGTCTCCTGCCATGGCAGGGGGATCGGTCGTATCTGAGAGATCGGCCAACGGGCCAGCACCGCGGGCGATGACCAAGTCCATAGCGCTTCGTGGGCAACCGGCCGGAGTTTGTATCGCACCGCGAAGGAGCGATGATCCATCTTGAGTGCTGTGGCCAGCCAGGCCGCGGTGTTGAAACGCCCATCCTCGGACAGTAGCGCTTCTTGCAGCAAGACGATATCCGGCCGAAGTGACGCCAGCGCCTCGGCGATCCACTCGAGCCGGAGCGAATACGGCGGTTCCGACTTGGCGGTGTTGAAGGTGATTAGCCGCATCAACTGCTGACCAATCGTGTCAGGATCAGGCGGGCCGCTGCTTTGTCCAGCACGTCGTTGTTGTTGCCGCATTTTGGGCTTTGGATGCAACTCGGACAGCCGTCATCGCAGGGGCATTCTCGAAGCATCTGGAGAGTGGTCGACCATAGCGCCTCGAGTTCGGCAAATCCCCGCTCGGTGATCCCAACGCCTCCGGCATGTCCGTCGTAGATGAAGATCGTCGCCTCGCCGGTATCAAGGTGATAGGGGGTCGAGACGCCGCCGATATCGCGTCTATCGCACAACGCAAACAGCGGCAGTAGCCCGATACAGGCGTGCTCGACAGCGTGTAACCCGCCCGCGAAATCCAACCCCTCCCGTTCGACTTCGAGGCGAAGGACCTCCGGCACCGTCCACCAGAGTGCGACGGTTTCGAAGCTCTGTGGTGGAAGGTCAAGTGCTTCGCGGCTGATCACCTCTTCGCTGAAGACTCGCTTCCGCTTGAACCCGACGACTTGGTTGCGGACGGTCACGTCTCCCAACCGAGCCACCGTCGTTCCTGCCGGCCGTTCGTCGATCGTCGATCCCACGGTCAACTCGGTCTGCTCGTCGGCGGTCGTGTAGTAATTGGCATCTGACCTTCTGGCACGGGCGACGTACGCCTGGAGGTCGAGATCCTCGACGAGGTAGGTGTCGCCCTGATGCAGGTAGATTGCGCCGGGATGGACCTGAAAGAGGGCCGTTTCGGCCTCGATCGTCTCGATTGTCCTCCCTCCCGCGACCAGGTCGAACGCCACGCCGCTGGCGGCGCGGATGTCGATCTCGGCGGCGGGATAGTCTACCGTCGGCGCTGGATACCAACGGTCGCCGCGCCTCCGCAGCAGGCCGGATTCGGTCAAATCATGGATCGCCCCAAGCAATGGTTCGCCAAAATAGTCGAGGTCGTCGAGGTCGAGTGGCCGTTCGTGCGCCGCACAGAGGATATGGCGGGTCTGGATACGCGGATTGAACGGGTTGATTCGAGCGTGCTCTTGCGGCTTGCCGAACAGCGCGTCTGGGTGGCGCATGATGAACTGATCGAGCGGGTTGTCCAGTCCGATCAGGATCGAGAGTGATTCGTCACGCCCACGCCCCGATCTGCCGGCCTGCTGCCAGGTGCTCGAAACCGACCCTGGAAATCCAGTGAGCACCGTCGCCGCAAGGTCGCCGACGTCGATACCAAGTTCAAGCGCCGTCGTCGCGGTCACCGCCAACAGGTCGCCGTTGAAAAGCCGCCGTTCGATGCTGCGCCGGTCGGCGGCAAGGTAGCCCGCCCGGTATGAGGCAATCCGGTCGCGCAGACCCCCGCTCTCCAACTGGTCGCGAGCGTAGAAATAGACCAGTTCGGCCAACTTACGCGTCTTGGTAAAGACGATCGAGCGCAGCCCGGCACGGGCCAACGCTACCAGGAGGCCCGCCGCCTCGATGTTCGCGCTGCGTCGGGCCATCGTCTGGCCACCGACGATCGGCGGGTTCCAAAACAAGAATTGCCTTGGTCCATGCGGCGATCCGTCCTCGTCGACCACCGTCGCTGGCAAGCCAGTCAGCCGCTGAAAATGCTCTCCCGGGTTTCCAATCGTCGCGCTGCTCGCGATGAACACCGGGTGTGACCCATAGAATGCGCAGACCCGCCGAAGCCTCCGAAGCACATTTGCGACGTGGCTCCCGAAAACGCCACGGTAGACGTGTGATTCATCGATCACGACGAATCTGAGGTTGCGAAAGAAGGCGCTCCAGGCATCATGGCGCGGCAACATCCCGACGTGCAACATGTCCGGGTTGGTCAGGATGATCTGGGATGCTCGTCGCACCTGGCTCCGATCGCCGACCGGCGTATCGCCATCGAAAGCCCGACTGACAACGCTCGGCGCCAGTTGGCTCAGTGAGCGCAATTGGTCCTGGGCGAGCGCCTTGGTGGGAAAGAGATACAGTGCGCGGGCGTGAGCATCACCTTCAAGGACCTCGATGGTGGGGATCTGAAAGCAGAGGCTCTTGCCACTGGCGGTGCTGGTTGCGATGACCACATGCGCACCCCGCCGGGCCGCGTCGATCGCCTCGGACTGGTGCGACCAGAAGCGCTCGATCCCGAGCGAGCGTAGCCGCTCGGCGAGCCAAACCGGCAGCGGATGTTCGAGCGACTGGTAGGTCGATGGTCGCTCGGAGAGGATCGTTTCATGAACGATCTGGCCCTCGTATCCTGGATCGCGACGGACTGCTGAGACGAACGCGGAGGGTCGCATTAACCGACGGTCAGGATGTCGCTGACGACGTCGAGAATCTCGACGTCAAGTCGGCTTTCTTCGACGTAATCGGCAACCGTCCGGAGGATGTCCTCGGCGTGCGACTGCTGGTTGGTTGCGCAGGCGATACCGATCTCGGCAATCTGCCACCGCTCCTGGCCACCAACCTCGGCCGCCGACACATTGAAGCGGCCCTTGATCCGTTCGATCACCGACTTCACGACCTGACGCTTGTCCTTGAGCGACCGCGAGGCGGGCAGGTGGAGCCGGATGATCGCCGCGCCGACGATCATGTTGCGGTGACCCGGTTGCCGAGCGGGGCAAATTGATTGCCACCGAGATAATGGAGGGGATGGCTGTCCGAGGCACCCCAGAACCCGTCGAAGGCGTATTCGTCGGCCTCGGCGATCAACACCTCCCCAACGAACAACGTGTGGTCGCCGCTTTCGACGGTACGCACCAGCGCACACTCGATCTGGCCGATTGCCTCGTCAACCAGGGGAGCCGCGATCCGCTGGCCGGCAACCGGTGTGAGTTGCACCGCCGTGAACTTGTCAAGCTGGTCCCGTCCTGAGATCAGCCCGGCTCGAAAGAGCCTGCCCGCCTCGTGCTCCGTCACGATCGACAACCCGAACTCACCGCTTGCTGCGATCAACTCGTGCAAGAATCGATCGGGTCGGACGACCAGTCCAACCAAAGGCGGACGGTTGCTCAACGGGGTCGTCCAGCCGACCGGCGTCAGCGTGAATCGTTCCTTGTGGAGCGCCGAGGCAAGCACCACGGGGCCCGGTGCGATTAGGCGAAGGGCCTGGTCGAGCGGAACTCGCACTCGCATTGCTAGCGTCGGGCAAGAAAGACGGTCGAAGAACCAGTCACGCAGCGATCGCCGTGTTCGTCGAGCACCGTCAGATCGATGTCCACCGCCGGTCCCTCTTCGCGCTCTTCCGCATCCACCACGACCCCCTCGACGACAAACGGTGCGTCCTGCCAGACATTCCGTCGAAACACGATATCCAGCTTCGCAAGACGGCCGCGGGGCAGCCACTCACGCACTGCTCGCGCCATAATCCCGGCCAGCAGTGGCCCGGGAACCAGGAGCCGCGGAAGCCCGAGCGCCTTGGCCGCGTCGAGGCTGGTGAAACGTCCGTCCACCTCTGAGCTCCCACGCACGCCAAGGAAGTGACGAACACGCTCGTTGCTCACCTGGTCATGACAGGGCGGAAATTCGTCGCCGATGTCGACATCCTCGAACAAGCGGTCACTCACTCCTGAACAACCATCGAACGCCGACAACGTGCAACCAGGTCGCCCCGCTGGTTGGTCAACTCGGTCTCCCAGACGACGAAGACCAAGTGACCCGAGCGTCCGGTCTTCTCATAGACATCGCGCAAGGCGGTTGTGGTCGTAATCTCGTCGCCGTCGCGGATCGGCGCGATTGGCCAGTAGACCTGCCCGGCCATGAATCGCCGGCCGCCGAGACCAAGGTCGGCCCACGGTATTTCACCCAAAAATGCCATCCCCATCAATGGTGGGGCAAACCGTCCCTGCTCGTCTTTCGGCGCTGCCGGTTCGCCGGTCGCGGCCAGGTATTCGTCGATGCGTAGCGAATCGAACGTGGCTACGCCGATCGTGGTCGGCTTGTCGAGTAACGAGCGGTCGAATTCGAGAGCCGTCATGCCGGCACCGCTCGCGTGTCCTCAAGGCTTGCTGGGGAGACGCGTCCGGCTCGGAGCGCCGCCACAAGCTCGTCGATCGACACGACCGGCTGGTCGAACCGGGTCAGGTTGCGGGCGATTGCATTGACGAAATGCGCATCGCTTCCTGCGGTCCCGATGTAGCCCCGGTCGGCAGCAAGAGAGGCTGCTCGCTCGTTCTCCCAGTCCCTGCTGCCGCCGTTGAGCACCTCAATTGTCCGGACCAGTGAGAAGTCGCGCTCGCCCGCAAGGTCGATGAAGCTCACGTTTTCTCGGCCTGGGTGGGCTGGGATGGCAATTGCGCCATTCGACTCGCAAAAACGCACCAACTCGACCGCGTCGATCCGCACGTCTGCGAGATCAAACCGCCGGAGAAGTTCCTCACCTGCGCCGTAGACCAGAAAATGGCCGGCGTCGGTATCAAGTTCGCACGCTTTGAACACCCGCAGGTCATAAGCTTCCTCGACTGCGCGATAGTCACCACGACGATCGAAGGTGCGATGCTCGGTCAGGACGATGCCATCGACCCGATAGCCCTTCCGGCGGAGGCTTGCGATCCATTTGGCATACTGTTCGACGGTGGCACGAGCGTCGTCGGAGACGACCGAATGGCAATGAAGATCGAGATACATCCCGCTAAGGGTACCACAGCCGGCCTCCTCGCTCGATCCGCCACAATCCCGCGATGACCACCGTGCTGCTCGCCGCGAGTGCGCCACCCCGCAGCGTCCGCTGGGCGTGCGCGATCCTCTGGATGGTCCTCATCTTCTGGTGGTCGTCATTCCCCACCATCGAAGTTCCATTCGCCGAGGATGCGCTCTGGCAGACGATCAGCCGCAAAGCCGCCCACGCCGTCGTCTTTGGGGTCCTCGCGCTGCTTTATGCCTGGGCGCTTCCTGGTGGTATCGGCCGCCTACCGGCCGCCTTTGTTCTCGCTGTCGTCTACGGGCTCGCCGACGAATTCCACCAGGCGTTCGTCCCACCGCGCCATGCACGGGCCTTTGATGTTGTGGTCGATGCTGCCGGCGCTTTGATCGCCCTCGTGGTTGCCCAGGGACTGGTTCGCCGCCTCAGGACCTGAACAAAGGGAGCACTTCGCTTCCAAAGGCGGCGATATTGTCTCGTTGCGCCCCCGGGTCGGTCTCCCAGAAGTAGGTGATAAACCAATTCGCCCCGAGGGCGAGGAACGGCCGGATCCGCTCGGCCACCTCTTCCGGCCCACCGGCGATCGTCCGTCGGCGAAGATAGGGTTGACCCGGCTTGGAGGCGACCAAGGCTTCCAGTCGCTCCTTGGCCCGTTCGGGTTTGTCGACAATCACGACATGGTTCACCGAGCGCACCAAAGTCGCCGGGTCGCGGCCGATTTCGTCGCAATAGCGGTTGACCGTCTCGACCTTCTGGACGTATTCGTCGTACATCACCGCCGAGTTCCAGCCATCTCCGTAGCGGACGGCATTGCGCAACGCGAATTGTTCGCCGCTTGCGCCAACGAAGATCGGCGGGTGAGGACGCTGCTTTGGCTTTGGGGCGCAAACCGCTTCCTGGATCCGGTGATAGCGCCCTTGGAAACTTGGCGCATCCTCCGTCCACATCTTGCGGATGATTTGGATCGACTCGCCCAACGACCGGATCCGATCGGCGTTCGGCAAGATCTGCCAGCCGTATCGGTCGAATTCCCTGCGAAGCCCGAAACTGCCCGCACCAAGTCCCAGGATGAGCCGGCCGCCGCTTAGCACGTCGATGGTCGCGCCCATCTTTGCGAGGAGCGCGGGATTTCGCCACGGAGTGCAGACCACCAGGGTCCCCAACTGCACCCGCTTGGTGTCCCGTGCCAGGGCGGCCAGAGTGGTGAAGCACTCCAGGCAGTTTGGATCGGCGGTCACCTCCGGCATCGCAACGTGGTCACGGATCCAGACCGAGTCGTAGCCCACCGCCTCTGCCTGGCGGGCCAGGTCGGCGGTCGTCTCGTAGTCTGGGACGCCCGTCTCGATACGGCAGCCGAAATGCACTTGCTCCATCGCTCTCCTCAAGCCCTTTTCCGAGGGCGGGGCAAGTATCAGGATCTCACGGCGTGTGAGCAACCTTCGGTGGACGCCTCGCCGGAGCCGAGCGTACAATCGGCGCGGAACTTCCGTCGCCTGGCCCGACACTTCAGTGCTCCCGGCCGCGATTCTGCTGGCGCCCCGCGATCCCGTCTGGAGGTAGTGCTACGCGTGGAGCAGATTGATGCGGCGGCCGATCGCTACCGGATCGACACCGACCTGCTTGAGCGTGCCGGACGCTCTTTCGACATGATGGTCGAACAACGACTGTGCGCAACCGCCCGACGGCATCTCGGAGAACTCCGTGAAGACCGCCTAGCCGGCGGAGACCCCGAACACAGACGGGTCGCCTTCGGGGCGCGCCATCCCGCCAGCACCCCGCTCGACTTGATCCGTGAGTATTGTCTGGACGATCTCGGTTACCTTCACTCGGATCTGCCGATCCTCGAAGCCTGTTTTCGCCTGTTCCTGCTCAACGGCAACCAATCGCTCACCCTGGCAGAGCTTCGGCAAGAACTGGACCATTGGCCGGGTTTCTCCGAACGGCTCCGGCCAATTGCCGACGAGCAAGTCATCGAGATGCTGACCCATGACGGGTACTACGGGCTGCGGCAGGTCGCCGACTAAATGCCCGAGATCGCCGATCTGGTCACCCGTTTGGGGGTGCAGGTGGGCGACGAGACACTCCTGCGCCAGGCGCTCATTCATAGCTCGGTCTCCAACGAGCGACCCGGTCAAGGTGAAGGAAGCAACGAGCGGTTGGAGTTCCTGGGCGACGCCGTCCTCGGCTTCGTCGTCGCCGATGAAGTGTATCGGAGGCTATCCGGGGCCACTGAAGGCGAACTCACTCGTCTGCGTTCCGCTCTTGTGCGGAAGGAATCGCTCGCCGAGGCCGCCCGGCGCATCGACCTTGGGCGTTGGTTGATGCTTGGACGCGGCGAAGAGGCGAGCGGAAGCCGGATGCGCGACCAAATCCTTGCCTCTACCTTCGAGGCGGTGGTTGGCGCGCTCTTCCTAAGTGACGGTCTGGAACGAGCGTCCGAATTCATCTTTCGCCATCTTGGCGACGCCATCGAGGCGCAGGTCGCTGCCGGACCACCCAAAGATCCCAAGTCGGAATTGCAAGAACTGACCCAAGCACGTTGGCAAGTCACTCCGCTCTATGTCACAACAGGCTCGTCCGGTCCGGACCACGCCAAGCAGTTTCATGTGGAAGTGCGGATCGAAGGCCAGGTCGCTGGTGAGGGAAGCGGACGCACCAAGCAAGCCGCCGAGCAGGGCGCTGCGCGGCAGGCGCTCGACCGGCTCGCGCAGCTACCGCCCAACGCACCGCCACCAGGGGCCTGATCGTCAGCTAACCTCGCTGCATGGGATTGGCCAGCCGGTGCTAGACTTCCGCGGCTCTGGGAGAAGGCTCGTGCTGCGTGGCCTCGAGATGGTTGGCTTCAAGACCTTCGCGAGCCGCACGCGTTTCGAGTTTCGCGGCGATCTCACCGCCATCGTTGGGCCGAATGGCAGTGGCAAGAGCAACCTCGCCGATGCGGTCCGTTGGGTGCTGGCGGAACCAGCCGGCCGCGGCTTGCGGGTGCGTAAGTCCGAAGATCTGATCTTCACCGGTGGGGGCGGGCGCACCGCATCCGGGTTCGCCGAAGCGACCGTCCTGCTCGACAACACCGCGCGATCCCTTCCGTTCGACCTCGACGAGGTCTCGGTGACGCGGCGGCTCCACCGCAGCGGCGAGAGCGAATATTGGCTCAACGGGACCCGCGTTCGACTACGTGAGGTAATCGAGGCACTCTCGCGCGCGGGCATCGCCCAGAGTAGCTATGCGGTGATCGGCCAGGGGCTGATCGATCAGGCGCTGTCGTTGCGGCCGGAGGAGCGTCGCGAACTCATCGAAGAGGCGGCTGATATCCGGAGCCACCAGGCCGCGCTCGAAGATGCCCGCACCCGACTGACCGCCACTCGGGCCAACCTCGTGCGCCTCGACGACCTCATCGGCGAACTCCGCCCGCGTGTCGCCAAGCTTGCGAAACAGGCTTCCGACGCCGACGAACACCGCCGCCTGGCTGGTGACTTGGCGTCGCTGCTGGCTGGCGCCTATGCCATTCGGTGGCTCGCCGCCAACCACCGCTATCAGCACGTCGCCGCCTCGGCTGATCACGCCAACCAAGAAGTCGACCGCGCTCGCACCGCCCTGCAGGCAGCAGCCGAACGCCTGGCCGCTCTGCGAAGCGAAACCTTGGCGATGCGCCAACAGCATGACTCCACGCTCAATGATCTGCGCAACGCCGAATCGGCCGCCGACCGTGCCCGCCACGAAGCGGCCTACGCCGTCCGTGAGATCGAGCGCCTCGAGGTTGAGGTAGCCCAGGTCGAAGAGGAGGTCGCCGAAGGAGTAGGCCGCGTCGACGAAGGTGTCGCCGCTCTCGCCGAAGCGTCCAACGTCCTCGACGCGGTCCGCCGGGAGACTGCCGCGCTCGCTCAGGATGCGCCACCATCAAAGGGCGAGGCCGAGCGAGCATTGCAGGCAGCGCGCCAGCGTCTGGGCGAGGCTCAATCGGCATCGGTATCCGCTGAGATCGAACGTCGTGGGCTCGTCGCGCTGAGCGAGCGACTGATTACTGAGCTAGAGACACTCGATGCGACCGACGATCCGGACGACAGTGCCTCCGCACAAACGGGCGAGGTCGAGCGGCTAGCGGCGCTCGGCGCCGATCTTGGGGCCAGAATCGACCGCCTTCAAACCGAGCGCCAGGTCTTACGTGCAGACCTTGCCGGTCAGGATGAGCGCCTCGCCGCTGCCCGGGTCGAGCGTGCAGCGATCGGCGAACGGCTGCGCGAAGCCGAGCGACGACTTGCCTCCCTCGCGCGCGAGGAAGCTGCTGGAGATGGACTGTTCCCGGCGGTGCGCGCCATTCTCGAACGTGCCGGACGAAGTTTCGCCGCCGTCGGTGGCCGTCCGTCGGAACGTGGCATTCGGCTGGATGGGATTGTCGGAACTGTTGCAGAGCTTATTGCCGTGCCCGCCGGCTACGAACTGGCCTTCGAGGTGGCACTCGGCGCCCACGGTCAGGACATCATCGTCGAGGTCTGGGGTGACGCCGAAGCAGCTATCGATTATCTCCGCCAATCCGGCGCCGGAAGGGCGACCTTCCTGCCGCTTGACTCGATCCAGCCGGGCCGACGGTCACGCTGGCCCTCCGAGCCGGGTGTCTATGGCGTCGCCGCCGATCTCTGCACCTTCGACCCGCGCTTTACCGTCGCGATTGACCGTCTTCTTGGCAACATCGTCGTGGTGGACGACCTCGCGGTGGCTCGACGTTGCTTGCGCCAAAACGGTCGTGGGCAGGTGTTCGTCACGCTCCAGGGCGACACCGTCGGCAGTTGGGGAGCCGTCAGCGGTGGCAGTCGCCCGACCCGCCGCGACGGCATCCTGCGGCGTCGTGCCGCCGTCGCTTCACTCGCCAAAGAGCGTGCTGACCTGCTGGATCGAGAGTCGGCGCTCTCGTCTGCCGTCGAAAAACTCAGCGCCGAACTCCAAAGCGGCAGGCGCGATGAGTCACAGCTTGCGGAGGAGCAGGCCTCGTTGGAGCGGAGCGCTGTCGAGCTCAACGGACAACTTGCAAGAGCCCAGGCTCAGGCAGAACGGGCTCGCCTGGCCGAAGTGGAGGCTCTGCGTCGCCGTGAGCGCACCGAGGCGCGTCGCACTGGACTCCTCGCCGAGCGTGAACGCCATCATGCCGCCATCGCCGCCCTCGATAGCAGGATCGCCCTAGCCACTGTCGCGGTCCGGGCCGTTGAGACGGATCTGCTCAGTCTCGAACAGCAGGCCACCCTCGAGCGCGAGCGCCAGGCCGAGGCCGGTGCCCGGCTGGCAGCCAGCCGGGCGGCGGAGCGGAGCGCGGAGGATGCGGTTCGGCGAGCACAGAGTGCCCTCGAACGGGAGCGCGAGATTGCCGAGCGGGCACGTCGTCGGCTCAACCTGCTGAATGACCAGATCGGTCAGGCGCGCCAGGATGCTGCTCGTCACCAGAATGTCACTTCCGCCGCCGTCGCCCGAGCCACCTCGCTGCGCGACCTTGCCCTGCGGACTGGCGCGACACGCCGAGTTCGAGAGGCCGATCTCGAAGGGATTGCCGCGGAGGAGCAGCAGAAGCGGGATATCTTGACCGGCGCGGCCGAGCGGCTTGCCGACGGGAGACGTGAGCGCGAGGCCGCCGCCGAAGCGCTCGATGTTCTGCGTGCACGGATCGAAGCCGACGGCCTCGACCCCGACCATCTCCCTCCGCCCGCCGAAGGTGCCGAGACCGATGATCTCGATCGGCGGGTCACCAGATTACGGGCCCGCCTCCGCACGATGCCAGCAGGCGGTTACCAGGTCATCGCCGAGTACGAGGAGGAGCGTGAGCGTCTCGACATTCTCGCATCGCAGGCCGAAGACCTTCGTGCGGCGGAGGCGAACCTGAGCCGGACGATCGGGTCGCTCGAACGGTTGGTAGCCGAGCGGTTTGACCAGACGGTTGCGGCGGTCAACCGCGAGTTTCGACGCTATTTTCAACGGCTGTTTGGCGGCGGGTCAGCCCGGTTGGGCATCGGCGAAGATGCGGGAATCGAGATTGAAGCCCATCCGCCGGGGAAGCGGCCGCAGAACCTTTCCCTCCTGTCGGGTGGCGAGCGAGCGTTGACTGCTGCGGCGCTCGTCTTCGCCCTGCTGCAGGTCAATCCGATCCCGTTTTGCGTGCTGGACGAGGTCGATGCCGCGCTTGACGAAAGCAATGTCCGGCGCTTTGTCGAGGCCTTGCAAGAACTTGCGGTCGCCACGCAGTTTGTCGTTATCACTCATAACCGAGTCACGATCGAGGCTGCATCAACGGTCTATGGTCTCGCGGTTGCGGCGGATGGTTCGACGAAAGTGGTCTCGCTGCAATTGCGCGAGGCTTCGCCCCCCGCAACGTCGGCGACCGGCTGATTCGGTGGCGCTCCTTGCCCCTCTGCGCGGTTGGAAGGTAGCGCTCACCGCGGCGGTCCCGTGTGTCGCACTGTCCAAGTTGAGAGAAGCCAGTCCACGATTACACCGGCTGTCGGCCGAGAAGCCGCAATCGGCGCAATCCGGTCCGGAGTTCGCCACGGCAGGCCCCGGGCCTCGTGATGCAGCAACATCACCATCGAATCCGAAAGCAGGCTCACCCTGTGTTGGCGTCGACCGGAGCGAGCCGTCGAAGGGTATTGACGGCGCGGTCGTTCTTCTCACCGGGACCAGGGCACCGATAAGGACCGCCGCAGAGTCGGTCGTTGGTGTTTGATAAGATTCGATGTGGAGGAGCACCCTCCGGCCCAGTCAAGAACGTCGTGAAGAGGTTACTCAATGACCGATCCCATAGTCATCCGCGCTGACAATCCTGGGTGCGTGCTACGAATCGCCTGGTTTCTGCTGGTCGGCTGGTGGCTGGGGGGAATCGTCTCGGCCGCCGCTTGGGCGCTCAACGCGACGATTATCCTGCTACCGTTCGGTCTTTGGATCATCAACCGCCTGCCAACGATCATTACGCTCGCCCCCCAAGTCGGAGAATGGCGTCTCGAACACGGTATGCTGAGCAGCAATGTCCGTCAGTTCCCGATGCTGTTGCGGGCCATCTACTTTCTGTTGGTTGGCTGGTGGCTCAGCGGGCTGTGGATGGCGGCGGCCTACTTGTTTGTCATATCGATTGCCGGGTTGCCGATCGCCTTCGTGATGTACAACCAGATCGGCTTCGTCACCACCCTGCACCGTTCGTAGAGGGATAGATGGAGACACGTGAGCGGCTCGATACCGCGGTTGCCAAGTTAGCCGAGGCGCGTGAGGCGTTTGATCAAGCTACCCGCGCCCTCGATCCTTCCCAGGTCGACGATGGAGCCAGTTGGTCGGTGCTCGATCACGTCCGGCACGTCAGCCACTCTGGCGCATATCCTCGCTGGATTCAGGGACTGGCGACTGATCGCTCGTTCAAGTTGCCGAACTTCGGTGGACCGGCTGGGTACTGGGCGTGGACCCGTCAGAATGCCCTCGAGGTGATCGACCAACAGATCGAGTTCGCCCGCTCGCTGTCGGACTGGCAGCTTTCTCGCCGGGTGGCGATGGGTCCGCGTGAGGTGGACGTCATCGATCTGTTGGAAGGAATGGCCGGTCACTACCTACATCACGCTGACGTCATTCGGCGCCTCTCAGGTCAGTCCGTCGGCGCTCCGGTCGGCCATCCCGAAGACTAGCGGCTGATTCCGCCGGAAACCGGTTCAGGCCATGTCCTACCCTACGGTCGCGAGCCTGCTATTGCGCCGCCCGCCGGTCCGCCTCACCTGAGACCCGCTTCCGGCTTGCGAAAGAGAAACGCCAGCAAGTAGCAGTTCTCGGCATCGTCAAATAGTCCGCGGCGACGCGCCGTCTCGGCGGCGTCAAAACGCTTCTGAACCCAGCACGGACCGAGGTGGTTTAGTCCGTAGGTCCGTTCGACCCGAAATCCGGCGGCGTGTGCCTTGGCGACAATCTCGGCCGCGAGATATTCCACCTTATGGTCTGGGTCGATGAACTCAGCCTGCTGGAGGCGCGTCGCTCGAGCGTTCGGCGTATCGAGCGCGAACGTCCCACCCGGCCGCAGCGCCTGCGCCACCCCGGCAAAGACGAGGTCGGCCTCGTCCTCGGTGACATGCTCAATCGTCTGGCCACTGTAGACCAGATCGAATGCCTCGTCGGAAAAGTCCGAGAAGTCCACCATCGAGTGGTACCGGTACCGCACCGGTCCGCGCGTACTCTGGACGATGTCGGGCGCCTCGCGCGATTGGTAGAGGAGGTGCCGAGCCTCGTTCGGCAGGTCGACGATCGTCAACTGCTCGAATTCATAGGGGTAGCCCATGGCAACCAACGCACCTTCGGGCTTTTCGATCGCCGCGCCGCCCAGATCGAGGATCCGTCGCGCCCGCGGCAACGACTGGATGAACGCTTTGCGGCTGAAGTGGAGGGACTGGGCGAGATTGGTCGAGACGACCTCATCGATCAGCGCGTCCGAATAGAGCAGGGTATCGAGCACTTGTTCGCGCGCCATCCCTCCGGCGAGCGCATTCCGGAAGTAATCAAAGCCAAAGTCGTCTGCCGGCCGGCGGAGGATGAAGAGGTAAGCCTGACGGATGAAGGTGTCATCGTCCATGGCGTCCGGTGGCGGAACGCTTTGCGCCGGCCGCAACCACCTGCGGATTGAAGCACCGAACGAGGTGATGACGTCCTCCTCACTCCATTGAGATCGTAGCGCCAGGATGGCCGATGCTCAACCGATGGGCCTTGCCCGCGCATCCCCTCGTTGATATCCTCCCACCTCCTTGGGGAGCGGCGACTCACCCCGCGAGAGAGTCATGAAGCTAAGCGTCGTCATGCCCGCGTATAACGAAGCGCCAACCATTCAAGAAACGCTTCGTCGCGTGAAGCAAACCCCATACGACAAGCAGATCCTCGTGATCGACGATGGGTCAACCGATGGAACCCGTGAGATTCTGGGCGCGATCGACGACCCCGAAATAGAGGTCATCTTTCACGAGAAGAACCAAGGAAAGGCGGGCGCACTCAAGACTGGCTTCGCGCGGGCGACCGGCGACTACGTCATCATTCAGGACGCCGATCTCGAATATGACCCGGCCGACTATCCGAAGCTTCTTGGACCGCTCTTGAGCGGCGAAGCAGACGTCGTCTACGGCTCGCGATTTACCGGGCCAGAGCGGCGAGTGCTGCTCTTCTGGCATACCGTCGCCAACCGCTTTCTCACTTTGATATCGAACGTCACGACGAACCTGAACCTGACTGACATGGAGACGGGTTACAAGGCGTTTCGCCTCGAGGTCGTCCGCCGGATACGCATCGATTCGTCCCGGTTTGGCGTCGAACCGGAAATCACCGCCAAGGTCGCCCGCTTCGGCTATCGCGTCTACGAGGTTCCGATCCGCTATCACGGCCGAGGCTATGCTGAAGGCAAGAAGATCACCTGGAAGGACGGCGTTCAGGCGCTCTGGGCGATCTTCAAGTACGGAGTGCTGCCGTCGCGCGTCAGCGAGCATCACGGGAACGACACCCTGTCGGTGATGGACTCGCTTGACCGTTACAACGACTTTCTTTGGCAGCAGATCCAACGCTACGTGGGTAAGCGCGTCTTCGAGGCCGGCTGTGGCACCGGCACCATCACAAAGTTCCTCGTCGGCCGCGAGTTGCTCGTCTCCGCCGACGATGACCGCACCTATCTTTCGTTGCTACGCAAATATGCCGATCGGCCAAATGTGCGGTTGCTTCAGGCGGACTTTTCTGCCGCGGAATGGCCGTTCTCGCGGGAGAATGAGTTCGACACGATTGTCTGCATGAACGTACTCGAACACCTGCCGAACGATGGCGAGGTGCTCGGTCACTTCTTCCGATTGCTCCGTCCCGGCGGCAAACTCGTCCTGCTGGTCCCGGCGAACATGTGGCTCTATGGTTCTATCGACCAGGCGATCGGCCATTATCGACGGTACTCGCTCCGACCGCTTGAGAAGCTTGTCAGTCTGACGGGCTTCCGTTTGATTGAAGGGCGCTACTTGAACCTGATCGGAACGCTTGGCTGGTTCCTGAACGGCCGAGTCCTGAAGCGTACCGCCGTTCCGCGTGGGCAGGCTGGACTCCTCAATGCCGTTTGGCCAATCGTGAGCCAGGTGGAGCACGCTCACCTTCCGACAGGACTTTCTTGTCTCGTCGTCGCCGAGAAGCCAGCCTGAAGATCATTCGTGGTCGGCAGCAACTCGTCGATCGAGTACTCGGTAGCGACTGACGATGTGAATCGCCTACCTGCCCGGTGCACTCCAACTGTTCGCGAGTGTCCTACCCGATGAACGACATCGATCCATCAAGTTGATTGGTTTCCAAGGCGCCAACACTCGAAGCCAGAGCCTCCTGGGTGGCGCCTAGGACGAGAAATCCCGGAAAACGGCGGGCTTGAGGCCTTCGAGGAACCCCTCGGCACGGACGAATGTTGGTGTCGTCCGCAGCAACAAGCGTGTCCAGTCCTCGTCGGGGTGGCCGTCGGGACTGCCGCCGGCGGCGACCCGCCGTTGGTAAAACGACGCAACCTCGTCGGGGTCGTCGACGATTTCACACACACCTTGCATCCAGACGGATCGTGGCCTGGCGCCAGGCGCCGGGTGCAGTTCGGTCCAGACATAGCCGACCCGTGGGTCGTTCCGGATGTGGGTGTTCTTGAGATGCTCTCCCTGACTGATGGTGCCGACCGTCCAGCCCTCGACGAATGCGCCGACCGGCCTACCGTGTGGTCTTCCATCTCTGCGCAGGGTGACCATGTATTTGAGGACTTCGGTTGATGGCCTGCGGATGAATGCCTTTACCTCTTCGCGGACGCGATCGGCCTCCTCCGCGCTGGCCTCTCGCTCCTCTTCGAAAACGTCTTGCCTGGTTCGTCGCCGCGCGTTTTCCATCCGACCCTCCTTTCGGGCTTCGGCACCCAGTGTATACCCGCTCGGCTCGGGCCATTCTTATCGGGGTCGACCGCAGCGGAGAGGAAACAATGATTGACATTCGACTGGCAAGGTGTACAGTGACCGAGACGATCGAGTGTTCGGATTCGGAGGTACGCTGATGCTTCCTCGTTTCGGGGTCGTTGTCCTCGCATCTTCCCTCCTCGTCAGTTGCGTCCCCGCGCCCACCGCTGTCCCGGCCGCACCCGCGCAACCAATCGAGCAACGATCGGCAAACCAACGCTTTCAGATCGCCCTGACCGGGATGCCCGCCGCCCCCAGTCCCGAATCTGCCGCATCCGGGGTCCCGCTCTGGTTCGCCCTCTTCGATCCATTGACCGGACTCGACCAGAAGCTGAATGTGGTGCCGTGGGCCGCCGAGAAGTGGACCCAGGTAGATCCACTGACCTGGCGCTTCAGCGTCCGCAAAGGGCTGGTCTTTGGCAACGGCGACCCGCTGACAGCCGAGGATGTCGCGTTCACCGCGAACTTGGTCCTGGAGACGCGCACCCCGTTGATCGTCCATCTCGGCAACCTCACGTCGGTTACCCAGGTGGACGAGTACTCGGTTGACTTTGTCACCAAGATCCCAGATGCGAGCGTCCTGCCCGCGGTTTCGGCGCTCTGGATCATGCCGAAGAAGTACTACACCCAAGTGGGTAAGAATGGCTTTGCCGTCAAGCCGGTTGGCTCGGGGCCCTATGAATTGGCGGATTTCAAGTCCGGCGATATGGCGGTTGTCCGCAAGAAGGCGACTCGCCACGCATTTCGGAACCCAAACCCAACCGAATTGACCTTCCGTTCGATAACCGAAGGAACGACGATGGTTGCGGGGTACAAGACGGGCGAACTCGACGTACTGGTTGGTCAGATTAGCCCAGACCAGATCGAACTGCTTGCCCGCACCGATGCGGTGATCATGAGCCGACTGAGCAGCGTTGCCACCGTCTTGTTCTCGCAGCAGGAGAATATCGATCGTCAAACACCTTTGACTGACAAGCGGGTTCGGCTTGCGTTGAATTACGCCGTTGACAAGGAGTCCATCGCCAAGACGATCTTCCGGGGCTACGCCAAACCAACCGGTCAGCTTTCGGTGCCCGACTCTCCAAGTTGGGACGATAGCGTTCAGCCGATCCCCTATGACCCGGCGATGGCCAGGCGCTTGCTCGCCGAGGCTGGCTACCCGAACGGCTTCAAGCTGCCGATCGGGTTGGAGTTCACTCCGCTTACCGGCAACCCGCTAATGGCGCAGGCGATCCAGAGTTACCTGCGCGATGTTGGCGTTGAGATCAGCGTGACCCAGTATGAACTCGGCGTGTTTCTCGATAAGTTCTATGGCCGAAACGGTCAATCGAAGGGTGATTTGTTCGTTACCGGGGTCGGCGACACCAACGGCTTCGGCACGACGATCTACGGGTATTACACCTGCAACAAGCCGCTGGTTTGGTGGTGCAACCCCGATTTCAACAAGAACATGGAAGCCTCGGTCGGCGAACCCGATATCCAGAAACGTGGAGCCCTCATGCGTCGGGCCATTGCGACGTTGCGCAGCGATGTTGGGCTGCTCTTTCTCGTCGTCGCCCCGACGTTCATCGTCCAAGGGCCGAAGATAAAGGGCTTCGTTTGGGAATCGACCAATCTGAACAACTTCGACTCCATCTACCGGGTCGAGTAGTGTCGTTGATCGCCAACCACCCCGAGGACGCGATTTGATTTGATAGGTTCTTGGCCCACGCTCCCGGTGACGCTCGGGGCGGGACGCCGGCGTCCGCGGCGTCGCATCTGCATCGGTAACGGCGTGATCGGTCGGCCTGGTGCGCTCCCGAGGAAGACCCGCCATTGACCGGGTTAGGAATTGAAGGGCGAACGGAGAGGCGACGGAACGGTGTGCCCACGCCACCCGGTCACCGGTAGAGGCACTACGGTTTACCACGCCTCTCCGGATCGTCCGCTCTCTGGTGGCGATGCGCCGGTCGGCTGAGCCATCCGACGGATAGTCCGGTGATCCAGCCACTAGCGGCGCCTTCGCCGAATGCCGCCAAGGGGTGGCCAACGTTCGACTGCCGGCGTCCGGTTCCACACGGCAGGACGATCAAGCGGTCCGATTTCCCATACCGCCAGCCTCACGCCGCCGAATATCTACCAGACAAGCCTGCTTGGCTGGAATCAGAGGCGGAAGCGCTGAATGCGTTATGTCGAACTCCATTGTCATACCTACTACTCTCTGCGTGACGGTGCGTCATCTCCCACTGAGTTGATCGGTCGCGCCGTCGAACTGGGCTACCCCGCCCTTGCCGCCACCGACCACGACGGCCTCTACGGCGCGATGGAGTTTGCCAGGACCGCCACCGAGTACGGCATCCGCCCGATCACCGGCGCGGAGGTCACCACCACCGGCGGCTATCATCTCACCCTGTTGGTCGAAACCCGCCACGGCTACCAGAACCTCTGTCGGCTGCTCAGCGCCGCCTACCAGACCTTCGGCAAGGATGACCCGGAAGTCACCCTCGATTCGCTGTTCAACCACGCCGAAGGACTGATCGTCCTTTCCGGCTGTCGGCGTGGCGAATTGAGCGCCTGGGCCCAGGCTGGTGATCTGGATGAAGCCGAGCGTGTCGCCCGACGTTTCCGCGAATGGCTTGGACCGGACAACTTCTTCGTCGAACTCCAGCACAACCTCGTTCAAGGTGATCGCGACCGCAATGCCACCCTCTCCGCGCTCGCCCGCCGCCTCGGCCTCCAGACCGTCGCCACCAACGACGTCCACTACCACACCCGCGAGCGCCACCGACTGCACGACGTCCTCGTCGCCATTCGAAACCGAACCACTCTCGACGCCTCGCACATCCAGCGCAAGCCGAACTCCGAGTTCTACCTCAAGTCCGCCGCCGAGATGGCCGCCCTCTTTGAGGACGATGCCCCGATCCGCTCGGCCCTCCGGATTGCCGACCGCTGTCGCTTCAACCTCTATCGAGATCTCGGCTACGACTTTCCCCACCAGCCAATCCCGCCAGGTCTGAGCGAGATCGCCTATCTCGAAGTCCTTTGCCGCGAGGCATTCGACCGCAAATATGGCGGCCAGGTGCCGGCTGCTCAGCGCAATGCCCGCGATCGACTTGCCGAAGAGTTACGATTGATCGCAAAGCACCGACTGGCCGGTTTCTTTCTCGCCTACTACGACATCCTCAAACTCGCGGGACGGATCGCCCACGAACTCCGTGGCCGCGATCCAAACCTCCCGCCGGATATGTACCCAATCGGCCGTGGACGGGGATCGTCGGTCTCCTCGATTGTCTGTTACCTGATCGGCCTCTCTCACATCGACCCGGTCAAGAACGAACTCTTCCTGGGCCGTTTCCTGAACGAAGAGCTTGCCTCGGTACCCGACATCGATCTTGACTTCCCACGCGACATTCGCGCCGCGCTTCTCGAGCAGATCGTCGATCACTTTGGCGACGGGCGTGCTGCGCTCGTCTGCAGCTTTCCCACCTATCGCACTCGCAGTGCCATTCGCGAGGTCGGCAAGGTGCTCGGCCTACCCGAGCCGCTCCTTGACAAGCTCGCCAAGCATTCCGACCACTGGGGCAAAGAAGGCGTCGCGATCGAGATGAGTCGGCTACCCGAACTTGCCGGCCAGGCCGAGTCGCCGATCTGGCGCGATCTCGTCGATCTTACCGACCAGATCCGTGGCTTTCCGCGTCACATCGGTCAGCATGTGGGTGGAATCGTCCTCGCCGCCGAGCCGGTCGGCAATCTCGTTCCGGTCGAGCCGGCGCGGATGGAAGGCCGCTTTGTCTGCCAGTGGGACAAAGATTCGGTCGACGACGCTCGGATGATCAAGATCGACTTTCTTGCCCTGGGGATGCTCTCAGCGGTCGACGAATGCCTCGACACCATCGCCGACCGGCGTGGCGAGCGCCCCGACCTCGGCCGTATCCCCCACGATGACCCGGCGATCTACGAGAGGATCTGCCAGGGCGATACGATCGGGATCTTCCAGATCGAAAGCCGCGCTCAGATCCAGTCGCTGCCCCGCACCCGTCCGCGTACCATCGACGATCTCGCGGTTCAGGTCGCGATCGTCCGCCCCGGTCCGATCGTCTCTGGCGCGTTTCGCCCCTACATGGACTACCGTCGCCGCCTCGCCGATGGTGAGCCGGTCGCGGTCCACTACACTCACCCGCTGCTGCGTGGCCCGCTCGAAGAGACCCTCGGCGTCATCCTCTATCAGGACCAGGTGCTCCAGGTGGCGATGGCGGTCGCTGGCTACACCGCCGGCGAGGCCGACCTGCTGCGCCGGGCGATGAGCCGCCGCCGATCTTACGAAGCGCTCAACGACCACTGGCCGCGCTTTCTCAAAGGAGCGCGAGCACGCGGCGTCTCCGACGATGCCGCGCGCAGCATCTTCGACAGCCTGCTCGGCTTTGCCGCCTTCGGCTTTCCCAAGAGCCATGCCGTCGCCTTCGCGCTGCTCGCCTACGAATCGGCCTGGCTACGCCAGTACTACCCTGCCGAGTTCTACGCCGCCTTGCTCAACAACCAGCCGATGGGCTTCTACTCGCCCGAGGTGCTCCTGGGCGACGCCCGTCGCCAGGGGATCGCCGTCGTCCGCCCGGACATCAACGCCAGCAACGCCCTCGCCAATGTCGAGACCGACAGCCGTCTGCGCCTCGGGCTACGCGACATTCGCGGCATCGGCGCCGACGCTGCCGGCCGGATTGTCCAAGCGCGCGCCGATCGTCCGTTTCGCTCGCTTTCGGATGCGCTCCGCCGCTGTGACCTCTCCCGCGAAGCGTTCGAGAACCTGATCCTTGCCGGAGCGTTCGATGGCTTCGGGCTGAGTCGTCGCGAGTTGCTCTGGCAGCTTGGTCTATTCATCCGTGGCGACCTCGATCAGCCCGCCCTCGAGATAGACCCCTCAAAAGACATGGCGAGTCTGGCCGCCTTCTCAGACTGGGAGACGGTGATCGCCGACTTCAACATGATGGGTCTTTCGCCACGCGCTCACCCGATGAGCATCCTGCGCCGCTCGCTCCCACGCGCCGTCGTCAGCAGCACCCAGCTTGCCCGTCTGCCGGATGGCGCACCGGTCCAACTGGCCGGGATGGTCGTCTGTCGACAGCGGCCCGGCACTGCAAAGGGGATCGTCTTCCTCCTTCTCGAGGATGAAGTCGGCCTGACCAACGCGATCGTCAGCCCCCAGGTCTACGAGGCGCAGCGCCTGCTCATCCGCACCTCGCCGTTCTTGACCGTCAGCGGTCGTCTCCAGAAGGAGCACGGCACGCTCAACATCATCGCCCGACGATTTACCCCGGTCGCCTTCCCTGACGATCTGCTGCCGCCACGCGCCCGCAACTTCCATTGACCGCCGGCTCGGCTACGATCGGCCGATGGACCAGATCTTTCAGCTTGCCGGCGCTCTGCTCATTCTCGTGGCTTTCGTTGGGGCGCAGACCGGACGGCTTGCCGTCCGGTCACTGCGATCGATCCTGCTGAACCTGGTTGGTTCGGCAGTGCTGGCAATCGTCGCCCTGATCGGCAGCAACTGGGGGTTCTTTTTGCTCGAGACCGTCTGGGCCGGCGTGTCGGCCGGCAGTCTCATTCAGATGCTGCGTGGGCGGAGGACCGCTTAGCCCTGACCGCGACGGGCAAGCACCTTCAAGAAATAGGTCCAACTCGTCTCGTTCGGCTGGACGAACTCGGTCGGTGCATCCTGATACTCAGGATGGTTGGCCGCCACATAGTCCTGGATATCTTGAGGAAGCTGGGCGTAGCCGCCTTCAAGCTTCTTGCCCCGGCAGTGGTAGACCACCGTACCGGGGTGATCACCCATCTCCATCCAGGGAAGCCAGGGAGCCAGGCGGGTCCAGTTCACCTGCGTCGGAACCGACACGAGCGATTCGTTGTCGAGATCGCTGCGCTTGACATGGAAGGTAAACAACTCCGCGGCCTCGTAATCCTCGCTGATGGAGTACGCCGGATACTTCGAGCGAGGAAGCGGCGATGGGTACTTCAGGAAGATGTCCGAGTAGAAGTAGACATCATCGCCCATCTCGATGTACGAAGCCTTGAAGGGCCCGCGCGGACCATTTAGCTGCATGGACTGGTTGACCGGGTCGTTCAGAACGTGAACGACCTCGACCTCTTTCCCGGTCCAGGGATTGTTCCAACGGCCGGTGATCTGGTCGGTGTCCGGGTCTTTGTAGAAGACCGACTCGCGCGTGAGCAGTTGATACCCACCGTCGACTTCCCTCGCGCGAGCGATGTTGAACCCTTCGAAGCCAAACAAGCGTCGACTGCGCTCATCGGGCACGAAGCTATAGACATACCCTTTGAACCAGTAGACCACCGCCGAGGAATCGAGTGATGCCCGGGCGCGCATCATCGAACGGAGACTGGTCGCGGAGTCGTCGAGGTCTACGCGGGCCATGCCGCTCCTCCGTCGCCAAGCTGATAATGACAGTCTGCTCCCAAATGTGTCAGTCTGTCAAGGCGTCACTTGCCGGTCTTCGAGTACCACTCCCATTCGCGATAGAAAAAGCCGAGCCCGGTCACTGGATTGGTCACGATCCGGCTGTTGACGCCATAGAGCAACTCGATTTCCCAGAGAAAGATGTAGGGCGCCTCGGCGGCGATGCGCCGTTGAACCTCGGCGTAGACCTGTCCCCGGTCGGCGTTCTGACAGCCCGACAACGTCGCCGCTTTCATAAACAGGGCATCGACCACCGGGTCGGCAAATCCGGTCGCGTTGTCCTCGCTCTTCCAGGCATTGAAGCGACTGTGTGGCTCGATCGGCGAGATCCAGGTATTTACCCACATCTCGACGTCGTGGGTGCGGTTGGTCCGGTTCAGGAAGGCGCTTAGCTCCTCGCCGATCACCTCCAACTCCGCGCCCACCTGGCGTAGGGCCGCCTGGGTCACCACCGCAATCTGCTCGGCGTCGCGATTGCTGGCGTTATAGAAAATGCGAAGCCGCATCTCGCGACCATCCTTCTGGCGCACCCCACCGGGGTTGCCATCGGGCGTGCGCCAGCCAGCCTGGTCGAGGAGTCGCCGGGCGCGCTCTGGGTCAAAATCGACCGCCGGCGTCGTTGGGTCATACGCCCAGGAGCTTGGCGCGTAGATCGAGTTGATCAGCCGGGCATGGCCTAGTCGCACGCGGTCGACGAGTTGCTGACGCGGTACCGCCATGGCGAAGGCTTGACGAACTCTCAGGTCCGACACCAGCGAACTGCGGAGGTTGAAGCCGATATACGTCCAACTGGAGCCGGCTGGGTAATACTGGATCGGCGTGATGTTCCCCAACGAGGCTGCTTCGGCCCAATCATCGGGCCGGATACTGGCCTGGTCGACTTCGCCGGTTTTCAAAAGCGAGTAGGCGACCTGGCTGTTGCGAACGATGCGGATCGTGTAGGTATCGAGGTTCGGCCGGCCCAGATAGAACCGCTCGTTGGCGACGAAGCTTGCCCGATCGTCCTTGATCCACTCCTTGAGCAGCCAGGGGCCGGAGCCGACCGTCGGCTTCTGATTTTCCGGGTTGTCGTTGATATCGAGGTTCTCGAAGATATGCTTGGGGACCGGGTTGATGTTGGTGTAGTCGATAGCCGGGCAAAACGGCTCACGGAAGGTGAACTCGATGGTACGCTCGTCTGGTGCGCGGGCGCTGGCAATCGATGTGAGGTTGGCCCGGTAGGGATAGTCCACCGCCGGGTCGCGCATCTTTTCGAAGGTAAAGAGGTAATCCGCCGACGTGATCGGCCGGCCATCGCTCCAGACGAGGCCCGGTTTCAGCCGGTAGGTCAGCCGAAGTCCATCGGGCGAGAGCGTGAATGATTCGGCCGCGCCCTCTTTGGCGTCCCAGGCGGTGGTTTCAGGGTTCATCCGCAGCAGCGGGGCGCTGTAGACCATTTCAGCGTAGCCACGAGAATAGCTGTCGGAGGCGAGCAGCGGGTTCATCGTTGCACCATCAGACGGGTTGGCGCGAACGAACGACCCGCCGCGTGGCGCGCCGGACCGCGCTTCTGGACGCGACCCGCCGGTTGGCGGGAACGAACATCCGGCGATGAGAACGACCAGGGCCGCCAAGAGTCGGAACGAGGTTCGGGCCGGTAGGCCGACGATGGGTGAGGAAGGCACGCTGCCCCCTTCTGATCGAGCCGCGGAAGGTACTGACGCCGACGGCGCTTCGTACTCGAACTGTACCGGTTCGATGCGCGCTCCGGCTATTGTACGGGGGCAGGACGGCAATGCTGGGTATACTTCTCTTTGACCCAGCCAGGAAATCGAGGAACTCATGATCCCCCACCTGTCCACGACCCCGCTCGACATCGACAAGTTTGTCTCGCTCTGCAAGCGCCGCGGCTTCATGTTTCAGAGCAGCGAAATCTACGGCGGGTTGGGCGGTGTCTGGGATTTCGGTCCGCTCGGCGCGGAGATCAAGCGGAACTACAAGGACGCTTGGTGGCGTGCCGTCATCCAACAGCGCGACGACATGGTGGGGCTCGACAGCGCCATCTTGATGCACCCGCGGGTGTGGGAGGCGAGCGGCCACGTCGAGAACTTTACTGACCCACTCGTTGACTGCCTGACCTGCCGCCAGCGATTTCGAGCCGACCAGCTTGACGATCGGATCTGCCCGCAGCCACCCTGTCCAAACCAGTTCACCGAGGCGCGCAATTTCAACCTGATGTTCGAGACGACGATCGGCCCGGTCCAGGAGCGCGGCAATCTCGTCTATCTCCGTCCTGAAACCGCGCAGGGCATCTTCGTCAACTTCGAGAATGTCCGCAGCACGATGCGCCGCAAACTCCCTTTCGGGATCGGCCAGTACGGCAAGACCTTTCGCAACGAAATCACGATCGGCAAGTCGTTCTTCCGGGTGCGCGAATTCGAACAGATGGAGATCGAGTTCTTCGTCCGGCCCGGCACCGACGAGGAGTGGCACGAGCGCTGGATCGCCGACCGCCTTGCCTGGTATCGCTCGCTCGGGATCCGCGCGGAGAACCTCCGGGTCCGCCCGCATGACGCCGACGAGTTGTCCCACTATTCCAAAGGCACCAGCGACATCGAATACCGCTTTCCGGATGGCTGGTTTGCCAAGACCTGGGGCGAGATCGAGGGGATCGCCAATCGCACCGATTTCGATCTTCGTCGTCATAGTGAGTACAGCGGAAAGAGCCTGACCTATTTCGACGACGAGACCAACGAACACTACCTCCCCTATGTCATCGAGCCGTCGGCCGGCGTCGATCGCGGGGTGCTCGTCGCTCTGATCGACGCATACGACGAAGAGCCGGACAAGGATGGGCTGCGGGTCGTCCTCCGGCTACACCCGGCGCTCGCGCCGATCAAGGTCGCGGTTCTTCCCCTCAGCAAGAAAGAGCCGCTCACCGACATCGCACGCGAAATTCGCCGCGAGCTTGCGATGCGTTGGACGGTCCAGTACGACGATACTCAGGCGATTGGCCGTCGCTACCGCCGGCAAGACGAGATCGGCACGCCGTTCTGCGTGACGGTCGACTTCGCGACGGTGGACGACCGAGCGGTGACGGTCCGCGACCGCGACAGCATGGCCCAGGAGCGCGTTCCCATCGCCGATCTGGTTCCGGCCATCGAACGGCTGATGGCCGAGAAGGCCGAGGCATGCGCCGGTTAGAAATCCTCCACTTCTCCGACCTGCACCTCGGGGTCGAGAACTACAGCCGGATCGACCCCGAGAGCGGTCTCCCAACCCGTCTCTTGGACTACCTGGCCGCGCTCGACGAGGTCGTCGATGTCGCGCTTGCCGAGCACGTCGATCTGGTGCTCTTCACCGGTGACATGTACAAGAACCGCGAGCCGACGCCAACCCATCAGCGTGAGCTGGCCAAGCGGATCGGTCGTTTGGCGCGCGGCGGGGTACCGTTGTTCATGGTCGTCGGCAACCACGACCTGCCAAACTCACCGGTGCGTGCCCATTCGGTCGAGATCTTCGACACACTCGCCCTCGAACGCGTTCACGTCGCCGGAAAAATTGGCTTGCACGTCATCGAGACGGCAGCCGGACCGGTTCAGATCGTTGCCCTGCCGTGGGTGCCACGCAGCCGGGTGATCCGCCACGACGAGGCAAAGAACCTTACCCTCGCCGAAATCAACCAACGGATCGTCGAGACTATCGCCTCTACCATCAATAGCTTCGCCGTGGATCTCGATCCGAACCTGCCGGCAATCCTCGCCGCTCACGGACAGGTGTACGGCGCGGAGTTCGGCTCGGAGCGCTCGACCACGCTCGGTCAGGACTACGTGCTGTCACTCGGCGACCTGTCTCCCGACCGCTTTGACTACATCGCCCTCGGTCACATCCACAAATTCCAGAAGGTTCGTGACCGTCCGCCAGCGATCTATGCCGGGTCCCTTCAGCGCACCGATTTCGGCGAAGAGCGCGAAGAGAAGGGGTACGTGCGGCTCAGCTTGTCCGGAGGCGCCGAGGGGCGTTTCGAGGCGACCTGCCGGTTCGAGCGCAGCCGAGCCGCTCGTCCCTTTTTCACGCTCGCCGTCGATGCGAAATCCGCCGACGACCCGACCGCCGTCGTCCTCGAAGCCGTCGCCCGCAACAGCGACCGGGTTCACAGAGCAATAGTCCGTCTGCAGATCGACCTATCCGCCGAGAACGAGCGGCAGTTCCGCGACGGCGACGTCCGCCGGGCGCTCCGTGATGCGTCCTACGTTGCGGCCATCCATCGTACCGTCGCCCGGCCGGATCGCCGCCGACTGCCGGACGTCCTGGCCGAGCAGTTGACCCCGCGCGAGGCGTTGGCGCTCTACCTCAAAGCGAAAGACGTCGACGAAGCACGCCAAACCGAGCTTCTTGAGTATGCCGACCGGCTGATCGCCGAGACGCGCCTGCCGGACTAAGTCCGCGAGCCGCTCCTACCGGCGCTACGCGGTCGCCGGGCGAAGTCCGGCGCCAAGCCGGACCAACGCTCCAGCCAACTTGCCACGAAGGGTCGGGACGGAGCGGCGCGCGGACCGCCGTTCGATCTCGATCTCGACCATCGCCACCACGTCGGCGAGGGGTACCAGACCCGCGTCCCAGGCCCAGACAAAGCAATTGCGATCCTCGGCCTGCCAGAAGAAGCGCCGGGCGCGGCTCAAACCAACGACGCCATCGGCGCAGGACAATGGGCAGCCGGCGGTTCCGGCTTTCCAGACGCCGCGAATCAGGCGCTTGCTCTTTGCGGCCGCAAGCAGCGATGCGAGACCTTCGTCGGCGAACGACGGCAACAGCCTCGAGAGCGACGCCAGCGCCTCGACACGCGGCGTGGTAACACGCTCCATCACGTGCTCCTTTCGAACTGGCCCCAACTTTACTCCGTCTTGAGCGCGGGGGGAAGCCCCGGCAATAGACGGAGCGGAACCGCCACGCAATCACGATACCCGCGAGAATCTGGAACTAAGGTCGGACTGACCGTGCGGCTTTTTCGCTGCGCGAGGGCTGCCAAGGCGCGTGCGCTCGAGGCAGCAGCAGTGGTGTGTAGCAATCTTGCCTCGATTAGGCGATTTCCGAGCGCCTCGATCCGTGCCCTCAATTCGATGACGCAAGCCTCAGCCATGTCGAAACGGGGCGAGTGGTCCTATTCCACGGGGTCCAATGGTTCGGCTACTCAGACGCCTCGCAGGTCGCATCGGCAAGCCTGACTGCATGCACCCGGCGGACTGAATCGCCTATGATGAGCCGATCCCCGCGTCGAGGCGTGAAATGGCTCACTTGCTCCGTCCAGTGGCGATACTTGGTGGCGTCCTGCTCGTTGGCGTGGCGGGCGCGTTCGCCGACGATGGCCGCGCCTTTCTGGCCAGTCGGACCGTCTACGTTCCGATCAGCGATCTGGCTCGGAACGCCGCCGCCTCGCCGACCGCCACCGTTCCACCAAGCGCCACGCATACTCCGACCTCCCCGCCTGGTCCCTCGGCAACCGCTACCGCTACGGTTTCGGCCACCGCCACCGCCACCGCCACCGCCACCGCCTCGGCGTCGGCTACCCCAACGAGAACGGCATCGCCGACGTCGACGCCGGTGGTGCCAGCCACCTGGCTGACCAGGCTCAACCAGTTGCGCGCGATGGCCAACTTACCGGCGGTGACCGAGAACGCTGCATGGAGCGATGGCGGGGTCAAGCACTCGCGCTACGTGGTGAAGAACAACTACATCGGCCACGAAGAAGATCCGGGCAACCTGTATTACACCCCCGAAGGCGCGCAAGCGGCGGCATCGGGCAACGTGGCGGCAAGCTCATATCTGTATACCACCGATCCGGAGTTCGTCAACATGTGGGCAGTCGGGCCCTTCCATATGCTCGGGATGATCGATCCACGGTTGACCCAATCCGGTTTCGGCTCATATCGCGAAGCCGACGGCGGCTACGAGTCCGGCGGGACGCTCGACGTCATCCGCGGCCGCGGGTTTGACCCGCCGGCCGGGGTCAGCTTTCCAATCATGTGGCCGGCGAACGGCAAGGTCGTCGATCTCCCATCGTATAATGGGAACGAGAGCCCGGATCCTCTGACGGGTTGCCCAGGCTACGTTGCGCCCACAGGGCTGCCGATCTACCTGCAGCTCGCCAATTCCCGGCCGGCAGGCTCAACCGTGACGACCAGCTTCAGCAGCGCCGGCACACCGCTTGAGCATTGCTGGTTCGACGGCCAGACCTACGCAAATGCAAACGCCACCCAACAGAGCCTCGCTCGAAGCATCCTGAGCAGCCGCAATGCGCTCGTGCTCATTCCCCGCCAGCCGCTCGAAATCGGCAAGAGCTACAGCGTAAACGTCACCATCGATGGCACGCCGTATAGCTGGACCTTTTCGGCTGCCGCCGTCGCCCAGTCGATCGCTCCCGGCGGGATTGCCTGGGGACCAACCCCCTAACGGCTGGCGGCGCGCTGGCGGATCAACGGCGCGACGTCTGTCATAAACTCTTCGAGGCATTCCGCCTGGCGGTCGCCCTCCCAGAAGGCGGTCAAGAAGTCCCGGACGCCGCCGTCGACGAGCGGCGCGGCCTGCTCGGCCACCTGCTCGGGGGTGCCGACGATGATTCGATGGCGCAGGTATGGCTGTCCTGAGCGATCGTCACAGACCTTGTCGTGACGCTTGCGGGCGCGGGCCTCGTCCCGGTCGACAATCACCGACAGCCTCGCCACCATCCGGATCTCCTCCGGGTCCCGGTCGATCTCATCGCAGGCGCGCAGCAATTCGTCACGTCCGGCATAGAACCCATCGAAATCGTCCGGACTGTTCCAGAGGTCGGCATACTTGGCAACGACCCGCATCGCTCGCGGCTTCGTCGCTCCGATCATGATTGGCGGCGTCGGCGACGGCTTTGGCTCGTTGAGCGCATCCTTGATCCAGAAGAACTTCCCCCGATAGCTCGGCCGATGCTCGGTCCACATCAGCCGGATGATCTCGCTCGCCTCGCGAAGCATCCGCACACGGTCGCCCGGTGTCGGGAAGTCGTAGCCATACTCGTCGAACTCCGAGCGGACATGGCCGGCGCCAAGTCCCAGCACCAGGCGGCCATTGCTCACCAACTGGAGCGTCGAGGCCATTTTGGCGAGCAACGCCGGGTTTCGAAAGGGCACGCACAAGACGAGGTTGCCCAGCTTGACCGTCGTAGTATCGCGCGCCAGCGCCGAGAGGATCGTCCAGCACTCGAGACAGGATTCCTCGCCGGTCACGTACGCCAACGAGACGTGGTCGCGCGCCCAGACTGTCTCGTAGCCAAGCCGCTCGGCAAGCAAGGCCTGGTCGCGCAATTCGTCGTAGCTCGTCAGCCCCATTTCGAGCCGCGTGCTGAAGCGCACCTCGCTCATTCCAACTCCTCCGGGAAGGTATAGTCACCGGGAACCCGCACGAAATCGGTGTGAAACGGTCCGCTTGCCCGCGTGATGATGAGGCAGCCGGTCCGCGAACGCATCGGGCCGTGAACCGCGCCGGGTGGGTGATGGAGATACCCGCCGGGCATCATCACGCCTTCGGTCGTCTCGATTGTCCCTTCGAGGACATAGTTCTCCTCGCTGAAGGTATGGACTTCGGTGAGCGGGCTGGACCAGTGAGGAAGCATCGCGATCACCCAGAAGCTGTCACCGGTCGCCTCGTCGAGCCGGAAGGTCTTTCGCGCGGCTCCCGCCGGGAAATTTGGCGTGCGCGGCCGCTCGTACTCCATAAGCCGCAGGTGGAGCGGCCCAATCGCTCGCGCCGGGTCGAAATCCGGCCCGTCGGAATGAGCCGGCTCGAAGTTCGGCGAGGCGGTTTGGAATTGCAGGAACCGTGCGCCGCGGCCGCTCCGCACGTCTCGCCGAAGCTGGCCGGCCGGGAGAAACTGGTAGCCGTAGCGGGTTAGCCGTTCGCCGTTGAGCGAGAGTTCGCCGCTGAGGAGAAAGATCTCGTCGTCGGCGTCGAACCAGCCGTCTTGTTCGGCGCTCCAGCCCGGCGGAAGCTCGACGAGCAGCGTCCGTTCGCCGCCGTCCGGGTCTTCGCTGATCACCTGGAAGCGATAGGGTAGTGTGCCGGTCGGGTAATGCGCCGTGTGCCAGGGCAGGCCGGCGACATCGATAAAGTCGATCAAGGGACGCGCCATCGTCACCTCCGCCCGCTACGCTACAAGTGCCTGAGCGGGGATGTCAATTCGCCTGGGCGACGCCCACGGCGCGCGGGCGGCATAATCCCATCGATGAGCCGCAACCGCCCCCTACCTGTGCTCCAGCCACCGTTGCCGGCCGGACGAACTCGGCTGGGCAAATATGCCAACTGGGTCGCCGCCGCGGGGGCGATCTGGTTTCTAGTCTGGCTGCTCCCGTCGTCCGGTGATCCGGTTGCCCTGGTCGGCGGGATGCTGATCCTGACCTTTCTGGCCGGTGCGCCGACCGGCCGAGACGGGACGATCGCGCCGCTCGACCTTCTCCTTTCGCTCTTCGTCGTCGGGTCGCTCGGCTATCGACCCGAGGCAATCGCCCAAATTGTCGACCCAACCACCGCTGCCACCGCTCCCGATCTGCTCGCCGCGGTCGCGCTCATCGCCGCCGTCCTCGAAGCCGGACGACGAGTGGCCGGTTGGCCGGCGTTGGTTGGGATCCTGCTCTGGGGCGGTTCACTCGCCTTTCGCGACCGCTTGCCGGGTCCGCTGCGCGATGAGGCATTCGATTTGGCGCCGCTCGTCGTGGGGTTGTATGCCGGTGGAGATGGCGGACTGCTGACAACGCCGCTGGCTCTGGTGGTGGAATGGTTCGCCCCGATCCTGATCTTGGCGGGGATCGCTCGAAGCGCGAGACTAGCGCCCCTGGTTGCCAACCTGCTGCGGCCGTTTGGGGTGGCTCCTGCCGCGTCGGCGGTGTCAGCGCCATTTCTGATCGCGCCAGACGGCCGTGCTGGCGCGGGGTCTCTTGCCACGCTGCGAGCCTTGCTGCCGCTGACGCCGCCTGCGCTCGGGTTTGGCGCTCTTCTGGCAGGTCAGGCGCTCGGCGACATCGGAGGGCTGGCCTGGCGGTTGCTCCCACCGTCGGTGTTAGCGCTTGCCGTCACCATCGCTCGCCGTCGGACCGACCGTTGGCATTGGGTCTGGCCGCTGCCGCCGATTGTTCTGCCGTCGGTAACCCGTTTGTCGGCTGGCCAGGCGTTGGTCGTTGGTGGGCCGCTCGCCGGGCTGCTCTTGCTTCCTGCGCCTGCCTCGTTTCTTGTCGGTGCGGTCCTCGCCGCGACCGGCGCACTGCTAGCGCGTCCGACGATGGAGACCTCTCGGGAGTTGGTCGGCGGACTGGTCTGGGCGGCGAAACAAGCGCCACTCGGCGGTGCACTGATTTTGCTTTTTGGACTGGTTGAGACGCTTGATGGAGCGAGCGGCCTGTCGAATGCGGTGCGCGAGGCGCTCGTCGGTGTCTCGCCGATCTTTGCTCCGGTCGGTCTTGCGGTGCTCGCGTTGGTTCTCGGTCTGCTCTTTCTCCCGGCCGCCGCTGCCGGTGTCCTCATCCTTACCGCCGGACCGACCCTCCCCGACCCAGCCGGCGGTGTGGTTGCCGGGCTGTTCTGGATCGCAGCCGCATCAGTCGTCGCCGGCCGACTGCGCGCCCGAGCGCTGTTTGGTCGGATTGTCTGGGCGATGCCCCTCGCTCTGGTTGCGCTGGTCGCGACCCGGGCTGCATTCGAGGAGCGCGGGCCGCTTTCATTTCCGTTGTTGGCCATCGAATCGGTGGCAGTGGTAGCAGTCGGGACCGCCTTGGCTTCGCGTGCGCCGCTCGGCGGACCGGTCCGCGTTGGAGTTCTGCTCCTCGGTGTCTTTCTGCTCAGCCCGCGCGCCGACCTGGGAGTACTGCTGGTGCTCGGGGCGGTCGCGGTCGTCCTTGTCGCCACTCTGACCGGCTCACCGCGGGCGCTCGACGTCCGCCGCTGGAAAGCGCCTCCGGCGGCAGTTGGCCTCGCCTTCCGCCGCCCACCACCAGTCGCCCTCCCGGCTCAGACCAGTGGCGTTCCGCTCGCTCCCAAATCGGAGAGCGGCCAGGCGGGTGATGTGTCGAAAGGGGCGGGTCCTCCCGGCTAGGGCTCCCGGCGCACTTTCCAGATGTTCTCGGCGGGCCAACGACGTGTCCAGGCAAGCGGAGCAAAGTCACCGTAGGTCGTCGTTCCGCCCTCCGGAGCTTGAAGCTCGATCAAGTCTTCGATCACGAAGCCAGAACGGCGAAACAGGCGGATCCATTCGCCGTAGGGGAGTTGGTACTCGACCCGGTCTCCGTCCTCGATCCGGTGCAGCCCGAAATAGTCGATTTGAAGTTGGTCGGTCTGGCGGTCGGCCAGGCCGTCATAGGTCAGGTGGAGGAGCGGCGAGGACGTATTGAACACGAGCAACCCGTCAGGACGAAGCAGCCGGGCGGCCTCGGGGACGGTACGGTAGGGGTCGCCAAAGCTCATTCCGCCATGATCACAGAAGATCACGTCGAAGGATCGGTCAGGCAGAGGAACGTCCTCAGCACTCGCATGAACGAGCGGGATCTCGAGCCCGGCCGCCACGATCGCGCTCCGGGCGTGCTCAAGCTGGCGAGCGGAGTTGTCCAGCCCGGTCACATCGACGCCGCGGCTCGCCAAGCGGATCGCCCACTGTGCCGCGCCGCAGCCAAGCTCGAGGACAGTCTTTCCATCGAGATCCCCGAGCGCACCGAGTGTCTCCTCCGGCCAATCGTAGGTGCCCCAGACCAGCTTGTTGGTGTTGAGTTGTGACCCGTGCCGAGCCTGGTAGGAGTCCGAGTCGCGGTCCCACGCTGCACGATTGCGTGCCGCATCCTCGGACAGCGGCACTATTCGACTGCACCTTCGATGTACAGATTGACGATCTGCTCGTCGTCGATCGCCATCAACTCGTTAAGGACCCAGTCGTTGTCCTCGCCCAACAACGGAGGCGGCTCGCCGATCCGCCCCGGCGTTCGCGATAGCCGGAAATGGGGTGCGATCACCGTCACATCGCCGGCTTCTTCGTGCTGAACGTGGACCAGGGCCTGGCGCGCCGCGAGATGTTCGTCGCGTTCGACCAAGTCCTGGGCAGTCTGGACCACCCCGGCCGGCACCCCTACCTCTTGGAGCCGATCCATCAACCCGAAAGGTTCTTGCTGACGCGTCCATTCCGCGACAATTGCATCGAGCGAGTCCTCGTTTTCCTTGCGATCGCCGATGGTGGAGTAGCGCGGGTCAGCCGCCAATCGAGGATCGATAAGACCGGCGAGGGTTTGCCACTCTTCGTCGGTTTCGCAGGCAATCGCGATCCAGCGGTCTTCGCCAGCGGTAGCGTAGGCGCCGTGTGGGGCGATCTGCGGGTGGCGATTGTTGTTACGACCGGGTATTCGGCCGTTGACGGTGTAGTCGAGCAACGAAGGACCAAGCCAGGCCACCGTCGATTCGGTCTGCGAGAGGTCGATTACCTGTCCCTTCCCGGTGCGTTCGCGATAGTAAAGCGCCGCGAGGATCGAAAAGAGTGCGTGATGAGCGTTTGAGCTGTAATCGGGATGGGCGGTGCAGGTTCCAACCGGCGGGTCGCCATCGAAGCCAGTGAGCGAGTTGAACCCGGACGCGGCCATAATCGAGTTTCCCAGGCCGACGTAGTTCGACAGAGGGCCACTCCGACCGTGAACTGAGCACCGGACGATGATCAGGTCCGGCCGCAGCTTGAACAGTTCCTCGGCGCTCATCCCCCATTTCGGCATCGGGTCGACGCCAAAATTGTCGATCACGATGTCCGACTGAGCGATCACCTGTTTGACAACGTCACGCGCCTGCGGCACGGTCATGTTGACGGCAAAGGACCGTTTGTCATTGTTGTTGTTCAAGAACAGCCAGTTGGTGTTCAGGTTGTCGTAACCCGGCGCGCGTGGGACGGGGGTCGCCCGCTGACCCTCAGGCCGGGTACGTCCCTCGGTCTTGACGATCTCCGCTCCAAAGCTGGCGAGCAGTTTGCACGTCAGCGGAACGATCACATTCGTCCCAAAATCCACCACGCGGATGCCACGCAGCGGCACCCGGCCATACGTGTCCGGCGCCGTCTCACGGATCGGCTCGGCGGCGGGATCACCTTGCCAATCGCCGGAATCCTCACCAAGCGCCGGGGCGGGGCCGCGAAGGACCCATGGCGTCTCCGACAGCCGGTAGGGGGCGCCGGCGCTCGAAACTGGCCCTTCGGGGGTGGCGAGGTCGATGAAGAATTCCCGAGCATTCAGTTGTTCGTCCTGACGCACCTCCGCCATATTCCGGATTGGTCCGAGCACCAGTCTGATAGCCTGTCCTTCGGCGTAGAGTTGCTCCTTCGGAAGCCGTTTGAGCATGTCCTGAAGCACCGGTTCGAACTCGGCGAAGTGGTCGCGCCGGTACATCATCTCGTTCCATTCGGACGTCCGAAACCGGTCGACATTCTGGCCATGGCTCTCCATCCAGCGGAGGAGATCGTCCCACCTGCCGCCGATGTGGCCGACAACCCAGCCGTCCGCCGCATGCCAGATCATCCGAGGTCCGCTAAACCCTCGTGTGCCGTGCCGCTTCCGGATTTCCCCCATAAAGGTCCAGAAGCCAACGGCGTTCTCGGTGGCCACCAGGGTCGCCTCTTGCAGTGAGACGTCGACCCGCTGGCCCCGGCCCGTCTTGATCCGGCCATGGATGGCCAATAACGTCCCGATCGCCAAGGAACTGGCTCCGAGCAGAAAGGACTGCTCACCACCCGGCCACGAAGGCGGATGCTCGGGCACTCCACCGAGGTACATCAGTCCGCCCGTCGCCGAGGCAATCAGGTCGGTCGCCTTCCAGCCCCGGCGCGGTCCGCTCAGTCCGAACGGAGTCAGACTGCTCCAAACCAGCCGTGGATTGCGTGCCTCGATCGCCTCTACGGTAAATCCGGCTCGTTCGAGGCGGTCCGGGTCGGTGTCCAGCAGTGCGTCGGCCCCGTCGATTAACTCCCAGAGTCGCTCGCACCCCTCGGCGCTCTCCAGGTCGACGATCTCAGAACGCTTCGACGAGTTGTGATACCACCAGTGAAGGGATCGATCACCAGAAAGCGGTGCACGTTGCCGGCCGGGATCACCGCCGGGGGGCTCGACCTTGAGCACATCAGCCCCAAGTTCGGCCATCAGCTTGCCGCCATAGCTGCCAGCCGGCCCAGTCAGGTCCAGCACCCGCAGCCCAGCAAGCGCACCTTCTTCGTTCATCAAGGACCCCCGCAGCCTACCCGGCTCTCGATACTCTCGCAAGCGGGATTGTAGCGAGCCTGGCCGGGGTCTCGCAGGGGCGGCCTCGGGTCGCCGATCTGACGTCACTTGGCGGGACTCTCAGCCCACCTCAACAGGCAGAGACTCGTCGGCCATCCACTCGGTGAGCGATCCGTCGTAGACCGCGATGTTCTGATGGCCGAGGAGCGTAAGAGCAAACGCATCGGCGGTGGCGGCAATCCCGCCTCCGCAATAGGTGATCACCCGCTCGCGACTCGTTGCGCCAACCGCCGCAAATGCGGCACGCAAGTCCGCCTCGGATCGAATCAACCCACTTTCTGGGTCGAAGACCTCGCCAGCCGGAAGGTTGACGCTGCCCGGGATGCGCCCACGCCTTCGGTAGGCGCCCGATTCACCGCGAAACACCTCAGGTGCGAGGGCGTTGATCGTGCACACCGCGCCATCTCCGATCGCCGCCAGCACCTCGGTCTTGTCGGCAAAAAAGCTGGGACGCATCCTTGCCGCGAAGGTGGCCGTGGCGATCGCCGGTTGCTCCGAAGTTACGGGAAACCCACCCGTCTGCCAGGCGTGATAACCACCGTTCAATACCGCAACGTTTTCGTGGCCGACCGCACGAAACATCCACCAGAGCCGGGTTGCCCACATCCCCGCGCCGCGGTCATAGCAGATCACCCGATGGTCGTTGGATACGCCAAGCCGAGCCACACCCTGGGCGAATCGCTCGGCCGACGGCATCGTGAAACCAAGCCGACTGCCTGGGTCCGATAGGTCCTCAATGAGGTCGGCAAACCGGGCGCCGGGAATGTGGTCGCGTTCGAAGTCCGGCCGACCGCTCACCCGCGCCATCCGGCCATCCTCGCGACGTAGGTAGACGGTCGCTTCCAGCACGCACACAGTAGGGTCATCGAGGTGCTCATTCAGCCAGGCGGCTTCGACCAGATACTCGGGATGGGCAAACGACATCTTCGCTCCTCCGGCTGGCATTATGCGGCAAAATCCAGGGATGGCTCGATCCGATAGCGAATCTCCCGACTCTGGCGCGCGTCCTCCGCTCCTGGCGGTCGTTGGTCCAACTTCCGTTGGCAAGACGGCGCTCGCGGTATCCCTGGCAGCGCGGCTCGACGGCGAGATAGTCAACGCCGACAGTCGCCAGGTGTACCGTGGAATGGAAATCGGCACCGCCCAGCCGTCGATTGCCGAGCGGAGCAGGGTTCCCCACCACCTGTTTAGCTTCGTCGATCCGGAGGATCCATTCTCGCTCGCGCTCTATCTCGACCTCGCGCGCCGCACCATTGGCGAAATTGTCGGGCGAGACGCACTTCCGATCCTCGTTGGTGGTAGCGGCCTCTATGTCCGAGCCATCCTCAGCGGGATGGTTCCTCCGCGCGTCGAGCCGGACCTCGCCTTTCGCAATGCCCTCGAAGGGCGCGCTGCTGTGGAGGGTGCGCAGGCCTTACACAGCGAACTTATGCGCGCCGACCCGGTGGCGGCCGCCGCGATCGACCCTCGGAATGTCCGCCGGACGATCCGCGCGCTCGAGGTGATCCGGGCTACCGGCCGCCCATTTTCGGACCAGGCTCCGAGCCAACCGCCACCCTATGACACCATCCGGGTTGGTCTGACACTTGAGCGCGAAGTGCTCTACCAGCGGATCGACCGGCGGGTCGAAGCGATGTTCGCGACTGGCTTGCTGGAAGAGGCGGCCCGGCTACGAGATCGGGGGCTCGATCCGGCCTTGCCGGCGCTGTCGAGCCTCGGCTATCGCGAGGCCTTTTCGGTGCTGGGGGGTGCCCTTTCTGTCGACCTGGCAATCGAGCAAATCAAGCGGCAGACCCGCCGTTTCGCCCGCCAGCAGTATACTTGGTTCCAGTTGGACGACCAGGCGATCGCCTGGTTCGACGCCGACCGGCCGGACTTGCTCGATTCGGTCCTCGCTTACCTCGCCGAACGGAGAACCTAGGTGCGTTTTGCCAAGATGCATGGGATCGGCAACGACTTCGTGATGGTCGATGCCCGCAACCAGGAGGCTGACTGGCCGGCACTCGCCGAGCGGATGTGCAATCGTCATTTCGGGGTTGGCGGAGACGGTCTGATCCTCGTCCTGCCCTCAGACCAGGCGGACCTTCGGATGCGGATGTTCAATCCGGATGGCTCCGAGTCTGAGATGTGCGGCAACGGCATCCGCTGCTACGCCAAGTTTGTCCTCGACGATGGCATTCTGCCCGCCGGCAAAGATGATCTCTCTGTCGAGACCGGCGCGGGGGTGCTCAGCTTACGGGTGCAGCGCGCCGGCGACGAGGTCGAGTCGGTTACCGTGGACATGGGCGAACCGCGGCTGCGGCCAGAGCAGGTCCCGGTCGACGCCTCACTGGTTACGGGCGACCGCGTCCTGAATTACCCGCTCGAGGTTAATGGGCTGACGATCCCGATCAGTTGCGTCTCGATGGGCAACCCACACGCCATTACCTTCGTCGAAGGTGACTTGCGCGACTATCCGCTCGACCGGATCGGACCGTTGGTTGAGCATCATCCGTTTTTTCCTCGGCGAGTGAACTTCGAGATTGTCCGGGTACGCGACCGGGCCCATTTGGACGTTCGGGTCTGGGAACGTGGAGCAGGGCTGACGCTCGCCTGCGGAACTGGCGCCTGTGCAACTGTCGTGGCGGCCCGGATCCACGATCTCGTGGACGAGGAAGTCGAGGTCTGCCTCCCTGGCGGTCCGCTGGTGATCCGTTGGGACAGCGGGCCGGTGCTGATGCGCGGTCCAGCGGAGTTGGTCTTTCGCGGCGACTGGCCCGCTGCCCGCTAGGCTATCCTTCGCTCGAACCCAGCCAACGAGGATGATGATGCAATTCGCTCAGCGTATCGAAAAGCTGCCTCCGTATTTGTTTGTCGAAGTAACCCGCAAAATCAACCGGATGCGCGCCGAAGGCCGCGATGTGATCAGCTTGGGCATCGGCGACCCTGACCTGCCGACCCCTGACTACATCATCGACTCGTTGGTGGAGGCGGCCCACAAGCCGGTCAACCACCGTTACCCCGAAAGCGATGGGTTACCGCAACTCCGCCAGGCGGTCGCCGATTGGTACGATCGGCGTTTTGGTCTCCAGTTCAACCCGAACAAAGAAGTCCTCCCGCTGATTGGCTCGAAGGAAGGCATCGGCCATATCGCACTCTGCTTCATCGATCCTGGCGATACCGCGCTCGTCACCGACCCCGGCTATCCGGTCTATTCGGTGGGGACGTTGTTCGCCGGTGGCGAGACCTTTTGGCTGCCGATGACCGAAGCGATGGGCTGGAAGCCGGATCTCGACGCCGTGCCAGAGGAGGTTGCCCGCCGGGCGAAGGTGTTCTGGATCAACTATCCGAATAACCCAACCGGCGCGGTCGCCGACCTTGAGTTCTTCGAGCGATGTGTCCATTTCGCCAAGCGCTTCGATGTCGCCGTCCTCCACGACGCGCCGTACACCGAGGTCGCTTTTGACGGCTACCGGCCTCATAGCTTCCTCGAAGCGCCTGGCGCGCGCGACGTTGGCATCGAGTTCCACTCGCTCTCCAAGACCTACAACATGACCGGCTGGCGGATTGGGATGGCGATCGGCAACGAGCGCATCATCGACGCCCTGCTCCGGGTCAAGTCGAACCTCGACAGCGGCATTCCTCAGGCGATCCAAGAGATGGCAATCACCGCGCTCAACGGTCCAACCGATGCGGTCCAGAAGAACAACGAGGTACTCCAGTACCGGCGGGATATCGTCTGCGAGGTACTGAACGGGTTAGGGCTGAGGGCGCCTAAGCCAAAGGCGAGCCTCTACGTCTGGGCCGGTCTTCCGGCCGGTGTCAAGTCGATCGACTTCTCGTCGCGCCTGGTTGAGGAGACCGCCGTGTTCGTCACGCCCGGCATCGGCTATGGTCAGAACGGCGAGGGCTACATCCGAATTTCGCTTACCGCGCCGACCGAGCGGATCGAAGAAGCGATGAAGCGTCTGGCGGCCTGGACACCCGAGCCGGCGCTCGCCGCCTCGTAAGCAAGGCAGAAGGAGCCACCATTCCCCGCAGTAGCAAGCTTCACCTCGTTGAGCCTACCTCCGAGCGCGCAATCCTCGCTGCCGTCGCCACTGACCGGAGGACCGGTTTCAGTGTCGAGGATTCGCTCGAAGAACTCGGTCAATTGGCCTCGACAGCCGGCGCGGAGGTCGTCGGCGCGGTCGTGCAACGCCGGCATCGGCCAGATAGGGCGTCGTATCTCGGTTCGGGAAAACTCGACGAATTGAAGGAGTTGCAGGAAGAAACGGGCTACACCGTCGCGATTTTCGACGACGAACTGTCGCCAACCCAGCAGAAGAACCTCGAAAAGATCCTCGGCGTCAAGGTCATCGACCGGACGGCGCTCATTCTCGACATCTTCGCAGGGCGAGCCCGTACCCGCGAAGGACGTTTACAAGTTGACCTCGCCCAGACCGAGTACCTCCTCCCTCGCCTTGCCGGCCAGTGGTCTCACCTCGAACGGCTTGGCGCCGGGATCGGTACTCGGGGCCCCGGAGAAACCCAGATCGAGACCGACCGCCGCCTGGCTCGGGCACGGATCGCCCACCTTAAGGAGGAACTCGAGGAGGTCCGCCGCCATCGCGAGTTGCACCGCCAGAACCGGCGCCGACTTGGATCACCAGTAGTGGCGATCGTCGGCTACACCAACGCCGGCAAGAGCACCCTGCTCAACGCCCTGACCGGCGCAGGTGTACTTGCCGAGGACAAGCTGTTTGCTACTCTCGATCCGACAACGCGTCAGGTCACGCTTGCCGGTCAGCAGACGGTGCTGTTTTCCGACACTGTTGGGTTCATCCAGAAATTGCCGACGACCTTGGTCGCAGCATTTCGCGCAACGCTCGAAGAACTCGAGAGTGCCGACATCCTCCTGCACGTCCTCGACATTACCCATCCCAACGCCGAGGAGCAGAAGGTAAGCGTCGACGACGTTCTGCATGAGCTTGGTGTCCAGGACAAGCCCACCGTGCTTGCGCTCAATAAAGTCGACCGCCTCTTTCCCGGCGCCGATGGAGAGGATGCGCTCGAACGCGCCGAGCGTGAGCTTGGACGGCCAGGAGCGGTGTTCATCTCAGCCGAGCGGCGCTGGGGGCTTGATCGACTGCTGGACGCCGTACGAGACGCACTGGTCTCGACCTGGAAGTCGGTCAGCCTGACGGTGCCGTATGGGCAAGAGAACGTCCTCGTCCAGGTCCGTCAGCGCGGTCAGATCGAGCAGGAGGAGTACGCCGAGGACGGCGTGCGACTGGTCGCACGAGTGCCGGACGAGTTGGCCGCTCTCCTCGAGTCGCGGCGAGCCTGACGTCTACCGCAGCGTACGCCGGCTCGGCGAAGCTTGACCTCGCTCGATATACTTTTCCTGTCTTGGATTTGACGGTCCGACAGATTTGCGTGAATCAGACGGTCCGACACCGCCAACATAGTCCCGGACTGGTTGAGCATAGGCAGCGGCCACCACCCCGTCCACTGGAGACCGCATGGCATCCCAACGTGACATCTCCCTGTCCCACCGGCCGAGTCGGCGCACGGTCTTAGGCGCGAGCGCCGCCGCTGCAGGCTTGATCCTTGCCAGCAGGACCAGACCCGCCGCAGCGGCGCCGATTTTCAACAACACCCCCGATGCAACCCTTCGGCTCACGTCCGGTATTGTCGGGCGTAGTTCACCCGCCTTCTTCGACCTCGATGGCGATGGCCGATCTGAGTTGATCTTCGGAACCACGCGTTTTCAGTACATTGGCGGCTCCTATCAGAAGACCGGACAAGCCAAGCTGATCGCCCTCCGAAGCACCATCAACGGTAACACCAGCACTCTGGCGCTCGTCGCCGAACAATCGACGATTGGCCCAATCAATGGCGCGGTGTCGGTCGCGGCGCTCCAAACGGTCGGCGACCCGCATGTGCTGGTTCCAGTCGGTGGCGAGGTCGGCGACTCCAATGCCCCTGACAACGGGATGCATTGCTATCGGTTCAATCGTCAGACCAAGCAGTTCCAGTTGCTCTGGAATGCGAGCACCGGACGGGATGACTGGCCGCAAGGCGTCGGTGACGGCGTGCGCGACCCGGTCTATGGGTCGGCTACTCTCGCCTCGCGCTACCAGACCCAGGCGCTGGATGTGACCCACGGCGGCTGGGATCGCTGGATCTACCAGTACAACCTGGCTGGGCAGAAAAACTGGGAGTTCAACGCCGCCGACAGCGTTTGGTCGACCGCAGCCATCGGCGACCTTTCCACCAACACGACCAAAAGCGCCGCCACCGTTCCCGGGCGGTTTCATTTCTTCATCGGTCAGGACATCGGCCCATCCAAGAGCGGCCAATTCGAGCAACTTGGCGGTGGCTTTCTCAACGCATTAAAGCCGGACGGTGTCCCGCTCTGGCGGAACTTCTACGAGGATACCGTCTTCTGCTCGCCTGCAGTGGCCGATATCGACGGCGATGGCGACCTCGAAGTCGTCTTCACCACTGGGCCGTATTATTACGAGAACCCATCGGCGAGCCGCAAGATCGGTGAGCAGACACCAAGACCGACCAACTATCTCATTTGCTTGAGCGCCCTCACCGGCAAAGAGAAATGGAAGATCGCGCTGGGCGGATTTGGCGGGTACAGTTCGCCGGCGCTCGCGAATCTCAAGGGTAAGAAGTCGCCGGGGGGGTTACCGACCTACCAGATCGCGGTGGCCTTCGGCACCGGTGCGACGCAGAACGAGAACAGCCAACTCCTGTTAGTCGACTCGGATGGGACGGTTCTCTGGTCACGTCGGCCGGTCGACGAGAACAACAAGACCGATGGCTTGCGGAATTCGCCGGTGATCGCCGGCGGCCGAATCTTCCAGGCAGTCGATTGGGGTGTTGCCGAATTCGATGCCGACGGCAACCAGATCACCACCTATCACACCAACTTCACCGTTCAGGCCAGCCCGGTTGTGGCTGACCTCGATGGCGACGGCCTCCTTGAACTGTACGTCGTGGGCGCGAACCTGTTCGAGACGCGCGGCAGCACCAATGCCACCAACGGGTGGGTCTACAAATGGGTGCTTCGCAATCTGAAGCCAACCATCGAGTGGCCGATGTTCCATCTCGATTCGAACCGGACCGGCTACATTGCGCCAATTGTGAAACGGGTCACGATGCCGACGCTTGGCGCACCGCTGTTCTTCTCCGCTCGAACGACGACCACCAAGGCGGTCGCGTTCCGATTCCGGGTCGTTCTGCCACCTGGTACGCCCGCTATCGACACGTCGACCTGGCTGAAGGTAACTCAGGTCGTCGACCAGGTAACCTCATCCTCGACCGTGGTGCTGAAGATCGAAATCGACGCCAGCAAGGCGCCGCCGGGAATTCCCCCGGGCACGCCAATCTCGATTGTCCTCGAGCCGGTCACCGACTCCGGTCAGCCCGCGCCTGATGCCGAAATCGTCCCGGCGTCGGTAGAGGTGCTCACGCCCAGCCCGTTCCAGACCTGGTTCTTCCCCTTCGGGCAGCGGAGTGTCTCGCTCGGTTGAACAATCTTCTGACTTCAGCAAGACAACGAAGGACAGGCTGCTAAAATCCCCATTGACCCATGGTAGTCGCCGAAGCACCACCCGCCGTTCAGGGCGACGTCGCCTCGCGCCCCCCTTTGCGCCGACGCGCTCTCCTCCTCGAGGCCGTCGCCGTCGCGGGCGGTTATCTCGTTTTGACCCTGTTGCTGACCTACCCGCTGCCACTCTACCTGACCAACGGAGCGACCTACGGCGACCCGATGTTGATCGCCTGGGCCCTTGACTGGTATTCCAACGTATTTCCAGGCAATCTGATCAACGCGTTCAATGGCCCGATCTTCTATCCGTACCCGAATGCAATGTTCTTCGACGAGTTGTTCCTGACGATCGCACTCCAAACCCTGCCGATCGTCGAACTGACCGGCAATCCCCTGCTGGGCTACAACCTCGCACTCCTCGCGGCGTTTGTCGCCAGCGGGATGGGCGTATACCTGCTCGTCCGCCGCTGGACCGGCAACCGTACCGCCGCGTTCGTAGCCGGGGTGCTGTTCTCGTTCAGTTCGATCCGGATGGTCCAGTCCACGCATTTGCACGTCCTGTCGATCCAATGGCTGCCGCTGAGCGTCTACTTTCTCGACCGTTGGCTAATTGGACGACGTTGGTTCGACCTCGTCGGGTTTACCCTCGCCTTCAATCTCCAACTCCTTTCCGCCTACAACTTTGTCGTGATGTTTCCACTCACCGTGGCAGCCTGGGGCATGGTCCGATTGGTCGCGGCGCCAAAGCTTATCAAGCCGGTGACCTTTGTTGGTCTCGCACTCGCTGGATTACTGACCGCGGCGATCAACTTCCCGTTGGCGCGCGTCTACTTCTCGCTGAGCGAGCAGTTTGCCTTCTCCCGTGACGTCAACGAGACGATCATCTACAGTGCCTCGCCGCTCGACTACCTGTCTGCGCCGCCAAACAATTGGCTCTATGGCCCGTTGAGCGCCCCGCTTCGCCATCCGGCCTGGTCCGAGCATTCGCTGTTTCCTGGTGCGGTGACCCTCCTGTTCGCCGTCGCTGGGATTGCCTATCTCGTCAGCCCGGCCAGCCGGGGGCGGCGCGGGTTGGTGCTTGCGGCCGGTGTGGCCACTGTGCTTCTGTGGAATTTCTCGCTCGGGCTCACCCCGATGGAGACTGGTTGGCCGGACCTCCGAGTCTATTCCTGGCTGTACGACCATGTGCCGGCGATGCGCGGGGTGCGGGTGGCGGCGCGGGCGGCGGTATTTGTCCTTTTTGGGATGGCATTACTGGCGGGGTTCGCTCTCGCCTGGCTCTTGCCGTGGCTCGGACAACTGGACCCGTTCAAGCGCGCGGGCGCGAGGGTGGGGCTGGCTGGTTCGAGCGTCGTGGCGGCGCTGATCGTCGGCCTGGCCGTCGTCGAGTCGGCGTCGATCCCCTTTGCTCCGATCCAGCCAGTACCGCTAGAGCCGGAGCTTCCGCCAGTCTACCGTTGGCTGGCCCAACAGCCGGGACGGGGTGCGGTAGTCGAACTTCCGCTCCTGTTGCACACCAACGAATCGTGGTACGAGACCGCGCATGTATCGCTCGATCGGCCACGGGCGGCCAATCTTGAACGGCTATCGCGGGTTCATTCCGCCGAACCTGCGAGAATTCTCTCGTCAGATGGCCGCCTTTCCAGATGACCTGACCCTCGCTGGCCTTCGTGGACTGGGTGTCGAATGGGTGATCGTCCAGCGCGGTGAGATGCCGCCGGCGCGCTATGACACTCTGGTGCAAGGGATGTCGGACCGTGGCCTTGAGCCGGTTGCTCGCTTCGACGCCCAACTCCTCTACCGTCTGCCGGACGTCCCGCTCGCTCCAGCCGAAGCCGTCTCCTTCGAGCTTGAAGCGCCGCAAAAGGCGATCGCAGGCGAGAACGTCGAGGCGTGGGTGATCCTGTCCAACCGCGATCGCGCGCCTTTTGTACCCCGGGTCGCCGAACCATACCGGCTGAGCATCCGCTGGGAAGCCGCCGGCCGGACCATCGCCGAGACGGTGCGCTACATCCAGCAGCCGGTTGTGATCCCTGGTGGGGACGTCCTCGAGATCCCGATTGTCGTCAATGTCCCGTCGCAGGCTGGCCCCCTCCGCCTCATTCTGGAGGCAAGCGGCGAACGCGCAGCCTCGGGGCTGCGGCTCGAACAGGACTACCCTTCCACACTCCGGTAGAATGCCTGTGGCAGACACCTTGGAGGAACAATGGATCGACGGGCGGTATCCGTTGGCGGTAGGACGCTTGCAGATTCGGTGAAGGCGGCGCAGCAGGCTGAAGAGGCTGGTTTCGATCTCGTCTGGTTCAATGACAACACCGGCGTGGATGGGCTGATTGGCCTGACCGCAATGGCACTCAATACCAAGAAAATCGGGCTCGGCTCTGGCGTAGCACGCGCCTTTGTCCGTGCTTGCACCGTTACCGCCGTCGCGGCGGCGGACTTGGACGAAATCTCCGAGGGCCGATTCATCCTCGGCTTTGCCGGCGGCACGCCGCGCCAGAACCAGGTGGAGAGTTCGGTCACGGTTGAGCATCCCGCGCCGCAGATGCGCGAACTCATTGAGATCTTGCGTCTGTGCTGGGCGGCGCAAACTCCGCAGCGGATCAAGTACGACGGCCGCTTCTACCAGATCGACCTGCGCCAACATCGGCGTGCCAAGACCTACCAGCCGACCATCCCGATCTACATGGCGGCGGTCCGCGAGAAGATGCTTCAGCTTACCGGCGAGTTGTGCGAGGGATTGGCAGGCCACCCGGTCAACTCGGTGCGATTCATTCAGGAGCATGTCGAGCCGCACCTCGCGATCGGTCTGCGACGAGGTGGCCGCAAGCGCGAGGATTTCACCCTCTCAACCTGGATCCTGACGGCGATCTCGAACGACCGAGCCCAGGCTCGGCGCGAAGCCGCCGCTCAGATCGCGTTTTATCTGACGACCCGCAGCTACAGCCACATCCCGGATTCGCAGGGTTGGAGTAAGCAGCGCGCCGAGATCCAGGAAGCGTTTCATGTCAAGAAGGACATGACGGCGATGGTCGATGCCGTCACCGACGATATGATTGACGCGATGAGCATCGCCGGCACACCCGACGAGGCCCGCAAGAAGTTCGAAGCGTATCAAGGCGTTGTTGACCTGCCAACTTTCCAGGTCCCCGGGATGCTGATGGATCAGTCACGCCGCGAGGAAGCGCAGCGGCTGATGTTCGAGGTGTTTGGCCGACATTGAGCGTCACGGTCGCCGGCGGCACGCGCACCGCGCCGGCCGCTGGCGCGATTGCCCGGGCGAACTGGCGGCCGCTCGCCATCACCGGCGCCTACGCGCTCTTCGCCCTCGTCCTGACCTTTCCGATCGCCCTTGACCTCGCAGGAGCGGTTGCCGACTTCGGCGACCCGCTCGTGATGGTCTGGTACCTCGCCTGGTATGCCCATTCCATTCCCGGTAACATCGGCGGGATCCTCGATCCGCCGATATTCTTTCCCCACCGCGACGTGCTGCTCTTCCACGATCACCTCATCGCCCAGGGGATAGCAGCCTGGCCGATCGTCCGCGCCACCGGCAATCCAGTCCTTGCCCTGAATCTGCTCGTGGTAGTTTCCTTCACTCTTGCAGCGCTTGGCGGCAACCTGCTGACACTCCGCTTCACCGGTTCGCGCCCGGCGGCATTTCTGGTGGGGTTGGCCGTCGCTTTCAGCGCATTCCGGATCGCCCACGTCAGCCACTTGAATTTGCTCTGGCTGCACTGGCTCCCCTTTGTCCTGCTCGTTCTTGAGCGGTTTCTCGTCCGGGGCGGGATAGCCACCATGCTGGCGCTCGGCCTACTCGTGAACCTTCTGGTACTGTCCTCCTATAACTTCGCTCCGCTTGTTGCGGTCGCCCTGGCGGTCTGGATTGTCGTGCGACTGGCGAGCGAGCCCTCACTCCTGCGGCGTCTGCCGTCTCTGGCGCTTGGCCTTGGGGTTGTCGCCGCCACAACCGCCGCGATTAACCTCCCGCTCGCCCTCCGGTATCTGGCGGTGAGTGAGCGGCTTGGGTTTAGTCGAAGCGCCGACGAAGTTCGCGCCTATAGCGCCAGCCTGACCGACTATCTGGTCGTGCCACCAAGCAACGGGCTTCTGGGCCAGATCGTTGCGCCGATCCGCGCAGCCGACTGGTCCGAACGAGCGCTATTTCCCGGTATCGTCGTCGTCGCCTTTGCCCCGGTCGGGGTCTGGGTCGCAATCCGGTCCCATGGCCGGCCACGCAGCATCGGCTTGGCACTGACTGCGCTGGCGGTGGTCATGCTGATTTTGTCCTTCGGTCTTAACCCGGCTCAACTCCCAGGGCTGCGTTGGTATCCCTGGCTCTTTGAGCATCTCCCGGGACTGGCAGGACTGCGCGCTCCGGCGCGGGCGGGCGGTGTCGTCCAGATTGCGTTGGCGTTGCTTGCCGGCTTTGGCCTGGCGAAAGTCCTAAGGTCCGGTGACGGGACCGTCCGTGCGGCCATTGCCACCGGACTTGCTGGTCTGCTGTTCGTCGAAAGCGTCGCCTTCCCCTCGAGCTACGCCGTACCGGTCTGGCTCGGCGAAGGCGCGGTCGCCCAACCCACCGACACCTACCCGGCCCTCGGGCGAAATCCGGCCAGCCTCGCACCGGCGTCGACCGCTGCCGTCGATTGGCTCCGCACTGCGCCCGGGAGCGGGGCGATCGCCGAGATCCCGATGCTCCTCCACACCGAGCGGGCCTGGCTCGAAAGCGTTCGAATGCTTGCCGGAACTCGCCACTGGCGCCCCTTGGTCAATGGCACGAGCGCCTACCGGCCAGCGGACCTGGTTGAACTCTCGCGCCGCCTGGCTGCCTTTCCGACCGCCGGGACCGTGGAGCAACTTCGGGCGCTGGGTGTGGAGTACGTCATCGTTCATCGCGGGTCGTTGAGCGAGGTCGAACGGGGCGCTCTTGATTCGGCGTTGCCGACCTCACCCTTGACCGAAGTCGCCCGGTTTGACAATGACGTGGTCTACCAGATTGGCGAACCACCGGGATGAACCCGTTGCCGCTCGTCCTGATCGCGCCCTTTGCGCTGCTCCTGCCTGGCCTGTCATTGGTTATCCTCTTGCGTCTGCCGGTCGCCAAGCCGGACGGCCGGCCCGACGCGGGCGAGTTGGTCGCCCTCTCGCTGGTGCTGTCGGTGGCGTTCAACGCCTGGCTCGCGCTCACCCTGGCGGAGTTTGGCCGATTCGGCCTGCTGGGATTGGCGTTGGTCTGGACTGTGCTCGGCCTGGCGGCGGCGGTGAGGACGCTTCGGTCAGGTTGGCCAGTCGGTCTGCCTCAGCTCGATCGGTGGTCGATCGCCTTTGGTGCGATCCTGGTCCTCGCCGCCTTCCTGCTGCACCGTCCCGCCGAGTATGTCTTTGGTGTCTACGATCCGGGCGTCTATGTGAACCTTGGGGCGAGCATCGCTCGTAGTGGAAGCGTGCTGGTTGCCGACCCCGAATTGAGCCGTCTTTCCAGTGACGAGCGAAGCGCCCTGTTTGGGAATGTGCCGGCGCCCTGGCATCGCTCCGGTATGCCGTTTCTCACCGTCCACGATTCGACCAGTCTCGAACCGGAATGGTTTCATCTCTTCCCCGGCTGGCTTGCGATCTGGGCGCTCGCCGGCAACCCGCTGTGGGGTCCCCCGAGCCTGGCTCTGATCGCGATCGCTGCGATCTACCTCGTCGGCCGCCTGCTCGTTCACCCGGCGGTTGGCGTCGGGGCGGCAATGCTTCTGACGGTCAATCCCGGCGAGATCTGGTTTGGCCGCTATCCGATGTCCGAGATCCTCGCCCAGGCGGTCGTGCTGGGGGGCATTGCGCTGCTGGCATTTGCGGCGGTGCACCGGTCCGCGAGGTTTTCGGCGTTGGCCGGCGCGACGCTCGGTCTGGTGCACCTCGCGAAGATCGACGTCCTGATCGTGCCGGTTGGCCTCGCTGGTGCCCTCGCCTACCAATGGATTCGTCGTGAGTGGGGTCCGCGCGAGACCGCTCTGCTCAGCGGCTATCTGCTCATTTGCGCCCAGGCGGTGGTCCATGCGCTGCTGTTCGCACGGTTCTACACGTTGAGGATCGCCCTTGATCTCCTGACCATCGCCCGACTGCGCCCCTTTGTCGATCTGTCGGCGCTTGGCTCGGCTGATTTGGCGGAGCCGTACTCGCTCGGCCAGATCGGCCGCCTGGCCGTGGCGAACTGGTGGCTGGCGCTGCCTGCTCTGGTGACCGCACTGCTGGCTTTCCTGGCGCTGGTCGCGCTTCGGCGGATCGGCCGGCGGCTGACTGTCCCGGTTTCGTCTCGATTGAACCTCGCTCTGGTCATGATCGTAACGATGGTTGGATTCTGGGCGTTCTTCATTCGACCGGTCTCTGCTGGTAGCCCGCTCCCTGCGGAGCCAGCCGCCCGCGCGATTGCGGTTGCCAACCGCGAGAGCTTCCTTCAACTCGGTTGGTACCTGACGCCGCTCGGCCTCATGGTTGCCATTGGTGGGGTAGTCGGGATCTTCATCTCACGTCCGGGCAAGGTGCTGGCGCTCTTTGCGTTCTGCGGAACCCTTACCGGTCTGCTGCTCCTCAACCAAGGGTTGATCAACCCGGTCCATTTCTGGGCCTTCCGGCGCTACTTGCCGCTCTTGCTGCCGTTGCTTTGCCTTGGGGCGGCGTTCTTGCTTTTCTCGATCGGTGGTCGAAGCGGCTCGTGGCGGGCACACCTGGTTGGCCTCGGTCTTGGTCTGCTCCTGGTGAGCATGCAACTGCGGCTCGCGCTTCCGATTCTCTCGGAAACCGAATATGGAGGCGCTCGTGCCCAACTTCAAACGATAGCCGCCGGTCTACCACCAGATGCGGTGCTGCTCTTTCAATGGGGAGATGCGGCTCAACGGCTCGCAACGCCGCTCGCGCTGACCTATGGTCGTACCGTGTTCGCGGTCGAGCCGCCGACGCTCGGAGACCCGGGCTTGGCGTCCGCGATCCGTCGTTGGAGCGCCGAAGGTCGTCCGGTGATCTATCTGGCCGAGCCGGGCGCCTCGGTCGTGCCACTCGGCGCAAATCCGCTTGGACAGGTGGGGATCGATGTGCCCGCTCTCGAGAGTACGCCGGACCGGTTGCCGAGCGAGTGGGGACGTCTGCGCTTCACCCTCGATACCTACCGAGTGGGCAAATGAGTGGTCCTCTTGCGTCCATAGTCATCGTCAACTGGGATGGACGTGACTGGCTTGAGCGCTGCCTACCGGCAGTCGAGGCCCAGCGCGGAGTTCGATTCGAAACCGTCGTGGTTGACAATGGCTCGCGTGACGGCTCCGCAGAGATGATCGAGCGTTTCTTTCCGCGGGTCCGGCTGATCCGTAACCACGACAATCGCGGCTTCGCGGCGGCCAACAATCAGGGCATCGCCGCCGCGATGGGTCAATACCTGGCCACGCTCAACAACGATGCCATCGCCGAACCGGACTGGCTGGCCGCGTTGGTGGACGCCTTCGAGCAAGACAACAACCTCGCGATGGCGGCATCACGGATGGTCCAACTCGAGAGCCCGGACCGCTACGATTCGGCGGGGATCGCGCCCGATCGATTTGGCTTCGCCTGGAACTTACGGGCAGACGAGCGCGTGCCGCCGCGCGAATCGCCGCGAGCCGTGTTCGGTGCATGCGCGGGTGCGGCGCTGTATCGTCGAGGGATGCTTGAGGACGTTGGCCTCTTCGACGAGCGCTTTGGCAGCTACTACGAAGATGTCGACCTGGCTTGGCGGGCGCAACTGCGCGGTTGGCCGGCACGCTACATTCCCTCGGCGGTTGTCCGTCACGCTCATTCCGCCACTGGTAGCCGGTTCCCAGCCCGGAAGCGGTTTCTGATTGGACGCAATCGGCTCTGGACGCTCCTGAAGAACACGCCAAGGGCGGGGCTTGGGCCTGCCCTTGGCGCTTTACCGGCAGTGGAAGGCGCGCTCTCGATCGTCCGGCTGCTGCGCGGCGACAGTGCAAGCATGCGCGGGCGACTCGCCGCGCTTGCCGGGATCGGCCCGGTGCTACGTCAACGCCAGCTTATCCAGCGCCGCGCCGTCGTGGGCTGGGCGGAGTTGGTGCCACTCCTTCGCTCGGGAAGAACCGGGCCTGGTAGAATCGAACGTGCCGCCTGATACCGATGCGCGCCTCCTCCTCTGGTCTTTCGATCTTCGACCCGGTGTTCCGTCGACCACGCTCGCCGGGATCGCCTGGCTCAGAAACACCCGGTCGAGGCGCTAGTCGTGCAGCAGGACCGTTGGTACAATCGCCAAGTCGGCCGTAGATCCGGCCGGGGGATGGAATGCCGAAATACATCTTCGTGACCGGCGGTGTGGCAAGCTCAGTTGGCAAAGGGATCACCGTCGCGTCAATCGGCCGAGTGCTCAAGAGCCGAGGCGTATCGGTCTCGGTCCAAAAGCTCGACCCCTATCTCAACGTCGACCCCGGCACGATGTCCCCCTATCAGCACGGCGAGGTGTTTGTTACCGACGACGGCGCGGAAACCGACCTCGATCTCGGTCATTACGAGCGCTTTATCGACGTCTCCTTGAGCCGTCAGTCGAACATCACGACCGGCCAGGTCTACAGCAGCGTCATCGGCAAGGAGCGGCGCGGCGACTACCTGGGTGGCACCATCCAGGTGGTGCCGCACGTCACCAACGAGATCAAAGAGCGAATTAGCCTCGTCGCCAAGCAGACCGGGGCACAGGTGATTATCGTCGAGGTAGGCGGCACCGTTGGCGATATCGAAGGGCAGCCGTTCCTCGAAGCGATCCGTCAGATGCGCAAAGATGCGGGCCGGGACAATGTCCTGTACATCCACGTCACCCTGCTGCCCTATCTGATGGCGACCGGCGAACTCAAGACCAAGCCGACCCAACACTCGGTGAAAGAGCTTCGGAGCATCGGCATTCAGCCGGACGTCATCATCTGCCGCTCCGAACTACCCGTCTCAGACGATCTCAAAGAGAAGATCGCACTGTTTACCGACGTCGATGTCGAGGCGGTGATCACGCTGCCAACCGTCTCGTCAATCTACGAAGTTCCGTTGATCGTCGAGGCTCAGGGGTTGGGCGATCGGCTAGTTCATCGGTTGAATCTCCAGGCCCACGAGCCGGACCTGGCCGAGTGGCGAGCGCTCGTCGAGCGAATCCAGGAGCCGAAGCAGACCGTCAAGATCGCCCTGGTGGGCAAATATGTCGAATTGCAGGACTCCTACCTGTCGGTGAAGGAGGCGCTTCAGCACGCATCGGTCAATGCCGGGCGGACTCTCGAACTCGCTTGGATCGATAGCGAGCGCCTCGAGCGCGAGGACCCTGAGCCGCTGCTGCGGGAGTACGATGGGATCGTCGTGCCCGGAGGCTTCGGCAGCCGTGGCACCGAGGGAATGATTGCTGCAGCCCGGTTCGCCAGAACCCGCCAGATCCCCTACCTTGGTCTTTGTCTCGGTATGCAGGTCATGGTGATCGAGTTCGCCCGCGAGGTACTCGGCTGCCAAGAGGCCAACTCGACCGAACTCAACTTTGCGACCCCACTCCCGGTATTCGACCTCCTTCCCGAGCAGCGTGGCTTGGCCGACAAGGGGGGAACGATGCGGCTTGGCCAGTATCCCTGCCATTTGACGCCGGACACCCTTGCTGCACGCGCCTACGGAGAGCGAGTGATCTATGAGCGTCACCGCCATCGTTTCGAGTTCAATAATGACTACCGCGAGACCTTGACCAACGCCGGGCTTACGGTGAGCGGGACCTCGCCCGACGGCCGCCTCGTCGAGGTGAGCGAGATTGCCGGTCATCCCTGGATGCTTGGCGTCCAGTTTCACCCCGAGTTCAAGTCGCGACCGACCCGCCCGCATCCGCTCTATCGCGATTTCGTCCTTGCTGCAGTCCGAGTGATCCACGAGGGTGATCAGTTGCCACTCGGCAACATCGCCCCGAACTTGGAAGAGGCTGTGATCGATTAGGACGCGCGGCGTCCAAACCGCCTATCCCGCTCGGTGGAAACGGCGATACAGGTAGAGGAGAGCTACGGGCGCTGCCGCAGCAGCCATTCCGGTCAACACCGTGCGATTGTGGAGCATCGACCCGACCACGTGGGCAATCTGCGGGCCGAAGGTTCGGCCAATTGTCAGCGAGGATACCGCCCAGATCGTCGCAGCGCCAGCCGTGTAGAGCGCAAACGGGCGCGCCTCGACCGCGAACAATCCAGCAGCAATCGATACGACGGTCTTAAGACCCGGGATCATCCGCCCGGCGATCAACGCCGGTCCGCGATGCCGCTGCACCCACCGTTCGGCCCGCTCGAGCCGACCGGAATCGAGATGGAGTAATCGGGCGTAGCGCACCAGAAAGGGGTGCCCGCCACGCCTTGCGATGAGGTAGAGGAGACCCGAGCCCAGCACGGTCGCTACAACCGCCACCATCAGGAGCGCGACTGGGTTGATCTGACCCTGGGAGACGCGCCAACCGGCGAAGATCAAGATCATGTCAGCGGTTGGCACGAGTGGGAGACCGGCCTCTTCAAGAAAAACCCAGAGGAAGATTGCCAGTAGAGCGAAAACCTGGGGGGCGTTCTCGATCGCGTGAAAGAGCGACTCGGCTAACCGAGGTAGGGCGTCCATGCTGGTCCTAGGAAAGGTTGGTTGCTCGAATTTCCTGAACTGTAGCACGAGCCGGGTCGGACTTCTTCCGCTAAAGCATCTTGTCGGCCATGATGATGGCCCGGGCAATGTCGACGAGTTTGCGGTTCTCGTTCTGGCTTTGGGTCTGCATCCGGCGAAACGCCTCCTGCTCGGTCAGGTTGCGACGGTTCATCAGGATCCCTTTCGCCTGCTCGATGAGTTTGCGTGCTTCAAGTGCCTCGCGAAGATCATCGATATCGGTGCGAAGCTCGCGAAACTCGTCGAAGCGTGAAGTGGCGAGGATGATCGCCGGGAGCAAGTCGGCCTCGGAAACCGGCTTCATCAGATAGGCAAAGATACCGGCGTCGGCGGCTCGTTCCGCAAGAGACTTCTCGCTGTAGGCCGTTACTAGCACGATCGGAACCGGCCGTTCAGCCGTGATCTGCTTGGCAGCGTCGATCCCATCCATGACCGGCATGCGGATGTCCATGATGATCAAGTCGGGCTTGAGTTCGCGGGCCAACAGCACCGCTTCTTCGCCGGTCGTCGCTTCGCCGACCACCTGATGGCCCATTCCCTCGAGTTGCTGGCGTAATGACAGCAGTCGAAGCGCCTCGTCGTCGGCGATAACAACACGCAAGCTATTCCGGCCCGCTGCGCCAGTAGTCTCGCGGCGTGGTCGGGTCGTCATTCGCGCACCTCAACTGTCCTGACTTCTCGGCGCTCCAGATCGAGCGCTCGGATCGCATGATTGTTGGTGTCGGCGACGTAGATCTGCCCGTCGTCGCTCCAGATACCGCCCGGCTCGTTGAATCGAGCACGCTCGAAGGACCCGTCCACGTACCCTGGCTCGGACCCACCTGCTACCGTCTCAACCCGCCGGGTTGCCGGGTCTAGGCGCTTGATCTTGTTATTGAAGCTGTCGGCCAACCAGAGCACCCCGCCCTCCCAACGAACACCAAGCGGATGTTGCAGCCGTGCTACCGTGCCAACCCCGTCGCGGTCGCCAAAGACAAACAGATCTTCACCGACGAGCGTCGTGACCCGGCCACCTGGCTCAGCCCGGCGAATCGAACTGGTCTCGCTGTCGGCAAAATAGAGGACCCCGCCGTCCGTTGTCAGGCCGCTCGGTTGAGCGAGATAGGCATCCAACGCTGGGCCGTCTTGCAGCCCTTCCGGACCTCCACCGGCAAATGGAACCGCCTGATCGCTGTCGACGGTCCAGAGTTGATGACTGCCCGCCATCGCCACGTAGAGGGTCCCGTTCAGGATGGTCAAGTCCCAGGGCGAGGAAAGGTTGGTGGTCCGCGACGGCCCCCCGGCTGGCGGATAGCCACGGGCTTGCTCCCCAGTTCCAGCCAGGGTGCTCACCGTGCGAGCAGCGAGGTCGGCCACCCGGATCGCATGGTTTTCGGTGTCGGCGATGTACAGCCGGTCCCCATCGAGGGCCAGACCATGAGGACGGTCGAAACCGGCGGTGGCAAATGAGCCATCACGAAAGCCGCGAGCGGCGCCGATCGTCTGACGGATCCGGCCATCCAGTCCGGCGATCACAATGCGATGATGGCTGCTGTCGGCGATGATCAGCCGGTCTCCGTCTACGATGAGTTTGCCGGGAAAGGCGAGCACGCCAGTCGGCGCGTTCTCAAGTTCCCAGGCAAGCGGTCGGCGATCGAGGAGCCCGCGAGCATCGAACTCGGCAATCATTTCGCCCAGCAGCCGTTCGAGAGCATCGTAGGGGATCTCGCCGGCATGCTGGCCGATCACCTTGCCGCGCGGATCGACGAAAACCAGGGTCGGCCAGGCCCGAACCGCGTAGGCGCTCCAGATCCCCAACTCCTGGTCGTTGACGACCGGATGCTCGACGCCATACCGCAACAGGGCAAGGCGGATCGTATCGGTCTGGCGCTCCCAGGTGAACTTGGCCGAATGTACCCCAATCACCGCGAGTTCTTCGGGAAACTGCCGCTCGGCTCGGCGCAAAGCCGGTAGGATATGCATGCAGTTGATGCAGCACGAGGTCCAGAAGTCGAGGATGACGATCTTGCCCCGCAGGTCGGCGATGTGGAGTGGGCGCGCGCTATTGAGCCAGGCCAAGCCGGCTGGGAAGTCCGGAGCGTTGACGTCGCCGAGATAGGACCGTTCTGCCATCGTGTTCTGCATTGTAGCCCGATTGGACGCGCACCTCGTCGCGACCACCCGCGGACGGTAGAATCAGCGTGGCGCCTTCGAGCCGGCCGATGGTAGAGGAGCGGAAGATGCAGCGAGTCGTCATCACCGGGCTAGGTGCGGTTACGCCGGTTGGGCTGTCGGTGGGATCAAGTTGGCAGAACCTCCTCAGCGGGTGCTCGGGGATCAGCCGGATCACCGCTTTCGACAGCACCGGTTGGGACGTACAGATTGCCGGCGAGGCGACCGGCTTCGATCCGCTGAACTATCTTGATCGCAAAGAGGTCCGCCGCAACGATCGCTTCGTCCAACTCGCGGTTGCCGCAGCCAAGCAGGCGGTCGAGGATTGCGGTCTTGAGGTTCGCGGCCGGACCGACATCGGAGCGATCGTTGGCAGCGGGATCGGTGGGATCGCCACCCTTGCCGAGCAGATGAAGGTCCTCGAAGATCGGGGACCTGGCCGGGTCAGTCCCTTTCTCGTTCCGATGATGATCGTCGACATGGCGTCCGGCCAGGTGTCGATTATGCTTGGCTGCAAAGGGCCGAACTACTCGGTCGTCTCGGCCTGTGCGACCGGCGCGGATGCGATTGGCGCGGCATTCGAAACTATCCGCCGTGGCGATGCCGTCGCGATGATCGCGGGAGGCGCCGAAGCCGCCGTCACGCCGATCGGCATCGCGGGTTTCGCCGCGGCGCGGGCGCTCTCGACACGCAACGACGACCCGCCACGCGCCTCGCGTCCCTTCGATGCCGAACGTGACGGTTTCGTCATGGGTGAGGGCGCCGCGGTCGTCTTCCTCGAATCGCTCGAATCGGCGCAGGCACGCGGCGCCCGGATCTACTGCGAGCTAGCCGGCTATGCCGCCACCGCCGATGCCTATCACATCACGCAGCCGGCTGAAAATGGCGAGGGCGGCAGCCGGGCAATGCGCCAGGCGCTCGACGATGCTGGCCTCAGCCCGGACGATGTCGACTACATCAACGCCCACGGCACCTCGACGGAGTTAAACGACAAACTCGAAACCGTCGCGGTCAAGGGCGTCTTCGGAGATCGTGCCTACCGGATCCCGGTCAGTTCGACCAAATCGATGACCGGCCATCTGCTCGGAGCGGCCGGCGCCTTCGAGGCATTGGTCTGTGCCAAGACGATCGAGACCGGCTGGATCCACCCGACCATCAATCGGACCAATCCCGACCCCGATTGCGACCTCGATTATGTGGTTGAAGGGGCGCGCCAGTCGCCGGTAGGCGTTGCCCTCTCGAACTCCCTTGGCTTTGGCGGTCATAATGCCAGCCTGGTTTTCCGCTCTTTCCCGGCGTAGCGGCGGCTGACGCACCACGATCGCCCGGCAGTCACGCAAGATGAGCCTCGACGGGGTGAAGGATGCCTGCAGAATCGGCGACGGGCGAGCCTGGCCTGGTGTTCGGTCCGGGACCTGATGGATGGTGGGATTCCGAGCGGCTTTCCTCACCCCAGGTGGTGCTGGACGCCGGGATCTGGAAGCTGTGGTACTACGGCCGGGATCCCACGTTCGATCGGATGGTCAATTTGCCGACTGGACGCTGTGGTCTGGCCACGTCGCCCGACGGCATTCGTTGGGAGCGCACCCGCGGACCCTTGACGATGGGATCGGTCTTCGAGCCATCGAGCGACCCCTATCGATTCGACAATGCCCACGTCGGCGTTTCCGACATCCACAAGGAAAACGACCGCTATCGGATATGGTACTTCGGCGGCGACCAGACGACAATCGAAATGAAGGTGACCGACCGAATTCGCCAAGCGAAGGGTATTCGGATGCAACCCGGCTGTGCCATCTCGGGCGACGGGATCACCTGGAGCCGCCTCGAAGGGCCATACCGGGGAGCGTTCCTCGAGCCGGGGCAGCCAGGCGAGTTCGATTCGCTATTCTGCGCCTGGCCACGCGTGGTGAAAGCCGACGACGGCTCCTACCTCATGTATTATCACACGCTCGACCTCGCCAGCGGATTCACCGTCGGTCTGGCAAGCTCACCCGATGGCCTGGATTGGGAGAAGCGCGGACCGATCCTCGGCCCCGGAGCAGCAGGCAGCTTCGACGAGCGCGGTATCTCCTGTCGCCATGTCATCCGTCATGACGGTCGCTACCTGATGTTCTACCAAGGCGCCAACTACAGCGGCTATTACTGTATTGGCCTGGCCATCTCGGACGACGGTATCCATTGGTCGAAGGATGCTGAAAGCGCAGCGCCGGGTGGGCCGATCTTCTGCCACGCGCCCAAAGGCTCCGGCCGTTGGGATGCTCGGGCGGTTGGCACCCCTTGCGTGGTCAAGCTAGGCGACGGGAGCTTCCGGCTCTACTATGTCGGAGCCAACGAGGGCGGCCACGACGAACTCTCCAGTCGTCACCAGATCGGCCTGGCGCTCAGCGACGGCGCGGATTACCGTTGTTGGCGCCGCTGGGGCGAATAGGCCGAGACGGGAGAGACCCGTGGACGAGAGCGGCCCTCTTCGGTTGGTAGCTGGCTCGAGTGCCTACCAGTGGTGCTTCCGCAACGGAACTCCACCGCGGGGCGCAACCCGCCAGCGCGTGGCATTCGTCGTTGCCGACCTACCGCCAGTCGAGGACGGGTAATGAACCCACCTGACAGCCGCCAGATAGTGACGATGAGCGATCCAGACCGAGTCGTCTGGAAGGACTGTGGTATCACCAAGGGTGAACTCGCAGCCTATATTGAGGCGGTCGCGTCGCTCCTGATCCGCCACGGTGCCGGGCGGCCGGTGACGGTTGTCGTCTTCCCACGGGGGCTGAGCGGGCCGTCCTACTACCGGCGCAATCGGCCCGGTGATGCGCCGGCTTGGTTGGGAGGCGTCCGGGATGAACCTCGGCCCGGCGCAGTTACTGCGCAGTTGCTGTCGATCGAAAAGCCGGCGGACCTTCTCTGGCTGGTCAAGCGCGGCGCTATCGAATTTCACTTCTGGATGGCACGCGTCCCGAACCTCGATCGACCCGACCAACTGGTCTTCGACCTCGATCCCGGCGACGACGCGGTCTGGCAGCAGGTGCTCAATACCGCCCTGATCGTCCGCGGTGAACTCGCCGCCCTGGGGTTACGCGCCGTCGCCAAGACCAGCGGCGGTCGCGGCCTTCATGTCTACGTGCCGATCGCGCCCGGTCCCTCGTTCGGCGAGGTGCGCGCCTGGGTCAAGGCTTTCGCTTTGGGTCTGGCGGCCAGGTATCCAGGTTTGATCTCAGCCGAGGGCGGGGCAACTCATCTCGGCCACCTGGTCACAATTGACTATGCTCAGAACAGCGTCGGCAAGAGCATGGCTGCGCCGTACACGCCGAGGGCGCGACCGGGAGCGCCCGTCTCTGCTCCGCTGGCATGGGCAGATGTCGAGGCCGGAGTCCAGTCTGACCGGTTCACCATTCGCACTCTCCACGACCGACTGGCGCAGCACGGCGACCTGTTCAAAGACGCCCTCGCCGCCGATCAGACTCTCCCCCCGCTCGACCCCAACTGACGCCATCCATCGCAGCGACGGAACGGCCAGCGAGGACGGTTCCGGCCCCCGCGGCGTGCCTCCTCGTCTGAGGTGACCCGGAGGGCGATCGATAATGGAACGTTGGGACGTAGTACCCAACTCAGACGTCGAGCCCGGCTCGGTAGCCTTCATAGACCGCAAGTTGGAGACGTCGCGGTGCAACGCAATCGCCCACTGCCACCGCGGGCAGCCCCACGTCGCTCAGGGCGGCGAACAACGTTCCGTTCGCCCGATAGCCGGTGTTTAGCACCACGGTGTCGACTCCTTCCCAGACGCGCGACCGTCCACCGTAGATCGATTCGAGATGAACACCCCGCTTATCGATCGCGGTGAGCACGGTGAACGGCTTCACGTCAACACCGGCCTCCTCAAGGTCGCCAACGACGTAGGGAAGCTCGGTCGTGTAGATCAACTCCGGGGTCCCGACGTTTGGCGCACTCGTTACCAAGGTCACCCGGCGCCCCAGGCGAGCAAGCGCGAGCGCGATGCTCGCTCCCGGTGCATACGCTTCCTCGTCATAGACAATCACGGTCTGCCCGACCCGTGCGGGCTGGAGCAGCGAATCCCAACTACTCAACACTCGTGGATCATCCGTGCCCGAAACTGCGCCGCCGTGCGGCCGCAACGGGCTGATCCCGGACCGGTCGGGGAGCGACCCGGTCGCCACGATGATCCGATCGGCCTTGGCCAACGCTCGGTCGCCGACCCGCACCGGCCGGTTCAGGTGCACCGTCACGCCAGACCGGCGCAGTTGGTGCGCTTGCCAATCGACGTAGTCGCCGAAGCGTTCGCGAAACGGCGCCGTTGCCGCGATCGCCAACTGGCCACCCAGCCGATCGGTCGCCTCGTAGAGATCCACCTCATGCCCACGAAGCGCCGCAACCCTCGCCGCTTCCATCCCGGCGGGTCCACCACCGACCACGACAACCCGCTTCGGGTCTCCCTGTGGAACGAGTTGGGCGATACCCAGGCTCGCTTCCCAGCCAAATGCCGGGTTGACAATGCACTGGGTTTCGCGCCGAAGATTCAGCCGGGCGACGCAATGGTTGCAGAAGACGCAAGGCCGGATGTCTTCGGCGCGGCCCTCGCGTGCCAGCGCCGCCCATTGCCCATCCGCCAGAAATTCCCGCGCCATCGCGATGAGGTCGGCTTTGCCATCGGCAAGGACCCGCTCGGCAAGCGCCGGCTCGGCGAACTTCCCAGAGACGTAGACCGGGATGTCGACCGCGGCCTTGATTATCGCCGCCGCGTCGATCGCGTTACCGTTTTCGATGCGCATCCCCGGAATGACCTGCATCATGTCGTAGTAGGAGCCAACCATCACCCCGAGGTAATCGACAAGGCGGCTTTCTGCCACCAGCTTGCAGAAGGCCACCGCCTCGTCCAGTTCGAAGCCGTGTGGCATCTTGTGATCGGCGCTCGTCCGGATCCCGACCGTGAAATCCGGCCCAACCTCGCGCCGGATTGCCGTCAGAATCTCGATGATAAGACGGGCACGGTTCTCGAGCGTTCCGCCATACTCGTCTTCGCGCAAATTCAGCGCCGGCGAGAGAAAGGAGCCCAGCAGATAGTCGACTGACGTCTGGACGTCGACCGCATCCAATCCTGCTGCCTTGAGATTCGCGGCGGTCCGGGCGTAGTGCTCGATCAGGTCGTCGATCTCCGACTTGCCGATCGCGATCGGCATCTCCCGGTAGCTGCTGGGAATTGCCGAGGGCGCCCAGGAGGCTTTGTAGGTCTCGCCGGACCAGGAATTGTGCCCGGTGTGGAGCATGATCGCCGAGATGACCGATCCATGCCGGTGGACGACTTCAGCCTGGCGTGCCATCCAGTCGTTGGCTGACCCGTCCCACCCACGCCGCGGCAGGGGGAACCGGCCAGAGGTCGAGGGATGCGGCGACGGGGCGTTGGTCATGATCCAGCCGACTCCAGCGCGGGCGCGCTCCTCGAGGTAGTCGCCGGTTCGTTTGCCGGTCTCCTCCCAGTCCGCCAGTCCGGCGAATCCGTGCGGCGTCATTATGATCCGGTTGGGCGCCTGCATCCGCCCCACCGTGATCGGCGAAAAGAGCAAGTCATAGGCCATAGCACACTCCCCCGGAATCTGAGTATCGCCAGTCTACGATCCCATCGGGCCAGTCGTGGCCAGGCAAGCAATCTCACCGGGAAAGGGGAGCATTCCCCAGCGGGGACGCCGTGTTTGGCTCGCGGCGCTTCAGGGGGAGGGCGGGGCGCCGGGAACGGTCAGATCGATCAGGTCGGCGACCTTTGGCAGAGATTCCAGGTTGGAGACTGCCGCAACCAATGAACCAGCTTCTGCGGACGAGAGTGGCAATGCCGCCTGTAGTGCAGCAAGCCGTTCACGCTCCGTCGCGAGGTCCCACTTGAACTCGTCGCCGGTCATCTCGCGAACGATTGATCCCCCGGCGGTCGTCTCGATGGTGATCCGTGGCGCATACTGGCGACGCGGCCCGGCCACGACCTTTGTTCGCGCCATGAGGTCTACCAGCGTGGCTGGTTCGTCGGTGGCTGGCTCGGCGCCACCATAGGAGAGTCGACGTCCGGTCGAGGGGTAGCCTTTGGCGATCAGCGCCTGTGCCGCGAAGTAGGTGGTGCTACCAAAATCAGCCAAGCCCGCGGCCGGATGAGGAAAGCGTGGGCTTGGGTAGATCGTCTCCCACTGATTCATCTGAATCGTGAGTGATGCCACGTCGGCAGGAGCCAGATCATGCTCGCGCGCCAACTCAGCAACCGCCTCGATCACCGGCTGGTTGAAGCCCGCCGCCGAGTAGATTTTCATCGTCACGTCGAGGATCTCCCAACGTCGGCCCAAGTCGGCTACCGTCGAACGAGGGTCCCAGGTTGTCTCGCCGTGGAACGAGCCGGACAATTCCCCGGTGCTGCTGCCGGTGAATGCGTAGAAGAAGCCAGCCGGTCCTTCGAAGCATGTGTCGGCGCCGGTCACTCCAGCTTCGGCCAGCCTCACCGCCTGAAGCGCGCTGGTGCAGAAGATCGGCTCTTGGAAGGTCATTTCGCGGGTGCCGGCGCGGCTCGTCTCAAGACAACCACCCGCCACCGAGACCGCGAGCGCAAGAGCATGGGCGGTCTGGTCGGCACTGAGCCCGCGAATCCTGGCCGCGGCGACGGTTGCACCGACGATGCCAAAGAGCGCACTCGCCCGGAACCCGTGGTTCTGAACGGCTGGGACAATATCGCGCGCGAGCCGGCACTGCACCTCATACCCAGCGATCAGAGCACCCAGCAATTGCTCGCCATCGACGGGACGGCCGTCCCCCTCGGCAAGTGCAGCCGGAATGATCGTCGCTCCGGGGTGAGTGAGCATGCGGTACGAGTCGTCCTGCCCGCGGGCGTGGATCAGCAGACTGGCAAAGAACGCGGCATCGGCCCGACTGGCCGGGGCGCCAACACCGAGCAAGCGCGTCGCGTTGCCGGAACCCTCATCCGCGATCATCGCTCGGGCAAGTTGGACGTCGGCATCGCCAAGACTGGCCAACCCAATCACGAGCCCGTGCAGAAGGGCCGCTTTCGCCTTGTCGAGCACCCGGGGAGGGCACTGCGCAACCTGCAGCCCGGCCGCGAACTCGGCGAGGCGAACGGCTACCGTATTCTGTCTGACCACTACTCGACGACTTGGAATCGAACCCGATCGGTCGAAGTACGAAGATAACGAATACGCTTGTCTTCAACGCGAGCGGCATGGTTGAGCCGGTTCTTGATCGTCGCCTTCTTCTCGACGGTATCGAGGGTGATTTCTCCGCCCTCACCCGGCTGAAGCTCAGAAAGAAACCCTCGATACTCTTCCAAATACGAATTGCGCGGTCGGCCCTGCGTCTTTGCAAATGCTTCGCGAGACAATCGTTCGAACTGCGCCATAGAGTGCCTCCTGCGGCTCTTCAGTACATTGCCGCAGTGTAGCATATCCGATCACCTCGTCGGTTGTGCTTCCTACCGGCCAGGCAAATCAAGCCGGGTCTGGAATGATTACACCCCACTGTACCTTACTTGATCATCATGGACCAACGAGAGTGCTAGGTTTGTTTTGGCTTGCGCAAATCGATGCGTTGATTTGCGAAGCTTCCGACGCTTGGGCATCCTGACCGCTTGACAGCCGGGCGACGCTCGATCACCATGCTGGAGACTAGGCGACGCCGGTGACGGCCGGGAGGAAGTATGACGGTAAAGCCAGGTTGGCAGGGGCGCTTCTTCGAGGACTTCGAGGTCGGTGACATCTATCGCCACAACCTCGGGCGTACCTTGACCGATGCCGACAATATCTGGTTCACCCTTTTGACGATGAATACCAATCCTTCTCACTTCGACGCCGAATATGCCAAAGGTAGTCCCTTTGGCAAGATGCTGATCAACTCGTGCCTAACTCTGGCAATTGTCACCGGTCAGAGCGTAACCGATGTGAGCGAGAACGCGGTCGCCAATCTCGGATGGGACGAGGTGCGGCTCCCAAACCCGCTGTTTGCCGGCGACACCCTCTATGCCGAGAGTGAGGTCAGCGACACTCGCGAATCGAAATCACGGCCGAACGCCGGGATCGTCGCCATCAAGACCCGGGGGATGAAGCAGGACGGTACCGTCGTGATCGAGTTCAAGAGGACCATCATGATCTACAAGCGTGGTCACTCGCCCAAGGTCGACCTCCATCCTGGCGCACGAGGCGACGACCGGTGACTTCCTTCGATCTTGAGATCGACGCGAGCGGCACCGTTCCAGTCCGCGCCATCCCGGATCTCGCCCGCCGAGCCGAGGCGGCCGGGCTTGGCGGGGTCTGGAAGGGCGAGACCAGTAACCGTGACCCGATTGCCGTTCTCGCCGCCTGCGCCCCGGCAACCGAGCGCATCGCATTGGGCAGCGCCATCGTGCATATGCTCGCCCGTTCACCGGTTGCAACCGCCATGGCTGCCGCGACTCTCGCGACGCTTTCGGAAGGGCGATTCATTCTTGGCATTGGCGTGGCGAACCCAACCCTCGCGGGATGGCATGGCGGCCGCTTCGAGCGGCCTCTTGCCATGGCGCGCGACTACCTGACGATCGTCCGTCAGACGTACGCGGGCGAGCGGGTGGCGCACTCGGGCCGAGCCTTCTCGGCGCGTGATTTCCGGCTTGGGGGCAGCGTACCTTCCTGGCCGCTCAGGATCTTGCTTGCGGCTCTTGGCCCACGGATGAGTGCCTTGGCTGGAGAACTTGCCGATGGCGTGCTTGTCAATATGGCCACCCCGGCCGCAATCCGCGAGATCACCGGCTGGATGCGCGAAGGAGCGCTGGCCGCTGGGCGCGATCCAGACTTGCTCGAGGTCGCGGTCAAGGTGCGAGTCGTGATCACCGACGACCTGGCCGCTGGCCGAAACGCCCTACGCCCCACCGTCGCCGCCTACTGCCGGGCGCCCGGCTACCAAGAATTGCTGATCCGGAGCGGCTTCGGTGCGGATCTCGCGCGAATTGAAGCGGCCTGGACTGGTGGAGGGTTCGGCGCCGCAATCCGCGCGGTCGACGACGCCATGCTCGACCAGTTGCCGGCATTCGTTCTGCCGTCTGCTGCCGCCCTGCCCGGACTGCTGAGGGAATATGTCGAGGCGGGCGCGACGAGGGTGCTGATCCCGGTAATCCCGGCCGGCCTGGATCCGGTCGCCGAGACGGTGCGGTTCATTGAAACCTTCCCGGACTCTTGACAGGCGTTAGGTGCTCCCCGACGATGGCGAGGTGAACGGGCAGGCCGACAGACGGCCGGTGATGATCGTCGGCGCGGGCATTGGCGGACTCACCACCGCGCTTGCCCTCCTCCAACGCGGCGTCGAAGTCGCGGTCTTCGAGCAAGCCGATCAACTCGGCGATGTCGGCGCCGGGCTGACGATGTACCCGAACGCCACTCGAGTTCTTGAGTTCCTTGGTTTGGGACCGGGGATGGCGGATACCGCCGTCGTTCCTGCCGACGGCGGATCTCGCCATTGGCAGACTGGCGAACTGCTCCGTCACAGCCACGATGCCGTCAACGCCCGAGAGACCTTTGGCGCACCTCAGTTCTTTATGCATCGGGCTGATCTCCACGAGTTGCTCGCCAGAGCGGTGACGACCAGCGCACCCGGCTGTGTTCGGCTCGGCTGGTCGTTCGAATCCTTTCAGGAGAGCGCGGGCGAAGTCGTCGCCTGGTTCGAGAACGGCGAGCGGGTCAGTGGACGAGCGTTGATCGGCTGTGATGGCTTGCGCTCGCGGGTCCGCGCCTGCCTGGCCGGTCCGGATGAGCCACGCTTCACCGGCGCAGTCACTTGGCGTGGTCTCATCCCGATGGAGCGACTATCGGCAGAATTGCGTACGCCGACCTCATGCATCTGGACCGGTCCAGGCCACGCCTTCTTGCGCTATCCGGTGCGGCGTGGTGAGTTGATGAACTACGTCGCCCATACCGCTCAGGGGAGTTGGGCCGAGGAAAGCTGGAAACTCCTCACGCCGGTCGAAAATGTGCTGGCGGAATATCGGGGCTGGGATCGTTTGCTCTTGGAGGTGATTCGACAGACTCCCCCTGAGTATTGCTTCAAGTGGGCGCTCTTCGACCGCGATCCCTTGTCGGTTTGGGGAAACGGACGGGTGACCCTGCTCGGCGATGCCGCCCATCCGGCACTCCCCTTTCTTGGCCAGGGCGCAGGGATGGCTATAGAAGATGCGATGGTGCTCGCACGCTGCCTGGCGGGATGCGACGACGTTCCGGCTGCCCTGAGACGCTACGAAGCGGTTCGCCAGCCACGCTGCCACTGGGTCCAACTCGCTGCCCGCGCCAACGGAGTGCGATTCTTTCAGACCGATCCAGCCAGAGACGCGACGATCACCCAGCATACCCCCGAGCAGGAGCAGGCGCTTCGCCACTACAACGCGATGACGGTAGACCTATGACCCGGCCGCTCGTCCCCCCGATCCAAAGCGAGCAGGCCGTCCAGGGCCGCACCGGCCGGGCAACGACCGTTTCATTGTCTGAGGACCCCGATACTTGGCCGTTGGGCTCGTCTGTTGATCGCCCCGGCCAGCCGAGTCGGCGGAGTCGGGCATGAGGCCGATTTCGAATATCACACGCCGCAGGAAGAGATCTTCGTGCAGGGAGGTTCGGTCGGGTTCGGTAACGATGATCGCGTCGACCCTATTGCCTATCTCAACCATCCGCCGTATTGGCTACACCCCGCCGAGCAACGCTTTCACCGCATCCAAGAGATGCCGATGCTGATCCGTCCCTCAAGGCCGCTCGACACAACCTATCTGCCGATCCCGGACGTCTGGGATGGGTTCGAGTATTCGGCTTGGCCTGAGGGCCAGGGTAGCCCACGTGGCCGGGCAATCACTCGTCTGCTGGTCGACCATCTGGTCTACTCCCCGGTCCTACGCGACGGCGTCATCAGCGGCGACCTCTCGCTGCACTTCGGTGGCAGGCTGGCAACGGACCGCGAGGACGTCTATTCCTGCTCTTCGAACGCGTTTCAGGATGAACTGGCGCACATGGTGGGAGGGCTCTTGGCAGTTCGCTGGACGCGACCAACCGGTCGGATCACCCTGCCACAGATCAATCACCAGGCAGCCTCGGAGTAACGATGGCCAAGATCGGTATCGGACCACGGGGCGCGACCCTCGCCGAATTGATGGAGCAAGCACAGCGCCTCGAGGACGCTGGCTTTGATTGGATCAGCGTCGCCGATGGTTTCGACGCGTTCGTCACTGGCGCTGCGTTGGCGACGGTTACCCATCGCGCGACCCTCGGAAGTTGCGTCACCCTGCTCACCCGGACGCCGGTTCAGGCAGCGGCGGCCTGCGGCGGCCTCGACGACCTTTCGGGCGGGCGCTTCGTCCTCGGGCTCGGCGTCGGCCCAAACGACTGGAATCGTGACTGGCATGGCCTTGACCCAAGCCGGCCGGCACGTCGGATGGCCGAGTATATCCAGTGTTTTCGCGCCGCCTGGGACTCGCGACCGGGTACGCCCGCAGAATTCTCCGGCCAGATCTATTCGGTCCACGGGTATGCCCGAGCGCGTCGATCACCATCACCGAGGTTACCAGTTCTGGTTGGTGTCGTCGGTCCGCTGAACACCAGAAATGCCGGGCAGTTCGGCGATGGCGCGATCTTCGACATCGAACTTCCGTTCCCCTACGTGCGCGACACACTCCTGCCGGCACTGGTCGCGGGCACCCGGCGCGCCGGCAAGCGGCGAGAGGCGGTCACGGCCGGGGCGCTGCTGGGCTTGAGCGTCGATCGTGATCCAGCCCTTGCTCGTCAGCGCTCCCGACATGCCATCCTGATGCACGTCCCCGTTGACTACTACATGCCTGTTTGGGACGCAGCCGGTTTCGGAGCAGAAGTTGCCGCCGCGCGGGCCGCGCTACGGTGTGGTAACGTTGTCGGCGCAGCCGATGCGATATCAGACGAGATGGTCGACGCTCTTGCCATCGCCGGTACGCCCGATCAGGTGCGCCGCCGGATCGCCGAATGGGAGGGATTGCTTGACCTGATGGTGTTCATCTCGCCGAGCTTTCATCTCCCGCCGGACGAAGCGGCCACCGCCTATCAGAACGCCGTCGCCTTCCTTGCCGACGAAATAGCCGCCCGAGGAGCCCATCAATGAAGCGAGAGGCTGTCGCCCCGTCCAACCATGCCGACCGAGAGATTGTCCTGCGCGAGGGAGGATCACGCGAACGGCTCGCCTTCGACCCCGAGAACGGAGCTGAGACTTTCCTGCTGACCATCGACGTTGGCCGGAAGAACGATCGCGACGCCCTTTTCGAGTATCACACCTGCCATGAGGAGAATTTCTTGCTCCGTGGCACCGCGGACTTTGCCGGCTGGTACGGTTGGGAGAGCCTCGGCTACCTCATGCACCCACCCTATTGGTGGCACCCGGCTGGCTACCGTTTTCCGTCCGGCGCGGAAATCCTGATCAAGCTCGATGCCCCTGTCGATTTCACCTTCCGCGAAATCCCGTCCGATTGGGACCGCCGCGAATGGATCGCGCCCGAGTCGCCCCACTGGTGCAAGAACCGAGCCGTCTCAAACGCCAACCTCGAATCCGAACCCTGGGAACTCGTGCTCGACACCAACGGTCAACCTGCGGGGTTCGCGGCCAAGCACCTTTGGGACGACGTCGAGACTGGCTGGACCACCTGGCTGATGCGCACCCCGGCGGGTTGGCGCGGTAGCGGCGAGATCTTCGCAGGGGGAGACGAACTGTATCTGCTCTCCGGTGACCTCAATCTCGACGGCTCCCGGTTGCTTGAAGGTGGCTATTACTACGAGCCGGACCGCTTGCGCGACGACGGCGCAAGTGAGGCCGGATTCACCGCGATCCGCTGGACTCGAGGAGACCCCTGGCGTCTGCCACCGATCCGAATCTGCTAGCGTATCAACGAGGTACCCAGTCCTCCATTGCGGTGCGGTAGTGTTTGCCTATCCGTCGTGATGACGATGTCGCGCCCTCCTTCGGGCCGCTCGACACACCAGCCGAGCCCTCGCCGGGGACGCCAGATGGGGCGATGACCCCCACCAGCAAAAGGCATGAACCGCCGTGCTGTGGCAGACGCTTCATTGACCGCACCGGTACTGTGTGCGGTTTCCGAGCGAAGCGGGCCTTCTAACGGAAGACACGCCGACGAGTGTTCTACAATGAGGTGGCAGCGGGACGATTTGCGCGGAGTCTCGCTCGCACCAGGTCGCGAGATGACGAGCTACCTCATTGTTGGCGATGGTGCGGCGGGGATCGCCGCCGCTCGAGCTATCCGACAGCGTGATTCCCAGGGCACTATCGCCATCGTGTCCGATGACCCCAATCCCCACTATTATCGGGCCGCCCTCACCAACTATCTGCTTGGGCAACTACGCGACGATCAACTCTGGGGCGTCCCGGCCGGGTTCTATCAGCAGCATCGGATCGGCCGCTATTACGCCCGCGCGGTCCGGCTCGACCCCCGACGCGCCCGGGTGCTGCTCGACAACGGGCAAGAACTCACCTACGACCGACTATTGATCGCCAGCGGGGCGACGCCCAACCGCCTTTCAATCCCAGGTGGGGCCGTTCACGGTATTCTCACCCTGCGCACACTGCAGGATGCCCGTCGGATCGCCGACCTCGTGCCGGACGTCAAGCAAGCGGTCATCATCGGTGGCGGCACCCTTGGTCTCGAATGGGTTCAGGGTCTTGGCGCTCGGGGAGTCTCGGTTACCTATGTGATCCGGGAGCGGCAGATCTGGCCGCGATTTCTCGACGAAGAAGCCTCCGAGATCGTCATCCAGCACCTCCGAACCGCCGGGGTCCATGTGCTGATGGAAGACGAGGTCATCGCAGCGGTGGCGAGCCCGTCTAGCCGTGGCCTCGCCGAAAGATTGAGCGGCGTCCGGACCCGCAGCGGCCGAGAGATCCCGTGTCAACTTCTGGGCATCGCCGTCGGCGTTTCGGCCAACGTCGACTTTCTCCGCGAGAGCGGCCTGTCGCTCGACGGCGGCGTCTGGACCGACGAGCAATTACGGACCAATCTGGAGAACGTTCTGGCAGCCGGGGATGTGGCGCATATCCGCCGAGGCGAGACCGGCGAACCGATCCCACCGGCCGGCCTTTGGCAGCCGGCGCGCAAACAAGGCGAGATCGCCGGAGCAAACCTCGCTGGTGAGCGCTTGGTCTACCAGCCCGGCGCACTTGTTCATGCAACCCACCTATACGATGTGGATTTCGCGGCGGTTGGAGACAGCCGAACCAAGCCCGATGACCGGGTGATAGTCGCTCGGCCTGGCCCGGCTTCGTATCAGCGTGTGCTGGTGCGAAATGGGGTAGTTGCCGGCGTACTCATGATTGGCAACCGTCGAAGGATTCTTCTGTTTAAGCGGCTGATCGACCATGCCCTCGACGTTTCGGCTATACGCGACCGCCTCCTTGACCCCCACTTCGATCTTGGCCTCTGGATCGAGCGTGAGCTACCCCGCCAAGCCGCCCGCCGAGCACCGTCGCCAATGGTCTCGGAGGTGTCTTTGGTCGTTCGCCGGCCCCGTCCGGCGCCACGGACCATTCACAGTGCGGCGTTGCTCGTCGATGGGACCCCCTACCCGGTCGCGGCTGACGGACGCACCACGATCGGCCGGGTTCCCGGCTGCGACATCGTATTGGCCCTCGATTCGATCTCACGCCGCCATGCCGCGATCGAACGGCGCGAGGGCGGTTTCACCATTCAGGACCTCGGCAGCACCAATGGCACCTGGGTTGGCGTGAGTCGCCTCGAGCGGGACGTCCCGCGGGTGCTTCAGCCCGGCGATCAGATCCGGCTTGGCCGGGTGTACGCCACCTTCGACCTCGCGACGGCGGCATCGAGCACTCCGGCGCTCACCGGCGGTGTGGTCACCGGACCACAGGGCAGCACCGTCCTTTCTAAGGAGGTCACCAACTTCGGTCGCGGCCAGGACAATGACGTTGTCATCGCGAGCCAGGCCGCGTCCCGGCTTCACGCCCAGATCGTCCGCACCGACGACGGTATGTTCCTCTATGACCTTGGTAGTACCAATGGCACCTTCGTCAATGCCCGCCGCTTGACCGACGCCCACCGGCTTGAGAATGGCGACCAGTTCGAGATCGCCCACCAACGCTTCACCTACCATGCATCGCCGCGTGAGGCCACGCCACGACCGGGCGCTTCTCCGGCAGGCTGGGTGCTGGTGGATGAGACAACCGGGAAAGCGTATCCGCTTGGCGAGGGTGAAACGATCGTCGGGCGTGAAGCTTCGCCCGACGTTGGGATCGTACTCGCCGACGCACTCTGCTCACGGCGCCAGGCGGCAGTCCTCGCCGAGGCGGGTGGGTACGTCATGCGTGATCTGGCCAGCCGGAACGGAACTCGGCTCAACGGCGTCCTCCTGGGCGGGCCGGCTCGGCTGTCGCCAGGCGATGTGATCGGGATTGGCCGCGTCCGTCTGCGCTTCGAGCGCGGCCGGGCGGGTGGGGAGGCGGCGGATGGCGCGTGAGTTCTTCGTCGAGTTGACCGAGCAGGTCGGCTACGAACTCGAAGCGTGTATTGGTTGCAATCTCTGCATGCGAGCCTGCCCGTTGCCGGATGCGCCTCTGATGCCGATCGGCGAACTGAACGAGGCGATCGCTGGCGGGGTAATGAGCCAGCGAGCGCTCCGCTTCACGCTTGATTGCACCCAATGTGGCGCCTGCGTGCCGGTTTGCCCGGCAAACCTGAGCCGAATGCGAATGATCCTCGCGGCGAAGTTGCAGGTGGAGGAACAATCGCCTGACATCCCGGTCTTTGTCCAGGACGGACGTGATGCGCGCAAGACGATCTGGACCGTCGCATCGCTCGCAACCTCGCTCGCCGGGTACGGAATATTTGCCGGCGCGACTATCGGACAACTTCGCCGCTTGATCTCCCAGGTCACGCTCCGGCGCTATCCAGTCGGCGCGGAGGTTGTTCGCGAGGAGGCCTATACCAACCACCTGGCGATCCTGCTCCTCGGTGCGGCAACCGCCTCGGTCCGGACCGCCGACGGCCGACGCCTCCCGCTGCTCCAACTTGGTCCGGGCGACTTCTTCGGCGAGTATGGCGTATTGTCCGACCGTCCGAATCCGGCGAGCGTCGCTGCCGCCGCCGAGTCGATCGTGATGGAGGTCGGCGCGGCCGCGCTTCGGAGGTTGGCGGCAGAAGCGCCTGCGTTCGACGAACGGCTGCGAGCGCTCCACGGTCAGCGCGAACTGGTCAGCATGGTCCGCCGAAGCGATCTCTTTGCCAGTTTGGACGACGCCGGACTGCGCCGCCTCCTCGACCAGGCACGGATTCAGATCTATGAACGTGGCGCGGTCATCGCTCGCGAGGGCACATCCCCCGACACGCTCCACCTCGTCCTCACCGGGTTCATGAAGGTGAGTCGGCGTCTTGCTGACGGCTCTGAACGCGTACTCACCTATCAGCGTGATGGCAGCTACTATGCGGACTGGTCGATCATCGCCAATGAAACCCGACTGGCTACCTTGTCCGCGAATACTCGTTGTGAGATCGTCGAGATCCCGCGCGCCGCATTCATGGCAATGACGGCAGCCAACCCGGCAATCTACGAGGCGTATCGAGCCCGTTCATCGCTTCAGTATGGCGCGATGGAGCGTTCGGTCGCAGACCCGCCGCTGCCATGCCAGACCGAGTTTGCGACACTGCTCGACGAAGGTGTTCTGCAGAGCCATGGTCTTCTGATGATCGACAAGCGGCTTTGCATCGACTGCGATGCTTGCGTTGATGCCTGTGTTCGGCGCCACGGTCATGCCCGACTGGAACGCCGAGGTCTGACGGTCGGACCCTATCTTGTTGCATCGGCCTGCCGTCACTGCGACGACCCACTCTGCCTCGTCTGCCCGGTCGATGCGCTCGTCCGTACCGCCAAAGGCGAGATTGTCGTCAACGACACCTGTATCGGGTGCGGCGCCTGCGCCGCACGCTGCCCGTATGACAACATCCGAATGGCCGACCGCGACGAGATCGTCGATAGCCAACACAATCGTTGGAGCTTGACGACGATGCTCAAGGACTTCATCCGTCCTGGCCGGCCCGGGATGGCACCGGCCGACGACCTCCAGCAGAAGTTGGCGGTCAAATGTGATTTGTGTGCTGGCTTCAGCGATGGCCCCGCCTGCGTCCGTGGCTGCCCGACCGGGGCGGCCTTTCGCGCCGATGGCGCCCAGTTCTTCGGAGGCGCCGAGACGATCGCCGCTGGCCGGTCGATCTCCCGCCTGCGGGTCTAGATGGACCCCCGACCCGGATCCTTGCTGCCCGGCCGACCGACATCACGCTGGCGGCCCGCTCAAGGCGGCCTGATCACGCGTGCTGCCGCTGCCTGGACCGCTGGATCTCTGCTGTTCTGCTGTAGCTGCGTCTATCTCCGGGTGCTGATGGGCAACTTCATCTCGATCGGCCCGATCGACATCACCCCAGTGAACCTTGGTGAGATTGCCTACGTGCTGCTCGCCTTCTCGATGACCTACTTGCTTCGAAAACGCCTTGGGATCGCTTCGTTTGGCCAACTCTCAACCTGGTTGTGGGCGCACATCTATCTTGGGCTGCTTGGCATGCTCATCGTCTGGTTCCACTCGCGCCAGCGTTTCTCGCCCAACGAAATCCTTGCGAATGCGGCGATGGTCGTCTTCTTGATTGCCACCTTCGCGGGGATCGTCACCCGGCTGCTCTACTCGGCGGTGCCGCGCGTGCTGGCGACGCTGCCGACATACGACCCGGCCGATGTCCTCGAGCGGCGGATCCGCACCCTCGGCACTGAGGCTCAATCGTTCGCTGCGTTCAAATCCCCTCCGTTCGCGGCAGCATGCGACGACCTTCTCCGCAGGGCAGGCGGACCACCCGGCCTCGTCGAGGACCAGATCCGCACCGGCCGGCAGGCGGTGCCGGAATTTGAGCGGGATGACTTTGACCGGATGACCGCGCTGCTGCTCGAGCGCGGTCGGCTTCTACGTACGGCCGGACGCCGGCGCTCCTGGCGGCGACTGCTGGAGTATTGGTGGCTTGGGCATGTCTGGGTCACGATGGCTGGATGGATGCTCGCGACGTTGCACGTCTTCGACACGCTCGTTCTGCGAGGCCGTTGGTCCTAGCCCATCTTGCAAACGATGTGACCGATCCCACACGATCTACGAATGGCGGGTCGGAACACCGAACCCGGCAGGACGTTGAATCAGGCAGATGGCCCGACCTACCGTCGAAGGGGCCAAACGGGTCGAAGTCAGATCGGAGGATCTACGGATGTTTGTTCAACGCTTCACCTCTCTCATCCTCGGTGCGATCCTGATACTCAGCGCGGCCAGTTCCGCTTGTACCGGCGGCGGTGGAGGCGGTGGCGGCGGTGAGGTGACCGTCAACGGGACGGTCACCCGTGTGGACACCAGTGCTCGTACGTTCTCCATTCGCACCAACGACGGTAAGGACCTCGACTTCAAGATGGTCAACAACAGCAAGGGCGACATCCGGGAGATCAAGGAGCACTTCGATCTCAAGAAGCCGATCGAAGTCAAGTACCGTGGGAACTCGTCGCCCTACGAGGTTGGCTTCGCCGACTAGATTGCCACTCCGTCGCACCCACGCCCGGCCTCTGCGGCCGGGCGTTGTGGTGTCCAGATCGGGCGACGACCTGTGTCGCGCCTCACTCGAACACGAACGCATGTCGCCCGTGCCCCGAGCCAGACTGAACGAGTTTCGGCGCTAACGAACGGCCCAGATCAGGATGCGATTGAACGGGAAGAAGTACGGCCGTTCGTCGTCCAGGCGCGCGACGAGTAGCTCACGGTAGCGCTCGACAAACCGTTCAAACGACTCCGGAGCGAGCCGCTTCTGGTAGTCGGTCAACGCACCGCCCTTGACCCAGTCGACCACGTCGTCCCGAGATGCGAGCAGATTCCCGTAAACCTGCAGTCGAACGATCTGCTCGGAAACACCCAGACGGTGCAGCAGGACCGCGTATTGTTCTGGACGAAGGACCGGGCTCGACCGGACGAAGCCGCCCAGTTCGCTGCGGAATGGTTCCTCGCCCGCAACCCCGGCGGCTATTGTCTGCGAAACGTGTTCGTGGTTTGCCGGAACGTGAATGGCCAGTTGGCCGCCGGGCTTTAGGGCTGCCACCAACCGAGCGAAGAGCGTGACATGGTCACCAACGAACTGGAGCGACGCATTCGAGAACACCAGGTCGAAGGCGCCTCGCTCTTCGAACCTCTCGATGTGGGCCTCGGCAAAGCGAACCCCACGGCGGACGTTAGCGGCGCTTGTCGCTAGCATCGTCGGCGAACTGTCGATCCCAACGGTCTCACTCGCTTGGAGGTGCTCATGGAGCGCCAGGGTCAGTCCTCCGGCGCCGCAACCGAGGTCCACGATTCGCATGCCCGTACGAGGACGGATGAGCGCGACGAGATCCCAGAATGGCCGGCTTCTATCTGCGCCGAAGCGGCCATATAGCTCCGGGTTCCAAGGATCGATCACGCACCCGCCGGCTGGAGGACCCGGGCGCGGACGACTCGGCGGCGATGGTAGGTTTCGTCCCCGAACACGGTGGAGGCTACTACCAGCCGACGGTAATAGAGTTGGGTATCGTGGATCCGCATGAATCCAAGCCCAGCGAATACTTCATGGACTCGGTGCATCGACCAGACCCCCCAACGGTTCGCATAGGCCTTCGCCTCGGATACTTCCACGCTCGCGTCTTCGCGGCGATCGAGCATCGCCGCCGCTTTATAGGTCAGCATCCGGAGCGCATCCAGGCGCCAACGCACCTCGGCGAGTTTGTGGGAAACCGCCTGGAACGACCCGATCGGTCGGCCAAACTGAACGCGCGCTTTGGCATAGTCGACCGCCGCCTCAAACGCCTTCTCTGCCCCGCCGAGCATCCAGGCAGTAAATGCGGAGGTCGCCAACAATTCAGGACGCTCCAGAACAGCCCAGCCCTCCCCGGGAGCGCCGAGGATATCGATCGCCTCGGCGTTTTCAAAATCGACGACGGCAAGTCCATCGCCGCCGGTGGTCGGCTGTACGGCGATACGGACCCCGTCGTCATCGGCACGCAGGAGGAACGCGGTCAGCCCGGCCCCCGGGTCGTGCGCCAGGACGACCAGGTGGTCGGCTGCACCACCGTCGACGACGAACAGCTTGCGACCGGTCAGCCGCCAAGTGCCGTCTCTCTGTTCAGCGCGCGTCCGGATTGCCTCCGGGCCATAGCCGGCATCCTCTCGCGTCGCGGCGGCGATCAGCGCATTGCCAGCAATCACACGCCTGAGTAGGTCCTTCGTCGCCTGGCTCTGCTGCTGCACCAACAGCGCGCCGCCCCAGACGACCGTCGAGATCCACGGCGCCGGCGCGAGCGTCCTTCCTAGCTCTTCGGCGAAGATCGCGACCTCAAGAGGCCCCCCGCCGTTTCCACCGGACACCTCGGGCAGGCCAAGGCCGAGCCAACCGTGCTCGGCGAGCGACGCCCAGAGGGGCAGCGAGAAGTTCTGGTGGGTGTCCTCGACCTCGCGCACGAGAGCAGGCGGAGACTGCGCTTCAAGCAGATCGCGCGCCGTACGTTGAAGCAGGTGTTGCTCGTCGGAATAGCTCAGATTCATCGAGGAAGCCCCAACCCACGCAGCGCAACAATATTGCGTTGGATCTCCGGGGTTCCGGCGCTGTGAGTGTGGATCGCCTCACGCTGCCACAACTCGAAGTCGCCGTCGTTGAGCGCCGCAATCGACGACCGGTGGAGCATGGCATACGAGCCGGTGAGCCGGGCAATCGCCGCCTGAAAAACCGGAAAGAACGCCTTGCGGTGGATTGCCACAATCGAGGCATCGGCGTTGATCGGTGCGCCGATCGATTGAAGGTGAACGATGCGCCAGCAGAGTAGCCGCCAGGCCTCAACCTCGATGCACAGGTCAGCCAGCAGGTCCTGCGCCCATTCGTACTCGATAACCGCCCGGCCGTCCCGCATGACCTGGCGGCAGGCGGCAATCAAGTCCTCGAGGGTACGCCTCACTTCGCCGTTGGAGTAGATCCCAGAGCGCTCGACCGACAGAGTGTCGCGCATGTGGCTCCAGCCGTTGTTGAGTTGGCCCATCAGGTCGCTCGCCGGGATCCGCACATCGTCGAAGAAAACCTGGTTCTTCGCCCACCCGGCGACCGGATCGAGCTTGGTCACCGTGATCCCCGGGGTCTTGGCATCGACGAGAAAAATGCTGATCCCTCGGTGCTTGGGAGCCTCCGGATCGGTTCGCGCGGCAAGGTAGAAGTACTCCACCTCGCGGCCATCGCCGACGTAGATCTTTTGTCCATTGACGACGAAATCGTCCCCGTCGCGCAACGCGCGGGTTTGGAGAGAGGCCAGATCCGAACCGGCGTTCGGCTCGGTGAACAACTGCCAGTAGACCCCTTCTCCGCTGGTAATCCGACGAAGGTGCTCGCGCTTCTGCGCCTCGGTGCCGAAATGAAGGATCGCTGGGCCGATGATGGTGACCGGCACCAACGCTTCGTTCGGCGCCTTGTGGTACCCCATTTGCTCGTTGAAGATCGCGTGGTCGACGGTACTACGTCCGGCGCCGCCGTAGTCTTCCGGCCAACTCATCGCCAGCCAGCGTTTGGCGGCCAGGCTCTTGAGGAAGGTATCCAACTCGCGCTTCTGCTCAGGCGATTGTCGGCTCTCCTCGCAAAAGCGCCCCGGGGGGGCTTCCTTGGTCAGGAATTCCGCCACCTCACGCTGGAACGTCTGCTGCTCGTTGGTCAGCCGAAAGTCCACCGGAGCACTCCTTGTCCAGATTCCCTCGACGGGAGGCGCGGGGCCGCGCCTATTGTATGCAAGTCCTCGATCTCGGACAATCGCCGTGCGCCGCCCGCCTGGACGGACGGAAGGGAGAGAGAAATGGCGCTGTCGTGGCCGCATGAAAAGATCCTGTACGAGAAGGACGGGCATGTCGCGATCGTCACCAAGAACAACCCGGAGAAGCTCAACGCGCTCGATCCAGAAATGCGCGCCGCACAGCTTGAAGCGCTTGCCGACGCCGAGGACGACCCTGAAATCCGGGTGATCGTGGTGACCGGCGCCGGGCGTGGGTGGAACCCGGGCGCGAACCCCGGCATGTTCCAGCAGCGCAGCGAAGCCGGCTACCGGCTTCCGCCCTGGAAGCGTCCTCACGGCGAGCGCGACGTCTCGCCGTTCCGGCGTTCGGACAAACTGGTGATCGGGGCGATCAACGGCTACGCCTACGGCTCAGGGATGGGTGAAGCACTCTGGTGTGACCTGCGGATCCTCGCCGAGTCGGCGCGGCTCGGACCAGTCTGGGCGAAATTTGCTGCGCCTATGGAGCAAGGCACCAGCGTCAGCCTACCGATGCTGGTCGGCGTCGCGAAAGCGCTCGAACTCTACGCCCTCGCGGAGCCAATACCGGCAGCGAAGGCGCTTGAACTCGGGCTGGCAAACTGGGTCGTGCCGGACGACCAACTCCAGACCTTCGCCCGCGAGATCGCTCATAAGGTGGCGCGCAATTCGCCCTTCGGCACGGCGTTGACGAAATGGATGCTGTATCGCTACGCCGCGCCGGACATCGAGCATCAACTCGAATTGTTCCGCTGGGCCGAAGATTACACCGCCCGCACTGAGGATATGCTCGAAGGTGGCCGGGCGTTTCGCGAAAAGCGCGCTCCTCAGTTCCGCGGCCGCTAACCAGCGCTCTCGGTTCCGTTCTTTCGCCGTCACCTGCCGGTACGGAGCGTCGGCGCCGAGAGGAGACCGACGATTTTCACGCGCCCGTCTACATGCTGGGCGCGCGGCTGCGCCGACATGCGCCGAGTATCGCGGCCTTGCTTAGAAGTTGCCGGCCTTCAGGCGGTCGATCGTCTCGGAGGCCTGGCGCTTGCTGATCTCGCCGGTGACGCGGCCGTACAGTGAGCGGACCCGCTCGTCGGTCTCATCCTCGCTGAGCCGGTGCTCATTGCGGGCGATCACGTAGATCGCCTTGACCTGAGCCGCGGTCGCCTTCGGAGCTTCCTCGTCCAACCGCCCGCGCGGGCCGATCTTCGTCAGCCGCTCGTCGTCGATGGACGCCTCCTCGTCGTCGGGTGGCAGTTCCTCGAAGGCGACCGATGAGACATTCACCGCGTCGCGGAGCGCTCGTGCCTTCGCCCGGGTTTCGGCCATCCGGATCAGGCAGGTGCGCATCGGGGCGGTCACGTTGTTCGGCGCAGCATCGCCAAGTCCGGTGTAGACGCCGGTTGCGAGTTCGACCGTCGCGTGGACTACTGCCGAAAAGCCGTTCTCCTCGGTTGGCGATTGAACCAACTGAGTCCGGATCGCCTGCAGCCCACGGCCATGCGCCTCGTCGAGTAGCCCGGTGTAGAGGACAAACGTCTTGCCCTGTCGCTCGACGGTAAATTCCTTCTTCATCGTCCGATCCTCCTTCCTGGCCTGCACCAGAACATCTGTTCGTATTCTACCAGTCCCAGTCCGGACCGTCAAGGGTTCAACACAAGACGTGCGGGTCAAACGGCCGGCCATCCACCCGGTGACCTGGTTACGGACTTTCTCGCCGACAACCGGGTACACTGGGACCCGAGAGAGGTGCAATTGATGCGCATTCACCCACAGATCGAACTCTCCCCGACGGAGCGACAGGCACTTAAGGAACGTGTCCAACGCTTCATGGCGGAGTTCCCAGCGCCCAAGATCATCATCACTCGTGGACTGGACGGACAGCCCCGCCATCGGTTGATGAGCGTCCGAACCCAAGGCTTCTGGTGTTACCTGGTAACCGTCAAACCGTCCACCAAGATCCAGGAACTCGAGGCCGACCCGAGGATCCAGATTGTCTGGTACAAATACGACGCGGACGATCCGGGTCAGGACCAAACTCTGCGCTACGTCTCGGTGTCCGGCATCGCCGAGTTGGTCCGGTCAGTGGAAGGGATGCGGACGCTCCCCGAGCACAACCCAGCCAGGATTGAACAAGAGCGCGGCTGGAGGTCGGTCACCCCACCGACCCTCGACGAATTGACTGATGAAGGTCTAGACGAATCGCGATTTGGCGTCGCAATCCGGCCGGTTCGTATCCGGGTGGAGGGGTTCGTGCCGGGGCCGCGGTTTCCGATCTATTTCCGCGGCGACGAGTAGCTCAGTCGAGGCGAATGCTGGCGATGACCCGCTCGAAGAGCGGCGCATAGCCATCGGTGAAGTACCGTCCGGAGAGCGAGATAAACGCGCCGTCTCTCTCGATGGTTACCACGACCACCGGACCCGGTTCGTCGGCCGGCTGAAAGCGCTCCTCGACGGCGTCGTGACCGTCGAGCGAGAAATCCTGCCGGAAGACCCGATCGGCCGCGAGAAACAGTGGTATCGGCCGCTCGCGAGTAGACGTACTCAGTTCGAGATGGAACCCCGCCAGCGAACGGGGGCAAAGCACCGGCAGATCGCGGATGTCAAGTCGGCCGTCGCCCGGCGTGAGCATCCAGCCGCTCGGGATGTCGATCCGGTAGCCGAAGGTCATCTGGACAGTCGTCCACGGCTCGCTCGCTGGCACCGCTCTGGCGCAGGCGATTTCGGCGTCAAACGGGATCACGCCACCGATCGCCGGTACAAAGCCGCTGAGCGGCGACGGGGTAGGACCTGGGCTTGCGCCACCGATCGGCGCGGATGGCACGAACCCGGTGGCGCCGCCGGGCGGGCGGTTCGGCGCGCCCGGCACGTAGATCGGTTCCGGAAGATCGTAAACTTGAGCGGTTGGAGCCGGCGCAAAGGGCGGTTGCGGAAACCCGCAGCCGCCGGTCAACACTGCTGCGCCGAGAACCGCGATCGCGCGCCTCATGACCAGACAAGTATCCTGCATCCGCAGCATCAGTTGCCATAAGCAAAGACCTTTCCGTGGAGGAAACTACCGTGCCGTTCACCGCTCGACCCCACACTGAACTTGTCCACACCCGAGACCTGCCCGCCGACGAGGTTCTGCTTCCCGGCGCAGATCGAGCGGCCCGACTGATTACGCTTTCACGATCTTCGGAAAACGGCGCAATCTCCGGCGTGCTGATCCTCCCACCGGGTTGGCAGCGCGAGGCCGGTGGCAATCCGGCTACCTTTGTCGAGCATTTTGTTCTGAGCGGTGACTTGACGGTCGGCGAGCTTCAATTGCAACCGTGGCATTATCTCCGCTTGGCCCGCGGCGCTTCGGCGGGCCCGTGGAGCACCAACCACGGTGCGCGCCTGCTGATCTTCACCAATGGCGACCCGCTCAGCTGGCAGCCTGGCTCGCCGACCGGCGAAGGCGTCCATCACGTGGACAGTAACCTGACCGAATGGGAAATCCCCTTCGTCCCCGGCCCCAATGTCACCAAGACCGGCGCAAGGCTGCTCATCAAGATGCTGTACCGCGACCCCGAAGAGGGCGGCTACACCCGACTGGTGAAGCAGCTTCCCGGTTGGGAAGACGCCCGGCTTGAGCATCACCTCTGTGTCGAAGAGACGTTCGGTCTGTATGGCGAGGCCTGGTACAACTTTGGCTATGCGCCCGCCGAAAGCTACTTCTGGCGACCACCAAAGATCCAGCACGGCAACTTCCGGTCGGGTGACAGCGGCAAGATCGGCCTGACGCGTACCGATGGAGCCCTGGAGAACATCTACTCGACCCTCGATGGCGACCCGGTTGGCTGGGAGCCAGGAAGCGACCGCGCTCCAATCCCAGTTGACCAGGTCAACCCGATTCGCTCGGCAACAGCCGGACCATTGCCGCCCCAACCGCACGCCGCTAGAAGGGCTTGAAGACCATCAACCAGAGAATTGCCGCCACACCGACCGATTCGTAGGCGGCAACCACCAGCGGAAGCGACGAGTCGAGCGCCTGTTCGATCTGCGACGGACTGCCGTCTGAACGAAGCACGCGACGAAGGCGGTGAAAATAGGGCACCAAGGGTAGGGCGCCCAGCGCGAGTGCCAGCAACAGGAGGAGCGACGCCCAGATCCAACCGTGGCTCCACCAATCTCCGAGCCAGCCGGCGGCAACGCCCGACACCAAGAGCATGGCCAGACCGCTGTAGCTGATCGGCCGCGCCCAGGTCGACAGCGCGAGCAAGGCCGCCAGGCGCGTTGGGCAGCGCTCGCGCCGGATCGCCACCGCCACCGCCGCAGAGACGCCATGGGCTGCGACAAACAGGAGCGATCCAACAATGTGGAAATAGACCCAAACGAGATACATCAGCCGCGCAGCCACCCCGGCAGGCGCTTGTTCACCGCCGCCCGCAGCGCCGCCCGGGCATAGACCCGTTGACGAATCGTCTCACGGAGCACCAAGGGCACGGCGCTTGGATTGCGCAGGGCATGCCATTGATTCGCCTCGACCACGGCGGTCGTACCGGGTAGGAGCGGCCGCCAGGTCTTGTCAAGCAAGATCTCCCCCTCCCCACTCATCACGTCGAAGATCTCGTCGTGGTGCTCGTGGACATGGGTCGGCACCTCCGCGCCCGGGTCGAGCGTGACCAGAGCAGCAATCAGTCCGTCTCCTTCGAAGAGGTGGTCGCTGGTTATTCCGCGCGTCGGGGAAGGACGCGTCCGGACTCGCCAGTCCACGAAACTGTCGGTCATCGGGTTCTCCTCTTCATTGACTGAATTTGGCCCGCCAGGAACGAGCCGGCGACGGTCAGGAAGAACAGCGCGATCGCCACGCCGTTTCCCATCGCCCCTTCCCGCCGGAGCATTGGCACACCAGCGAGGTCGCCGACAATGCGAACGGCAACGCTGAAGTGCAATACCACCAGCGGCGGGTAAAACCATCGGTTGTAGGCCACCGGCAATCCGAGCGCCGGCAGGACGACTGGCGCATGGCCAAACACCATCGCAAACACAAACCCAACGAAAAACGCGTGTAACGTCGCGTCGTTCGCGAGGGTGGCCGGGAACTCTGCCCCCGGCACGATCGCTGCCGGACCGAGCATCGTCAGGATTCCGGCTACCAGCAGCCAAACGAACCCGCTCAACAGCGCGATCGCGATATACCGCGTGACACCGGACCGCCGGATCGTCCGTCGCGCCAGATCGTAACGGAACAGCCAGACCGCGACCGCAACCATCGCGAGTCCAGCGACGATACTGCCTGCCAGCGGGGCAGCCCAGCGAAGCGGGATCGCCGCCGCGTAGACCGCCAGCGCCCCAACAAGCAACATCCGTTGTGCCCGCGAGAGCAGCAGGAGCCGGCTCAGTTCGAGCCGCTCGCCAACAATCGTAAACAGAAGAAATCCGGTCCAGGCCGGCACGGCATCGCTGATCGACCCGCCGACCAGCCAGATGACCGATCCAATCACAAGCATCGCCGCGCCGGCCGTTTCGATTGCCGCATGCAACGATGGGTGTTCCCGGTAGACCGAGAGGTTCACCAGCACAAAGGCCATGCCGGCAGCGGCGTAGAGGATCGGCGCGAACGATCCTGCGCCCGCGACGACGGTGATCGACCCCGCCGCCGCCAAGGCCGGGGCAAGATACGTCCAGGCCTTCCCGAGTGCAACTGCCCGTTCTAGACCGACCAGGACGCCGAAAACTCCGGCAACCAGCAGCGGTCCGTGAAACGCTGAGAGGGTGGGCGCCTGCCAGGGGAGGGCCCAGCCAACGCGAAGCAGTCCGCCCCAGATGGCAAGCATCAGGGTGACGATCGCGAGTGCGGCGAGCGGCGGCGCCCAGAACGGCCGTGTCCGATCCACGTGTTCCTCCTCTAGACCGCCGGCCGTTCGCGGACCCGCCTCCACAACTGGGCGACGAAGATCGCACCGGCGGACACTTGCACCAGCGCCGAACCGACCAGCAATAGGCCCACCAATCCACCACCCGACCCATTGACCGGCTCGAGCAGAACTCGCACCACCAGCCCACAATTGAGCAAGGTATAGCCGGTGAAGGCAAGCGGCACCGAGTAGGCTTCGGGATTGTCCGCTCGACGGCGGCGTGGCAACAGCCAGTAGGCGATACCGAGGGCAAACTGAAGCAGCCAGCCGACGAGAATCAAATGTGCGTGTGACGCCCCAAGAGGCGGCACACGCACCGGATAGCCAAGTCCCGCATTTGCCAGCAAGACGCCTCCCAGCGCCATGCCGGCAAGAAGGTGGATCAGGCTCGTCCGAACCATCCAGACCGAGAACCGATCCACCCCGGAGTTAGTTGCTCCCGAGCACCTGGAAGACCTCCGGATTGTCCGGACCTTCCACGGTCAAGATGCCCGCAGCACCTTTCTCGAGCCGGCTGAGGCTGTGGTCAACCAACACGTAGTCGCCGGGAACATCGAGCTTGAACTCGACGATGGTAGCACCACCCGCCGGCACCAGTGTGGTCTGGACATTCGTCTGAACCTCGCTCGCGCCTTCCGAGTACACCTTGTCGAAGATCTCGCCGATGACATGGAAGCTCGAGGTGACGTTCGGTCCACCGACGCCGAAGAAGATCCGGACGGTGTCGCCAACCTTCGCCTTGAGCGCCTGGTTGCCGGTAACCGCACCTACGCCACCGTTGAACAGAACATAGTCGGCCTTCTCATCAAGCATCTTCGGCAGCGAAAACTCCTGATGACCAGCCTGGCCGCGCTCGCCCTTGACGTAGAAGTCACCCTGCATCACGTAGAACTCGTGGTCGACCTTCGGCAGTCCACCTTCCGGCTCGACGACGATCAGGCCGTACATGCCGCTGGCGATATGGTGCGCCACCATCGGGGTCGCGCAATGGTACACGTAAACGCCCGGGTTGACCGCCTTGAAGCGGAAGCTTGCCGAGCCGCCAGGCGGGATCTGGGTCGCCTTCGCGCCACCACCCGGACCCGTCACGGCGTGCAGGTCGATGCTGTGGGTCACTTCGCTGTCTTTGGCGTTTCTGAGCGTCACGTTTACGGTGTCACCCTGCAAGACACGCACCATCGGACCCGGGACGGTGCCGTTGAAGGTCCAGTACTTGTAGGTGACGCCGTCGGCGAGTTGGCCGATCACTTCGCGCGTCTCGATCTCAACGTCAACGGTGGTCGGGGTAGTCCGGTTGAGCGCCGGCGCCATCTGCGGCACGCCGAGCGGCTTGGCGTTCGCCACCGCTGGCTGAACTGCCGCAACCGTCTTTGGCGCATTGGCCGCTGGCTGGTTCTGCACCACCGCGGTGTCGCCGGCCATCACGTGGCCGACCATACCGGCATCGGCGTGGCCGGTGATCGAGCAAAGGAACTCGTAGCTTCCGGCTGCCGGGATCGTGAAGTTGCCCGTGACCGATTTGCCCGCCGGAGCCAAGACCCGGCCCTCGATGCCTTTGATGACGAGGTCATGCTCGGCGACGCCCTTGTTCACGAGGGTTACCTGAATCGTGCCGGGCTTGTCAACCTTGAGCGTGGACGGCGCGAATTTGAACTCGTTCGCCACGACTTCGAACTTGGTTTGCGCGGCTCCGGCCGTGCCGCCCGGGGCAGGCTTGCCGGTGCAGGCCGTCGCCACCAGTGCGAACACGGTGAGGCCAGCAATGACGCCTTGGACTGCCAATCGCGGAAACCGCGAGCGAGGGGGATTAGTCGTCGTATCGGTCCCCATGGTCTCCTCCTGAGCGTACCACAATCACCATTCCGCGGTTGGCGTTGACCGAACAACTCAAACCACCGCGGTAGCGGAACTCGCCTTCATTCGTGAAGGTTTTGCGGACGCTCTGCCCTGGCCAGATCATCACGTCCGCAAAGTAGTGAATTGCCTGGTCATCGTTGCGGATGACCACCGATTGCCCGACTACCAAGTCGAGTTGATCGGGCATGCCGTTCACCGCTTCGTCACGGAGTGATGCCTGGTACGCACCGGAGGGGATAGCCAGATTGACTTCCGGCGGCAGAGCCGGCACATCGAGGGTTTCCTCAAACGTGCAGCCGGCGACCAGGACGGCGAGTGGGATGCTGACGAGAATTGCCCGAAACAGAGACTGGACCATCGAAGTTCTCCCGTACCGCTTCGGTCATGAACGTATCCACGTCCTGACCGTAGATCCGGCAGGCTTCCTCGACAGTCATCAGCCCCGACATCGGGCAACCCTGGCAAGGCATCCGGCGATTGCGGAACGCGGCGGCTGCGCCGGGAGCGGCCAACAACAGGTCGTCCACACTCATCGTCGGTGTGAGTACCCTGGGCTCCACTCGCTTCATTCCTTTGGGGGACCAACTCGATCCCATCGCACGGTCAAACAATATCAGCGCGCCGCCAGAAGATCGTTGCGCTAGCGCAAGTTTGAGACAATTTTCACAAACGCCGAGACATGACGCCCGGCAATTCGTCGGCCAGCAAGACCAGTTCGTGTGGCTTGAGAACGGTAATTCTCTCGCGGCCCGAGACGATGACGCCCCGTTCTTCCCACGATGCCAGCGTCCGGCTGGCGGTCGTCAGGGTCGCTCCGGATAGCTCGGCCAGGTCCTGGCGGCTTACCGGCGTGACCTCGATCCCGAGGTCGGTCCGGACCCCGGTGCGGGTCACGATCCGAAGGAGCGCCCGGGCGATGCGACGCTCGACCCGTTCGGTCTGGAGATCCCGAATTCGGCGATTGGCGTCATACAGCCGACGACCCAGTTCGTGGATCACCGCCACGGCGAGGTCGTTGTGCTGGTGGATCAACGTCTCGAAGATCGCGGCCGGAAGTTGCCAGACGATTGACGCGTCCTGAGCGACCGCACCTGAGGGATAGGTCTCGATCCCCCAGGCGCCGCCCGCACCAAAAATCGCGCCAGGTTGGACCAATTGGAGGATCACCTCGCGTCCATCCTCACTCTCTTGGACCACCTTGACGCGTCCCCGCCCTAGGAGGTGAACCAGGCCAGCCGGGTCGCCTGCCTGGTAGATATGCTGGCCGCGCGTGTACCGTCGTGACCGAAAATCCCCAACGAGGCGTTCACGGACATCCGCTGGGAGACGCTCGAAGAGCGGGGCCGTTTCAAGCAGTCGGGCAAGTGCCTGACGGGTAGCATGCACGGTCGGGGTCGGGATTGCCTGGGGTTCCATCGCTCACGCCTCTCGGACAGAGTGTCTCAGTCACGGGGGCGTGGACGCCCAAACCGAATCATATGTGCTTCTCCGATTGACATCGTGCGCTATAGTCCAGTTGGCTCCGTAAGGTCCTGGCCAAAGCGGAGAATGGATCGACATGCGTAGAAGAAGACGTAGCGGCCGGTTCTGGCTCTGGCCGCTCGTCCTGCTCAGCTTCGGCGGCGTCGCGCTCCTGGTACCAAGGTTTGTGGATGCGCTTCCAACCGGGCTCCGCGGCAAGATCGTCGATGAGTATACCGGCCAGCCGATATCCGGTGCGGTAATCCAGACCGCCGACGGGACGGTGAGCAGCCGAGAGGACGGCCGGTTCTTTCCTGGCAAAGGCGACCGCTTGGTCGTCGAGGCGGACGGATACCTTCCTCGCGAGATCGGCATCGGCGAGATCGACCAGGTCACCCTTCGGCCATCGGTACTGGCCGGCGGGGTCGTCGACGACGATGGCCGACCCGTCGTCGGTGCACAGATCTCAATCGGGACGATGGCCGTTCGATCCGGACCAGAGGGGATCTATCGGCTGCCAAACGTCGAAGCCGAGCCAGTGGTCGTCGTCAAGGCGCCGGGCTACGCCAAGGCCGTCCTTCGTCCATCACGAGTCTCCCGCCTCGACATCCGATTGACGCGCCAGCCGATCCGCGCCGTCTATATGAGCGGAGCGACACTCGCCTACGACCTCGGACGGGAGCAACTCCTGGCAAGTCTTGCGCCGAACGGTCTGAATGCGGTCGTTATCGATCTGAAGACGGACCGCGGTGCGCTTTCATACCAGAGCGGCCTACCACTGGCGCGTACGATCGGTGCAAGCACCGCCGGACCGGACCTCGCCGCTCTGCTCAAGCGCCTCAAGGGACAGAACATCTATACGATAGGCCGGATTGTCGTCTACCGGGACCGCGTTCTCGCCCAGGCAAAGCCAGAATGGGCAATCAAGGACCGTGGCCGCAATGACGCCATCTACACCGACCGCGAAGGCGGCCAATGGACCGATCCATTCCGGCGTGAGGTCTGGGAATACCATGCCGCGCTTGCCGAAGAGGCGGCCGCCCTGGGTTTCGACGAAGTCCAGTTCGACTACCTTCGATTTCCGATCGACGGCACCGGCGACCACCTTGGTTACTCAGCCCCTTCGACCGCTGAGAGCCGTCAGTCCGCGATCCAGGGCTTCCTTACCTTGGTGAACGAGCGCACTCGTCCAAGTGGACTCTTTGTCTCGGTGAACGTCTTTGGCTACGTCATTTGGAACGCCGGTGAGCTTGGCTATGGCCACGACCTCGAACATCTGGCCGGGTTAGTCGACTACGTCTCGCCGACCCTTTATCCCTCGACGTTTGGAGGGGGTATTCCCGGTTTGGTGGACCGCAACGGCGCGATCGGCAACCCCTACGAACTGGTTCGGCGTAGCCTGGTGGAGGCGAAACGTCGGCTCAAGGGAGATTCGCTTCGGCTCCGACCGTGGCTTCAATATTTCGATGACTACGCCTACCAGACCGGCAAGCGATACGATGCGGCGGAGATCGCCGCCCAGATCCGGGCGACTGCCGAAGAGGGTTCGTCTGGCTGGATGTTCTGGGACCCAACCAACTTGTATAGCCGCGGCGGATTCGAGCGCCGGCCCTAATCAGTTGCCGTTCTTGAGCCAGTCAAGCAGGGCGCCAAGCAGTCCGGCCCGATCTCCCTCGACAACCTGTTCCAGTCCAAAGGCAAGGAGCGCCGACCGGTAGGCGAATTCGACCCTTCCCTCGACGCCAGTCGCAACCGAGGCCCGGGTTAGGGCGACGGCTCGCTCGCCGGTGACCAGTGCCGGTCGCACCGTCTGCGGCGCGAGATAACTATCGGAATCCTCGCGATAGGCGTCCAAGACTGGTATCTCGCCGCCGCCGGTCAGACCGATGCGTCGACCGGCCAATGGCGATCCGCTCGGCCCGGTCACGGTAGCCGGAACCGGGATCCGCTCGCGCTCTACCGCACCGAAATAACCATGGAACAGTCGCGAGCGGCCAAACAGCGGATCTTGCATCGCGAAGTTGACGTCGAGCGCCTCGGCGACCCGTCCTCCGGCAGCAAGGAGCGCTCCGCCGCCGTTCAAGTAGTCGTTCAGGACGTCCTGGTCTTGCTCGGTGATCGCCTGACGTCCGCGCTCGACCGGCGATTCTCGGCTGCCGGTGAACAGAATCACCACTCGGTAGCGTTGGAGCGCCGCCAGCGGCGGAACCCCGCGCTGCCCGGCCCGGCGAGTTTCGTCGGCATCGAACAGGTCGTAGGGTATCCCAAGTCCATCGAGCGTTGCGCGGTAGACCGCGGCGGTATTTGGCCGCCCGCCGTCCTCTGATGCGTCGTTGTCGAGAAGCAGGATGTCCCGGTCACGGACCGGGATGACCCGCATCCAGAGCGGAGCGCGTGCCGTCGACGGCCCGGCCAGAACGATATCACCACCGTAGTCGCCCGCCGCCAGCGCCGCCGTCTCGACCCGCACGACCACGTCGGCGCTCTCGCCGCGAGCAAGGGTCAACGAGGTTGGCATGATGCTCACCGGAAAGCGCTCGCCAATCTCGGTGAAACCGATTGTGTAGGTTCCGGCCACCTGAGCGGTGATTCGCAGAGTCTGGGTGAGCACTGGTCCAGCCTGAGCGCTGCCAAATGCCAAACTGGCTGGCTCGGCCAAGACGGGCGTATTTGCGGCAAGCGCCACGTCGATCCTGCCCGCCCCGCGCGAGAGTGGCCCGAGCAGCGCGCCGTCGCCATCTCGAACCTCTGGGACGGCCGTCGCCATCAGCGCGGCGCGAACGTGTTGGGGACGCCATTCTGGTCGAGCCTGGCGCAGTAACGCTGCTGCTCCCGCGACATGTGGCGAAGCCATGCTCGTGCCAGACACCTGCCCGAAGCCGGCAAGCGGGTTCGGTGCGCCGCCGTAGCCAGCCGCGATGATGTTCACACCCGGCGCGACGACGTCCGGCGTCAGGTACCCCTCGGTCGATGGTCCACGGCTGCTGAACTCGGCCAGCACGTTCGGCGTCGTCGGTGCCACAGTCGGGCGTGGGTCGATCCGTAGCTTCGCCTCGTCGCCGTGAAGCGAAATCCAATCGGTCAACTGCTGCCCGGCCGATCGGCTGACCATCCCGACCGGGATCCGGACGCCCTCGGCCTGGCCGCCAAAATTGTCAAGCAGTTGGTCCTGGCTGTTGAGGAAGATCACCGCGTTGGCGCCAGCGGCTTGGGCATTGCGCGCCTTGTCGACAAAAGGACAGATCCCGCGCTGTATCAGCGCGACGCGACCATCGAGCGAGCCACTCGGAAGCGAGTCGCAGCCAGCGCGCGGCTCGCCCGGCTGGACGATCGAAGCCGGGGCCGCAGCGGTTGGACTGGTCAGGCGTGTCCCAAAGCTCCCGCGGCTGTATCGGATCTTGCGCAGGTCCAACGGCGGTTCCCCGGGTCCGGTTACTTCGAGTACCTGGCGAACAATCTCGCTGCTGGTTGTCACTGCGCCAACCGAAATGACTCCCCGTCCATTCGAGGGATTATTGGTCGTTGCCACACCCGGGCCACTGTTGCCGGCGGCGTTGACCACCACCACACCCGCACGTACCGCTGCCTCGGCCGCCTGCACCATCGGGTCCGGCCAGCCAAAGGTCGCCTGGTACGACGCGCCCCACGAGTTGTTGATCACGTCCGCGCCGTCCCGAACCGCGTCTTCGAGGGCCGCCACGAGTTCGACGGTAAACGCGTTGCCACTCACGAAATCGCTCTCGCTCAGAGAGGGATAGAACACCCGGTAGTTCATCAAATACGCGCCGGGAGCGACGCCACTGATCTCGACCTGTACGCCGTCGACTGTCGCAAGCACTCCAGCGTTTCCGGCAACCGTCGAACCAACGTGGGTGCCATGGCTGTCTGCTCCCGGGCCCGGCTGCGGCGTCCCTTCGCCAGGTTTGGCCGGGTCGTCCGGCCGAATATAGACGCGTGCTGCGATGACCTTCGGCGTCGTGAAGCGACTATCGCCTTTAGGAAAACCGGCTGGATACTCGAACCCGGCCGGATCAAACGACGGGTTGAGCGTGTAGATCCCACTGTCGACAATCGCAACTTTGATCCCTCGGCCGGCGTCTCGCGGTCCACCGCCGATCTGTCGCCAAAGCGCTGGCGCACCGATCTGCTCGATGTCCGGCGAGTTGAGCAATTGGTAGCGCCGGTCGAGGCTGACTGACCGAACGCCCGGCAGGCGCGCGAGCGCTGCGGCGGCCCCGGCAGGGGCGCGAACAGCGACCGCGTTCAGAAGAGTCCGAAACGAACGCTCAATCGTTGCTCCGGGCAGAGCCGTTCGCAGTGCGCTGGCGAGGACTTGCTGTTCGGCCTCGATCCGAGCATTTGCCGCTCGCGCCGCCGGCGAGTCGAAGTCCGGCCGGGAAACCGGCGCTGGCCTGCCAAGCCCGATGCGGGTATCGGCCGGAGTGTCGACCAGGGCTGGAGTGGCAAGTTCGACGACGAAGCGCGCCAACGGCGGCTCGGCCATCTGTCCCACCGGGATCACCGGCGCGAGTAGGAGAACCAGGCTCAGCAGGGGCGCGAGGGTGCGAGGGATCATCTCTACCTTCGGTACTTCAATCGCTTGAATGCCTCGGCGTAGGCGAAGCCCGGCGTCTCGCCGAGGTTCGCTGCGCCTTCCCGGATACGCTCGGCCAAGCCTTCGGCGGTCCCTACTTGGCTTACGTGACAGTGAAGCGCGGCGATCTTCGTATCGATGGAATCGGTGATATCGACATAGGTATCGGGAAACTCGGCGCCAAACACCCAGGCCTCGGCCGTCTTGTGCGGCTCAAGCCCCTCGGCCACCTGTTCGGGGTAGTAGAGGTGATCGCGCGCCGCCGGAAACACCGAATCGAGCGCGACCGACCCGGCGACCCGGTGGTCGCGATGCTGGGCGAACAAGCTGAGCCGACGAACTGGGTCCTGACAGACAACCACATCAGGACGGAAAGTGCGGATTGCCCGAACGACATCTCCCTGAAACTGCGGGGTGTCGGCGAGGAAGCCATCGGGGTAACCAAGAATGCGAAAATCCTTGACCCCCAGGGCCCGACACGCGTCACCCTGCTCGGCGGCTCGCGTAGCAGCGAGGCGCTCGCTGGTCATCTCGCGATCACCGCTTCCCTTGTCACCGTTGGTTGAAATCACCAGAAAGACGTCACGGCCTTCGGCGCACCACTTGGCGACCGAGCCGCCACAACCAAACTCCATATCGTCGGGGTGCGCGGTGATCACCAGGATCGACCGATATTCCTCGGGTAACTCGGACATCAAACCCTCTCAGCCGCAATGAGTTCTCGGCGACCTGGCCGCCAAACAAGTCTACGTCAGTTCGGCCGTGACCTGATCAGCAAGGTATGCTCAAATGTGAGGACGGTCACACCTTCTTGATTGATGATCCGGTTCCAGAATCTCACGGCGCCGCGGTCAGGTCGGCTGGTGAGTTTCGTTTCGGCTACCTCGATCTCATTGTGAATCGTATCGCCGAGGCGTACCGGGGCGCGATAGCGGACGTTGTCCACGCCGAGCAGCGCCAACATGGTGCCGGTGATCAGTGGCTCGGTCCCAGCCAGTCCGACGGACAGCACCAGCGGACCGGGCGCGACCCGACTACCGAACTGGGATGCCCGGGCATACTCGTCATCGAGAAACTGCGGGTTGTTCGCTCCGATCAGGCCGGTGAAGATGACGACGCTGGCCTCGGTGATCGTCCGGCCGCCGCCTCGGAAGCGCGCACCGGTGGTGAACTCCTCGAAGTAACGGCCAATCATGACGGGTTGTGCGGGCATTTCGTTCATGCGGTCCAGTGTAGCCGACCGGCTTAATGGAGGACGCGCCAGGTCACCCAGTCGCGCACCGCATCAACCCGCGTAATCTCGACCGGGTCATGCCAGGCGAGGTCGTAGTGATTCTCGCAAAGCACCGTCCCCAATCGCTCGGCCCGTACGGCAAGGACGCCGTCTGTCGGGACGACGAAGTTCACTGGCCCGAGGCAGGTCGCTTGATTTGCACCAACCACTGCCACCCGCCGGAACACCACCTGCCCGGCAACATCTCCCCGAACCTCCAGCCGGTCCAGAGGATGGAGGGTGTCGTTGACGATCCAGAGTACGCCGTGGAGCCGTTCCCCCGCCCGATATCCATTGGCGGGAAAGTCGAGCGACACGAGCACCGGGCTTGAGCAACCGGCGAGCCGCCAATAGGCCGACTTGGGGCGGCCAATGTAGTCAATCACCGACCAGCAGATTGCGCCCCAGGGCTCGTTTAGTTGCCAGAAGATTGTCCCGGTCGTCTTTCCCTTTCGCCGTCGGACGTGTTCAATCGCCACTTGCAGCCCTTGAGCTTGGGCGCGTTGGGTCGTGGCGACGAACTCGTCGAGAGCGCCTACCTCGCCTGGAACATAGCGTTTGAGCTTCGCAAGTTGGGCGGAATGCCACTCCCAGTCCGGCCCTGGTGCAGGGTTGTCGGGAAGAAAGGACCGCAGGCTTTCAAGCGTCGGCGCTGCCTGCAAACCGAACTCCGACAGGAGGGGCGCTCGCTCGAGGCGATAATCTGCGACGTTTGCCCGCCCGTGCCAGACCCGCCAATTGTGACGCTCGCCAGCCGACGGAGAGGCCGCCCGGAAGGGGCGGCTGCCGTCCTCGATCGCAACCGCTCGGGCAACCGCCGAGACGACCTCACGGTTGTGCTCCGGGTTGAACTCATTTCCGCCGCACCAGATCACCACCGACGGATGATTGCGGACCGCCCGGACGATTCCACGACTTTCGTTCTCGACCAGTCCGACAAAGCGCTCGTCACGCGGGAAATGATCGAAGAAGGCGACCGAGAAGGGGAACTCCTGCCAGATCAGCAGACCAAGTTCGTCGGCGATCTCGTAGAAGGCGCGGCGTTCACGCAGACCCCCGCCCCAAACTCGAAGCAGATTGATCCCCGCCGCCCGCGCCTGCTCGAGCCGCTGCCGATAGTCCTCCCGTCTGAGCCTCCCCAACAGCGCATCGTTTGGCACCCAGTTTGCCCCACGAAGGTAGAGGGTCGAACCATTGAGAATCAGCCGGACACAGTCCTCGGCTGGAGCGCCGCGTCCACCGTCGGCAGGCGCTGCCATCTCGACCGTACGCACGCCAAAGCGAGCCTCAGCACCATCCGACGCGAGGCCGTCGAACGCCAGCGCCACTCGGGCCCGGTACAGCACCGGCGTGCCCCGCTCCCAGGGCTGCCAACGCCGGGCCTGCGGGAGAGCAAATTGGAAGGAGCGGACCGCGCATCCGGCGGCGGCTTCCCAGCTTCTCGTTTCTTCCAGAAGGCGATTGCCTTCGTCGTCGTCGATCATAACCGCCGCACTCAACAACCCTGGCGTTTGGCAATCAACCTCGAGCCCTAGCCGGACGATCGCCCCCTCACGAGCGGGTCGAGCATCGATCCGGAGCACCACAATCGCCGCTTGTCCGGTCGTCTGAAGGTGGATCTGGTCCCACAGTCCCACTGTTGGGAGAGGCGGTGCGAAGTCCCAACCGAAGCCCATCTGGCTCTTGAGCACGCCAAGCCGGTCTGGGAAGAGATCGCTCGCCACTGGACGGAGCAGCAAGGCTGCCATTCGATCGAGCCGGCTCAGCTTTGGCTTTGGCAGTCGAGCCGGCGCCGAACAGCGCACTTGGAGAAGACCGCCGTCCTGCGGGATCTCGATCCGGCGCAGGCTGAACATCCCTTCGAACTGGGCGAGGTGGCGGCCGTCGAGCGTGATCGTCGATTGGTAATCGATACCGTCGAAGATGACGAATCGTCGGCTTGTTCCTGAGGAAATCCGGCGTCGAAAGCGCCAGTCTCGCTCGGCAACCCACCGTCCTTCGTCGGCCTGGCGACCGACCAATGGGTCGGGGATCAGCCCAGCCGCGATCAATGAAAGTCGGACATCTCCCGGCACGATTGCGGGGATCCAACCGCCAACCCCACCGGGCGGGTCGGCGAAGAGTTCCCAGCCGTCGTCGTACGCCTGGTGCCCAATCAAGCCGGCTGTCGCGAGAGGCCAAGCCATCCAAACCCCTAAGTACCCTGCCCCGACGATAGCAAATCACAATACGATACGTCTTGTCTGTCCGACCGTTCGGTGGTAGAGTTGCGGCCACCTCGAAAGGGCGAGAACGGGGTCGAGCATTGCCTCCCTCGACCGGTGTCTCCCATGGAAGGGTAGCTCTCCTTGGCCGTCCCAACGGCGTGACGGGCCGAGAGTCGCGCTTCCCGCCACGCACCGGTCCCTTGCCACTGTGCTTGGAGCCATTCCTGCGTTGCCCGCGCCCTTCTGACACGATGCCTTTCCCGAGGCCATGCGTGGCCCGCTTCGCGAGATGACCATTGGAGACGCCTGGCTTGCTGGGCGGAGGTTCGCGCTATGGTGAACGGTACAACGCGCACGGCGCGCGATATCTGGCAGACCGCGCTCGGACAACTTCAGCTTCAGGTCAACGCGACCAGTTTTGTCACCTTCTTGAAGGAGACCAGTGGAGGCGACTTCGACGGATCGTGCTTCACGGTGGTTGCGCCAAACGCGTTTGCTCGCGAATACCTCGATGGTCGGCTTTCCTCGACGATCAAGCGGACCCTTGTCGAAATCGTCGGCGGCCCGCTTGACGTGCGCTTCATCGTCCGTTCCGACGAACCGAGTGCCCGGCTTGCCGGTTCTCCGCTGGAGGACTGGGCCGCGGCCCAACCGCTTGCTACCCGGCGCGCTCGGCTGAACCCGCGCTACACCTTCTCGTCCTTCATTATCGGCGCTGGCAATCGCTTCGCCCATGCAGCCGCGGAGGCCGTCGCTGCCGAACCTGGAACCGTCTACAACCCGCTGGTGATCTGGGGCGGTGTCGGTCTTGGCAAGACCCACCTCTTGCACGCGATCGGCCACCGCGCCGAGGAGCATGGCCTGGTCGTGAACTACGCGACCTCGGAGACCTTCACCAACGAGTTTATTCGTGCGATCCGCGAGCGGCAAAACGACGCGTTCCGTGAAAAGTACCGAGGCGTCGATATGCTCCTGATTGACGACATCCAGTTCCTCGCGTCAAAAGAGCAGACCCTCGAGGAGTTCTTCCACACCTTCAATGACCTCCACGGCGGCAACAAGCAGATTGTGATTACCTCGGACCGATCTCCAAAGCGGATGCCGTCGCTTGAAGATCGGCTCCTCTCGCGCTTTGAATGGGGGCTGATCGCCGACGTCGAACCACCGGACTTCGAAACCCGGGTCGCCATTCTTGAACAACGCGCCCGAGACACCCGAGTGAGCGTACCGAGTTCCGTGCTGGAACTGATCGCGCACAAGGTGCAAAGCAACATCCGCGAGTTGGAAGGTTCGCTCAACAAGGCGGTCATGTACGCGCGGACGCACAACGTTTCGGTATCAGTCGAGGTCGCCCAGCATGCATTGCTCGGCGGCTCACCAACGGTCGCCCGGCGGCGAGTCATCACGCCTCGGCTCGTCATCGAGACCGTATCGGCCTATTACCACGTCGAGGCGGTCGAGTTGCGCGGCAAGCGGCGCGACCAGCACATTACCCAGCCACGCCACGTCGCGATGTACATCATTCGCGATGAGACTCAGTGCACCTATCAGGAGATTGGCTTCGAACTTGGCAAGCGCGATCACTCGACTGTCATGCATGGCTGCGAGAAGATCGCGACCGACCTCAAGACGAACCAGGACCTGGCGCGTGCGATCAGCGAGATCCGTACCCAGTTGTACGAGCGCGAGGCCCAAGAGCGCCGCTGACGAACACCACGGCCGCACGGTTATCCCCAGGGTGTGCCGGTCGCGGCTCGGTTAGCGGACGATCGGCCTTCCCGCGTCCTCCACACTCAGCAGGACAGCCTCTGTCACCTGTTCAGACGCGATATCATGGGTCAGCTTGATGACGTGGGGTGAGCCGTGGACCTGGTGATACGAGGCGGGACGGTCGTGCTGCCCGGCGAAGGGCCGGTGCAGGCAGACATCGCGGTCAAAGACGGCCGGATCGCCGCGTTGCTTGCTCCCGGCAGCCTGGTTGACGCTGCCGACACCGTCGACGCCCGCGGTCTGCATATCTTCCCCGGAGTCGTCGACCCGCACGTCCATATTGGCCTCGCCAACGGTCTCGCCGACTGGGAGACCGAGACCCGCTCGGCGGCGATCGGCGGCGTCACCTCGATCTTCACCTACCTGATGGGCGGCGAGAGCTATCTGCCTATCATTGCCGAAAACCTCGAAGCTGCCCGTCAGACTGCCATCGTCGACTATGGGATGCATATCGTTCCATGCGCTGAAGTTCACCTCGCCGAGTTCGAGCGCTACCTCGCCTCCGGGATCACTTCCTTCAAGTACTTCACCAGCTTCCGTGGCGAAGAGGGCGCGTATCTCGGCATCACCGGGTCGGACGATGGGTATTTGTTCCGCTACCTGCGTGAGGTTGCTGCCGCACCGGGTGCGCTGGCTTGCGTCCACCCGGAGAACATCGAGATCGTCTGGCAGTTGCGCGCCGAGCTTCAGGCGGCTGGCCGTGACGACCTGATGGCCTGGAATGACTCTCGTCCCGATTATGTCGAGGCGGAATGCGTCAGCCGAACGATGCTCTACGCGGCTCGCCTCGGTGCTCCGCTCTATCTCGTTCATTTCTCATCCGAGGCGGCGCTCGTCGAGTTACGTGCCGCCCGACAGCGTTTCCCCGGCGGAACGTTTTGGGCCGAGACCTGCCCACAGTATCTGACCCACACCAGCGAAGACCCGATCGGGTCACTCGGCAAGGTGAACCCGCCGCTTCGCTCTTCGGCGGATGTCGAGGCGCTCTGGGCAGCGCTGTTCGACGGAACGATCAATACCATTGGCTCGGACCACGTTCCTCGCAAGCGCGGCCGAAAGCAGGGATCGATCTGGACGGCGAGCGCTGGCTTTCCCGGCACCGCAACGATCCTGCCTATTCTCCTGTCGGAGGGGTACCACCGGCGGGGTCTGCCCCTCGAACGTATCGCCAGCCTGACCGCGGCCAATCCCGCTCGGGCGATGGGGGTTTCCCACCGAAAGGGGACGATCCGGGTCGGAGCGGACGCCGATTTCGCGCTGGTCGATCTCGACGCCCAGCGCACGCTCGATCCGGCAGCACTCGGTAGCTTCAGCGATTACTCGCTCTACGAAGGTTGGCAGGTGCGCGGTTGGCCGGTCACCACGATCCGCCGTGGTGAGGTCATCGCCGCAGGGGGCGACGTGGTTGCCGTCCCTGGTTCAGGCGAGTATCTCGCGCGTCAGACCAGGCAATAATCACATCGCTTGATCGGTCAGGATGGTCGCGTTTTGGAAGGCCCGGTCACTTGGTAGCAGGAGTTTCCGATGCGCTTCGGTTTGTACGTGAATCCTCAGACCCCCGGCCCGGACGACGACGGCCGGATTATCCGTGAGGTGCTCGGGCAAGTCGAACTTGCTGAACAACTCGGGCTGACCGACGTCTGGCTGACCGAGCATCATTTCACCGGCTACAACGCCTATAGCGACCCCGTTACCCTCGCGGCCGCGATCGCGAGGTCGACGACGCGGATGACGATTGGCTACTCCCTCGCGGTCGTCCCGTTCCACCATCCGATCCGCTTTGTCACGGCCTGCAATCTGATCGACCAGATCTCCGAAGGACGGCTCTACGTCGGGATCGGCCCCGGCAACTCACCCGATGAGTACAACGGGTTCGGCTTTTCGGCCGACGAGCGCCATGCGATGACCAACGAGTTCATGGAGATCGCCGAGACGGCCTGGCACGCCCCAAGCGATGGGTTTTCCTTTTCCGGCCGGTATTGGCATGGAGACATTCGGGGCCGGATCATCCCGGCGCCCTACCAACGTCCCCGCCCGCCGGTCGCTTGGGCCACGCTTACGCCGGACACTATCGAGCGCGCCGGTCGTCAAGGCTATGCCTGGCTGATTGCGCCGTTCGCACCGGAATGGGTGGCACACCGAATGGGATACTACGCGTCCGGATTGGAGGCATCGGGACTGGATGACGCCGCGATCGCCCGCGCTTGGTATGGCAGCGGGATGAATCGAATGATCTACGTGACGGCGCCAGGCGAGGACTGGGAGGAGACGATTGGTCCCTACGTCGACACCTATGTTCGCAAGAGCGCCCAGGCTAATTTCGGCATCGACAACCTCCCCAAAGACGAGATGGGCGCCCGCCGTGAGCGACTGCTCAAGACCTGGCTCTTCGTCGGCGACGCCGAGTCGTTGGTCGAACGGTTGCGTCCTTACGCCGAGGTGGGCGTCCGGCATTGCATGCTCTGGATTCATTTTGGACATATGCCCGATACGCTGATCCGAGCGTCGCTCCAACGCTTCGTCCGAGATGTCATGCCGGCGCTCGAGAGTATCGAGCCGAGTGAGGCTATCCGCGCACAATATGCAGCCGCTTTCGAGCCGCCGACCCCCGTCGGCAAGAGCTAGGCTATCACCAGCGGCACTCGCATCTCCGCCGGTGTCAAACCCGAATGATGAGACACCACCGATGCCAGTCGCTCGACCTTGCCGGGCACGTATTCGAGGACATCGGTTCCGGTCGAGAGGATGAGAAGATCGCCGACCCGAGCGGCGGTTTGCGGCCCGAGCGGACCCGGCCCGAACAGTTCGAGGCCCTCGGCGTCGGCGCGCGTAAGAACCAAGAACCGGCTCCCGTAATGATGATGGAACCACGCTCGAACTCGGTCGGTTGCACCCTCGCGCACGTGCAAATACATCACCCGGCTGTCGCCGGAAGGAGGGAAGCGCAGCGCTTCGAAGAGACCCGCCGACGGCCTCAGGTAATGGCGGCTGGTGATCGGCGTATCAAGCAAACCGTGGTCTGCGGTCAGAACGATGCGGCCACCCCCGGCCAACGCCCCCGCCAGACGGGACACTTCGCGGTCCAATTCCATAACCGCCCCGGCCACGGTAGCGTGCCCGATCCCACGGTAGTGCGCTTCGAGGTCGATTTGTGGGGCATAGAGATAGGTGTAGGTTGGCCCGGCGGCGCAACGCACCCGACCGATGATGCTGTCGATTGCCTCGGGCAACGACCGATAACCAACTCGTTCGCGTCCTCCGCTGAAGTACGCCGACGAGACGCTGTCGACCAGAGAGGTTGGAAAATAGGAAGCGACGTCGCGCCGCATCGCCGAATAGACTGAAGGCGCCGGAAATGCCTGACGAACGCTCACGCCCAGGTTGCCCAGTGGTCGGCCGCCGGCTCGCGTCGCGAATTGGAGTAATCCGGCGGCGGCCTCCACCTCAGGCAGATGGGTCCATTGCCCGGTTACACCGTGCTGATTGGGCCAGACTCCGGTCGCCAAAGCGGTCAATGCCACCGACGAGGTCGAGGGAAAGACCGTTCGGAGTTCTCCCGCCAGTTGCGTTCCCAGAAACGTGCTGGTCGGCAACCGCTCGACCAGGTTCATCCCAAGGCCATCGGCTAGAATGAACACCAAGTGGGAGGCCGGGCCGATCTGGCGGATCAACGACGAGACGCCGGCAGTCTCGGCCACCTGATCCACGCCGGCAGCGCGAGCAAGCGCACGCGAGAGGTCGACGATGTTGGGATGGGCCGCCGACGGACGAAGCAACGATCCGTCGTCGAACCTACGTCGAAGCCGTTGGACGTCGTCTCGTTCGGCCAGTGCCGCCTCCCGCGCCTTGGACCCCGGCGCCGCGACCGCGCCGACGGGATGGTAGCGTAGCCGGTGGAGCCGGAACGATCCGCGCCAACCCTCGCCACCCTCGAGGAGATCCTTGGTTCCGACTATCTGTCGGTGCCGGGCCGAGAAACGCACCCCGAACTCCTGGCCGCCGTGGACCAACCCGGAGATGTCGCGCTTCGGGTTGATCGTGGCCCGTCCGGGCGCTGGACCGTCGCCGTCTGCATGGCCGACGCCCTCGGCGCGCTTTCGATCCTCGCCGGTCTGTTCACCTCCTACCGGCTGGACATCGTCCGCGCCGACATCTTCACTGTCCGAGGCTGGACCGCATCGGCGCCAACTGGCCGTCGACGTTGGCCCAGACCTGGCTCACGGCCGATGCGGGGTCTGCGCAGGCTGCTCGACGTGTTCGAGGTTCGCGACGACCGCGGCCTCGCCGAGGACGTCTGGGATCGCTTTGAGGCGGATTTGCGCCGGCTCGTGGCATTGCTGGCCACCGAACATTGGGAGGACGCGCGCGCCGAGATCATCGACCAGGTCAGCCAGGTGTTTCGCGAGGCCGCTCCGCGCAACGCTCCACAGTCCCCGGTCGCGATCGATGTCTCGAATGAGCCGCTCTTCACTCGGATCACCGTCCGGTCCACCGACAACGTCGGTTTTCTCTTTGCCTTTACCAATGCGCTCGCCGGCATCACCGTCAACATTGAGCGCGCCACCATCCGAACCGACCAGGGCGACGTCGTCGATACCTTCTGGGTGACCGATGTCTCCGGCCGTTCGATAAGTCACGAGGGCGAACTTCGCGAATTGCGGATTGCCACTGCCCTGATCAAGCAGTTCACCGACCTTCTCCCCCATTCACCCGACCCTGGTCAGGCGCTCCACCAGTTCACCGCGCTGATCCAGCAGATGCTCAGCCGGCCGCAATGGACCGCCGAACTCACAACCCTCGACGAGCCGAAGGTTCTCGAGACTCTCGCCGAGTTGATGGGTGTGAGCCGCTTTCTCTGGGAGGACTTCCTCCGGTTGCAACACGAAAATCTCTTTCCGTTACTCCTCGCGCCCGACGAACTGGGTCGCGCCGCCACCGCCGCCGCCCTGCGCGAGGCGCTCGACGCGCGACTACGTGGCGGCTCGCCCAGTGCTCAAGTCGACGCTCTCAACGCCTTCAAAGACCGCGAGATGTTCCGTATCGACTTGCGGCACATCACCGGCAGAAGCGACTTCCTGTCTTTCTCGCGCGAACTGACCGACCTCGCTCAGGTTGCCCTTGGCACCGCGGCAACGCTTGCCTTCGACGCCCAAGTGGCGCGAAATGGCCTTCCGCTGGCGCAGGACGGAGCGATTTGTCGCTGGTGCATCGGGGCGCTCGGGAAGTTCGGCGGCGAGGAACTTGGTTTCGGGTCGGATCTGGAGATCGTCCTGGTCTTCGAGACAGAAGGCGATACCGCCGGGCCTTTGAAGGTCCGCAATTCCGAATTGTTCGCCAACATGATGCTCGCGGTCAAAGAAGGGCTCCGAGCGCGCCAGGAAGGGATCTTTCAGCTTGACTTGAGGTTGCGTCCGTACGGCGATGGGGGTGCGCTCGCCTCGAGTCTCGCCGGATACGCCGGCTATTACCATCCCGGTGGTAGCGCAGAGCAGTTCGAGCGGATGGCGTTGGTCAAGCTGCGTCCGGTGTTGGGTGACCTCGACCTCGGCGCACGCGTGGTTGCGGTCCGCGACGAGTTCGTCTACTCGAACCGCCCCCTCGATGTCGCGAACGTCCTCCACCTGCGGCGGCGTCAGGGGACAGAGTTGGTTCCCAAAGGGCAGGTCAACGCCAAGTACAGTTCGGGCGGCCTGGTTGACGTCGAATATTTTGTCCAGACCTGGCAAATTGCCGCCGGTGCGAACGATCCGTCGGTGCGCGTCACCAACACGCTACTCGCCATCGATCGGCTCGAAGCGGCGGGGACCTTTGCCCCCGAGCGGGCTGCCGAGATCCGCCAGACGTATGGGTTCCTTCGGCGTCTGATCGATGGGCTCCGCGTCGTCCGAGGCAATGCCAAGGATCTCACCATCCCTCCGGAGCGCTCGCGCGAGCACTCCCACCTCGCTCAGCGGCTTGGCTTCGAGGCGCCGGCTGCCCTTTCGAATGCAATCCGGGATCGGATGACCCTCGCGCGCTCACTCTGGCAGGGGGAACTTCCACACTGGGAGGCGCCGGCGGATTAGGCGAGGTTTACCACGCTTTGGGTGGCGCTGGCCGTCTTGATGGCGTCGAGCACTCGCTGGCAGGCCTGGGCGTCACGAATGTTGGGCGACGCTTCCGCGCCGGTCTCGATCCAACTAATCAGCTTCTCGATCATCCGACCAAAGCGCGGTGTGTGACTGGAAGCCACGTCGGCGGAGAAATCGGGGGCGGGAATCGGTTGCTCGGTCAACGGCTCACCGGCTCGACCGGTATACATCCGGAAGTCTCCATCGATGACTATCGTCCCCTCGCTGCCGACGAACTCGATCCTTCGGTCGCCCGCGACCGGTGCAACTGCGCTGAACTGGAGCGTCATCATCGCGCCATTTCTGAGCGTCGCCAAAATCGCGAAGGAATCCTCGGCGGTCGCCGCTTCCTCCTCACCGGTCGCACCGGCAAGTTGGGTCCGCCAGGTCGTGGTTCGGGCGGCGAGGTCAGCATAGTCGCCAAAGAAATGTCGGACGATATCGACGTAGTGACTGCCCATCGCGCCGAGCATTCCGCCGCCGAGATCAGCATCATGGAGCCAGGTTCGGTTCGCGGGCGGTAGTCCGCCGCCTGCCCGAGCCACGTCCATAGACCGCTCTGACCGCGGGTCTGCCCGAAAATGGGTGATCCCGATCTGGCGAATCTGACCGAGATACCCCGACTCGACCAACCGCTTGACTTCCAGAGCCCAGGGATAATGGCGCAGGGTGAAGGCGACGATATTCGGTAGGGACCGTGATTCGACGGCACGAAGCATCGTCTCACCGTCCCCAGCATTCGCACTCAGCGGTTTTTCGCAGAGAATTGGCTTGCCCGCGTCGGCTGCGGCGAGCACCATCTCCCGGTGCAAGTGGACCGGTGAGCAGATATAGACGAGGTCCACCTCGGGATGCGCGACCAGTTCGTGATAGTCGGTCATCGCCAAGCGTGCGCCGAAGCGACTGGCTGCCTCTTGCGCTCGTTCCAGCCGACCGCTGCAGATCGCGACCACCTCGGTTCGTCGATAGCTGGTGAACGTCGGGAGCGGCGTCACCACGGCCCAGCCCGTACCGATGACGCCAACCCGATAGATCTCCTTCATCGTCCCTCGCTCGCCGGCTCCCTGCGTTCGCCGATCCGTGCGGACTGACTGCCACGCTCCATTCGCGGGTCCATCTGGTCCGGGTCCACCTTGACATTGATGAAAGTCGGCCGATCAATCGCGCCCAGTCCCGCCACAATCTCCCGGTACTCGCTTGCCGACGTCGCACGGTAAGACCGGCAACCCATCGCCGCGGCAATCGCCGCGAAGTCCGGGTTGTCGAAGTCGCTCATCAAGAACGGTTCGCCGCGGGCGCGAAACAGCTTGCGCTCGGCTCCATATCCCCCGTCGTCCTCACAGATCACGAGCAGTGGGATCTTGTTCCGCACCGCGCTCTCGAGTTCGGCGATCGTCATCATCAGCCCGCCGTCGCCGACAAAGAGAACGGTCAGCCGGTCCGGACGAGCGGCCGCCGCGCCGATCGCCTCGGGAAGGCAGGTACCGATTGCGCCCAGCCGCCAGGGAAGGACGATGTCGGACGGGTCGGAGACCCGGAAATGCGACGCCGGCAGCCCCATAAAGTGACCGATGTCCACCACCAACAGCCGTTCGGGTGGCAGAAGCTCATCGGCGATCCGGACGATCTCGCGCCGATCGACATAGCCCGCCTTTCCGTCGAACGACCCGTCGCGCCAGGGGTCGATCCCGGTGATCTGCAGTGCGAGTTCCTCGCTCCGCCAGCCGCGACGGCTTTCGGGACCGATTGCTCGGTGCAAGGCCAATGCGGCTGCTTTAGCGTCGGCCAACAGGGCCTCATCCACCACGGAAACGTCACCGATCGCCGCCGGGTTCGTATCGATCTGGACGATCGTTGCCCGCGGGAACTGGTAGCCGCCGGCTAGGGTGTACTGGGTCAATGCTGCGCCAAACGCGAGTACCAGGTCGGCCTGTTCGAGAACAGCGTTGGCGTCGTTACTGGCAAACCCACCGGCGACCCCGAGGTTGAAGGGGTGGTTGTCGAACCAGCCGCGGGCGAAGAGCGTCGTCGAGAGCACGGCTCCCGCCCGGTCGGCCAAGCCGATAAGCGCGTCACGTGCTTCCGAGCGCACCGCGCCCAACCCTGCCAGGACGACCGGACGTTCACTCGCACGGATCAATGCCGCGATCTCCTCAACCCGCTGCGGATCGGGCTGTGGGGCTTGTGCGGACGCGAGCCGACTCGACGAGGGGCGGTATCGCCAGTCCGGCGACATCACCAACTCGGCGATGTGAAGCGGGAGATGGAGCACGATCGGCCCATGCCCGAGCCGAGCGTGGCGAAAGGCAAGGGCGATCTCCTCGGCGGCGGTCGATGCACTATTCACCGGCTGGATCGCCCCGGCGGTTGCCAGAACGATCGGAACCTGGTCGATGTCCATATTGCCAAGCCGGCTGCCGGCTGCCTTGTCGGCAACGATGATGACCAACGGTGTCCTCGACAGCCGCGCGGCGGTCAGTGCCGTTGCCGCATTGGTCAGACCCGGCCCCTGGGCGATCGCGGCGACGCCAACTCGCCCGGTCGCGCGGGCGTAGCCGTCGGCCATATGGACCGCTCCTTGCTCGTGACGCGCCGAGATGTAACGTCGCCCGAGCCGCGTGACCCAATCGAGCATCATCCGGTCGATCACCGCCCCGACGACGCCAAAGACGGTGTCTATTCCTTCAGCAGCCAGCGCGTCGACGACGGCGTGCCGCACTTGATACGGTTCGGGCTGGCTGGTCACCGGCATCGCATCCTCCTCGTCGCCGCGGGAGTGCAGCATACACCGATGTGCCATGAGCCGACGGCCGTGATGAGCGTCAATCTCTCGGGTACCCATTGCAGATTGCAGGCTGGCAGTCGCAGAATCCCGACAGAATGGGCCGCCTGCCGATGTGGGCCGGCAGGTGAGTGAATGATGGTGCGCGGCATCCTTCCGCGATTGGCGCTCGGGTTGAGCCTCGGGGCCGTGGGGTTCAGCGGTTGCTTGTTCTTGGTCGTTGCGGCCGCAATGCTTGCCGCGCCCTCCGTACCGCCACCCGTCGATAAGGTTTTCGAGTTGCCCGCGTTGTCGCCGACCATCGTTGGTCCACCTCTGGCCACCAGACCGCCAGCTACGCCGACGAGCAGTCCTCCATCACCAACCACGCCACCGGCGCCCCCGCCATCGACCGCCACCCCGAGCCAGTTCTATATTCGTTGTAACGACGGTAGCCTGATCGTCGGCACCAGCCGCAACGGCGCCTGCGACTCTCGGGGTGGGGTGGCGTTGGTTTCGGTCGTGCCGTTTGCGCCGGATGGCGCTCCACTGGCCCCGACCCCACCAGAGCGTCCGGTCGCGTCTGGCACCGTTCCCGCCGAGATTGCCACCGCGGTTGTCCAGCCGACCGTTACGACGCCGACTCCAGGATCGGTACCTACCGCTCCTCCCGCAACGCCAACGCCGAACCCAACCGCCGCTACCCTCGACCATGCGACGCCCACGGCCGTTGCGTCGCCGCCGGGCGTGACACCCCCGGCCAATGCGACACCGGTCTCGACCGAAACGCCGCAGAGCACCCCGGCCGCCTCCCCGACGGCAACACCCATCCCAACGAATACCATCGTCGCGGTGACTTCCGAGCAGCAGCCAACTCAGACCCCGGGCAACCCACCGGTGAAATCCACCCTCGCCGGTCTCTGGCACAAGCCTTTGATCGACGATGTCTTCATGGGCCGGATCGCCGAAAGCGGCGCAGGCTGGGTCCGCACCTTCGTCACCTGGGAGGAGATCGAACCAACCGAAACCACCCCCCCCAGCTACAACTGGGCCGCCAGCGACACCGCAATCCGTCTGCTGCGTGAGCGTGGCGTCACCCCACTGGTCAACCTCGTCGACCCACCGGTCTGGGCTGCCTATCCCACCTGCGGTCCCTTCAAGTCCACCGCCATGCAGAACCGCTGGCTCCAGTTCGTCCGCGCTGCCGTCGAACGCTACAAGCAAGCACCCTACAACGTCCGTCACTGGGTGCTCTACAACGAGCCCGACTTTCGCATTCAGGACCCCAGCGCCAAGTTCGGTGGCGGCTGGGGGGGGGGCTGTTGGGGCAGCCACCCCACCGAATATGGGGCGATGCTCCGCGCCACCTACCCGGTGATCAAAGCGGCCGACCCCGCTGCGGTCGTCGTGCTGGGACCCTTGGCCTCCGATGGGTGTGAGCCAAGCTTCAACTGTGGGTTCTTGCGCGAGGTCCTCGACCCCACCAAGGGCAACGCCGCCGGCAGCTTTGATGTCGCCGCCTTCAACTACTTCCCCTTTTATCGTCGAAACTGGGAGCAGTACGGCACCTCCCTCATCGGAAAGGCCGAGGGATTTCGCCAGATCATGAAGGAGTATGGCCAGACCAAGCCCGTGCTGGTTGCCGAGACCGGGATCGTCCTCGATGGCAGCGACAAGACCACCAACGACCAGACCAACTACGTCGCCCAGTCGTTGACCTTGGCATTGGCGGACAACGGACGGTCGGATGGCAATGGTATCCAATCGTTGATCTGGTTCACCTTGCGCGATTCGACCGACCCGAACGACCGTTGGGGGTTGCTGACTACCGACGGTGCGCTCAAGCCCGCTTTTGGCGTCTATCAGGCATGGGTGAAGGAGTTGGCGGGAGCACGCTTTGCCCGGAACGAGAGTGAAGCGACCTATGGGAGCAGTCCGGCTCGCCAATGCGACAGCGGGTCGTTCTTCTGCGATGCGCTCCAGAAGTATGTGTTTACGGTGGGCGACCAAGAGAAATGGGTCCTGTGGATCGATGGTGGTCCACAACGCCAAGGAGAACGCTACGGAACCACCGCCACCAGAACCATCGAAGCGCCCGCTGACCGCTTACTGGCAGTACGCGATCGAAACGGAAACACGGTAAGCTTCAGTACAAATGGCGGACGGGCAATGCTGCCCGTATCGGATAGCCCAATCTATGTCACCTTCCGGCGTTGAGACACACCTTCGGGTGTCGGTGATCGTTCCGGCGTACAACGCCGCCGATACGCTTCCAGCCTGCCTCGCTGCGCTTCGCAGCCAGACAGTGCCGCTCGAGCCGAGTGATATCGTTGTCGTGGACGACGGCTCAACCGATGGAACGGCGGCAGTCGCCGAGGCGTTCGGGGTCCGACTGCTCCGTCAAGAGCACGAGAACCAAGCCACAGCACGCAACCGGGGCGTCCGGGCCACCAGCACCGACATTGTCCTGTTCACCGATTCGGATTGTGAGCCCGCGCCCGACTGGGTTGAGCGCATGCTTGACGCCTTCGCCGATCCTCAGGTCGTCGGGGTCAAGGGATGCTACCGCACCCGGCAGCCGGGTCTGGTGCCGCGGTTCATCCAACAGGAATTCGAGCAGAAGTACGAGCAGTTGCGGGTTTCCAGGCAGTTGGATTTTATCGATGGCTATGCTGCCGGATACCGGCGTGGGCAGTTCCTTGCCCTTGGCGGGTTCGACCCTCGTTATCCGCCGGTTGAGGATATCGAACTGTCGTTTCGAGCAGTGAGAAGCGGCCATGTCCTCGGTTTTGCGCCTGATGCGGTCGTCTTTCATCGCCACCGCGACAATCTTGTGAGTTACGCGAGGACGAAGGCCCGTGCCGCGACGCTCTGGGTCGACGTCTACCGGGCTCATCCAACGAAGCTGGGTAACGACAGCCGTCAACCACGTTTGGTGGTGGCACAGATCTGCCTCGCTGCGGCAATACTCACCCTGTCTCCGATCGCCGCGGTCAGCCTCCCCGTTCGCCGACTGGTCGCTCTTCTCGGGGTGATGTTCCTCGGGTCCACCGTACCGCTCGCTGCGCGAATCGCGAAAGACGACGCCGCCGTCGCCCTGGCCGCACCGATCCTCACCTTTGTGAGGTCGGCCAGTCAGGTTTTCGGGATCGTGCGCGGCGCTGCCCGCCGGTTCAGAGTTTCGGCCGGGTCCTAGGCATCCGCTCAGCTACCATTCCAGAGTGAGGATCCCTCGATCGTCGGCGCTCCTCGTCGCCATATCCCTGTCCGGCCTGGCTATCGCGCTTCTTCGCTTGGGTGACCAGGCTTCACCGCTCGCGGCATTGGGCCCGTTGGATACGGCGGTCGGCATTCTGCTCGCTGCGGGAGTTCTCGGCCTCCTCCTCCTCCGCCGGGCGGTTGCTGGTTGGACCGCGCTGCTGGCCGGGCTGGCTATCGGCTTGGGCACGTCGATCTGGCTTCCGTCGGCCCTTCTGCTCTTTCCGTGTCTCGTTCGTCTCGTCATCGACGCCCATCGTTGCGATGACGACGTTCGGCCCGCCGACCGTGCGATTTTCTCGCTCTTGATGGTCCTTGCCGGCCTCGCGATTGGACTGGTTGCCGGTATGCCCGACCTCCTGTGGGACCGGCCGGTCGCAGTGGCGCGATTGAACCGTGCAATGCTCGCCGCACAGGGCATCGATCTGGCTGATCCGGCGGCGCCAGCAGGACGTCTGGACGGCCCACAGCAGGACGAGGAATCACTACGTGCCAACGAGGCTGCGCCAGCCTGGTCGGAGAACTTCGAACTTGCCGGGATCGACGGCCTGCCGGCGATGCTTGTCTGGTTGGGTGGTCTCACCGCCATGGCGCTAGCCGCCTTACCCCTCGTCACCGTCGCCTGTCGCCGGTTGCCGGATCGCGGTCTGCTCCTGGTCCGCCCGGCCGGGTTCCTGCTGGTCGGTTGGCTTGCCTGGTTGCTGGCAAGCGTCCGACTGCTGCCCTTTGGTCGCGGTACAGTCTTGGCTGCCATCGGGACTGTCGCCCTGGCCTCCTTGGTCGTGCTTCTCGTGGATCACAGGCTTCGTGGCGAGATCGTCGCTCATTGGCGGCAACTTCTGGGCGCAGAGGCGCTTTTTCTTGCTGGGTTCGGCGCGATGGCAGGCGTCCGGATGTTCAATCCGGACCTCTGGATGCCGGGCTATGGTGGCGAGAAACCGATGGACCTGGCGATCTTGACCGCCACGAGCCGTACCATCTGGTTTCCACCGACCGACCCCTGGTTCTCCGGCGGGATACTCAACTACTACTACCTGGGCCAAGCTCTCTTCGCATCGCTGATCCGGTTGACCGGCATTCCGCCGGAGACCGGGTACAACTTGGCGATTGCAACCTTGTTCGGGATGACGGCCTGCGCCGCCTACGGACTTGGCGCGAACCTCGCGGTGCTGACGGGGCGGGGCGAGCGACGAGGGATCGCCGGGGCGTTGACCCTGATCCTGGTGGCGGTCGCTGGCAACCTTGATGCGCCGATCCAGGTGATCGGGGGGCTTCTTCGCGATTCGGGACCCGCTTTCGACTACTGGAATAGTTCGCGGATGATGCCCGAGCAAAACACGATCACCGAGTTCCCCGCCTTCACCTTCTTGTTCGCCGATCTTCATGCCCATCTGATCGCCCTGCCGGTTGGTCTGCTGGCCTTGGGTCTTGGCCTGGCGGTCGCGGTTGGAGGTGGCTGGCAACCGGCGCTGCTGCTCGGCCTGGTCGTCGGTTCGCTCCGCGCGATCAATGGTTGGGACTATCCGACGTATCTTGCGTTGGCGCTTGGTGCGGCGGCGCTTCCGCTGCTTGAGGACGTCAACCGGGCGGCTGTTGCTCGCTCGGTCGGCATCGGCTTGCTTCTCATCGCCACCGGCTGGGCTGCCTTCCTTCCGTTCAGCCAGCATTTCCAACTCTTCTATCGCTTTGTGACAATCTCGCCGGGAACCACACCGATACACCAGTACCTGGCGATCCACGCGGCGATGCTCTTTCCGATTGTCTCGCTTCTGGCATTGGCGCTCTGGCATGCGGGGGGGCGGGCGCTCTTGCAGCGCGGCAACTGGGCACTGGGCCTGGTCTTGGTGGTCTGGGTTGGCGTCGCCCTCGCCGGTCTAGTGACCGTCGCCGCCACCGTGCTGCTGGCGATCCTGACGGTCTGGGCGACTTGGCGCTTCGGACCTGCCGGTAGCCGAGCCGCAAGCGGCTATCTGGTGCTCTTGGTATCGACCGGGCTGCTGATTGGCGCCGCAGTCGATCTCGTCACGATCGCCGGCGACCCAACCCGGACAAACACGGTCTTCAAGTTCTACTTCCAGGCATGGGTGCTGCTTTCGGTTGGGGCGGCTCAGGCAACGGTTCGGCTAGTCTCCCAGCGGACAGGAGTTCGCAAGGCGCTCACTCGCCTTTGGCTCGGCGCCGGTGGCCTGCTGCTTGGTGCGACATTGCTCTGGACGTTGATGGCCATTCCAGCACGGGTCGCCCAACGGCTCACCTTGCTCCCTCCAACGCTCGATGGAATGGCATACCTGCGGTCGGCGGTGTATCAGGATGAGCGTGGTCCAATCGACTTGTCGGCTGACCTCGCGGCGATCGACTGGCTGCGCGAGCATGGCGGGTTGCGCCCGATACTCGAAGGGAGAACACCGGTGGCGCGCTGGGGTGGACGATTCTCAGTTCATACCGGGATGCCGGCCGTGCTCGGCTGGGATTTCCACCAGCGCGAACAACGGCGTGCGCAGGTCTGGCAGGTTGACGAACGGGCGCAGGACGTTGATCGTTTCTACGCCAGCGGCGACCCGAGCATCATGCGCGAGGTGCTTCGACGGTACCAGCCGGCCTACGTCGCCCTTGGCGAACTTGAGGAGCGCTTCTATCCCGCATCGGGGCTCGCGGCGCTGCGGGCGCTCGAAGGAAGCGTCTTGGACGTTGCCTACCAGAACCCAAGGGTAACGATCTACCGTGTTCGCCTTCAGCCGTAGTAGGCAGGGAGAATCGACCCGAACAGGGCGACTGCATCGAAGATGAGAAGCAAAACGGCACCCAAGACCAATGCGCCGGGACGCAGTCGCCGCGGCGTGAGTTCGGCTGCTCCGGCACTTAGCAGTAGCATCAACGGGGTGAGCGAAACGAACAGGTAGCGCCCCTGCGGGGCGGTGCCGTCCTGAGAAAAGTAGAGGGCGTAGACGAGGATCAAGGCGATTGAGCATCCAAGCCCAAAGGCGAGCCAGCGTAACGCCGCCTTGCCGAGCCGGTCCACCCCGGGAGCGGCCCGGACGGCAAAGACAATCGCACCGCCAAGCGCGACCGAGAGGGCTGCCACCCAGAGCAGGTACCACAGCGGCGCGACTGGGACGGTTAGCCAACCGAACGTCGCTACTGCAGATTGGAAGAATGGCTGAGCGTGGGAGAGGAAACTGGTCAGCACGCTCTGCCAGCCGGGTGAGATCCCTTCAATGGCGGTCAGGTTTGCGGAGACCGAATCGTTGGCGAAATAGCGGTCTGCAAGATAGGCAACTGTGTCGCGCAGCGGCGGGAAGGTCTGGATCGCCGCGACGAGCGCGAGGAGACTGAGTGCCACCATCGCGGCAAGGGCGATTCGCGCTCGCCACCCTTGCCGCCAGACCGCCGAGGCGAGCACCAGCGCAACCATCGGCGGCACGAATAGGGTGGTCCGTTTGGTGTAGAGCGCAACAACGGCCAAGAGCAGCAACCCCGCGACCCATTCCGGACGATAGCCTCGTCGTTCCGCGAGGGCGATCAAGAGGAAAAGCGCCGCTCCAACGAGATTGGCGAGATTGTCGTTGTTGACCATTCCGCCGAGGTAGGCTGGCATTGGCAGCAGCGCGGCCGCCCAGGCTGAACCGACGGCAAGCAGTGGCCGCCGTGGTGCGACCAGTCGGATTGTGAAGTACAGGCAGGCGATCGTCAGAGCGAAAAGCAGCGCAGAGAACAGCCGGACCGCATAGACCTGACTGGCGATCACCGCCCCATCGAACGAGCGCGCCACCAGCGCCGCGGCCAGGAAGTACGCGGGCTGGCGACCAACGTAGCGCGCCTGCCCCGGCCAAACCGCTTCGAAGCTGAGATTTTCCGGCGACGGCCGGTTGCCTCCGGCGAACCGAAAGAAGTCACGCGCCACCAAATCCTCGACGATTCGTCGTTGGATCGCCGGGTCCAGGTCTTCGGTAGGCCGACCTCGTTGCGCGATCAGCAAGACGTACTCGAACTGGGCCGGTTCGTCCGGGGCTTGCCAGAGTGGAGTCAGCACGGCATAGAACGCAGAATGAGCAAAGGCCAGCAGTGCAACGAGCAGACCAAACGGCCACCAGGCCGTGCGCAGGACCGGCGGGGTTGTCACTGCAGGCGCTCGAGGATCACGATCGCACCATCTCCGGGCGGCAGCAACCGCCGATAGGGCTCGCGATCCACCTCCTGATAGCCGGCCATCGGGCCAAAGGCCGCGCGAAACCGGTCGTCATCTACCCACCACCAACTCCTGGCCGTATTTCCGCGATAGGTCGGATCGTAGGTCAGCCAGCCGTTGAATTCGAACCCGCCATCGATCCACGCCGGTGGAATTCCTCTCGTCACCAGCCGGTCAAGTGCAGCCCATCGCGCCCGGTTCCAGCCAAAGTAGTCCCGTGTCCCGGAAACCGAGAAGGCCCAAAACCCAAGGAGAACCACGCCCGCTGCGCTGACCAGCCACCTGCGTGGAATAACCGTTCCGGCGGCAGCCAGGGCGAGGGTTGGTGGGAGGAGCACGAGGAGATAGCGATCGAGAAAACCGGCCACCGCCAGCGGGGCAAAGGAAAATCCACCAGTCAGCACCAGAAACACGACAACGCGGGTCTTGCCATCGCGGTGCGCGCGAGCGGCGCCCGCGCTCGAGGTCAGCAGCAACATGGCTGCAGCGGCACAGGAGGCAATCGTGACCAGGGCCCACCAGTACGACGGAGCAGTGGATCCGACTGACGGCCCGAAGAAGAACGCGTCGCGCAAGGTCATCGGCCCGAGGCCAACGTCGTACAGGACATTGCTGGAGAGCGGCATCGTCGTGCCAGACGAAACGAGCGCCAGTCCAACAATCACGCTGGCGAGGCCAATTGCCACCGCTCCGACCCCTCGCCGACGGCCGTCAACCGCCTCAGGGGCGACCGCAATGACCAATGGGAGTGAAAACAGCCCGAGGTAGAGCAAGGCCACCCCGCTATTTCGAGCGGCCTCCCGGGCAACCAAGACCGGCCCGCCTGCCAGGGCCGCGGAGAGTTCCCCGGACTGAATGTTGCCAAGTCCGCCAAGTCCGCCTGCCAGCGCCCAGACTTGCCAGAGCGCCAGCGCCAGCAGCGACGCGACGATCGGTAGCCCCGCGGCCGGTGCGTCCCGCAAGCGCCGACAGGTGAGGAGCGATGCGACCAAGAATGCGGCCGGAAGGGCCAAGCCGGTTGGTCGAATTAACACCGCGACCAGAGACGCAACGCTAACTGAGACCAGGCTGGCAAACCCTCGGTGGAGAAGAAAGCGCGAACCGGCGAGCAAGCCGAGCGCGACGACCGAGGAAAACGGGACATCGGTCATAAAGGTGAACGAGAGGACGAACCAGATCGGCGACAGTGCGACGGTGAGAGCGGCGACGAGAGCGGCGGAGCGCGAGCCACCAAGCGTGCGCGCCAAGCCGTACGTTGCCAGCGTTCCGCCGAGGGCAGCGACGAGCGTCGAGGCACGCAGCGCGGCGAAGGAGAACCCAAACGGTAGGGCAAACAGCGCGCCCCAGGCGGCCTGCGCGACCAACGTGACACGTGCCTCGGGCGAAAGGGTAAGACGCCCGGTTTCGAGCAACGAGCGCGCCGACTTTGCGTAGTCCCAGTCGTCGTTGAGCGGAAACTCGCCGGAAGGCCAAACGAGGGCAATCGAAACCAACCAGACTGCGGCCAGCAGCAGTGGCATGGTCAGCCGCCAGGCGGGCCGGTCGGTGCTCGCGGTCAGCCTGCTACCTCGTGCCGGTAGCCAAAACGCTAGGAAAGGGCATCAAGGGTGAGCCAGTATTCAAGGCTATCGGCAAGGGCCAGCCAACTCGCCTCTATGATATTGCCAGAACTCCCAACCGTTCGCCATTCTCGATGGCCGTCCGTCGATTCGATGAGGACGCGGACGATCGACCCCGTACCGGTGCCGCTGTCGAGGATGCGCACCTTGTAGTCGAGCAGCCGAATCTGATCGATCTGCGGATAGGCCGCGCTGAGGCCTTTGCGAAGCGCCATATCGAGCGCGTTGACTGGGCCGTTCCCTTCGGCGGCGGTATGGATCAGTTCGCCATCAATCCGGATCTTGACGGTCGCCTCGGACAGTAGCCCATCGTCGTCCGACTCGGCGGGGGCGCGTCGGCGGCGCTCGACAATGACGAGCCAATCGACGAGTTCAAACGGCGCTCGATAGTCCGGCCGACTGCGCCGGACCAGGAGATCGAACGATGCCTCGGCTGCTTCGAACTCGAAGCCTTGGTGCTCAAGCTGTTTGACACGTTCGAGGATCCGCTTCGCTTCGGCGGGGTTCGATTCGAGGTCGAGGCCACGTTCTTGCAGCTTATAGACGATGTTGCCGCGTCCGGAAAGCTCGGAGACGACGACCCGCGGCCGGTTGCCAACCACCGTCGGGTCGATATGCTGATAGCTCTCGGCCACCTTCATGAATGCGGCCACGTGCAGACCGCCCTTGTGGGCGAAGGCGCTCGTCCCGACGAACGGCTGGTGGGTATCGGGCGCAAGATTGGCAATCTCGCTTACCAGATGGCTCACCTCGGTGAGCCGCTCGAGCGACCCCGGGCGCAGCACGTCGAGGCCCTGCTTGAGGGCAAGGTTTGGGACGACCGAGCACAGATTGGCGTTGCCGACCCGTTCGCCGTAGCCGTTGATACAGCCTTGAACCTGGGTCGCTCCCGCTTCAACCGCCGCTAGGCTGTTGGCCACCGCAAGTTCGCCATCATTGTGGGTGTGGATGCCGATCTGGACGTCGGGAAGCCGCTCGCGTACCGCCGCGACGGCCTCGGCAATCTGCGCTGGAAGGCTTCCGCCGTTGGTGTCACACAGGATGATCCGCTCAGCCCCGGCGCGCGCTGCAGCAGCGACGGTCGATAGCGCGTAATCACGGTTCGCTTGAAAGCCATCGAAGAAATGCTCGGCGTCGTAGAAAACCCGGCGACCCTGCGCCTTGAGGTAAACGGCAGTGTCTCGGATCATCGCGGTGTTCTCCTCGAGGGTTGTCTCGAGGATTTCGGTGACGTGCAGATCCCAGGATTTTCCGACGATTGTCACGACCGGTGTCTCGGCATCAAGGAGGGCTTGTACCTGGGTATCTTGCTCGACCGGCGTTCCGGCCCGTCTGGTGCTCCCAAAGGCACAGAGCGCGGCATTGCGGAGCCCGAGCGACTTGGCGAGGGCAAAGAACTCGGTGTCTTTTGGATTTGCGCCCGGCCAACCGCCCTCGATGTAATCGACGCCCAAATCGTCGAGCAGGCGTGCCACTTCTAATTTGTCGCCCACCGAGAGCGAAAGCCCTTCCATCTGGGTGCCATCGCGCAAGGTGGTGTCGTAGATCTCAACTCGCACAGCCGGGTCTCCTTCTTCTGACATCCCCGCGCCATGGACGGGAGAGATGCCCAGATATCGCTTGGTGCGCCGTCGTGGCGCGGTTCCGCCCGGCCGGCGGGCGAGCGAGGCGGTCTCCGGGACCGCCCCGATAGGCGGTCGCCATCAACCGCCCGGATCAGCGCCCGCGAATAATCGCGTCGGCGATTCGGTCGCCCATCGCGGTGGTGCCAAGCACCGCCTCACCTGGCCTAACCAGGTCGGCGGTCCGGGCGCCCTCGGCGAGCACGACGTTTACAGCGTCTTCGATGGCCGCTGCCTCGGCATCCAAGCCGAGCGAGTAGCGCAGCAACATCGCTGCGCTCTGAATGGTGGCGATCGGGTTGGCCTTGTTCTGTCCGGCGATGTCGGGCGCGGAGCCGTGGATCGGCTCGTACAGACCGCGCCGAAAGCCGCCTTCGACAACGTCGCCGAGGCTGGCTGACGGCATCATCCCCATCGAACCGGCCAGCACCGAAGCTTCGTCGGTCAAAATGTCGCCGAACATGTTTTCGGTGACGATCACGTCGAAGCTGGCTGGACGCTGGATCAGGTACATCGCCGCCGCATCGACCAGAATGTGGTCAACCTGGACATCGGGATAGTCACGCGCCATCTCTGATGCCATCTCACGCCAGAGCCGCGAACTTGACAAGATATTGGCCTTGTCGACCGACGTGAGCTTCTTGCGGCGAGAACGCGCGAGATCAAAACCGACCCGCAAGATCCGACTGATCTCCGGCTCGGTGTAGAACATGGTGTCAACCGCTTCACGTCCAGTCTCACCGACACGCCGTTCGCTCGGCTGCCCGAAATAGAGGCCTCCGAGGAGTTCGCGAATCACGACCATGTCAACGCCGTCAATGAGTTCCGGCTTGAGCGGAGTGGCGTCGCGGACAATCGGGTGCGGCTTAACCGGCCGGATATTGGCGAAGACGCCGAGCGCTTTGCGCAGGGCGAGCAAGCCGCGCTCCGGTCGGTCGGCGGCCTTCGGATCATCCCATTTCGGCCCGCCAACCGCGCCGAGGAGCACCGCATCCGCTCCCAGCACTGCCCGCTCGGTTGGTTCCGGGAAGGAATTCCCGACCTGGTCG
>JAXLWW010000008.1:0-158241 GCA_046328265.1 Dehalococcoidia bacterium
AGGTCGTCGTCGCCATCATCACGATCTCGGATGGCGCGGCGAGTGCGTTCCACGGCTGCGTGTAGGCGATCCCGGCGATCGCCGCGGCAAGGCCGAGCAGAATCCAGCTGAGAAACGGGGGTAGTCGCTTCATCCAGGCTCCCTCCTGTGGGCCGGCAGGGCCGGCGGGACGCAAGTTCGGTGGGGGCGCGGGCTGGGCGGAACGCTGAGACCCTTCGGTCAGAGACACCTCCCCTCGATCGCGGTCACACGATCGGGTTGACTGCCGGGAGGCGACCGCCGCCCCCGCCTGGCCGACCGCTGCGGCAAGGAGCTGGGGACTTCGTTCCCTCCAGACGACAGGGTACCGCAGATCGTTCCTCCTGGATCATCTGGAAGTGCGATCGATCACCAAATAGCCCGAATGGGCAGGCATCGCGCTATGACATTCGGGGGAGAATCCGCGCGGCAAACCTAAGCGTTATCTAAGAGGTTCCTAAGGTTGCAATAAGAATTCACCGCCAGTATACTGCCGGGCATCTCGAGCGGGCGGTTGCCCGCTCGCCTGGCGCCGCAGGGAGGGCCCGTTCGTGTCTATCACCGACAAGAACCTGACTTGCCGTGACTGCAGCACGGAGTTCGTCTTTACTATCGGAGAGCAGGAGTTCTACCGCGCCAAGGGCTTGCAGAACGAGCCGCAGCGCTGCCCCACCTGCCGTGCCAACCGTCGCCGCGAAAAACTCGGGTTGCCGACCCGTGACATGCACCAGGTGACCTGCGCGATCTGCAAGGGCACTTCCTTCGTGCCGTTCGTGCCACGTCTGGACCGGCCGGTGTACTGCTCGAACTGCTTCGAGAAGGTCAAGGCCGCTACCGCCGACACCGCTGACACTGCGGAAGTCGTCGTCTCCTGACGTCGAAGCGCGAAACAAAATACGTTTCAAAACTCCCTCAAGTTTCCTATACTGGAACCGGCCAGTCCAACTAGCCTGAGGGGGATTGATGAGTCGCCTAGGTCGCGCGCCTTTTGTCTTAGCGATGCTCGTATTGGCGGCCTGTGCGCCAGCCGCGCCCACGGCGGTACCGGCTGCACCCGCGGCGCCCGGACCGGCCCGCGAGGAGCGATCCGAGAACCAGTCGCTCAAGATCGCGGCGAGCGGCATCCCGGCCAACTTGACGCCGGCCGCCGGTTTTGGCAACTTCGTCGTCGTCACACCGATGTTCGATACGCCAACATCGCTCGGGCGCGACTTCAAACTTCAGCCTGCTGTCGCCACCAAGTGGGAAGTTTCGGCCGATGGTCTTACCTGGACTCTCACGATCCGCCCGGATGTGGTTTTCCAGAACGGTGACAAACTCACCGCCGAGGACGTCGCCTTCAGTATCAACGAGATGATCCAACGAGCCTGGCCGGCGCGAACGTTTATCAACTCCGCCACCGAAGCGCGGGCTACCAATCCCACGACCGTCGAAGTCGCCACTCGCGCCGTCGACATGAGCCTGCCGGCCGGTTTCATCTACACACCGCTCTTCTCGAAGAAGTATTACGAGTCGATCGGCGGCTTCGAAGGCTTTGTTGCCAAGCCGATGGGCTCGGGTCCCTACGATCTTGCCGAGTTCGTCCGTGAAGATCGGATCGTCTACAAGAAACGCTCGACACCGCATCCGTTTCGTACCGTCTATGCGACGCAACTGACGTTCCTCTCGGTCCCCGAGAACTCCCAAAAGATCAACGGCCTCCGCACCGGTGATCTCGATGCGACCGTCGCCGTCCCACTGACCAGCGACCAGGTCCAGAGCGCCGAGAGCGCTGGTCTGAAGATCCAAGTCATCCGCAACGCCTTCATCTTCGTCGCGATCGCCCAGGGCACCGCCGAGTTGAAGAACAGCCCGCTCAAGGACAAGCGGGTCCGTCAGGCGATGAACTACGCCATCGACCGCGATGCGATCACGAAGTCACTCTACCGCGGCTATGCCGAGCCGGTCGGTCAGCTTGCGGTCAAGGGCAGCCAGTCGTGGGACCCGAGCGTCAAGCCGGTCTACGACCCGGCAATGGCCAGGCGGCTCCTTGCCGAGGCCGGTTACCCGAACGGATTTGGCGGTATCACGATTGAGATGTCACGGTCGCAGAACCTGCAAGACCTGATGCAGATCATCCAGGGCCAGTTCAAGGAAGTCGGTATCCAGGTCGAACTCGATATGATCGACGCGGCGCTGTATAGCGACCGGGTCTATGGCCGCAACAACACCCAGAAGTCCGACCTGGTGATGAGCGGCAACGGTGACACCAACGGGTTCAACACCGCGATCCGGGTGCTGATTGGTTGCGGCAAGCCCATCGGCGCACCGCCGACGGCACTCTACTGGTGCAACCCCGAGTGGGATCGCATGCAGAACGCCGCCCTTGCCGAGCGCGATGCGACGGTCCGGGCGCAGTTGCTGCGCGACGCCAACAAGCTGATGCGCGAGGATGCCTGGACGATCCCGCTCTTCCTTCCGGCCACCTTCGTCGTCCATAGCCCGAAGATCGGTGGGCTCGATTTCGATGGCTACACGATGACCGACTTCGACAAGGCCTATCGGATCAAGTAAGCCGGCGCCTTCACACCGCCATCCGTCGCGCCGTCCTCGTTCGGGGGCGGCGCGGTTTTGCATGGGGCGGATCATGTCCGGAATAGGCGTCTGCTAGGATCCCCGCTCGCGGGCCCCCCCGCAACCGGAGAACGCCGTGCTGCGCTGGCTCATTTTCTTGATTCCATTCGCCGTGCTGACCGCTGGCTGCTCGAACCTGCCCAATGTATCGCTACCGGGGGTGTCCGGCCCGGCTGCCACCGCCTCACCCACCCCGACCGTTCGTACTGCCGCCTCGCCGGCGGTTGGCGCATCCCCGACGCTCACCCTCACCGTCCGGCCGAGCGGCACGGTAACCGCCACCACCGGCATCACCAGCACCGCCGGGGTCACCCGCACCGCTACTGCGCTCGCCGCGGCAACCCGCACCATCACCGGCACGGCAGTCGCCACCGGCACCGCCCGAGCGTCGGTCACCGCCTCACCGGGCGTTACTCGCACCGCTCAGGCAGGCGCGACCGCCGCATCGGTCCAGGGTCCGGGTGTGCCGGGATCGCTCGGCGATGTCAATGCCATCATCAGCGCGACCGTCCGCTACGTTCTGGACAACACCAACCTTACCGGCTTCGAGGTCGAGTACCAGAATACCGTCCGCGAGTTCGCCCGCACCCGTGTTCAACGTCGTGGCGACCCGGCGAGCACGACCTATGCGATCTTGCGCTGGAACAACGGGGTCTGGTCGGTCGTTGCCTACGGCCCGAATTTCCCCAACGCGCGCGAACTTGGAATTCCCGATCAACTCGTTCCGGGGGGGCCGCCGGTCGGCACTCGCCCGGCCAGTACGGCGACACCGACCCGTCCACCCACCACGACCACTCCAGCCAGATAGCCGGCGGACCGAGGCCTTCCTGCACCTCACCGGACGCGATGGAACGTGCTACCCGATCTCTTGCCAATGAAACGGGCGCCAGTTGCAAGCGAGCCGAACTCATCGCTTCGCGGTGCCTCCAACGCCCGAGGCGGCGGTTGGATTACGACGTGGCTATCTGACCTTGCCCGTTCACCGTGAATGGGCGGATTGGCCGGATTGCGCCGTCCCTCAGGGTCTGAGCGCCTCGATCAGTTCGAGATAGGCTGCTCGTGCATCAAAGCCGGGTACTCGCCATTCCGGGATGTGGAGGATCGCCTCATCGAGGACGCCATCGTAGGCGGACAGCCGGGCGCGGATCGTCGCGGCTTCGCCACAAATCGTGAATAGTTCGACGACCTCATCTGGGATTGCCCGGGCGACCGCTGCCGGGTCACCGCTTTCGAGGGCACGCTCGATCGCCGCTTTGACGTCGTGGCGGCTATAGTGCTCGAGGGCGTGGCGGTTGTGGCTGATCGAGAGATAGGCCTGGACGCCGACCCGGCCACGAGCGATCGCCCGCGCGACCGTCGGCGCAAGTGACACCGAGAATGCCCCGATCCGCCGGGTTGCGCCCGCCGGTTTGCCGGCCTGGCGCTCTCCCGCCTCGATCGCCGGCAGGGCAATGTCGTGCAGAAAGCCGCCGGTGTGGAGGTCGTTGAGCATCACGCCGTCGCCGATCGCGCCGGAGAGGCGCAGGATCTGGGGGCCGTTCGCTGCGAGGTCGATTGGTAGGTCGGCGGTCTTCGCTGGCCGGAGGCGGGCGAAGCCGCGAAAGCGGTAGAACTGACCGTGGTAGTCCGCCGTCCGGCCAGGACCGGTTGCCCACGCCGCACGCACCGCCGTCACGTAGTCGCCGAATCGACCGACCATCCGGGTGTAGTCGAGGTCGTGCCAGCCGCCGCTTCGCTCGCGCGACCCGGTGCCAAGCCCGAGCCGATAGCGTCCGGGCGCGAGTTCGTCGATGGTGCCGGCGGCAGATGCGGTCTGGACCGGCGTCCTGCCGAGGATCGCGACGCCGTTGCGCAGGTGCAAGCGTTCGGTCGAGGCTGCCACCGCCCCGAGCGCGGCAAACGAATCGAGCACCGAATCGCCGATCGAGATACCGTACCAGCCGGCGCGTTCGAGCGCCTCGGCCACCGCGATCGCGTCTCTCGGCGACGCGCCGCTGGCATGGACGCCGAGCGAAAGCCGGTCGAGGATCGTCACCGCCTGCCTCCTCGGGCCACCGTCCGATAGACGGCAAGGGTTTCGAGCGCGGCATTTTCCCAGCGAAAGCGCAGTGCCTGGCGCAACCCGCGGGCGCGAAGCACCGCCGCGAGTTCGCCGTCGGTCAGGATACGCCGCATCGCGTCGGCCAGAGCGCCGCGATCGTCCGGGTCGATCAGCAGGCCGGCCTCGCCGATCACCTCCGGCAGCGATGCGCGGTCGGCCGCCACCACCGGCGTTCCGCAGGCCATCGCCTCCAATGGCGGCAGGCCAAAGCCCTCGGACTGCGATGGGAAGGCAAACAGCCGCGCCGCGGACAGGAGCGCCGGGGCATCGGCGTCGTCGACCCAGCCGGTGAAATGGACGCGCTTCTCCAGTCCGAGCCGCCGGACCTGTTCGAACACCGGCTCGAACAACCAGCCTTTGCGGCCGGCGATCACGAGGTCGGCTCGTTCGCCAGCGGCGGCGAGCGCCTGGTAGGCGTCCAGCAGCGCCACGAGGTTCTTGCGCGGCTCGATCGTCCCGAGATAGAGGATGAACCGCTCGGGCAGGCCGAGCTTCGCGCGGACGGCGGCCTGTTCGTCCGGACTTGCCGGGTGAAAGCGCTCATCCACCCCTTCCGGGATCACCCAGACCCGCTCGTCAGCGACGCCGTAGAGCGCCATCAGATCACGCTTCGTATGCGCCGACACCGCGATCACGGCATCGGCTGACCGGATGAAGCGCGGCATCATCAGCGTGAGGTACCAACGATTGAGCGGCAGGTGGTGCTCGGGAAGGTGGCGGAAGATCAGGTCGTGGACGGTCAGCACCGAACGGACGCGCCGCAACGGTGGCAACAGGTGGTCGGTTGCATGGAACAGGTCCGCCGGTCCGATCACCGGGTCGAGCGGCAGACGGGCGAAGGAGGCGAGCAGCACGCTCATCCGCCACGGCTTTGCCTCGAGCGGCACCCGCTGCACGGGCAAACCGTCGAGCGGTGGGTCGGGCCGCAGATCCCGATCGGTCGAATGGAGTAGCGCCCGGTAGTCGTCGCCGGAGCCGAGCGAGACCAGGGCGGATGTCAACTCCTGAGCGTAGCGTCCGAGGCCGCCGTGGCGGCGTACCGCCGCCGAAAGGTCGATCGTGATTCGCACGGGGGGATGGTAGCCCAAGCGATGTCTCGGCTGAGTGCTGACTGAGCGTCTGCCAATCGCCACCAGGGTCAAACTCCGCGCCCGGCGGCCCTATCAGCAGCCAAGGCCGGCGCATCGCCACGTCGAGGCGGGGGCGAAGGCGCTCTCGCCAGCAACGCACGGAGGCATAGTCGATGAAGGCATGGGCCAGCAGGTCGCGTAGGCGCCGGCGGCGTGGTGCGCAGCAGGCCTTCACCTGGTAGGTCGTTGCAGCCGAACAGCGGATATCCGCCGCCGCTGCAGCACCGAGCAGGCTTGCGGGTCTGCTGTTCGTCGTCGTTGCGGAGAAGAGCGGCGCTGTTCAGCTCGTGTTCCAGCGGCCTTCGGCTTCCAGCGTGCGGTCCTGGTCGCTCGGTTTCGGCGTAGATCCCAGTCGGCAGGTCTGCTCAGCGGCTGCTGCCCATGCCGTTCAGGCCGAGAGCCTTGTAGAAGCCCGCCGGGCGCCAGGGCGAAGAAATCCTGACCAGGATCAGGCGCCCTGGCCCGGCCTGCCAGCAGTGCCGGGTATCTTGGAGCGAATCCGCCACTCGCGTTTCCAGCTTCCATAGTACACCCAGGACCGGGAGCAGGAAGCCAGTCGACACCCCAGTACCCGGCGACCTTCCGCCAAGAAGATGAGCAACTGAATGACGAACAAGGCCGGGTTGGTGCTGGCGGTGCCAGCAAGCATGAAGTTCAAGGTTGAGCGTCATGCCGCAACGCCGCGATCCCGGTGAACAGGCCAAGCAACAGGCCAATCCCAACCGCGAGTTCGCCAAAGACGACTACCTTGCTAAACCAGGTCAGGCTTGCAGGTCGACCATCGTCTGAATAAAGGCCCGGTACCAGTCGTAGGTGATCACCGGACGTGGGTCGGTCATGAGGGCGTTGACCCAGAAGCCAACGGAGGCGGCGCCGGTGTCCATCAGGCCGGGTTGAGCGAACTTCCCCCAGCCGGAGGTGATCCACTGGTAGGCGACGAACAGGCCGGATCGGAACCCAGATCCAGGCCCAACGGGTGTTGTTGAACAGGGCACGGATGATCGGAGGGTCTTCGATCACACGCACGTGGTCATTACGATCCAGTACCTGCTGCATTGCTCCTCGCACTTCGCTTACTGGCGCTCTCGCTACCGTGAGGAGTAGTCCCCGTTCGCTTGACAGGCGTCTGCCGTTATTGCCCCTCGTTGACGGCAATTGGACCGTTATTACCAGGCCGGCCGGCAGGGCCATTCGAATAGGCTACCGACGGCTGCGCACCACCTCGGGCATAATCCCGCCGCGCCGGTGGACGCCGACGCGGCAGGGCTCGGTCGGCCTGGAAGAGGTGGCTCACATGCTTCGGCGGTTTCTCGCCCTCATTATCACAGCGCTTACCGCAGCGGCGCTCCCTTGCCACTCATTGCGGCGGCTCTGCCAGTCGACGCACAAGCGCGTGATGACTTCGCGATCGCCAACGGTTGGTTCTTCGCCAGGCCAACGGCCAGAACGGCGGCAGCGCACTCAGTTACTCGGTGACCAACAACGACAACGTTCAGTTCTGGACGTCGTTTGGTCAACACGGTGGCGTGCCGGTGGTCGGTTGCCGGTGACCCATCGCTTTCTCTGGAAGGGCTTCATCGTCGACGAACCAGAAACTGGTCTTTCAATGGCGGGCGGATACCCAGAGCGTCGCCTTCGTGAATATCCTCGACGAATTGTCGGCGGCCGGCTTCGACGACTGGCTGCTGCTCTGGTCAAGCAGGTTCCGCGCTCGGCAGATTGGTCGGGCGACGCTGGCTGCCCTTCCGGTTGTCCAGCGCCACCAGGCCCTGCTCGACCAGAACCCGGCGATCCGTCAGGTCTACTTCGCCGCGCCCAACCCGATCGACTTCTACGGTCTGCCGATGGGGGCGCAGGACTTCCCCAATGTCTTTGTGATCCGCGCACAGCGGGCCGTCTTCCAGCAGTGGAAGGTGAACGTCCCGTGGGCCAGCGCTGGCCAGGTGGTGATCGCCAACGGCGGTGACCTTGGCAAGGAGGCCGGGCTCTATCCAGCGACGGCGACCGCGCCGCAGCCGCCGGGTGTCCAGCCACCGCTGACACCGGGCGGCCCGACACCCGTTCCGGCCACGCCGACCCCGGTTCCAGCGGGCGCTTGCAACGGCGACGAGCTGATGAGCTTCAACCCCGCCAACCCGACGGTCGGCCAGCAATTGTTCATCAACGTCACCTCGGCTCGCCCGTCCACCAACGTCAGCCTGCAGGGACCGTTCTCACCGCAAGCGCAGGGAATCACCGGCGGCGGCCGAGGCACGATCTGGAGTTGGGTTGTGGTGCCGAACAGCACCGGGCAACTCAGCTACAACTTCACGATCAACGGTCAGGTCTGCACGTCGAGCATCGTTCAGGTGACCCAGAACTTCGCCCCGGCAGACTGGCAGACGAACGCTCCGCGCCAGACGCTCACCCCCGGCGCATCGGCCGAACTTGGCCTGCGCAACCGCAACGGCCAACCCGGCAACCGCTGGAACGTGATCGTCCGGGTGACCGCGCCAAATGGATCGATCTACGACGCCGACCTCGTCGCCAATGCCGCCGATTGGAACAATCTCCAGTACCCGCGCAACTTCCGCGGCGCACCGGCCACCGTCACCGGCCGATACAACGTCAGTTGGCAACTTGCCGGCGGTGGCATTATCGCTACCGACAACTTCCAGGTCGGCGGCGCGGTCGAACCGCAGTTCCAGACGAGCGCGCCGCGGGCGGCGGTGTCGTTACTGGGGGGCAGCACCGCGCAACTCGGGCTACGCAATCGCGCCGGCCAACCCGGCCAGGTGTGTGCTGCTCAGGTTCGGGTGACCGCGCCGGACGGGACGAACACCACCGCCAGCACCCAGATCGGCGGTGACAACTGGACCTATCTGTACTACCCGCGAGACTTCGCCGGCGCCCGCGGCACGCTCTCCGGCCGCTTCCTCGTCCGTTGGACGATCCAGGTGCCCGGCCGAGCAGACGCGGTGCTCGACGATGAGTTCACGGTGAGGAACTAACATGAGAAGGAGCAGGACGATGCGGCAGACCGTCGTTGGAGCAGTTCTGATCGCCCTCGCCGCGCTGCTGATTTTGCCGGCTGCGCCCGTTGCGACCGGTCAACAGAGTCGTGAAATTGTCGTCGGAGCGTTGATCACCCGCGACGGAGGGCGGCCGATCGGCAACGAAGAAGCCACGCTGCGCATCGCCGAGGAGGATATCAACGCCCGACTGGCGGCTCAGGCCACCGGCGTGCGCGTTCGGTTCGTGATGGTCAACACCGAGCGCGACCCGGCCAGGGCGCTCGCGGCGGTTCAGTCGATGGCGCAGCAGGGAATTCGCCTCGTGATTGGACCGGACACCAGCGCGGAACTTGAGGCGATCAAGCCGTTTGTCGATTCGGCGGGGATGATCGTGATCAGCTACGCCAGCACCGCGCCGGGGCTGGCGACCCCGGGCGACAACGTCTTTCGCTTCGTTCCAGACGACACCCACCAGGCTGACGCAATTGTCGCGCTGATGACCGACGACCAGGTCCGGACGATCGTCCCGCTCTACCGCGGCGATGTCTATGGCGATGGCTTGCTCGCTGCCTTGCGGACGCGCTTTGGCGGGACGCTTGCCGAAGGCATTCGCTACTCGCCGGCAACGGTTGATCATCATGCCGAGGTGGCGGCATTCGCCGAGCGTGTCGAGGCTGCCCGTGCCACCGGAGCGTCGGTGGGCGTCTATTTCGTCGCCTTCCCCGAGGAGGCGCCGGCGATCCTCGAGATCGCTGCCACCTATCCGTCGCTTGCCGGCGTGCGCTGGTATGGCTCGGACGGCATCGCTCAGCAGTCCTCGGTGATCGACGACCCGATCGCCGCGGAGTTTGCGGTGAAGGTCGGCCTGCCCAACCCGATCTTCGGCCAGGTTGGCGATATCGCTCAGCTTGAGGATGTCTCGGAACGAGTGCGCGCGCTGATCGGCGACGCGCCGACCGCCTATGCGCTCGCCGCCTACGATGCGGCCACGGTGGGCGTCGTTGCGCTGCTTCTGGCGGGCAATGGCGACAACATCGATCGCTTTCGCCAGGTCCTCATCGAAACGGCAGACCTATACGACGGGCTGACCGGCCCGACGACGCTCAACGCCGCGGGTGACCGCGCTGGCGGGGATTACGACTTCTGGGCGATCCGCTCTGAGAATGGCGGGTTCTATTGGCAACGGGTGGCGATCTACGATGTTCACACGGCAACATCGGGGATCATCGTCCGCCGTGAGGTCGCCGGCCCACAACCAACCCCGCCTCCTGGGCCGCCCGTGCCGCCGACGCTGCCCTTCCCCGGCCTTCAACCGCCGGTGGTTCCCGTACCAAGCGCCACGCCGGATAGCCTGCCGGGCCCGATCGTGATCCCTGGCTTGCGGTAAGGCTCTAGACGGCGAAGGCGATTGCACTCCTTGCCGGGTTCTCGGGCAGGTAGCGCACCGGGATCGCGGCGCCAACCTGCCAGCCGGATCGGATGGCCAGGTCCGAGTTCAGGTTGGGAACCCGGTTCGTATACCAGGCCCCTCCGGCGTCGCAGTAGCGATACTCGACGATCGAGTAGATCGGCCGGTTGTTGACCAGCAGCGAATAGTTGCGGTCGAGGTAGGTGATCACGCCCTGGGCGGGTATGCCGCGGCGGGCAAGATCGCCTTCGAGCGCCGATCGCCGCAACGACCCGACGAGCGATAGCACGCCGAACAGCCCGAAGAGGAGACTGAGGCCCACCAGCAGCGCCGGTGCGCCCCATTGCATGATCAGGATGCCGAACGAGAACAGGCCGGGCGATCCGGCCGAAAGCTCTCGAACGCTGCCGAGGCTCACCCTCGCGGTCAGCCACCAGCCGGCGGCGCTGACGATCAGGACCCCGCTCATCAAGAACCAGAGGATGGCCATCAGCATGACTTCACTCCGCGTGGGAAACGTGCGCCGCTCGGGAGGCCGGAGATTAGGCGGCGATGACGCTGCGAGCGGGGTCGGTGGCGAGGTAGCGCACCTTGATTGTCGTGCCAACCTGCCAGCCGGCGCGGCGCACCAACTCGGCGTTCATCTGCTCGACGCGGCGGGTCCGCAGGGTCCCGCGGCGGTCGCGGTAGCGATATTCGACGGTGCTGTAGATCGGGCGGTGGTTGACAAAGACGTTGAAGTTGCGGTCGAGCACGGTGATCACGCCATCGGCTTCGACTTCGTCGTTCTTGCCGCGCAGTAGGGAAACCAACCGTCCGACCATCACAACCTCCTTTGTTGTGATGTCAGTATGAGCGCAGCATGGTCGGCTGTCGGTGATGTGGCGCACAGCGGCGGAGTGCGGTCGGCCTACTGCTGACGAATGGCCGTCTCGCGACCGAGATAATTCTGACCAAATGCGCCGAACGCGCCACGGAGGTTGCCGGTGCTTTCGACGACATACTGGGCTACCCCGCAGGTCTGCCCGCCCCAGCCAACCGTCACGGCATTGCCCTGCTGGACGCCGACGCCCTCCAGTTCGCTCGGGATCTTCCACGAGAATTGGTAGACCTCGCCCCGGCGAATCACGTTGAGTTCGCCCTGATAGGCGGAGCCGTCCGGGTTGCGGCCGCTCACCTGATATGCTCCGGCGAGGTCGGCTCCGGCAGCGGTACGGAGCGCCTGTTCGGTCCCGATACGCTCGATGCCAACCGTCAGCCAGCGGCCGGCGAGGTTGCCGGCGGGGTCGAGGGTGTAGGTGGAAACGCCGCAGACGTCGCCACCGAAGGCGACTCCAAGAGACGTCCCGACGACGACACCGATCCCGCGATAGGGGTTGCCGGTCTGCCAGTCGACCTGAAAGACCGGACCGCGCGGCGCGATCCGCATCGTCCCCTCGTACGGCAGGCCAAAGACGTTCGTGCCGGTGACGCCGTAGACCCCGGCCGGGTTGACCGCTGGTGCGGCCGGGGTTGGCTGGGCGGGCGGTGTGAGCACGGTTTCAGACGGCGCTTCGACGGCAGGCGGAATGGTCGGCGTGCGGGGAATGCCCGGCAGGCTCTGGCCGCAACCAACGGTCAGGAGCGCCAGCAAGATGACGAGGCGCGTCAGAGCAACCCACCAAGTTGGACGGTTGGCCGTGCCGGGTTGGGGTCCTCGGACAGAAATTGCAATTCGACTCGCCCGAGCGAAAAGCGATCGCCATCTTTGAGCGCGATCAGGACGCCGGTCACCAGCGGTGCGCCATCCATCTCGCCGGGATTGCGCGCGTCGTCCTCAAGTCGGAGCAGATACTGCCCCCCGCGAAGCAAGAACCTCGCGTGGTGGCGCGAGACGGTCCGGTTGGGATCGTCACCGGAGAGGTCGATGTCGGGAAAGGGCGGCGACGCTGGGTCGTAGCGGCCGACCAGGATGTCGGCGCGAGCGAGGGGAAAGCGCCGACCAGAGGCGGCCACGACGATCGTTGCCGGTCCGGTGGGGCGGCCGGCATCGTTCCGAAGAGGCCAGCCGCACCGGTGACAAAACGCCGCACCTTCGAGGACGGGGGTTCGGCAAGCGGGATTCGGACAGATCATCTCGCCGAGCAGACCCTCGTGCGCCATCCCCTAGCCGTCCACTAGCCCGGTCAGCCCTTGATGCAGACCCGCATCGGCTGGCCGGGGCTGGGCTGCCAATCCTCGACGACCTCGGCGAATACTTGCCGAAGTTGGGCGCCGAAATCGCGATAGACGAAATCGACCGAATACGGCTCGCCATTGAAATCGGCGTCGAAGTCGCGCGCGTAGTCTGCCCAGTCTGGAGTGCCGTTCGGGTCGCGGTTCGGGAAATCGACCACCACGAACAGCCCGCCGGGTCGTAAGACGCGGTGGGCCTCGGCGATCACCTCGCTCGCGATCTCGCGCGGGATCTCGTGGAACAGGATGAAGGCAAAGACGAGGTCGAATGCCCCGCCGGGGAAGCCGGTCGCCTCGGCGAGGCGCTGCTTGAAATGGACATCAAGGCCCAACGCGGCGGCACGGTGGTGCGAATACCGCACCATTGGCGCGGCGGCGTCGATCCCGATCACCTCGGCGGTTGGAAAGCGCTCTTTGAGGGCGGTGGTGGTCTGGCCGATGGTACAGCCGAGATCGAGCACGCGCCGGACCTCACCGTCGCGTGGGGCCGGGATCAGTTGGACCATCTTGCGGTGCAGATCGTCGTTGGCGCTTGCGCCCTGAGTGAAGATCTCCAGCCCATAGTGGTAGATGTAGCCGGCGAGCGGCTCGCGATGATAGCTACCCGGCTGGATATGAAAGGCGACATCGTCGTAATAGGCTGGGTAGACGAAGCCGGGATCGACTTCTACGCTGCCGGGGCCGGAGAGGCTGGCGCGATCGAGCGCCGCGACTAACTCGTCGTGGCGCTTGCGATAGGTGTCGATGATGCCGTTCCACATCATCTCCTGATGCGAGCGCATCAGCCGGTTGCGAACTTGAACAGAGGCGCTCTGGTCGAGCGCGTCGCGGTAGACCGCGCGGTCTGCCTTCCGGCCGGTGGCGCGCTCCCAGGCGGCAACGGCGGACTTGCCGGCCTCGATCGCCGCGTCTCGGTGCGCCCGAAGGGTATGGCTGCGCAGGCTCTGGACGAACGCAAGATAACTCTCGTCATCCCGTTCGGTTGCCGCCGGCATCGTTCCGCGCATTCCCCGGTCAGCCATCTGTCCCTCCGCTGGTCGGCTTGACGTGCAGTATAGCGCCACGCCGGGCTCTGCCTGGCCATGCTCGCCCCATCGTTTCGAGCCGGTGAGCCCACGTTGCAGGCTGGCGAGGTTCGCGGCGTTCCGTCAGATGTCCCCCCGCAACTGCGCTTCAAGCCGTTTCATGTCGATCTCGAGCCACGCTTCAACCGCCTTGCCGTCGCGCAGCTTGAACCAGTCGATCCAGGTCACCTCGATCGTCTTGCCGGTCGGCGGAAAGCCGAGGAACTCGCCGTTATGGGTGAAGCGGTCGCGCGCCCGGACGACGACGTTGTCGCCATCGACGGCGACGTCTTCCACCTCGGTGTGCAAATCAGGGAAGGCCTCGTGCTGCTGCCGGGCGGCGTTGCGCACCCCCTCCGGTCCAGACGCCCCCGGGAACACGCCGTTGTGCGAGATGTAGCCGGGCGCGATCCAGTCGTCAACCGCGTCGAGGTTCCGCTTGTTGAACACCTCGTCGAGAAATCGCCGTACTCGTATTCGGGGATCGTCGGTCATCACTTCGCCTTTCCCTGCGCAGCCACCGCGGCCATCTTCGCCTCGACGGCAGCCTGATCACCGAGGTAGGAATGCCCGAGCGGCCGCAGGGCATCGTCCAGTTCGTAGACGAGCGGCACGCCGGTCGGGATGTTCAACCCCGGGATTACGTCGTTGGGGACGTCGTCGAGGTGCTTGACGAGCGCCCGCAGGCTGTTGCCATGCGCGGCGATCAGCACTCGCTTGCCCTGACGGATTGCCGGGGCGATCGTCTCGACCCAGTACGGCAGAAAGCGCTCCTCGGTATCCTTCAGGCATTCGGTGAGTGGCCGTTCGGCGGGAGAAAGATCATCGTAGCGCCGGTCGATGACCGGGTTGGCCGGGTCGCCCGGCTCGAAGGGGGGCGGCGGGATGTCGTACGAACGTCGCCAGATGTGGACCTGCTCGTCGCCATACTTGGCGGCGGTTTCGGCCTTGTCCAGTCCGGTGAGCGCTCCGTAGTGGCGCTCGTTGAGCCGCCAGTTTCTCTCCACCGGCAGCCAGAGCAGATCGAGATCGTCCTGGACGATCCAGGCCGTCCGAATCGCCCGCTTGAGGAGCGAGGTAAAGACGAGGTCGAAGGTGTAGCCGCCGTCGCGCAGGAGGTCGGCGGCGGTGTGCGCCTCGCGGATGCCCGTCTCCGACAGATCGACATCGACCCAGCCGGTGAAGCGGTTCTCCTTATTCCAATCGCTTTCTCCATGGCGAAGCAGCACAACCTTCATGGGACATCCTTTCCCCGCCGCATCTCCTCGGGCACCCGGATCTCGGCGGCGGTTCGGCAGATCTGGACGAAATCGGCTGCCTTGAGCGATGCGCCGCCGACAAGCCCACCATCGATTTCGGGTTGGGCGATGAACTCTGCGATGTTGGCTGGTGTGACCGACCCCCCGTAGAGGATTCGCACGGTTTCGGCGACCGGTGCGCCGTACAGGTCGCCGAGGACCCGGCGGATCTGGGCGATGGTGGTGTTGGCCTGCGGCCCGTTGGCGGCACGGCCGGTGCCGATCGCCCAGATTGGTTCGTAGGCGATCGCCGTCCCGGCCAGATCGCGCACCCCGGCCAATCCCAGCCGGACCTGCCGGTCGATCACCGCCTCGGTCTGGCCCGCTTCGTTCTCGGCCAACGATTCTCCAACACAGACGATCGGCCGAAGCCCGGCAGCGAGCGCCGCCTTGAGCTTCAGGTTGACGTTATCATCGGTCTCGCCAAAGAACTGGCGGCGCTCGCTATGACCGAGGATCACGCTCGTGCAGATCGGGGCGAGCATCCGTGCTGCGATCTCGCCGGTGAACGCGCCACCTTCGCGGTAATCCATGTTCTGCGCCCCGAGCTTGACCGGACCGCCGCGAATCTGTTCGTAGATCGGAAAGAGCGAGACAAACGGCGGGCAGAGCACGATCTCGACGCCTTCGACCGCCTCGAGGTCGTTGAGCATCGCATCGACGAGAGTAATGGCTTCGGCCACCGTCGTGTTCATTTTCCAGTTGCCGGCAATCAAGGGGATTCGCATCTCGGTCACCGTTCCGGCATCTTGTCGTGGAGACAGGCGACGCCGGGAAGTTCGCGCCCTTCCAGAAACTCGAGAGCGGCGCCGCCGCCGGTCGAGATGTGACTAATCCGATCGGCAAAGCCCATCTGCTCGACTGCCGCCACCGACTCGCCACCGCCGACGATTGTCGTGGCATCGAGCGCCGCGAGTGTCGCAGCGATCGCGCGGGTTCCCTCGGCAAACGGAGCGAGTTCGAAGATGCCCATCGGGCCGTTCCAAAGCACGGTCTTTGCGCTTCCGAGGGCGGCGCGGTAGCGTTCGATTGTCGCCGGACCGATGTCGACGATGCTCCAGCCTTCCGGAACCCCGGCGGCCACCTCGATGGTGCGCGTCTGCGCTGCGGCATCGATCGTGTCGGCGATCAGTGCGTCGATCGGTAGCAGCAGATCGACGCCGGCTCGGCGGGCCTGCTCGGCCAGCGCCCGTGCCGTCTCGACTTTGTCTGGCTCGGCGAGCGACGCTCCAATCTCGCATCCTTCTGCCAGGAAGAACGTGTTCGCCATTCCCCCGCCGATCAAGATCAGGTTCGCCTTCTCGATCAACGATTGTAAGACGGCGATCTTGCTCCCGACTTTCGCTCCGCCGACGACTGCGGCGAACGGCCGCTTCGGGTTGGTCAACGCCTCGCCGAGGAAGGCGAGTTCTTTTTCCATCAGGAACCCGGCGATCGCCGGTAGATAGTCGGCCACCCCGGCGGTCGACGCGTGGGCACGGTGAGCCGTCCCGAAGGCGTCGTTGACGAACACGTTGGCGAGCGTCGCCAGATCGCGGCAGAACGCCGGGTCGTTCTCTTCTTCTTCCGGGTGGAAGCGAACATTCTCGAGGAGGATCACCTCGCCCGGCTCCATCGCCCGGACGGTCTCCTCGACCTCGGGGCCGATGCAATCGTCCAGCTTTCGCACTGGCTTCCCAAGCAACTCGCTCAAGCGTCGCGCCACCGGATCGAGCCGAAGCTTCTCGACGACCTTGCCATCCGGGCGGCCGAGATGGGAGATCAGGAGTACCTCCGCGTGGTGGTCGATCAGATAGCGGATGGTCGGCAAGGTGGCGCGGATGCGAGTGTCGTCGGCGACCTCACCGGTCGCCTTGTCGAGCGGAACGTTGTAATCCACCCGAACGAGTACACGCTTGTTGTCGACCGCGAAGTCGCGAATGGTCTGCTTCGCCATGAACGCTCCTCATGTTGGTCGCGCCTGAGACGGACCTAGTAGGTCCGCCCCACCAGATAGCGGGCCAGGGTCGCCAGGTCGGCCAGCGGGCCGGGCGCGCCGGGAATTTGGCCGAGCGTTTCGAGCGCACGGTCGACTCGTTCGTCGGCAAGCCGTTCGGTGGCGGCGCGTGCGCCGATCCGCTCGAAGAGTGCGAGAATGATCGGGATGAGCGCCGGGTCGGGGTCGCCCGGACGGTAGGCCGCGGCCAGGATCGCACGGTCGTCGGCGCCGGCATGGTCGAACGCGTAGGCGACCGGCAGGGTCTTCTTTCGGTTCGCGATGTCCTCGGCGACCGGCTTGCCGGTCACCGCCGGGTCGCCCCAGGCGCCGAGAAGGTCGTCCCAGATCTGAAACGCGACCCCAAGCTGTTCGCCGATCCGGCGGTAGCGCTCCCAGCTTTCTGGGTCGTTGGCGGCGGCGATCGCGCCGAGTTCGAGGCTGAGGCCGATCAGGGCGGCGGTCTTGCCCTCGATCATCGTCAGGTACTCGGCGATGCCGACGTCGGTTCGGTGTTCGTAGGCGAGGTCGAGATACTGACCGTCGCACAGCCGCAGCGCCGTGTCGTGGAAGCGCTCAAGGGAGACCCGTGCGGCCCCCGGCTGGAGATCGCCAAGCGCGATCAACGCCCGGTGGGCCAGCACATGCAGCATATTGCCGGCGTTGATCGCCTGCGCCTCGCCCCAGACCGCCCAGACCGTCGGCCGGCCGTGGCGTTCGGGACTGCGATCCTGGATGTCGTCGTGGATCAACGAAAAGTTGTGCAAGAGTTCAACGGCCACCGCTGCCGGCATCGCCGCTTCTACGGTACCGCCCGCTGCTTCTGCCGCCAACAGGACCAGGGCCGGCCGGATGCGCTTGCCGGTTCGGTTGGCGGCCGGCCGGCCATCGACATCGCTCCAGCCGAGGTGATAGCGGACCATCACCGCCAGTCCGCCGGTCTCCGGCACCGCTTGCTCCATCGCGGCATCGATCCGGGGCAGGTAGCGCCCGAGGATCGCCGAGGCGGCGCTTGTAGCCGTCATGACACCCGCCAGCGCAGAGATTGGCGTCTCACCACGGTATCTTATTTCAATCCCGGGGTTGACGGCGTCGTCCGCGCCGCCCGCTCGACCTGACAGCAGAGACGGATGGTCCGATCGGGCTAGCCTGGCCGGGAAGTCGGCAAGACCTTGCGCTGTTGCTGAGCCGGTCAAACTGGCGCCTGGTCTCTCCGGCATTCTGAACGGGGGAGCCCGAAGGGGAACCTTGTTGGACTGCCCGTCTCGTGCTAGGCTGCAGGACGGGACGTCCTCGCGCATTCTGGTCGTCCTGGCTCCGCGCCGCGGTGAAAGGGTGAAGGCGATGCAGTGGAGGGTAGCTCAGACATGGCGCAAGGCCGCTCTGCTGGTGGCCATCTTGGCTGGCCTGCTGGTCCCGGCGATGCCGGCCGGCGCCCAGGACCTCTTTTGCGAGTATGACCCGTCGATCCTCGTCCAGACCGATCAAGGTCCGGTGCTTGTTCACCTCTTCTTCAGAACCAGCCGGTTGGTCGATAGCCGGACGTTCGTCGGCCTGGCCGATGGCGACGAGCCGATCCGTGGCGTCAGCAGCCGGCTCGTGCGCGAGCGCGGGACGGTTGTTGCGCCGACGAACGCAATGCTCGAGTACCTCGAAGCCCACACCTATTTCCGGGTTTCGCGCGTCGAGCGGCGCGGTGACACCTACGACATCGAGGTCGTCTCGTACGTTGATGGTCCGGCGAGGCTCAGCCTGACTGCGTACGTCACCTTCGATCGCAACGACCCGACCTCGACCCGCCGCCTGAAGCCGTTGGTCGCCCCGACGGACTTTCTTCAGCAAGATCCCTGGATCCAGCCGGCGGCCGGCTTCTCGCCCGACGTCTTCAGTAATTTCGACAGCGAGACTGGCTCTGGCCGGATGACGACGACGATCCGGCTCTCCAGCCGTGATGTTCAGGCGCAGTTGGCTAGAACGCGCCTCGCCGGGCGGTGAGACGGGTGTCTCCGCTCCGACGCTGGTATCTGGTGGTCAGCGCGACCGCCGTTCTCGTCGGGACGTCGGTGCTGGCGGTATCGTCGGCGCTGCCGAATGTCGACGATGCGCTCTCGCTGCTGGCGCTAACCGCCCTGACGGCGGTGGGGATCGCCTTTCCGGTCGATATCGGCCCAAAGGTCAAGGTGGGCGTCGGGATCACCGCCATCTTCGCGGCGCTCCTGCTGTTTGGCACGGTCAGCGCGATGGCGGTGACGGTGCTGGGGATGCTCGCGGCCTACACGATCCGTCCTGGGCATAACAGCCGCCTGGCGCGCCTGTTCAACATCGCGACATTGGTGCTGGCGGTTTCGCTGGCTGGACTGGCTGCCTCGGTTGTCAGCGGCCGCGCGGTCGTCGTTGGTGGCGCCGACGGGCGCGAGATCACGGCCATCGTCGTTGCCGCGATCGTTCTGGTCGCGGTCAACTCGCTGTTGGTCGCCGTTGCCGCCGATCTCGCCCTCGGTCAGCCGGTCTTGCGCTATTACCTGCTTGACCAACGCGACAAGCTACCTCAGAACGGGGCGCTGCTGCTGCTGGGTGCGCTCGCCGCGCTCGTTGGCTCGGGCCGGCCCTGGGCAATCGCGTTGGTCGCCATCCCGATGGCGATCGTCGCACTCAGCTTTCGCCAGAACGCCCAACTTCGTCGTCAGACCCGCGAGGCGATCGAGCAACTGGCCGACGTGGTGGACTTGCGGGATCCATACACCGCCGAGCATTCCCGCCGGGTTGCCAAGTATTCCCAGGACCTTTGCCGGGAACTTGGTCTGAGCCGCGCCGAGAGTGAGGTCGTCGTCCGGGCGGCGCGCGTCCACGACATCGGCAAGCTTGGGATGTCCAGCGCGATTGTGTCTGAGGCGCGCCCACTCACTCCCGAAGAAGTCATCGAAATGCAACGCCATCCGGCGGTTGGTGCAAGCATCGTCAGCCGCTTTAGCGATTTTCGCGCCGGCGCTGCGATCGTCCTGCATCATCACGAGCGTTGGGACGGCAAGGGCTATCCCGAGAAACTGACTGGCGAGCGGATTCCCTATGGGGCGCGGGTCGTCGCAGTCTGCGATTCCTTCGATGCGATGACGAGCGACCGACCGTACCGGCTGGCGATGCCGGTCGCTACCGCGCTCGCCGAGATTGCCCGCTGCTCCGGCAGCCAATTCGATCCACGGGTGGCGGCGGCCTTTCTGCGGCTGTACGGCCTCGACCCGGCCGCTCAACCGGCGCTTGGCCTCTCGACCCAACCGGGCTAGCACCATCGGGCGACGGATACCTCTCTCCCCGGCCAGGAATTTGGCCGATACGATCGAGAAGGGCAACCCGGGCAATGGGTTGCTTGGTGTGGGAGGCTGGCGTGCGGATCCGGAGAATACTGCGGGCACTGCGTCCGCTGATCGCGATCGGTCTGGCGGTCGTGGCCGCTCTGCCGGTCGTTCCAGCGCCGGTCACTGCCGCCGACCCAGACAACGTCTTCGGCGTCTGGGACGTGACACTCGGTCCCTCCCAGCCGCATTGGAACTTGATGGTCCAATCCGGCGCTCGCTTCGTCCGGACGCCGTTTGAGTGGCGGGCGATCGAGAAAGCGCCCGGTCAGTACGACTGGTCGCGCTATGACGGCGCTTTCGCTGCGCTCAAAGCCGCCGGGATGACCCCACTGCCGATTGTCTCGAACGCGCCGAGCGGCTTTGGCTACACGCCGGGCAAGGCGATCTGCGGCCCGCTGACGCCCGCCGGCCTGAATGCCTTCGAAGGGTTCATGAAGGCGGCGATCGATCGCTACGGGAGCCAGTCGCCAATCTCGGCCACACGCGCATCGGTACGCTACTGGCAGATCTACAACGAGGCCGATTTCTACATCAAAGACCTGAACGCTCCCGACGGAGACGTCGGAGCGCTTGGTGGCGGCTGTCTGGGGAATAGCACCAACCCGTACAACCCGGCCGAGGGCAACACCGCCTGGGGCGCAAAGCAGTATGTCGAGGTGCTCAAGCGCGCCAGTTTGGCCAAGCAGGCCAAAGATCCATCGGCGAAGATCGTCTTTGCCGCACTCGCCTCGGACGGCTGTTACGACAGCAAGGTGATCGACGGGCACGGTCGGCCGAGCGCCGTCGACGACCCCGCTGCCAACCCGTTCAACTGCCGGTTCTTCTCTCAGGTGCTGAGCGCCGGTGGGGCGGCCTGGTTCGACCTCGCTGCCTTCAACTCGTATCTGTTCTATCGCTGGAACCACGAGACGCCCGGGGCGAAGGGGTTTCTGGGCAAGATCGAGCGGTTTCGCGACACCCTGCGCGAGTTTGCGGCGAGCGCGCCGAACCCATCGCTCTATGACAAGCCGATCGCGATCGTCGAAACCGGCCTCGCCTACGGCAAGGACACCCGGCCGTGCACTCTGGCCAACAACACCGCCTGCCGCGACTTCACCGCGGACGACCCGGCGGTGCTGGTTGCCCCGACGCTCGCCCAGGTGATGCAGGCGCATACCGCCCCTCCCGAGGGGGTGGATGCTCCGGTCGATATGGTGATCTGGTTTGCGATGAACACCGACCAGCCAACCGATGCCGGAGACTGGGGGCTGGTCTACCAGGGCAAGGCGACGCAAGCCTATCTGGCCTACAAGTACACGGTCGCCCAACTCGAGGGTTTCTCCTATCTGAACGACTTCGGCGAGGCGACGATGAGCGGCGGCGTTCGGCAACTCGGCGGGAGCGAACCATGCATCGGTGACGGGACCAAGACCCATCGTTGCAACTCGCTTCAATGGTTGGCCTTTGGCCGCGCCGATGGCCTCCAACGTCACGTCATCTGGGTTGATTCCGGCTACCCACGGGAGCCGCACGCCTGGAAATATACCAACGTCAATGGCCAGTACGTCGCCTCGCCGCTCGAGCGCGAAGTTGGCTTTCCGGTCGTGCCGGGTGAGACGGTGACGGTGACGAGCGATATCGGCGTCGTGCTCGCTCCGTCACGTCTCGCGAATGGCTACGCCTATTACCGGACAACGCATCGGGCGATCTTCGTGACCATCAAACCGGCCGGCGCCGAGGTGGGCGAGAACGGCGGCACCGTTCGCTACACACCACCGCCGCCTCCGCCGAGTGGCAGCCAGACTCCGCCGCCGCCACCAGCCTTTGTCGGCGCATTCCTGCCGGGCAGCGTTCCCGCCGGCGCGACGGTCTTCGTCGTCAACGGCGGCCGTCCGGACAAGACGCCCGATAATGCCCCGAGCGTCGGGTCGGCGTTCACGATCGGCTGCACGACCGGGGTCGGCCAATCGTGCAACCTGAACGGGTCGGCGAACCTGACCTTCGACATCAGTCAGTTTGCCAATACGGGCGGCAACTATTATCTCGGACTGTACAAACTCGTCGGCGGAGGTACGGCAGCGGGCCGGCTTTCGCTTGCCGAGGGCAACTGGGTGAAGATCGGCACACTGACCTGCAACAACGCCAGCGGAAACTGCTCGGGCGCGATCGACAGCTTCGGCACCTATGCGGTGCTGGACGAGCGCTCCTATACCTTTATCCCGCTTGCGGTGGACAGCGTCCGACCGTAGCTCGGACCTGGTAGAGTGATCTCTATCCCTGAGCGGCCTTGCCGACGGCCGCCTCGGCCCGGAGGCACGATGGAACCGACCCTCACCGACGAGCAGGCACAGGCGTATTACCGGCTGTTCGTCGAAGGCGATTATGTCCAGGTTTGGCACGGCAATACTCAGATCGGTCTGCTGCTCAACCGCGAAGGGGTTCAGGACAAAGCGCGCCAGATTGTCGAGCGCCGCCGCCGGGAGCTTCGTGAGGTCGAGGAGAAGACCGGCTGGAAGTGGACACCTCCGCCGACCGGCTAGCGCTCGGCGGTGATCGTGTCGGGTGTTTGGGCGAGCGCCTGACGCCGGCTGCGCTCGAACTGGTGCTCGCGGCCGTGCCGTTGGCACAAGAGGGTTTCCATCGGTATCCTAGCGCGTCGGTTGCCAACCCGGCGGGTTCGAGATGCTGGCCGAATGACCTCTCCATGGCTGCCGAGTTCAGCTATCCTACGCCGCACCGTTCGCGGCAATCTCCGCGGTTTGGAGCGACTGATGACCAGCCAAACGACGCTTCGCGAAGGGGCGCCTGCCCCGGACTTCACCCTACTTACCAATACCAACGAGACGGTCACTCTGAGCGAGCAGCGCGGTTCACCAGTCGTCCTGACGACCTTCGTGCTGGCGTTTCAGGACGAGGACCGCGAGCAACTGCGTGGCTTCGAAGCGCAGCGCGAAGCGTTCGAGGCTGCTGGCGCCAAGGTGTACGGCCTCAGTGCGGACCCCGGAGCTACCCACCGCGCCTGGGTCGAGCGGGGCCAGATCACGCTGCCGCTGCTGAGCGACTTCCGCGAACGAACGATGATGGCCGCCTACGGCCTGACGGACCCCGAGACCGGTACGATGGTGCGTCGTACCTTCGTCCTCGACCAGGACGGCATCGTTCGGAAGGTGATCGTCAGCGACCAGGTCGCCGACCATGCTGCTCAGGCCCTTGAGGCCGTGCGGGCGCTCTAATCAGAACAGAAGCCCTTTGAGCCCCTGGATTCCTTTGATGGCGGCGATCTCGCCGAGGTGGGTGGTCGCGTGGAAGGTCATTAGCCGTCCGATGACGTCGACCACCGCGATCGGGCCGCGGTAGCCCTCCACTTCCCGCGTCAACTCGGCATCGGTGAGGGTCGCGACGTACTCCTCAGTCGCGGCAAAGACCTGTTCGGCGTAGGCGCGATAGGCCGCTGGGTCGAGTTGCATCTCTGCGGCGGCGTCGCGGCTCATCCGCAGCACCTCCGGTAGACCCAGACGATCGGCCCACCCCTCGCGCGTCCAGATCGTATCCTGGGCGAGGATGAACCGGTTGAGGTAGTGGTCCTGGCTGGTGACGATATGGGCGTAGGTCTGTGCGATCGTGTTGGCAGTGCCTGGCGGCAGCCAGTTGGCCTGTTCGATCGTCAGGTCATCCATCACCGTCAATAGGGTCTGATTGGCGGTGCGCAGCACCGCCGTGAGGGAAGAAAGCGCGTCAGCCATCGGCTTCACCATCCGTCGGAAGATGGTCCACGATAGCACACCCCCAACTCGGTCCTCGCCGATCAGGTGAACTGCGGAAAACCCTCGACCGGAGCGCCAAGCTCATTGGGCAGAAAGACGGTCGGGTTGGGGCCGCTCGCCGGGCCAAAGACGACAATTCCTTCGTCGCGAGCCTGCTCGAAGAAGCGGCCGGCCGTGCCAAAGCCGTTGTAGCCGGTTGCCTTCAGGTCGTAGCCGAGCCGGGTACTCAGATAACCGAGGATCGTCGGTGTGGCGCGGCTCTTGCCCATCATTCGGGTGTCGTTGACTGCCGCGACGAGCGCGTCGCGCTCTTCGGCGGTGAACGGCCTGATGGGCCGGGGCGCGGCGGCGGGTGTTGCCGCGCGGCCGAGCCGGACCTCATCTTCCAACTGTTTGACCCGCGCTTCGAGCGCCCGGATCGATCCAACCAACCCGTCGAGGCTGACCGGCGCCTCCGGCTGAGGCGAGACGGGTTCGAGTGGGGTGAGCGGCCGCAGTCGCAACACTTCGGCGAGCCGGCCAAGTTCGTCGCCGCGAAATGGCTTGCCCTTTTTCGGCCGCCAGGCTTCGAGGTGACCGCGCCAGTCGTCGAGGTTGTACCACCAGGCGCCAAAGCGCGAAGCCGGCCGCATGGGCAAGGATGGGACGGTTCCGGGTGGGCTGAGCAAAAGCAAGTCCGGCCAGACCGCGAACTCCTGCTCGTTGACGGCGGAGTCGGAGTAGAGCGGCTGATTGTTCCAGAGCCAATTCTTGAGGGCGTTGGCGGTGTTGACCGCTTGCCAATAGGGATTGTAGTCGCGATCGTTGGCCGGGCGATATTCCTGCCACGCTCCATCGTCGCCCTGGATCTCCCACGGCTCGTCGGTGGAGCGGCCACGGATCGCCCGCGGCAGACGCTTCAGTTCGGTGACGATCAAGGTGGAAGGGGCGGCCGGCCAACCGTCGGGCGCTTCTCGGACAACCAGCCAATCGACGTTTCGCCCGACGGTGTTGAACTCGCCGAACACCCAGAAGTCGTCGGGCAGCAGGGAGACGGCGCTCAGCACCTCGGCATCGATTCGCGAACTATCGCCAATGAAAACTCTCGCCATCACTAAGCTCCTAATGCCCGTTAACCGATCGGGGAATCGATTGGGCGGAAAACGGTTTGAACGTCTCAGGCGATTATCCGGCAAGTTCGGGCGAGGAGCAACGCCCTGCTGGTTCGCGGTGGCCGCTTTTGGAGAAGGTCTGGAGAGGGACGCGGCGGCTTAGCTGCCCGCCAGGCCCAGCCGGTAGCGGTAGGCGGGATCGACCTCGGCCACCGCTTCGGCGCGTGCGAGGTCCTCGATACTCGACGGCGTGAAGTCAAGATCGGCCAAGGGCGTGTCGCCGATCACCTCGGCTTCGGCCATTGTCGCGACCTCCTCGACGGAAAAGCCGAGCAACTCGCCGAAGACCCAACCGTTCTGCTCGCCGAGCGTCGGCGCAGGACGCCGGATCGCGGGGCGTTCGCCGTCGTACATCACCGGGTTCCTGGCAAAGAGCAACGATGGCATCCCGCGATCGGCGAGGGCGTCGATGCGCTGAAAGTAGCCGCGTTCCGCGAGATGCGGGTCAAGCAGGACGTCCCGCGCGTTCAGAACCGGCCCGGCGGCAATTCCGGCCGCTTGCAGCCGATGGAAGAGCGCGAACTTCTCCTGGCTGCTCGTCGCGGCTGAAACGATCGAATCAAGCGCATCTTCGTTCGCCTTGCGATCCTCGAGGGTCGCAAAGCGAACGTCTCTGGCGAGGCTGGGATGGTCGAGCAGGGCGCAGAGCGCCGCCCAACGCGTCTCATCCTCGACGGCGATTGCGATCCACTCGTCGTTGCCGGCGCACGGGTAATAGCCGTGGGGCGCCATAGCCGGGTGACGGTTGCTCTCACGCTGTGGAAGCACGCCGGTCAACTGGGCGCCGAGGATTGTCTCGCCGAAGAGCATACTGACCACCTCGGCTTGCGAGAGGTCGATCCATTGGCCCTGTCCAGTCCGGCGGCGATAGTCGAGTGCGGCCAATGCATAGGCCGTGCCGATCATCCCGGCACACCAGTCGCCATAGGGCTGGCCGGTGATCGTCGGTTCGTCGTCGGAGAACCCGTTGAGCGCCGCCAGGCCGGACATCGCCTCGACCGTCGACCCATAAGCGCCGAACCTGCGATACGGCCCGTCGTCGCCAAAGCCGGACATCGACAGCATCACGAGGTCGGGCGCTGCCTGGCGGAGCGTTTGGTAGGTCAGGCCGTAGCGCTCGAGGATGCCGGGGCGATAGTTCTCGACGACGAGGTCGCACACCTTGACGAGTTGGAGCAGGAGTTCTTGCCCCCAACCGCTGGTGATGTCGATGGTGATCCCGAGTTTGTTGCGGTTCTGGTTGTTGAAATACCAGGGACTGTTCCAGGGCTGCGGCCCCGGCTGATTGTCCGGCCAGACTGGCAACACCCGCTGAAAGCGCGTCTCGTCCGGCACCTGGATCGATTCGACCTTCAGCACCTCAGCGCCGAGATCGCCAAGCTGCTTGGTGACGAGCGGCCCGGCGACAAGCCGCGTCAGGTCCAGCACCCGGAGCCCTTCGAGCGGGAGCGCGTCCGATCGGTTGCCGGCTGGTCCGGCTCCGGGGGCGATCCAGCGGTTGTGCTGGTGCTGCCCGTGCAACGGGGCGGGGCGGCGGATCGTCGGAGCATGGGCGGTCGTGCGGATCGGGGATCTGGGGTACTCGAGCGGCCCGGCGACGGGATGTTCGACGGTGACGAAGAACTCGCGGGCCCGATATTGCGGGTCCTTCAGCAACTGGTCGATCCGCATGATCTTGGCGATCGGGAGCCGAGCCTTCAACTGGAGTTCGGTCATCACCTCATCGACGTTCTTGCCGCGCAACCAGGGCAGAAACACGGCGTCGAACTCCTCGCGGTGGGTCCGGCGACCGGCGTTGGTGTCGAAGCGTTCGTCGGCCAGGCCGGGCAAGCCGAGCACACCCGCCACCTCGCGCCCTTTGCGGCTTCCAAAGGTGAGCAGCAACTCCCCGTCGGCGGCGCGCTGGACACCGTTCGGGTAAAAGCTGGTTGCCACCTTCGAGCGTCGGCGATGGACGACGCCGAGGCACTCGTACAGCCCAAGCGAGAACTCGATCAGGTTCGCCACCGACTCAAAGGCCGAGACGTCGACATGACGGCCGCGTCCAGTCGTTGCCCGTGCCCAGAGCGCCGTCAGCGCGCCGATCGCCGCGTTGATCCCGGCGTGGTACGACGCTTGGGCGCCGTAGGTCTTGACCGGCGGCCGGTCGGGGTTCCGCTGATATGCGGAAGCTTCGCCCATCGCCCAGGCAGTCAGGTCGGTCGCCCGGTAGTCGCGGTACGGTCCGCTCTGACCGAAACTGCTGACCGACACGAGGATGGCATCCTGCCGTGCTGCCCGGAGCGCCGCATAGCCGAGCCCGAGTCGGTCAAGCACGCCGGGACGGAAACTCTCGACGACGAGATCGGCCTCGGCTGCCAATGCCAGCACCTGCTGGCGGTCCGCTTCGCTGCGGAGGTCGGCGATGACCGACCGTTTGTTGGCGTTGAGCGAGAGGAAGGCTGCCGAGGCCTCGTCGTCGGGCCTATCGCGAAAGGGGCCGGCCCGACGGGTTGGGTCTCCCCCGGGGTGCTCGATCTTGATGACATCTGCCCCGAGGTCGGCCAACAACCGGGTGGCATAGGGACCGGCATACTGCCACGTCAGATCGAGGACACGGTATGGGGAAAGCATCGGCATCTCGTCAGGCGAATCTCATGCGGTATTTTGCCAGAACGACTGCCCGATGGGCTCATCGAATTGGTGCGGCTCGTCGCTCTTGGCTCTGGCCGAATCTTCCCGTCGGGCAAGCGAACCGGGGTGCCGGGTCTCAGCCGCGCCCGCGGGCGAACCCCTGGTAGCTGGCGTAGCCGAGCGAGACGAAGGCGACCGCTGCGGCGCCGCCGATGGCGGTGAAGATCGTTTGAAGCCTCCGGGCGTCCGGATCGGTCGTTCCGCCACCGCCAAGGGTGATCCGGAGATACGGCTCTTCGACCGGCTTGAGCGAGACCCTGCCATCGAGGATCGAGTCGGTAGGAGCCGCCGGGTCGATCGGCGCGGGCGGAACCAGGATGAGGTAGAGAGCCAAGGCCGCCGCGACGACCGCCGCCGATCCACCGACGAAAGCGCCCCAGCCAGCCCTCCGCTGGCGCTCGCGAGCCGGCACCGGGCGGCTCCGCCAACGCCAGACGAACGTCGAGAACCAGATCCCTAACGCCAGGAAGTTGAGGAACGAGCCGAGCAACGCCAGCTTTTCCGGGGTCGTCCATTCCGCCAATGATGCCGGCAGCCAGACGGGGCGATACTGTTCAATCAACTGTGGTAGCAGAGGTTCGAGGATCGGGTCGTGCAAGGCCAGGTTGCCAAACATGGTGACGGTCAGGATTAGGTAGACGACGAACAGTCGGGCGCTCGCAGGCCAGCACATTGCCAGCATCGGAAAGACGAGAAAGGCATGGTTCTCATGGATCTGGGTAGCGAAGAGGAAAAAGACGAGGCTCATAAAGCCGGCCGCCGAAAAGAGCGTCTCGCGGTCGCCGTCGCCAAGCGTCTTCATCAACGCCGCGCTGTAGCCGGTCAACAGAAGAACCAGTCCGACCGTCTGATAATTGAACGGCCCGATGAAGATCGCGGTGTCGGCCGTGAAAAGGCCGTCCTGTCCCATCAAGATCCACCAGAGATTGTGGGCGTTCGCCGTGACCACCGGCATGACGCGCGAAAAATTGACGAAGACCGACGCCAACTCCCAACCACGGTCGGACACGATGAACGGCCAGACGAGCGGGACGGCCGCGGCGATGAAAAACACCCCGCCGCTGAGCACCTTGCCAAACCCGTGACGGCGCCAGGTGACGAGGGCCAGCACCGGTAGGTAGATCCAGGCTTGCGGTTTGGCGAGCGCGGCGATCGCCATCGCCGCCCAGCCAAGCTCCGGCCAACGGCCGAGGAGCAAGAGCAGCCCAGCGACGGCGAAGAAGGCGTGGTAACTGTCCGGCTGCGCCCAATAGACCAGGTCGAACAGCGCCGCCGGGTTTGCGCCGTAGAGGACCGACGCGCCGATCGCCGCGAGGTGTCCTTTCCAGCGCAGTGTCGACCAATAGATGAGGGCGGTCAGCAAGCCGTGGAACAGCACCACCGGAGTGCGGACGAGGGCCTCGAACCAGTTTCCGTCGGCTGGCCAATACGGCGCGAGCACCTCGGGCGGCGCCGGCATCGCGGCGAGCAATTGGCCGACGAGGTGGAAGAAGTAGGGCGTCAACGGCGGATAGATGATGTAGGTGGCGGGGAAGATGCCCGCATAGGCTGCTTCGACCCCGTTGGCCGACAGCCAAGCGATCCAGAGGCGGAAATGGCCCATATCCTGTTCGAGAACGCTCGGCAGCGGCAGCATCCGGACCGCCGGGTTCATCGCCACCCAGAAGACCGCCAGAAAGAGCGCTCCTTGCCAGAGCGCCGGCCAGACAACCGAGCGGAGCGCGATCCAGCCACTGCGGCCGGCGGCGCGCGCGATGGAGCGGACAGTTTGGCCGGTGGGACGCGAGGCGCGGGGCAGCGGGAGACTGAGCGCCATCAGGATCGCGGCGCGATCGGGGAGACCCGCCGGCGGCCGCGCTTGCCGAGGCGCGGGTCGATCCAGCTTCGCAGCCGGTAGCCAAGAGCCAGGCCGATCATGTTTGCGCCGACGACGATGGTCTTGCGAAACGACCCGGTGATTTTTGACTCGCCCAGCCGGCCGCGATAGTTGACCGGCACCTCGATCACGCGCAGATGCTGCAAAAGGCCGAGAATGACCATCTCGGGCAGAAAATGCGACGATCCGACCGTCAACCGCGACCGGAAGCGATCGAGGGCCGACGACCGCACCAGCCGAAGCGTGCAGCCACAGTCCGACAGGCTGGGGCCATCAAACAGCCACTGAATCAGCTTGGCGACCGCTACGTTACCGACCCGCAGAAACCAGCCCATGTTCGCTTCTTGCCAGATCAGTTCGCGGGTGGTGCGCGTTCCCAGCACGAGGTCGAAGTCGCCCGAATAGGCGAGCAACTTGACGACATCGGCGCCGGCAAAGGTGCCGTCCGGTTCGGCGAGGATGATCAGGTCGGCCCGAGCCTCGGCGAGACCGCGTTGGAGGGCGAAGCCATAGCCCTGGCGCGTCTCGGTGACAACCCGGGCGCCGGCCTGGCGGGCGAGATCGGCGGTGCCGTCACGCGAGTTGTTGTCGACGACCAGCACCTCGTCGACAGAGCCGGAGGCGAGAAAATCCCGCACCGCAAGGGCTATTCCCTCGGCTTCGTTATAGGCCGGGAAGACGACCGTGACCCGCTGGCCATGCCACATGGCTACCTCTTGCGAATGGCGACGACGTTATGGGCCGCGATGGAGCGTAGCAGCGGCGTCCGCTCGAAGATCGCTTCGAGTCGCGCGCCAAGGGGCACCAGAGGCGCGGGGATAAAGTCGGGCATGAAGCCGAGCCGGTTCACTTCGACCCGGGCGTCCTTTGGCAACGGCGCAAGCAGTTCTTTGAGCGGGATCAGCCGCTCTGACCCGTCGTCCTGCGGGACGCGCTTCATGAGGATCGGCCAGTACGGGTTGAGCGGGTTGTGGTCCCAGAGCACCGTCAGACCCCCCGGCTTGGTGACCCGCACCATCTCGCGGACCGTGCTGGCGACCCGCGCGGGCTCGACGACGTGATGGAGCAGGGCGACGCAGATCACCACATCGAAGCGGTCGTTCGGGAAGGGAAGTTCATCGGAGCGGCCACCGACGACCACCGCGTTGCCACGGTCGCGGAAGATCTCCAGCATCCCGATCGAGGCGTCGCAGCCGAACACTCGGTACCCCTCGTCGGCGAAGGCGGCGGCGAGGTGACCGGTGCCGCAGCCGACATCGAGGAAGTCGCCCGACGGCTGGCGTTGTTGGACGAAGCCAAGCCGTTTGCGGCGGTAATGGTCCATCACATGCTTGGGCAGGGCGTCGTCGTAGTGGCGGGCGACGGTGTCGTAGAGGACGTTGGTCTTCTCAAGGCCGTCGCCGGGCAGCAGGTAGGGAATGCCACGGACAACCGGATAGACGGCGAGGCAGCCGCCGCACTTGATCTCGTCGCCTTCCTGATAGACCGACGACCGGCATTCGGGGCAGGCCAGGCTCCCGAGTTCGGGGACTTCTCGTACTTCTTCGTGAGAGCGCATCGCGGCCGGCATGATACCAGGCGGCGCGCTGCTCAGCCGATCCGCCGGCTCGCTCCGCCGTCGATCATGACGCAGGAGCCGGTGATGAAGGCGGCGCGATCGGAGGCGAGAAAGGCGACAAGATCGCCGACTTCGTCCGGGCGCCCCAGTCGGCCAAGCGGGATGCCCGCGGCAATCCGAGCCAGTTCCTCGCCGCTCCAATGAGCGAGGCGTGGCGTGTCGATCGGACCAGGATGGACGCCGACCACCCGGACACCGTGCTTGGCGGTCTGCTCGGCGAGCATCTTGGTAAAGTTCACCAGTCCACCCACCACCGTGCTGCCGGCAACGTAGTTCTCGAGGACAGTCTGGCTGGCATAGCCGAGGTTGTTGACGATCACGCCGCTTCCGCGTTCGATCATGCCGGGGAGTACTTCGCGGCAGAAGCGTACGTAGCCAAGGGGCCGAAGTTGCTGGTCGGCCTGCCAGGCGTGGTCGTCGAGGTCGAGCGGGCCGCCACGTCGGTTCGCCCCGGCGTTGTTGAACAGGATGTCGATCCGGCCGAAGCGAGCGATCGCAGTAGCGACGACATCCTTCACCGCCTGCTCGCTGCGCAGGTCGGCTGGGACGGCGAGGGTCTGGACGCCGTAAGCCGCTTCGAGAGCGCTCGCGACGGCGGCGAGGTTCTCGACGCCGCGGGCCGACAGCACGAGGCTTGCTCCCTCACGCGCCAGCGACTCGGCGGCGGCTGCGCCGATTCCCTGGCTCCCGCCGGTGACGAGGGCGACCTTGCCGCCAAGCCCGAGGTCCACTCCCAGCCTTCCCTTAGCCGGCTGCGCCGAGGAACTCGGTCACGATCCGGCAGAACTCCTCGGGGGTGTGATACATCGTCAGCGCGTGCGCACCGGGGATCAGCACGGTGCGGACGTCGGCGAGGTGCGAGGTCAATTCCGGCAGCCAACGAGCGAAGGGGTCGCGCTCGCCATAGAGCAGGAGGGTTGGCACGGCAATCTGATCGAGGCGGGAGTGGATGTTCTGAGCGTAGACCGCCTCGTACGCCCAATGTGGCGCCGGAGCGGCGCGCTGTCCCATCAGGAAGGACCGTTGAAGCTGAGCCGGGCTGACGCCTGCGCCGAGGTTGGCGCGGGTGCGTGCCCACCGGTTGCCGAGGTGGCTCCCGTCGGAACTGAGGCTACGCTCGTAGCGCGGGACGTCGAGCGCCTGGCGTTCCTCGTCGGTGTAATCCGGGCAACCGGACAGCACCAGCCGGTCGACGCGCTCGGGATACTGCGCAGCCACCTCGACGGCGATCGATGCGCCGGTGCGATGACCGAGCAGGTGCGTCCGGGTGATGCCGAGCGCATCGAGCGCCTCGACGAGGTTCTTGGCGTAGCCGTCGATGCCCGGCGGCGAACTTGGCGCGGCGGAATCGCCAAACCCTGGTGTGTCCGTCGCGACGGCGCGAAATCCTCGGGCGAGGCAGGGCAACACGTCGTCGAACTGCTGGCCGGATTCGGCGGTGCGGTGCAGGAGCACCAACGGCGGCCCGGCGCCGTCCTCTCGATAATGGATTGGCCCGAGCCTGGTTTGAACGAAGCCACGCTTCATAGGGGGAACTCAGTCAGGATCACCGGCCGGCGCGGCCCGGTGAACCCTTCGGCGCGCAGCGAGGTCGGTGTGGTGCGCAGCAGCCAGCGTTCATGCTCGGATGCTCCACCGACGCCGGTTCGCTCGCGACGGCGGGCATCGAAATCTCGAACCACCGATGGATCCTCCAAGATTTCGCAGGTTCCCTGGATCATGACGTTCGGCACTGCCCGGAACTCGCCTGGCGTCAGTCCGACCCAGAGGTAGGTGACGATCGGGTTACGCCGGATATGCAGGTTTTTGACGTGCCACGGCTGGGTGGCCGTCTCGATCGTCCAGCCGGTGACGAACGTGCCGACCTGGCGGATCGACGGACGACCGTCCTTGCGCATGGTTGTCATGAAACAGGCGACCTCGGGAAAGCGGCGCTGGATGAAGCTGTGGATCTCGGCCAGGGCCGCCTGGGCCTCCTCGGGGGAGACGGCGCGTTCGTCGTACACCGGAGCCTCCGTTACTCGACGCGATAGATCGTGTCGAAGTTGTGGGTGTTGGCGGCTTCCCAGACGAAGCCGCGGACTTTGGGCTGCTGAACCACGAACTGCGGGACCGCGATCAGGTCGATGTGGGCGACTTCGTCGTAGAAGATCCGGATCGCCTGGCGCATCAACGCCGAGCGCCGCGTTCGGTCGGGTTCGGTCTGGACCCGTTCGAGCAACTGCTGGTAGGTCTGGTTGCACCACCAGGCCAATGGCTTCTCGCAGTCGTGGGTCGTCCGTTGGTTTGAGCCGTAGGCGCTTTCCGCCTGCGAGGTGACCATGAACAGCTCGGCCTTGGACTGGCCGGCCCGGCCATAAAACTTGTCGAGGAAGACCGCCAGTTCCAGCGAGGTGACCGCTGCTTCGACGCCAACATCACGAAGATAACCCTGCAGCGCCGCCGCGACCTGTGGGTTGGTCGTCTGCGGGGTGAACTCGATCCCGTTCTGCAGCTTGAATCCATTGGGGTAGCCCGCCTCTGCCAGCAGCCGCCTGGCCATCGCCGGATCGAAGGGGTAGGGCTTGATGCTCTCGTCCCAACTGAGGCTATCTGGCACCGAGAACTGCGCCACCGGCATCGCATAGCCGCGGTAGAGCGTCTTGGCGATAGCGGCACGGTCGACGGCGTAGTTGAGCGCGAGGCGTACCCGTCGGTCGGTCAGCGGGGTGTTGCGCTCGCGGTTCTCGGCCTGAGAGAAGACCGCGTAGTTGACGCCGGTGTGGCGGGTGTCGATCTGGGCATTGACCGCTTTCATCTGCTCGACCAGGTCGGGGCTGAGTTGGCCGATCAAGACGTCGATCTCGCCGGTGCGAAATCCGGCGAGCATCGCCGTCTGCTCGGGCAGGGAGCGGAAAGTCAGTTCGGGGCTCTGGGCTTTGCGATAGAGATGCTCGGCGCTCTTCTTGCGAAAGCGCACCATGTCGCCGCCGCGGAACTCGACCAGTTCGTAGGGCCCGGAGCCAATCGGCTTGGCGGCGAAGCCGTCGCGCCCGACCTGGGTGTAATACTTCTCGGGCAAGATCCAGAGGGCGGTGATCCCCGGCAAGATACTGGCGTCGGCGACCTTCATCTCGAAATCGATCGTGCGGCCATCGACTGCCTTGACGGCAGCGACGTTGCCAAAGCCGCCGGCGATTGGCCAGCGCCCCTGAATGGCGGTGTTGGCGGTGAAGGCCACGTCGGCTGCGGTCACCGGATCGCCGTTGCCGAAGACGAGGCCCTGGCGCAGGGTGAAGCGCCAGGTCGTTCCGTTGACCAGGTCCCACTTCTCAGCGGCCCAGGGCAAAGCATCGGCGGTCTTGTCTAGCTTGACGAGGGAGTCGTAGAGCGCCGAATAGACGGCGTAATTTGCGCCGGATGATTCCGGGCTGAGAGTGGCGGGCAGGCCGATCTGAGCGATGGTGAAGGTCTGGCTGGCGGCGCGTTGTTCGGCCTTTGGCGCGTCCGGGGCGGCGGGCGTAGCGACTGGCGGGGCGGGAGCGCAGCCAGCCAGCACCGCGAGCGCGAGCAGCGAGAGCGCGCGGACGGCGAAGGGTTGGGTCAACCTGGGCCTCCTTCTTCGAGAAACACACGGACAACACGACAGAACTCGGCGGGTTGCTGAAGCATCGTCAGGTCGTGGCCGCCTGAAAGAAGCAGTGATTGAGCATTGGGAAAGATGGTGAGATGGTGCGGTACCCAGGCTGCGAAGCGGTCGGTGGCGCCGTAGAGCAGCAGGGTCGGAGCGGTGACGAGCGGCGCCCGATCGCCAAGCGTGTAGCGGCGGACCGCTTCGCCGGCCCACTGCCAGTTGGCATTGGCGCGCAGACCGTCAATCACCGTGCGGTGGATCTGCTCCGGCGTTGCCCAGGGCCAGGCGGCTCGGACCCGCGCCCAACGGTCGGCGTAGTGGGAACCATCGATGGAAAGCTCCGGGCCGGCCTCGACGGTGATCGTCGGCCGGCGATCGTCCGGCGGATAGTCCACCAACCCGGAGAGCGCGAGCCGGTCAACCCGATCCGGGAAGGCGGCGGCGACTTCGACCGCGACGGTTGCGCCGGTGCGGTGGCCGAGTAGGTGCGCCCGACCGATACCGAGCGCATCGAGCACATCGACGACGGCGCGGGCATAGTCGGCGATCTCCGGCGGCGAAGATGGCGCATCGGAATCGCCGAACCCCGGTGTGTCGGGCGCGATCGTCCGGAAGCGCTCTGCCAGGCACGCTACGACATCGTCCCACATCGTCGACGAGTCGGGCGTTCGGTGAAGCAAGACCAGCGGCGCGCCGGCGCCGCGCTCCCGGTAGTGCATCTGTCCAAGCGACGTCGCGGCAAACCCCCGGCTCATCTCACGCTCCATCGAGAAACTCGGTCAGCTTTTCCAATGCCGCCGTCGACGCCCCAAACAGTCCCATTCCCGGCACGAGCCAGGTCCGCCCATTCGGGATTGCCGCTGCCGCCGCTACCGCCTTTTCGCGCAAGGAAGAGCCTTCCCCGACGACCGCCAGTGCCGGCTGGCGAAGCTGCTTGAGCCGTTCGATGGTCGGATAGCGAAAGACCGCCGCGTAGTTGAGGTGATAGGTGCGTGCGCCCTTGAGGAATTCGAGGACCCGTTCGTGAAGAACCTCCGGGCTGGGGAAGGGAGCGCGTACCCGCGGCATCGACGCGCCTTCGGGCGTGCGATTGTGCCAAGGCGACCAGAGGGCGCGGTCGCGGATCAGGTGCCACGCCCAGACGAGTTGTGAGCCATCGTCAGCCTGCGGCATCGCCGGGGCATGATGAGCAAGCTGTTCGGCTGCCTCCTCGGGTGAATAGGTCGGCACGCCGTCGAGCACGAGGTGACGAGCGCGGTCGGGTTGCTGCAAGGCCACCTCGAGTGCGACCAGTGCGCCGGTGTGCGCTCCGTAGACGTCGAACTGATCTACCCCGAGCGAGTTGAGCGCCTGGATCGCCACCGCGGCGATGCCGGTGATCGTCACCTCGCCCGTCAACGCTGCCGATTCGCCGTTGCCGGGCGTGTCGAAAGCGAAAGCGGGTCGATCGAGCGCACCCAGCAGCGGCTCGAGGCTGGCGCTCGTCCCCGGCGAGGCGTGAAACAACACCAGCGGGCGCTTTTCCCCTCCTCCCGCGCGGCGCACGAGCAGCGGCCCGGCATCGCTGGTCCCAAACTGGATCACGATCTCGCCGGCGTTCGGTGACCGCGCCGGTGGCGGCGGGGCGGCCGGCGGGCGCGGCCCGGCTCTTGGGTCGTCGAGCGCCTCGCGAACGGCATCGGCGAGCGGGCCTTGGTGGATCGAGACCGCCGAGGCGCCGAGCAGCCGGGTCGAAAGATCGGTCGGGCGGTCGATCGCCAAGGTCGGTAGGCGCAGCCGGTCGAGCGCCGGCCGTGGGTCGTAGCGAAAGGCGGCTTGATAGGGACGTGGATATTCCGGCCCGGCCAGCAGCAACGCCAGCACTTCGTCGTACAGCGCGTTCGCATCCGGGAAAGCCAGTGGCGCGCGATGAGTCGAGGAGCGCCGGTACCAAGGAGCAAAGACGTAAGCATCCCGCCGGATCGCCCAGGCACGGACGAGGTGGGCGCCGTCCCATTCCGGCGTAAGAGGCGGGGTGAACTGCGCGGTGAGGTCGGCCCGATCGTCTTCGTCGAAGGCGGGCAACCCGTCGAGGGTCAGAGTGCGGATGCGCTCCGGCGCACGGTCGGCGACGGCCAGCGCGACGATCGCCCCGAGCTGAAGTCCGGCCAGATCGACCCGACCGAGCCCGAGCGCGTCGAGCGTGGACAGCAGCGCTCCCGCATAGTCGTCGATGGACGGCGCTTCGAGGCCGAGCGGGTCGGACAGCCCGTAGCCGGGAAGGTCCGGCGCGATAACCGTGCCGACGCCAGCCAGTTCGTCGATCACCGGCGCAACGCTTCCCGACGCCCGGGGTAGGCCGTGCAGCAGGACGAGCGGCGGTCCACTGCCGGTGCGGCGATAGTGGACCCGCCCGCCGGATGCTTCGACGAAGTGGCGTTCGATCATCGCCTTCCCCCGGGCGCCGTTGACGGCGTGCCGGGCCTATCGTAGATCGCCGGCCGGCAGCCTGTCCGATTTTTCGCTACTTACTCGGCCGAGACGCCTTTCTGGGCGGTCGGGAGCAGCACCCGGAAGGTCGGCGGCGGCACCGTGCCCTGGATCGAGGCGATCCGCACCGAGCCAAGCTGGTCGGCGGTCGGCCGGCTTGAAGCGTCGAAGGTGACGCTGAATCGGCCGCCGGAGACGGTGCCGTCGAGGTTGTCGGTGGTGTCCTTGGCCGGCAACGACGGGCCGCTGCTGTAGACCGGCGCCCAGCCATTGCCGTTCCAGTAGAACAGATTCATGTTTGCCTCGGCCGCTCCGGTGTTTGCAGACGAGTAGTAGAAGCGCATCGATGCGGCGTCGCCGAGCGCCTGCGGCGCACGTCCGCTCAGCGCACTCTCGTCGACAAGACTCGCGCCGTCCTGGCCGATCAGGCCTGCACCGTCCTGACCGATAAGGTTGACCTGGGCGAGACTTGCACCGTCCTCGCCGATCAGGCCTGCGCCGTCCTGGCCGATCAGCGGGTTGGCCTGGGCGAACGTCGTTGGCGGTAGATTGGCAACCGTCGCCGACTGTGGTGCGGTTCCGTTGTTAACCACATTCAGAGTCAGGCCACCTTGACCCGCCGCCGTGGGCGCAGTCGAAACCGACGCATTGGTCGCGATCGCGATGGTCAGCCTCGCCATTTGGAGCGGACTGACATCGCTTGGCACCGTTGGGCAAGTATCGCTGGCCAGGACGTTGCCGCCCAGCGACCGGTAGGTCCCGGGCGCGGGGGTGAAGCAGAGCGGTTGGCTCTGGAAGGGCGAAAGGACCGATCCGAGATAGTCGACGGTGCCGGCCGCCGCCACCAGAGCCGACCCGCCGGTCGTTCCGTTGGCCGCGCCTTCCGACGAATTGTTGGCAAGCGTCGACGATCTCACCACTGCCGACCCGCCGGCGCTGTAGAGCCCGCCGCCAAATGCCTTCCCACCGCCGGCAGCCGAGCGGGCGAGGTTGCTCTGGATCGCTCCGAGCGAGACGAGCAGGTTTCCAGTCGGGTCGTTGTAGACGCCGCCGCCAACCGCCTCGCCGCCGGACCCAGTCGATTCGGCAGTGTTGTTCTGGATGAAGGTGTTGAAGATCTCGCTGCGTGCGCCGGATTGGGCGCTCGCCGCCACCGCCCCGCCACGCGCCGTGCCGGTCCCGCCGTTGAGCGCGACGTTGTTGTCGAGAAATGAGTCGACCAGGTTCATTGTCGATTTTGCGCTGAGCGCGCCGCCCTCGGCGACGCCGTTACTGCTGTTCTGGGCGCGGTTGCCGGTCAGTCGGCTGGTGCGGATGTCGGCCAGTCCCGGTGTATCGCTGTAGATCGCGCCACCGCTGGCGTTCGGGCCGATCGCCTGGTTTCCTTCGAAGGTGCTCTGGGTGACGATCAACGTTCCCTTGCCATTGAGGATCGCGCCACCGAGCGCCTGGTTGGTGCCGCTGGTGGCGCGGCTGTTGGTCACGAAGACGTTGTCCATCTCAACGCGGCCGCCCTGGTTGATGAAGATCGCGCTGCCGCGCGCTCCACCGATGCTCGCATCGGTCGTCGCCGCCCGCGTCAGCGTGAGGGTCCGCAGGGTGAGCGTCACCCCCGAGTTGACCACCAGGATCCGGAAGCGGTCGTCGCCGCTGATGGTGAGGTAGCCTGTTCCCGACCGCAGCGTCACATTCTTGCTGACGAACCGGGAGGGGTCGACTTCTTTGGTCAGGGTAATCGTCTGTGAACCGTTGCAAGCAAAGGCGGCATCGCCGCCGGTGGCCAATGCCTGTTCGAGGCCGGCCTCGGTACAGGGGTAGTTTGCCGCTCCGGCCTCGCTCGGTACGAGCAACCCGGCCAGCAAGAGGGCGCCCAGGATGAGATGTGAAACAGGACGAACCATACCCGCCTCCCCGAGCGGCATAGTTGACAGCAGCCGCATCATGACAATCGATGACACACGCTCTGGCCGGGTTTAGCGCTGAACGCGGGGACAGGCCAACTCACGCCGTTGTAGCGAGGCCGGTCGATAGTATACACCAACGGAAACACCGTTCGCGGTCTTCGGCTCGCCAACTCGCCAACGGTTGAAAGCCCCTCCTGACGGCTGCCGGTGAGCCGTGTTCCAGGCGGTCGTTGCGAGGCCGACGCTGGTTCGCGCGGTTCGCCGACGATGCGCCCGACACTCGGCAGACCCCACCACGCGAATTGCCACCTCATGAGCTTTGTGCAGTCCACGCGGAGTCGGTGCTCGACGGATCTCTCGCTCACGAGCACGTGACGGTGTGACGCTGTCGCACCTGCTCGTTCCGGCCGGAACGTCAAGCATTGAGCTTCATGGAGGACGACGATGATCGAGTTGACTGTTCATGCGACGGAGCGGTGTGCCCAGCGCAACCTGCGCACCGACGAGAAGATCGCCTACGTTCTGCAGCACGGCACGCGTATTCGCCGCACCGGCGTCACCTTCGTCTTCTTGCGCCGACGTGACATTCCGTTCGAGGACCGTCGGGTCGATCGGCTGGCACGCCTCGAGGGAACGATTCTGCTGGTGGGCAACGATGTGATTATCACGGCCTATCACCGGCGTGACGCCCTGAAGGCGATCCGTCGCAAGGTGAAGTTCGCGACCCGCAAGCCGGCGTTGGTTCAGCGCGAGCGCCTGGCGGCGTGATGCCGCTCCTGAGACCTGGCAGCATGTGTGCCTACTGGCTGACGAAGCGGGTTACCTGCGGAGCGAATGCGCTAAATGGCCGGTAGGTGTTGAAGATCGGCGGCGTGTCGATCGGGGCGTTCGAGTCGAAGAAGATCCGAGCCTGGGCGTCGATGCGCGTGCCAAGTTCGAGGCCGGATCGCATCCGCACCCGGTAGCTGACGAAGCCCTCGCCTTCGGGTGGTGTCTTGTTCGGCGGCAGCAGACCGGCCATCGGATCGCCGGTCAAGTCGCCGGTCGCCGGGTCGAGCGAGGCAAAAGTCCAACGCGCCGCGCCGGTCGTCGGGTCGATGGTGGCGGTAAAGAGCACCGTGAGTGTGCTGCTGATCGCGACTTGCTGCTGGTAGAACGTGCGCCCCGGCGGGATGGCGAAACGCCGGCCGCCAAAGCCGAAGGTGTCGAGTTCGAAGCTGCCCACGTCGAGGTCGGGGTCGAGCGTCTGGGTCACCGTGATCGACTGGGCCGGCGCGCCGGCTGACGGCATGTTCTCGAAGCGGATCGTGTAGGGCAGGGCGAACTCGTCGTCCAGATCGCCGAAATTGCCACGCTGAAGGTCTGGAGCGCGCCCAAGAGGCCCGACGATGTCGTTCGGGTCGCCGGAGGTACGCTGGCCGAAGTAGAGCGTCAGGCAGGTTTCGTAGCTGATACCGAGCGAGCGGCAATACTTGAAGTACGAATCATCCTCGATCTTCTGAACAGCCTTGGGGTTGAAGATCTGGCGGACCGATTCTTCGTCGTAGGCTGGTGGTGTCGTCTTTCCGTAGTTGGGGATGTTGTCGGCCCAGATCTTCAGCGGGACGATTACGATCGCGGCAGCCACGGCAACCGCCGCGATCGGCGGCGCGGCGAGGGCGCGGATCCCGGTTTGGCGAGCGGCCTGGCCGGCGGCCTGGCGGCCGAGTTGCCCACCGGCCTGGTGAAGGATTTGCCACATCCGGCTGGTGTTAAGCGCGGCGCGGGTGTAGTGATAGGCCTGGACGGCCTGACGGGTGTTGTCGGCCGAGACAAGCGCCTGGACGGCCCGTGCCCCTTGGACCGCATCATACGGGCTGATGACCGGCCCGCCCGGCAGCCACATCAGCCCGAGCGGGTCGCCGAAGATCGTCGGCGCGTTGAGTGCGTAGCGATACGGATTGAGGTCGCCGGACGTCAGCCCGACGGGGTCGCGACTGACGAGCCGGCCGAGCGATGGGTCATACCAACGTTGGCGCATCCAGAACCAGCCGGCCCCACCGTCCAGCACGCCGGCCTGGCCGGCGAAGGTGAACGGGTTTGGGGCGCTTCCGCTCTTGACCAGCCCGTCTCCAAAGGGAAGCATCCGATAACTGGCTGCCAGCGCTCCCGAACCGTCGGTCAGGTGGCTGGTGTTGCCCGCGCCGTCGAAGGCGTAGTACGTCAAAGCGCCGCCAGCGTCGCGTCGTGAGGCCAGTCCGAGGCCGTAGCTATAGTGGGCGATCGGCGTTCCGCCGGGACCATGCTCGGCGACGATCGACGACGCACCGGCGAGGTCGACAAGGTACTCGGTGCGGACGCCGTTGCGGACGGCGGCGCGCAGATTGCCAAAGGGGTCGTAGTCGAAGGTCGTGGTCAGCCCGGGCACGTCGGCGCGCACCAGCCGGTTCTCAGCGTCGTAGCGATAGGTCGCCGCGCCGGGGCCGCCGGTTCGGCTGCTCAGGTTGCCGTCAAGGTCGTACTGGTACGTGGCGCTGCCGACGGCGGTGTACTGGTTGAGGACATTGGTTGTCCAGACGGACCCGACGCCGTTGCTGACACTCCGGATCCGGTTGCCGGCAGCGTCGTAGTCGTAGCTGAGCGTCGTTCCGGGAACCACCACCGAGGTGAGTTGTCCCAGTCCGTCGTAGCCATAGCGCCAGGTCTCTGCTCCGGTAGTCACCGTCACCGGTCGGCTCAGTGAGTCGTATTGGTACTCGAAACGCCCAAGTTCGCCGCCCGGACCGCCGTGGATGACCCGGCTGATCTGACCGGCCGCGTCATACTCGAAGGTCGATCGAGCGCCGTTGGCGTGGTCGGTCTCGGTCACCCGGCCGACCGGGTCATACAGATAGCTGGTGAGCGTCGTTCCGGCGCCATCGGCGATCCGGATCAGGCGGCCCAACGAATCGTAGGCGTACTGGACGACGTGGCCGTCGCTCGTCTGGAGGCGTGTTCGCCGGCCAGCCGCGTCATAGGCGTAGCTGATCGTGCGGCCGGAGGGATACGTCACTCCGGTGAGGCGGTCGGCGCCATCCCAACTGTAGGCCGTCGGGAGCGTCACTGCGCCGCTGATCTCGCTGGTAGCGACGAGGTTGCGCCGGGCGTCGTAGGCGAAGTCGACGCGCGAGCCATCCGGCAAGTCCTTGCGGGTCAGGAGACCCTTGGTGTCGAAGGTCTGAAGCACCACCCCGCCGCGTCCGTTCACGACCCGGACGAGGTTGCCCAGCGCGTCGTATTGGTACTGAATCGCCGCGCCGGCCGCGTCGGCCTCGGAAACCAGTTGGCGCTTGGCGTCGTAGGCGAACGAGGTCGTCCGGCCAAGCGCATCGCGGGCGTTCAGCACCTGGCCAAAGACCGGCTCGCCGGAAAGCTGCGCCCGTCCGCCGAGGCCGTCGACGAGTTGGCTCAGGAAGCCGCGCGCATCGTACTGGGCGGTCGTCGTAGCTCCGTTGGGGAAGCCGACGCGGCTGATCCGGCCGAATGCGTCGAAGCCGATCCGAGTAGTTCGGCCGAGTGCGTCGATCTGCAGGCCAGGCTGGGCATCGTCGTTCAGGAAGACGGTTGTTCGTCCACCTGCGGCATCGGTTGTGCTGATCCCGCTTGCCGAATCGTAGGCAAAGGTAAGCGGCTGCTGACCGCTGGTGGTCGCCCGCACCAACCGGCCGCGTGCGTCGTACTCGAAGGCGGTGGTCACGCCGTCCGGGCCGGTGGCGTCGGCGAGGGCATGCTCGCGCGCCGCGCCCATTCCCGAGACATAGCGGTAGCGAGAGGTCCCCACGGGTCCACTTGCCTCGGTGAGATGATCGCCGGACGCGTCATAGGTGAAGGTCGTAACGCGCCCGGTTGGATCGGTGAGTTGGCTGATGCGGCTCTGGGCGTTGTAGGCGTAGGTCGTCGTGTCGCCGAACGGATCGGTCACCGAGGTGACGCGCCCGCCGGTTGAGGCGAAGGTCGTTCTCCGGCCCGCCGGGTCCTCCAGAAAGTCGATCAGGGTGTCGGCACGAAACACCCAGCGCCGCCCATCCGGCTCGCGCACCACGCCGACCCCGGTCGAGAAGGAGAGCGTGGCGGCGTCGCCGCCGAGACCGCGGTAGGTTCCATCGGGCTGCTTGAGGAAGGGGCGTACCGAATCGGAAAGCTGGACGATCATAGCATCGCCATTGGGGATGAGCCGGTAGGCGGTCGGGTCGGCCGCGCCACGGCCAAACGCGCCGAGCCGGTGGCGCTGGCTGATCTCGCCAAAAGCGTCAGCCTGCAGAAGTTCGAAGCCGAGCAAGCGTGACACCCGGCCGGTGATAATCCCGAGCCGGCTGAGCGCGGTCGCGTTGTCTGCCAACACCGCCTGGTACTGACCAGCCGTCGTCCCGACCTCGGCCACGAAGGTGGCAAAGATTGCCGCCCAAGCATCGGCGGCGATGTACGAGGGCCGCAGCGCGTCCTGACGCGACCCCCAATCCATCGCCGCGCTTGCGACGACCAGACCGGCGTTCACCTCGGTGTTGACATCGGCGCCGACGACGGTTGGCAGCACTTGAAGCTCAACGATCCCGCTTGCGCCGGGAGGCAGGATGCCGGCCGGCCCGTTCGGATTGATCCCCAGTATCTCGACACTGTCGCCGAGATAATCGCTCTCGTCCGGGTGGCGGAAGCGGCCGAACTCTGCGCCAATCGTGAACAGCGGCGCGACGAGGTCGCTCTCGCCGACGTTGCGGTAGTTCAGGACGACGGTCGCCTCGCGGCCGGGTCGGATAATCGGCGTGACGCTGGTGTGGAAGACGACTTTGCCGACCCCACCTTCGACGACGACAAATGCTCCGCTGCGGGTGTTTCCGTCGACCGACAGGTCGTACACCCCCGGCGCGGCTCCGGCGAGGTCGAAGGTGGCGAAGAGCGTAGTACTGTCCTTCACCATCGTGGCGACGGGGGTTCGCGTCCCGCCGGCGCCGCTCAGGACGACGGTTGGGGAGATCGGCAGGCCCGCGCCGACGATCGTCACGGTGGTACGGCCGAGGTTGCCGCCACGGGCGGGTGAGACACTGTCGATGGTTGCGCCGGGGGCGGTCGCCAGAAGTTGGAAACTCTTGCCGCCCGCCGCACCCTCGCGGCCAAACAGCAAGATGTAGTAGAAGCCGCCTTGGCTCTGTGGCAGGTAGAGCGTCTGGCTGGTATCTCCGAAGCGAGGATAGGCCAGATCGAAGGCCGAACGGCTCGGCGGAAGAGCGTAGCGCACCAGGAAGTCGGCAACGAATGCGCCGCCGAACGTGGCGACGAGTTTGAGATCGCGCCCCGGCAGTCCGGCGAGCCGGAAATAGCGGCTCTGGCCCGGCTGAAGCGCCCCGCTCACCAAACCACCGAGCGTCAAGAGCGGCGCGTCGTTCACCGTGAAGAACGCCGGCGCGGTGAGGAGGTTGTTGGTCTTGTCCACTTCGAGCAGGCGCTGGCGGCTGTCGGTATGGACGATCAGCCGGTACGGGCCGGGCAGCAGGCCGGGGACGGAGATGCCAACCGTCTCGGTATAGCGCGCTCCGGGGGCGAGCGGGCCACTGTGCGACCTACTCGAAAGGAGCAAATCGTCGGCGTCCCAGGCGTCGTCCTGCGAGAGAAAGACGGCGTCGTGCCAGGCCCCCGAGGCGAAGGCGAGGCCGGTGTTTTCGACGACATAGGTCAGGTCGATCTGAGCGCCGGGGGCGGCGTTGCCGGGGAAGGTGACCGCCGCCGGCGCGAGGTCCGGGACGTTCACTCCGCTGTTGAGCAGCGCGACGAACGAATTGCCCGAGGCGCTCGCGCCGTTGGCGGCGACGATGTCCGGCCGGGTGTCGCCGTTGAGGTCGCCGGCGGCAACCCCGCTCTGGCTGATCGCGCCAACCGCGAAGCGCTCCGGGCCGCCAAAGCTGCCATCGCCGTTTCCCGGCAGGATCGACATGCCGTTGCCGAAGATATTGTGCCCGTGTGCGACGGCGAGGTCGAGTTTGGAATCGTTGGTGAAATCGGCGATCGCGATCGCGATCGCCAGAGCGAAGCCCGATGAGTAGAGCGACGGTTGGGCGAAAGCGCCGTTGCCGTTTCCGAGAAAGACCTCGATGAGCGTCTCGGCCGGCCCGACATTCCCCGGCGCTCCGCCGACCGTCGCCAGCAGGTCAAGCTTGCCGTCGCCGTTTACGTCCGCGCTCTTCATATCCTGAGATGCGACGCCAAAGAGCAACGATGAGAAGGGAACGCCGGCGGCGAAGGAGCCGGTCCCGCTGCCCTTGAAGAAGCTGAAATCCCAACCAATTGGGATGCGCTCGACGCAGGTGATCAGGTCCAATCTGCCGTCGCCGTCGAAGTCGCCGACCGTCGCTCCGCGGCAGGATTGGCCGCCGACGGTGAAGTGCTGGCTTCGGGTGAACGTGCGCGAGCCGGTATAGAGCCAGGCCTCGTACTGGATCTGGCTCGTCGTGGAGGCGGCCGCGACGACGACGTCTTGGAAGCCGTCACTATTCAGGTCGCCAACCAGGGCGTTGGTATTGCCGAGGCCGGTGGCGAGGGTGAAGGTGAGCGTCCGGGTGGCGGTGAAGACGCCGTTTCCAGCGCCGAAGGTCACGATTGCGCCTTGAAAGCCAAAGCTGTTGCCGAAGGTGAGGATATCGAGAGCGCCGTCCTTGTCGAAATCGGCCAGCCGGATCGGGCCGAGCGCCCCGGCGCCGTTCAGGTTCGGCGTCGGCGGGGTGACGATCGCCGCGCCAAATGAGCCATCACCGCCGCCCGGCCGCACCTGCAACCCGGCCTGGAAGACGTTTGAGACGAGGTCGATCCTGCCGTCTCCGGTCACATCGCCGAGCGCGACATCGCCCTGGCTCCGCGGACCGTAGCCGCCACGGCGCGGCGCGGCAAAACCGGTGGACGTCGCCGGGATGATGCCAAGCGTTCCGGCGATGCCGTTGGCCGGCGCAGCCGCCACCGCCAGGTCGGGCCGGCCGTCGCCGGTGAAGTCGGCTGCCACCACCGACCGCCCAATCGGCTCGATCGCAACGTTGATCGCGACCTCGCCGGGCGGGCCGTTCGAGGCGACGTAGGTGACGATGCTGAAGCCGCCCGAACCGTTGTTCAGCCCGACACTCAACTGGTTCACTGTGGTACTGGAGAAGATCACGTCGAGTTTGCCATCGCCGTTAAGGTCGGTCGCGATGTTCTCGCTGCCGAGGCGCACCGGCTCGGTTTCGATCGGCTGAAGCTGGGAGGCCGGGGTGACGAACGTGCCATCGCCATTACCCTTGAGGAAGCCGACCGAGCGGTCGCCGGAAGGCGGCCGCCCACCGGCGGCGACGTCGCGCTTGCCATCGCCGTCGAAGTCGGCGAGATAGAGCCCGGTGACGGCGAAGGTGGTGTTGATGTCGTTCTGCGGGCCGAAGCCGCCTGTTCCGTCGTTCAGCCGGACGCCCAGCCCGGCCGTGAAGCTCGTGGTACCGACGACGAGATCGGGACGATTGTCGCCGTTGAGGTCGCCGAGTGCGAAATCTTGCTGCTCGAAGGATGCGGTGGTGGTATAGACGGTGGGTGGAGCAAATGTGCCGTTGCCGGCGCCAAGCAGCACCGCGACGCCCCCGGCTCCAGCCGGGCCGATCGTTACGAGGTCGAGCGCGCCATCGCCGTTCAGGTCGGCGGTCTGCAACTCCGTGGCGGCAACCAGAGCCGGCGCTCCGATCCCGGGCCCCAGCGCGCCGTTGCCCAACCCTTTGAAGACGACGACGCGCCGTTGCTGCGGAACGGGAACGGCGAGGTCGGGGACGCTATCGCCGTCGAAATCCTTGGCGAGGATGCCGCTTGGAAAGCCGGAGACTGTGCCGGAGAGCGGTAGCGCCGCCGTCAGGGGTGGGCCGAATTGACCGCCTCCCTGGCCCAATAGCACCGACACCCGTCCACGCTGGCCGTCTGAGTCGGTCTTGGTGTGACTCGTGGCGAGGTCGAGGATGCCGTCGCGGTTGAAATCGGCCGTGGCGACACCCGACGGTCCTTCGCTGGTCTTCCAGGTCAGCGGCAGGCTGAGCGGTTCGACGAAAAGCCCGCCAGCGCCCTGCCCAACGGCGAGTGGTTCGACCGGAGCGGTGGGACCGGTGGCCTGGCGGGAAAACTTCCGGACAGAGGAGGGTGGGATGGGAGATACCGGGGCTGCCTGGATCGGTGGCGCAAGCCCGACCGATGCGACGAACAGCAGCCCGACCGAAAGCCGTCGCAGACGGGTCATGGCCCTCCCCCTCAGCCAGGGTAACGCACGCCTGACCGTGGGCCGACCGCCAGGCAGCATCGGTACGTCTGGCTGCCGATTATGGACTATTTGCACCGAATAGGAAATGCGCTGTTCTGCGTAATCCGAGTGGCCTCTGCCAAGACCTCGTTCCTGTCGTGCCTTCACAACAGTCGAGGAGGTTTGCGCCGTGCGCTGCTCGCGTTGGAGACCGTCCCGAAGAAGCGGCCCGCACGCTGACGCGAGCAGCGGCGGACCGCCTCCGCGGATCCAATCCGCGTTTGCCGGAAGCCCAGGTTCGACGGTCGCGGTCGTTCTCGCCACTCATCTCCTCTCCTCATGAGAGAGGGAGACTGAGGAGGGGAGGTCTCGTGCTGAGGTCTACACTCCCTGGCGCAGCAGGTCCCGGTAGGCGATCCGCTCGTCGGTGAGGCTGGCGAACTGCAGCGCCGATTCGGCTTCGCCGATCAGGCCATCCGGGTCGACTGAATCATCCGGGAAGGCGGCAATTCCGCTGCAGAATTGGACGCCGGTGCCGACGCGCGTCTCCTCGACTAGCCGGTCGGCGATGATTTTCGCTCCGTCAAGCGGTGTTTCGGCAAGGATCAACATGAATCGTGGCGGATTGGCGAGCATCGAGATCTTGTCGGTGGCGCGCAGCCGGTCGACCAACGCACGTCCAACCTCGGTGAAGACCGATTCGAGATCGACGTCGGGCGGCGGCGGGCTCTGTTCGGAGACGCCGATCATTACCACCGAGAACGGGCGGCGATAGCGCCGCGCCCGTGCCACCTCGTCGGCAAGTTCCTGGCGGGCAAACTGTGGTTTGATCGTGCCAGTAACTGGATCGCGGAGCGTCAACTCGTCGATTAGCAGGTCGGCGCGGTCGAGGTCGCGCTCGAGGCTGCTCAGTTGGTAGGCGAAGAGCGCGGCGAACACGCCAGTAAGCGCAAACCCGATCGCTGCCCCGGTTGAGGCCGAGAAGCGCAGATCGGCAAACGGCGTGACGATGAACACGAGCCCGAGGTAGACCAGGGCAGCGCCTACCGCCGCCAGAGCACCGGCAAGGGCGCGAGCGATCGCTGCGAGGACGACCACCGCGATCAGCAGCAGTCCCGGCACGACGATCGCCGCCGGTCCCTGGATGGCGATCAGGTAGCTGGCAACGAGGACCGCGCCGACGAGAGCGCTAAGCGACAGTCGAGGGGGGATAAGATCCGGCCTCATGGCGGCGCCTCCTTTCCCGAACGAGTTGGACGACGATGATGCCCAGCAGCGTCACGATGATGATCCCGGCGGCGATGGTCGCCGCTGCCGGGATCGTCGCGCGCGGGTTGGCCAGAACGATCGGACCGGCCGAGGCGGCGGACACGTCGAAGGTCTGGACTCGGAGGTCGCGCGAGACGATCGCAACATTCCCGCTCAGCCGTCCGGTGGCGAGACCCGCTCGCGCCCATTCGACCGCCTCGGTGGTTGCGCCGCTGACGACGAGGATCGCGGTCCGGTCGGCCTGGCCATCCGAGAAAGGAGACGGCAACAGTTGGACGATGCCGGCCTGTCCATTGGTCTGAAGCGTGACGAGCGTCTGCGTACCCTGACGGAGCGACAACCCATCCGGAGCCAGTGGGGCAGGCAGCCGGTCGTTGAGCTGCTGGATAAGCGGATTGGCGGTCGGAACACCAATCGCGACCAGGTTGTGGCCGCGTCGTTGGGCATCGCCGATGGTGTCGGATGGCTGAGCTTCGAGCCAGGTCGCGTCCGAGCGCGTTCGCTTGCCGAGGTCGATCGCAAGCTGAAGCGCGATTGAGAGGTCGGCCGAACTCGGAGCGCTTGGCAGCGCAAGAATCGTGTCGTCGACCTTGCCATCCTTGACGAACGGGTAGGGATGAAATTGAAGTCCGAGTGCCGCGCCGGTTGGCGAATGCGGCAAGCGGATTTCGGTGTCTTGATGGATCACGCCCCAGGCCGCGTCGCGCACCAGACGGGCGCAAACCTGGTCCTTGGGCTGGAAGACGAAGAGAAACTGGAGGGCATTTGGCCCGGGTTGGAGCGTCGTTGGCGGGATGTTCACCCGCGTCACCGCCCGGTTGACGTTCGTTTCGCGCAGAGCGGCATTGCCAATCGGCACGCCGTTGAGCAACACCGACATCGAGGAGAGTTCGGTCATCCCGGCGATCGAGTGGCTCCAGACCACGTCGATCGTTCCACCGGAGCGGTCTTCGGTGGCCGGCGCATCGAAGCTGAGGCTGATGCGCTGGTCGCCGATCCCCGAAACGACGCTGTCCTCATAGCCGAGATCGGCGAGGGTGAAGGTCCTTCCTCCATCACGGCCAATCGGGCCCGCCGGGGCGACTGGCTGATCGGCGACGATCGCATAGGGTCCGGTCAGCAGCTTCCGCAGCGAGGTCGTCGCCAGCACCTGGGCGGAGCGTCGGACGCCTTCGTCGCTGCCACCGCTGACGATCAGGATCGCCCGGCCGGGAGCGTACGGCGAGGCGGTCACCTGGATGACGCCCTGCTCGGGCGCGATTGGCGCGCCGGTGGGGTTGAGGAAGCCTGGTTCGCTGGGTCGCAGCGGCAGAGCCGCTCCGAGTTGGTTGATCAGCGGGTTGCTGGCCGGTGTCCCGACCACGATCAGGTTTGCATTCGACCGAAGCGACGCCGGAAGCGTGTCGGCGGTGTAGACGCTGGCGGTGATCGTCTTTTGGGCGCCAAGCTGACCGATCTTCGCGCCGATCGACGCCATGGCAGTCTGCTCAGCCACGCTCGGGGCGGCCGGAGCCACCCAGGTCAGGGTGGTCGGGAAGGGGCTGAGCGGCTGGAAGAACGGAGCGGGAAAGCGGGCGAGGTCGACCCCACCTTCGGGTGGCAGGGCAAGACCGGCCGGGCCAGTGGTTCGCGGGCCAAGCGCCGTCGGATAGGCGATCGCCGTCTCGTTCAGAATCACCGCCGAGAGCGCCGGGTTGTCCAGATCGCGGCATTGGTCGGCGGCGAGGCGCATCGCGAATGACAGCTTGATCTGATTGGCGTCCGCTCGTAGATAGCGTCCCGGCAGATCAACCTGGCTGACGAACCGTTTTGCCTGGGCACGTTCGAGCCGGTAGGTGGCGACTGGTATGCTGTTGACCTGAACGGTGACGGTTGAGACGTCGGCAAGCAGAATGTCGGGATAGCTGAGGACAAGGCGAAGCTGGCTTCCGTCGCCGACGTTCACCTCGCCGGGGCCGGGGAACCACAAGTCGATGTTCGGGAAGATCCCGCTGACGACCTGATCGCCGAGCCCGAGTTGCGCGAGGGATATCGCGCTGGTTGCCTGCCCCGGCGGCAGGTCAAACCGGGGCGGTCCGTTCTGGCGTTCGATGGCGGCCGCGCTTGCGGTCGGTGCGGCGGTCAGCCCGAGGACGACCAGTCCGGCCAGCAAGGCAACTCCCTTCGGCCATTTCCATTGTCTCATCCATTCCTCCTGGCAGTGGCCCTAGCCGGCCGTGCCGCGTGTAATTCGAAAGAGTTGCCAACCGGCGGTAGGCCAACCGGGCGCCGGCGTTGCCCAGACCGCCCCGCTGACCGGCAAGTTCGGCCAGGCCTCGGTGATCAGATCGGCGGGCGTTGCGAGGCCGGCGGCAGGAACAAGCAGGTGCGACACCAGGCCCACCGGTGACTGCACCGCCTGCTCGAACTCGGTATCGGCTCGCGTAACGAACCGATCGGGCCGGCCGCTCAGGAAGACGAAGCGATAGCCCGCCAGGTCGTCGAGCAGTACCTTGCCTTCGAGCCGGCCAAGGCCGACGGCCAACTCGCGCTGGGGCCGCCAGACGTCCGGCTTGCCCCCCGAACCGGTCACTGCACCGGTAATCGCTCCAAGAAACTGACGCGGCCACTGGCCCGGCTCGTCGGCCTGGCGCATCGCCACCGCAGCGAGAATCGGGCCGGGCAGGGCGAGCGCAAGCGCGAGAATCGCTGCCAGGCGCGGAGCAAACACGGTGTGGCCGCTTCGGCGTGCCGCGGTGAGCTTGACGGTCAGCCAGCCGATCGCCGCCAAGCTGAGCGGTGTCAAGAGCAAGAGGTCGGCCAGCGCAAACGGGGCACGCCGAACCGTCACCCCCAGCAGCAGCGCGACGACCTGCGTTGCCGTCGCCGCGGCCAAGATGGCAGCGGACCGGTCACCGGTCAGCGCGGCCACACCGAGCACCGCCAGCAGGACCAACGCCACCGGCTGGGTCAGCGCAAGCAGGCCACCCAGCCCGGCGACGAGATCGAACGGCGTCGCAATCCGAATGGCAACGCCAAGCTCACGTGCCAGCGTTGGGTCGGCTACGCCGCTTCGCACCGCCGCCTGATCGAGGTGGAGCAATGGATAGAGCGGGTTGCCGGCCAGCAGGGTTGCGCCAAGCACCCACAGCCCGATGGCAAAGGCCGGCGGCAGGGCATAGAGAATCGCCACCGACTGCAGCCCGAGACTGCCGGTTCGCGCCCGCGTCGCCAGCACGACAATCACCACTCCCCAGAGGAGGATGAAGGCCAAGCCCGACCATTTCGTCAGCGCGGCGAACCCGGCGCAGAAGCCCATCACGATGATTTGTTGCACCGGCGTCTGGCGCTCAAGGGCGCTGGGACCACCCGGCAGTCCGGCGCTCGCACTCGGCAACGCCGCCAACGACAGCGCCTGATCGACCGACCAGAGGATCAACGCGACGTAGACCAGGTCGCTTGCGCCGTTTGCGCCATAGAGCCAGACCAGCGGGTTGACGGCAAAGGCGGTGAGAAGGATCAGCCGGGCTGGCGGCGGCGTCCCAAGCTGGATCAAGATCCGGCCGAGCGCGAGGAAGGCCGCCGCCCCGGCCAGCGCGGTCAGGACGTTCCCGGCGAAGCCGTCGGCGCGCAGGAGCGGCAGCGCCCCGAGCGGAACGCGCAACACCGTTGGCAACGGCGGCAGCAAGAGACTGAAGGCGACGGTGTCCCAGTTGCCCCCTTTGAATACCTGCCAGGCGTCCACCGTCCGGCCCATCGCCTCGACGTTGTAGAGACGAAGGTCAAACGTGAGCCAGGCGCCGACAACGAGGTAGAAGCCGGCCATCGCCAGGGTTGCCGCAAGAAGCGCTGGGGTCTGACGCGGCGCGTCTGCCGGGAGCGGCGGGACCAGCCGGAACCGCCCGGTCGCCGGGCCGCGTCGCAGAGGGTCAGCGGACGCGGGACGCCAGGCGTGCCCCCGGCGCGGTGGTGCGCCACGGCGAGTGAGCGTCATGGCCTCGGCGCTCCCGCCGCATCGGCGGTGCGAATCCGGTAGAGCCGCAGTCCGCTCACCGGAAAGTCGCGTTCGAAGACCGCCCAACTCTCGCCACCGCCGTAGAGGCGCGGATACTGGGCGTTGACTGCATCGAGCAGTCCGGTGCCCCGCGGGCGGGGGACGAGGAGATAGCGAGCCGAATGGTTCGCGAGAATCGCACCGAAATCACGGTCGGATGGCACCACCAGTTTGCTCGGCTGGGCGACGCCGAGCACGAGCGCCGGATGGGTGGCCGTGTCGACGAGGATCGGCCCGTCGAGCGCGTCGATTGCGGCGATCAGTGCGCTGTCGCGCCGGGCAAAGCCGGGGGATTCGCTGACCGGCCGCCCGGCAAGCGCATCGAGGTATGGCCGCTCGTCAGCCAGTTCTGGCAGGAGCACCCATGCTGCGATGGGCGAGAGCGCGACTGCCAATACGACGACCACCCGCACGACGCTGGCAACCACGCCCGGCGAACGGCTCGCCCAACCGAACGCGATCGCCGCTGCGGCGATGCCGCCGGGGATCGCGAAGATGAACGAGCGCGTCGCTCCGAAGCTGAGCCCGGCCGTCAACAGAACGACCTGGAGGAGCGGAACGGACGCCCAGATCGCCAGCACGAAGACCGCAACCAGACTGCGCCGGACCAACGCCCAGAGCAGGACCGGCGCCCCGGCGACGAAAAAGAGCGGCGACACCGCCCAGAGCGTCTCGCCGACGTAGCGGAGCGCGTCAAGCGGCCGGCCGACGAGCGAACGGACCTCCGCCGGAAGAAACTCGGCTTCGAACGATCGGGGCGTCTGCCCGGCGACAAAGGCGAGCGGATCGCCCGAGACAAGCCAGTTGGCCAGCACCCAGAGGGTGACAACGTAGACCGGCATGACCAGATAGGCGACCGCAAGCCCTTCGACTTTCGGCTGGCTGGAACGGCGTGAATACTCACCGACCATCACGGCCAGCAGCCCGAGCGCCACGAGGACGATCCCCTCGGGTCGCGCCAGAAAAGCCGCCCCGATCGCCACGCCAAGCAATGCCAACGGCTGGACGTTCTCGCGCTCGCGTTCGGCGCGGATGAAGTAGTAGGTTGCTGCCCAGGTCGCCGCGACAAACGCCGCATCGGCAGCGCCATTGGTTGCCGAGAAGAGCATCAACGGCATTGCCGCCGCCGCCGCCAGAAAGAGGAAGGAGAGCGGCCGCGAGACGCCCAGCGAGCGCACCGCCCGCAGCAGAAAGACCGCCCCCACCCCGCCGGCTATGAGACTGACGATCGGCCCGGCGATTCCGATTGAGGCGAGCGGCCGGACGAGCACCAGCGGAAGCTGAAGGACCGTTTGGAGCGGGTTAAGGGCAAAACCGATCGCTGTCAGGTGTGGATCGCGCGACCAGAACACCGCCTGAGCCGATGCCGTCCGGGCGAGCGTCTCGACCTGCCAGATCTCCCAGACAAAGGCCAGCGCATAGGCCAGCACCGCGTGCGTGAGCACCACCGCGCCGAAAACCAGCACGTCCTCGGTGGCCTGGGACGAACGGACGTAGGATCGGACCGATTCGCCGACTGCCGAGGTCTGGGGCTTGGCACGCCGCCCGATGGCCGTCACGGCGCTCCCCCGACGTGGCACGGCCCGCTCATCCGCCACCTCCCTGGCCGCCGTGGGTATCGAGCGGGCCGCTGTAAAGGCCGTGGACCGTCTTCTCCCAGTAGAACGGCTTGTAGAACAGTTGAAGGAAGCCCTTCCAGGCGGCGATGCTCATCAATGCCCAGTAGATCGGGCTGATCACCGCGTACTTGACCATGTCGTAGTACTTACGACGGACGCAGCCAGCGACGTTGATGTAGGCGAAGGCGAAGTTGCCAACGTAGAGCGCGAACGCGCCCATGTAGAAGATCACGCCCGGGAAGATCTCCTGAATAAAGCCCGCCCGGGTGAGAAACCAGAGGACGGTCAGCAGCCAGTAAACCGGGTTCATCAGGAAACCAAAGAAGGTGCCGCCGATCACGAAGTTGAACGAGAGAAACGGCACCGTGCCCAGTTCGCGCCAAAGGCGGTAGGGGTTGCGCATGTGGACGAGCCAGGTCTGGATGTAACCCTTGACCCAGCGCGACCGTTGGCGGATCCAGTTCCAGACTTCGGAGTTTGCTTCCTCGTAGGTGGTCGAGTCGACGATCGCCGTCGTCAGTCCTTCTTTGTAGAGCCGGATACCGAGGTCGGCGTCTTCGGTGACGTTCCAGGGGTCCCAGGCGCCGACGGCTTTGAGTTGCGAAGTCCGGAAGTGGTTGGAGGTGCCGCCGAGCGGGATCGGTGCGCCGGCAGCGTCCAACCCGGGTAGAAACAGGTCGAACCACATCGAATACTCGGTGGTGAACCATTTGGTCAGCAGGTTCTGGCCGCGGTTGTAGTAGTTGAGCTTGCATTGGATGCAGGCGAGGGTAGGCTCGCTCTTGTTGAAGGCGACGATCACCTTCTTGAGTTGGTCAGGGTCGGGGATGTCCTCGGCGTCGAAGATGACGACGTACTCGCCCTGAGCCTGAATCAGCCCGTAGTTGCACGCCTTCGGCTTCCCCTTGGGCATGCCGTGCGGAACGATCACCAGCTTGAAATGGGCCGGCATGTCGGCCGCCAAGAGCCCGTCGAGGGTCTCGGCGTCGTCTTCTTCGACCAGCAACTTGACGTCGAGCTTCGCCTTGGGATAGTCCAGCCGGTCGATCGCCGTCACCAGCCGCTGGGCGATCGCCGCCTCTCGGTAGAGCGGGATCAAGATCGTGTAGATCGGCAGGTCGCGCTCGTCGAGCGCAGCCACCTCTTCAGCAGACGTCACGACTTCCAGCGAATAGCCGAGTGCCTTGAAGATCAGGTAGAAGCGGTACGACGAGAAGGAAAAGTAGAACAAGGTCGCCGTGCCGTTGAGCGCGATCAGGAACGGGATCGGGACCACCAGCAGCAACAGCAGCGATACGACGATCGCGCCGATGAAGAACACCTTCTGACCGCGCGAGATCACCCGGATCGCCGAATCTTCTGGCGAGCGGATGACGAGGTCCATCGCGCTGGTGCGCAGGTAGTCGTCGCGATAGGTGTCCTGCAGCAACGCCGAGACCGCCCCTTCGGTCGCCAGCACCCGCTCGACGCGCTTGCCGGTGGCGCGACGAACGGCGTCGGCCGCCGTCTGGTCGAGCGGGTCGACCATCGCGACGATGATCGTGTCCGGCAGCACGCCGACCGGGATGACGCCGTACTCGCGGGCGATCTCTTCGGGGATCTCCCGGACCAACTCAGGGCTCGGCGGCATCGACGAAAGATCGACCGCGATCAGGTCGTTCTGCATCGCGAGGACCTCGGTCAACTGCTCGGGGCGTAGCGTGCCGAGGGTGACCAATGCCTGGCCGAGCCGAGCGCCGGTGCGCTGCTGATAGTCGATGGCGCGCGAGAGTTCGGCTTGGGTAATCCGACCAGCCTCCAGCAGATAGGTGCCGAGGTTCTTCCTACCGATCGTCCGATTGATCGCGTCGTCGATCGCCGTGCGGGTAGCGACGACCCACTCGATTTCGGATGGCTGTAACTCGGTGGCGGCGGTCTCGCGACTGGCCTCGTCCGATGGGTCGGCAAGGGCGACAACGAGGCGCGACCCCTCGACGGCGATTGGCAACATCCCGCGGGCACGTGCGGTCTCCAGCGAAAGCCGACGCGCCGCCATTGGCTCGACCGGGTCGATCCAGCGCAGCCGGTCGGTTTCGAGGCCGAGCGCATCGACGACCCGGTCGGATATCTGGCGCGGTTCGAGGTCGGCGAAGAGTAGGTCGAACGCGCCAGCAAGGTCGTGGGCCAGTTGGTCGGGGTCGCGTCCCGTCGTCTCTTGGAGTGCTCGGTCGAGCGGCGCACCGTTTTCGATCCGGGCGGCGGCCTCGCGCCACTCGACGGCGGACAGTAGGTAGTGGCCGACGAGCCTGACGCCGAGGGCGACCAGTCGCGTGGTCTCGGGTGTGCGGTCGAAGACAAAGCTGCGCTCGATCGCGGCGACGATCTGGGCGGCGGGAGCCAGCACCGGTGTTGCCACCAAGCTGGTCGCGGCTTCGACCCGCCGAATGCCCGCCGCGTCGAGAGGATCGGCCATTGCCAGAACGGTTGCGCCGCCCAGTTGGACGAGCGGGATCATCTGGTGTTCGAGCAGGATCGCCGAACCGGCCGCATCCAACAGCGTCTGATCGAAACGAAAGCGGTCAAGCCGCGCCATTGGCAACCCGAGCCAGAGCGCCTGCGCGACCTCGAGATCTTCGGCGGAGAGTGCACCGTGCTCTGCGGCGGCGTGCAAGAAGGAGTGCTCGTGGGTACGTCCGATCTCCGCGATCGCCGCGACCTGGTCGGCAGTCAGCAGTCCATCGCGCTGAAGCTGGATAGAAATCGGCTCGATCTCGACGCTCGCCCGGGCGCTCCAGTTGTCGTAAAGCTGACGTTGGAGGCGGTCGATCGTCAGTGGCTCGGTGAGAACGACGTCGACGCGCTTCATCGTCAGGTAGCCGAGCCAACATTCGAGGCTCCGATCGCGAGGATCGGCGACAGCCAGTTCGATTGCCGTGTCGGAGACGCCAACGACGACCGCGCCGTGGCGCTCGGCGAGTGCTCGCGGCAGGACCGATGCAAACACCGGCCGCATGAATGGTGGCCGTGCCAGCACGCCGAGGCCATACTGTCTTGCCTCGGCGGAGCGGAGTTCTCCCGCGCCGAGCCTCGCCCGCCGGACCAGCACTCCAAACGGGTCGTCGCCGCTGCGAACGCTCACTTCGTAGGCAAGCTCAAGCGCCCGCTCGTCGACCAACCCGAGGTCCAACAGCACCTCTGGCAGCGGCTTGAGCGCCGAGCGGACCAATTCGTCCTGAAAAGCGCGATCGATGGCCACATCGAGCAGGTCGGAGCGGCAGAGGACGCGGCGAACGCTATAGCCGGTTCGACGCTCGATCTCCTTGATCGCCGCCGGGTTGGTATCTTCGGCGGTGGCGACGAGCAAGAACGCGCCGTCCCCACGAAATGGCAGAACCCGGTGTTCCATCGCATAGGCCCGGTCGACGAGCGCTTCGACCCCGCGAGCGACCGGATAGCGGTCGAGCGGCACGACCGGCAGGCCGAGCCGCAGGCTGAGCGCATCGAGCAACTGGTCTTCGTTCACCTCGCCGGTAGAGAGCAACGCCTGACCGAGCGGGAGCCGGTCCTCCCTGGCCTGATGCAACGCCGCATCGACGGCGTTTGGCTGGAGTGCTCCGAGCAGTACCAGCCATTCGCCAAGCAACGCTTCGGCCGGTGGCGGTGGCGCTTCGCCATGGACGAGGGCGAGCGCCGCGCGTACGTCGTTGAGCGGCGCTCGCACCTGGCGGATGCGGGTGGCGGCCTGACGTTCGAGCCGGCGGATGTCGGCGGCCTCGAGCGGGTCGGCGACCGCCACGACCAACTCCCCGGCCGAGCGCTCGATCGGCACCACCTCGAGGGAGGTAGCGTCCTCAGAGGCGATCAGCCGCAGGACCCGCTCGTCAAGTGACTCGAGCCGCAGCCGGGCAGTGGCAAGCTCCTGTTCCGGCGACGGATGGCTCGGGGCGACGGTCACGCGTTCCTCGTCGTGTCGTGATCTGACCGAACGACCGTGCGCCGGGAATCGGCGTCACGCCGTCGCACCTCGCGGGTGTGTCGCAACTGGGTGGCGACGAACACCACCAGCACCGACCCAAAGAGGACGAACGGCACGGTGAAGATCGCGACGAAGGTCGCCACCACGTTGATGGCGGCAATCACGACGACCCCGAGGGTCTTGACCAGACCCCAGCGCGTTACTGGTACGTCAGGGCTGGCAGATGGGTCGAAGGCCATGCAGTTCCCTCCGTGGCGGCGTCGCCTCGGATTCCAACTGCTGGTATTTTCGTCAGCCCCTCGGGGCCTGTCTTGAGGCGCTAGTCCCGTTTTTGGAAAGACGATAGACCTATGCTGGAGCCGATTGTCCTACCTCTTCGCCGATCACCCGGAAGATCAGGTCATCGTCCTTGACGGTGAGCAGTGCCAGAGGAACATCGCGCTGGGCCAGCAAGGCATCGACCAACGATTCGTTCGGGTCGTATTCGAGAGATACTTCGAGCCGTCCAGCGCGGAAGGATCGCGAGCGAAGCCGTTGGATAGCACCGATACGCTTGAGTGCTTCGTCGAAGCGGATCAGCACGGCGAAATTGGGAAACGGAGAGATGATCAGCCGAGCCTGCTGGAGGCCACCCCGGTTTCGGCGGGACTCGGCCGCCAACGCCGGGCCGAGCCCTGGCGCCTCTGGAGGAGCGGCTGGCTCAACCGCCGGGTCGACTTGCCCGCTGTCGTGCTGGTCGGCAGGTGCGATGGTCAAACGGGGGGCGTAAGGCGCCGACGGTAGGCCGCCGAAGTCCTGGCGCACGCCGCGGACCAGCGTTTCGGTCTCATCGAGGAAGAGATCGAGGAGGTTGTCGATCGAATCCTGAACGGTGCGCACCCGCCCTTCGAGAGAGTCTCGCAGCCGGGACTGTGCTAAGGCAGCCTGGGCGCGCGCCTGCTCGATCCGGCCACGGAGGTCGTCGGCGCCCTTGGCCGGGTCCGTCAGCAAACCGCTGACGAGTTGCTCATTTTCGCCCCAGCCGGCGGAAAGCGCCTGTGCGATCTCCCGGCGAACGTCGGAGGAGATCTGGCGATGCTCGTGACGAAAGAGCGCGATCAACGTGCCCTGGGCATCCTCGAGCGTTTGCAGCCGCTGGCCGAGCGCAGCGCGGGCGGCCTGCCAGGCCGCCGGGTCCGATCGGGTGCGAGCGAGCCCATTGGTTTCATAGTCGATTAACTTCATCTGCAAAAGACCAAGCGCCTCTTCGACCGCGCTCAGCTTTTCGCGTAGGGCACGATTTTCCGATTCGAGCAGCGAGGCACGCTCATCGGAAGAAAGGAACGAGCCAATCGCCTCGAAACGCAGGACGGGATCATCGGTCCAGCTCATGGTGTACTCTCATCAACCCGGGTTGGACTTCCAATCGAGATCTGGTCGGCCGTCTGTCCGTCGACCTGGAGGTGACCCCACCGGCGGGGAGAGCGGGCCGGTGGTTGGGTCTGCCAGGCGACGGGCGAAGCGTAGCAGGGCGCACCGCCGATCGCGACGGCATAGCGGCGATCGCACGGAAACTAGGCAAGCGCCCTGCTAAACTCCGGGCGCACCTGACATTCCTGGTCCGGGGGAAGCCGTGTCTCACGCTGCTGGGTTTCTGCGCGAGGCGGTTCAGATTGTCGAGCGGATGGACACCGCGCCGATCGAGGCGATTGCCGATCTGCTCGTCCAGACGCGGGACCGTGGCGGTCGGCTGTTCGTCCTCGGCGTCGGCGGCGGTGCAGGTCATGCCTCGCATGCCGTTTCGGATTTTCGCAAGATCGCCGGGATCGAAGCCTATTCGCCGAGCGACAACGTGACCGAGTTGACCGCCCGGATCAACGACGATGGCTGGGAAACGGTCTACGCCAACTGGCTGGCGGGCAGCCGGCTGCGTCCGGACGATATGGTGCTGGTCTTCTCGGTCGGCGGCGGCGACCTCGAGCGCAACATCAGTCCGAACCTCGTGCGCGCCCTCGAGTACGCCCGCTCGGTTGGTTCGCCAATCGCCGGGGTCGTTGGCCGGGATGGCGGCTACACCGCGCGGGTCGCCAACGCCTGCGTGATCGTTCCGACCGTCAACCCGGAGACGATTACCCCGCACACCGAAGCGTTTCAAGCGGTGATCTGGCACCTTCTGGTCTGCCACCCGCGCCTGCAGGCTGCTGCGATGAAATGGGAATCGGCGGCACGCGCGACGTCCGGTTCCGTAGGAAGTTCGTCACCCTGAGCCCCTGCCCCTGCTGACCAAAGGACGCGCCACGCTCGCGACGGTCTTCCTGCATCATCATCAACGGCGAAATAGGTGCGCGGACCCTTCGGCCCGGCCGCCACGGTGCTGGGACGATGGTCGTCGAACCGGTGCTCTCGGTGTCACCACGATGTGCGGCTTAGCCGATTGTTTGCAGCCAGGCCAGCAGCCGGTCGACGCCTTCTTCGACGCCGACGCGCGGCGACCAGCCGGTGTCTGCTTCGATCTTGTCGATGGCCGAGATGTAGACGCGCTGGTCGCCGGGACGCCAGTCGTCGAAGCGCAGGTCGATCGGCCGGCCGATCCGTCGCTCCAACAGGCCGAGCAGTTCGAGCAAAGAGACACTATTGGCCGGGCCGCCGCCGACGTTGTAGACCTGGCCCGGAACTGTTTCTGCTCGTTGGCGAGCCGCCAGAAAGGCCTCGATCAAGTCGCCGACGAAGAGCACGTCGCGGACTTGTTTGCCGTCGCCGTAGATGGTGATTGGCTCGCCACCAAGTGCGCGGAGGCCGAAATGGGCGACCCACCCCTGATCCTCATTGCCAAACTGGCGCGGTCCGTAGATGCACGACATCCGAAAGACGACCGTCCGGAGGCCATAGATCCGGCCGAAGTCGATCACGTACTGGTCGGCCGCCCCCTTCGAGCAGCCGTACGGCGAATGAAAGTCGAGCGGCCGACCCTCGGGGACACCGTTTGGAAAGTCCGGAAGCTCATAGCGGACCGGGCCGGCGCGCACCTCGGCATCTTCCAACCCACCATAGACTTTGTTGGTCGAGGTGAAGATCACCACCGGAGGTTCGGATCGCCGCCGCACGGCGTCCAGTACGTTGAACGCGCCGAGCGCGTTGATCTCGAAATCGCTGCGCGGATCGGTGACCGAGGTGGTGACGGCGACCTGCGCAGCAAAATGGAACACCGTGTCGGCCAGGCCAATGACCCGCTCGACGGCGGCGGTGTCGCGGATGTCGCCCTCGACGATTGAAAGGTGGCCGCCGCTCTGGCGGGCAAGCCATTCGGCATTCTTGCGCACGCCGGCCCGCGAGAGGTTGTCGAAGACGGTCACCCGGCAGCCGTCGGCCAGCAGCCGGGCGACGAGGTTCGAACCGATAAACCCTGCGCCACCGGTGACGAGGACCTGTTCCATCGGGCTTCTCCGCGCAAGACGTTTCGGGGAGTGTAGCGACTGCCTTCGTCCCTGCCACGCCGCCCATTACCTCGCGAACTGGGCTGGTTGTCCCGGCGGCGAGCGCCTGACTATCATCCGCCGGCCGCTGCCGCTGGGCGACTCCGGCCAGGGAGAGACGGGTGACGCGCGCGGCGCAGCCGGACAAGCCGCTCGCCGGCATCGTGTTCGTCGAGGTCGTCGAGCCGCGGCCGTCTCGCTGGCCGGTCGGCCTCGGACTGCTCGCTGCCGTCTCGATCGGGCTGGTCGCGGCGATCCCCTTTCTGTTGCCCGGCTTTCCGGCGGCGCGCGATTCGCTCTCTCACCTGTTTCGCCTCTGGGCGATCGATGAAGCGCTGCGCGCCGGTGACCTCTATCCACGCTGGCTGAGCGCCTTTGTCTATGGCTATGGCTACCCCCTGCTGAACTTCTACGGGCCGCTCCTCTACTACCTCGCCGAGATCCCGCAGTTGGCTGGGCTGGACGTGCTGAGTGCGCTGCGCTTGGCGGTCGCCGGGACGATCGTGCTGGCAGCAATTGGCGCATACCTGCTGGCCGGCCGGCTCGTTGGCCGCGCTGGTGGGGTGGTCGCCGCGGCGGTCTATGTCGCCGCGCCCTATTTCCAGACCGATTTGCTGGTCCGAGGAGCCTTTCCCGAGGCGCTCGGGATCGCGATCCTCCCGTGGGCGTTGCTGGCGGTGCTTGCTGACCGGCTCCTGGCGTTGGCAATCGCAGCGGCACTGCTGGTGTTGGCACACAATGCCGCTGCGTTGATCGGCCTGCCGGTCGTGGCGGGCTATCTCGTCTGGCTGGCCGCCCTCGAAGGGAGCGTCCGTCGGCTGGGGCGTGGCGTAGCTGGGCTGGCGCTTGGGCTGGCGCTGTCGGGGTTCTTCTGGGTACCTGCCGTCCTCGAACTCGAAGCGGTCGCCCTCGGCGGCCCGGAAGGGCGTACCGGTTTTCTTGCCGCACTAACGTCACTGGGCAATCTTGTCCAGATGTCGCTCGTCCACGACTACCGCGAGGTTCCAGGCGCCTTCCTGTCTACCGGCCTGATTCAACTGGCGCTAGCTCTGTTTGGGCTTCCGTTTGCCCTGCGCCGCGGTGGGACGCCGTTTGCCGTGCTGTTGATTGTCGGACTGGTGCTGATGACCTCGGCCGCTGCGCCGATCTGGGAGCGATTGCCGCTGGTGACTCTGATGGCATTCCCCTGGCGTCTCCAGGCGGCGGTGCTCCCGGCAACCGCGGTGTTGGCGGCCGGACTGGCGACGGTGCCCGCGCCACGAGTCCTCCGGCTGACGTTGGCGGGTGCGGCTGTTGCGGTCGTGCTGGTTGCTGGTCTGGCCGGGCTGCGACCGGCGTTTCTCGACGTCGCACCGTCGGCGATCGACGCCGCCGGCTTTGCCAAGTTCGAGCGAGAGAGCGGCTTCATCGGGACGACGTCGCCGGTCCAATTCTTGCCGCGCGGTGTCGAGACTGACCCGGTGGCTCTGCCCGATGCCGGCGATGAGACACCACCTCAGGGTGGTGTGCCGCCACGGTTCACGCTCCAAGCAGACGGAAGCTTGCGCGTCCAGCCGCAAGGCACGGCGCTGGTTCGGCTGCGCCAGTTCTTCTTTCCCGGCTGGAACTCCGAGATCGACGGCTGGCCGGCCTGGCTCTGGGCATCCGGCCCGGAGGGGATCGTCACCGTCGAGATGCCGGACGACGGCGAGGTCGTGGCCTTCCGATTTGGGGCGACCTGGCCGAGACTGGCCGGCGGGGTGCTGTCGGTGGCAGGCCTGGTTGCGCTGGCCGCCTGGCGCTTTCGCCTCTGGCGGGGCCGGCGGCTGGCGATCCCGCTGGTAGTGTTCGTGGTCTGCGCCGCGCTGGTGATCTTTCCTCCGCCACGTAACGCCTGGCAGGGCTTTTTGCCACGCGAGGGCAGCGCGCCTCCCTTCGTCCTGCTTGGGGTCGCCACCGACCGCAGCGCACTTGCCAAGGACGGTGTGCTGATCGTCCGGTCGCTCTGGCAGGCGACTGCCCCGGTGGGCGATGGCTGGCTGGCGGTCGTCGAACTGACCGAGTCATCCGGCGCTCTCGTGGCACGTGAGGAGCGCCTGCCGCGGGTCGGAACCGTCTCGTCCGGTCGCTGGCAGCAAGGCGACCTGTTTGAAGACGTCCAGCAGTTGCCGTTGCCGCCCACCCTGACGGCGGGCCGCTATTTGTTGCGGCTCGGCTGGCGCTTGCCCGAGCGAATCGCGCCGGTGGAGACCGCCGCTGGCGAGATCGTGCTGCCGGCTTCCGCGCCGACCGCGCCATCGCCGTTGCCGGCGATTGAGGATGGCCGCTTCGACGGTGACGTGCGGTTGGTTGCTGGCGCTGCAACGCCGGTGCTGGCACTGCCGCTCGGACTGACTGCGCCCTGGCCGGTATGGCTGACCGATCCACGCGGCCGTGGAGCGCTCGATGTGCGGCTGGCCTGGCAGGCCGACGCGCCGCTCGTCGAGGACTATGGCATATTCGTGATTGCCCGTCAGGGTGGCCGGGTGATCGCCCAAACCAACAGCTTTCCGCCGTTGGACCAGCGCTATACCTCGATCTGGCCACGAGGACGCCCGGTGGAGCAACGCTTTCTGCTGGCTGTTCCGGCGCTGCCCGAGGGGCCGATCGAGGTGACAGCGGGGCTGTTTCGACGCTCCGACCTCGCCCGCGTCCAGACGGTGGCGGGCGGCGATCAGATGGTAGTGGCGCGCTTGCGGCGCGAGGCAACGCCCCCGGCGGTGCGGCTCGACCGGACGGTCGGTCCGGCAATCCTCGCCGGTTACGACCGCCGAGACCAGTGCGGCGAGGCCGTTGTGGCGCCCTGCACGCTTGACTTGCGATTGGTTTGGTTGGCGCAGGGTCCGACCAGTGAACCGCTCAGCGTCTTTCTCCATCTCGCCGGGCCGGATGGGCGGGTAATCGCTCAGCAGGATGGCCCACCCAACCGAGGAAGTGACCCGACGACCGGCTGGACAGACGGGCTCGTTGCCGACCCCCGGACGCTGGCGGTTCCGCCCGGCACGCCGCCGGGCGCCTATCGGATGCTGGCCGGCCTCTACCGGCCGGGCGGCGCGCGCCTGCCGGCCAATGGCGGCGACGCCGTCGAACTCTTTGCCATCGACGTGCGCTAGGACTGCGCGCCACCGACCCAGTCAGCCTGGCGGGGGATACTCGACACTTCGACACCACCGAAAACCAGAGCCAAGTCATAGGCCGTCGTCGTCAGTTCGGCGTAGTGCATCGGCATCCCGAGCGCATCTGACCATCGGTCGTTGGGAGCCAGTCGAAGTTCGCCCTTGGCGGTCGCACAGACGAGGTCTTCAAGTATGGTGGACGGGTGAACCGCGTAGTGCACTTCGACGCACCGAGTGAAGAGCAGGGTGGTGGTTGCTAGTGCGGCCTCACCTTCGCCTTCGGGCGACGGGCCGGTCATCTCGATGACCACCTCGTAGGTCCGACCGTCGCCAGCGAAGCCGTGGCCGGTGACCAACTGACCGGCAAGTTGAACCTGGGCTAGTGTGTCTTCGACGGTCATCGTCTCCTCCTGTCGAATCGGCCTCGTGGACGTACCACGAGCTTAAACGATGAACCCGCTCGAAGGTGAGCGGGTTCGCCGGGAATGCCAGAAGCGGCCGTCTACTGGCAGGGTCATCGATCGTCGGCTGACTGCCGTCGGCCTTGCGTGCAACGCCGACCCCGGACGTGAAGTGCAACCGCCGCATCAGCCGGTCCACCGACTGGCGACGAGCATCCTTGCCGACTTTGATAAAGCGTCCATTCGTCAGAACGGCATAGGGGTGCGACGTCTGGTCGCGCCAGATCTTCACCGTCATCCCGCTCACCTCCTTTCCCTGGAAATTGCGCCAGGCCAGAGCCGGGATCGTCTTCACTGGCGCGATTTCAGTATAGCCCGGCCGGGCTACCGCTGCCATCCTTTCAGCAGGTCCTACTTTCCGATCTTCGGGCGGTGAACCGCCCGCCAATAGCTGCGGATCATTGCCGAATCACCACGTCCGGCGACCGGGGTACAATTCGTTTTGGAACCGGCGTCCATCGTCGGCGGTCGATCGGACACCACGAGCGTGACACCCAATTTCGCGCCGCCCCAGGGGCTCACCACCATGCTGAAGCGTCTTTCAATCGGGTTGGCCCTGCTCGCCGGACTGCTGGTCCTTCCATTGCTCGCCCAGGCCCAGGCACGTTCGGTCACCGTCCCACGGCGCGACGGCGAGGTGACGGTTCTCGACAACGGCGACGTCCAGTTCGTCGAGACCTGGGTTGTCCAGTTCTCTGGCGGGCCGTTTCAGAATGCCTTTCGCACGATCCCGCTCGATCAGACCAACGGTATCGTCGACGTCTCGGTGAGCGAGGGCAACACCGCCTTTCGCCGGACGACCGGCAGCGGGACGGCGAACACCTTTAGCGTGACCGAAGAAGACGGCAATCTGCGCATTCAGTGGTACTTTCCATCGACGACGAATGCCACGCGCACCTTTACCTTGCGCTACGTCGTCCGGGGATCGCTCTACATCTATCCGGCGGGCGACCAGTTCTACTGGAAGTTCATCGAAAGCGACCGCCAGTACACGATCCAGGCGTCGCGCGTCGTCCTGACTCTGCCAGCCGAAACCAGCCCCGACCAGATCAAGGCGACGACCTATCGCAACGCGGCGGAGAGTGGCGGGGCGCGGGTGCTGGACGGCCGGACGGTCGAGTTTACTGGCGGACCGTTTCCGTCCGGGGTGGAGTGGGAGCTTCGGGCGCAATTCCCGCACGGAATGGTGAACGCCAACCCTGCCGGGTGGCAGGTAAACAAGGACCGTCAGCCGATCTACACCATGATCGGCCTCTTCTTCGCGATGGTCGTCGCGCTCGCCGGTCCGCTCGGGGTGGTGTTGTTGTGGTATCTGCGCGGGCGCGACGACCGGCCGGGGTTGGTCGCCGAGTTTCTCGCCACGCCGCCCGACGCCCTGCGGCCGGGCCTCGCCGGGATGCTGGTCGACGAGCGCGCCGACATGCAAGACATCATCGGGACGCTGATCGATCTGGCGCGGCGCGGCTACCTCGAAATCGTCGAACAGAATGATCGCGGGTCCAACCGTTTCCGATTCATCCGCAAAGACGCCGATCGCTCGACCCTCCAGCCCTATGAAGAACTCCTGCTCCAGTCGGTCTTTGGGCACGACAACGAGCGCGAAATGAAGGAGCTTCGCAACAAGTTCTACGTCCAGATCCCATCGATCAAGAACGCGATCGCCCGCGACGCGGTCGATCAAGGACTGTTCCCACGAAGCCCCGCCTCGATCCGGGCGATTTACGCGGTGCTCGGGGTGCTGGTGCTGATCGTCGGCGTCGTCGGCTTCGTGCTGGGCGTGGCAACCTATCCGGATTGGTTTTCGCTGATCGTCGCCTTGCCGAGCGTGCCAATCGCCATCACCGGTCTGCTGATGATCATCTTCAGCCCGGCGATGCCGCGCCGCACCGTCAAAGGGTCGCAGTCGGCCGCTCGCTGGAAGGCGTTCCGAAACTACCTGCGCAACGTCGATCGCTACACGAATGTCGCCGAAGCCAAGGACCAGTTCGAGGAGTATCTTCCCTATGCGGTCGCCTTCGGGCTGGAACGAAGCTGGGTTGACCGCTTTGCCGATGCCGGGACGCCCGCGCCGGTCTGGTATATGCCCTACCCGGTCTATCAGGGCGGCGGCTGGGGCAGTTCTGGCCCAACGTCCGGTGGCTGGGGAGGCGGCGACGGCGACCGTGGCGGCTTGCCATCTCTCGACAGCGCGGCGACGCGCTCGCTCGGCGGGCTGAACGCGATGAGCGCCGGGCTGTTCACGATGCTCGATTCGACCGCAACGGTCTTTACCAGCACGCCACGCCCGTCGGGCAGCAGTGGCGGCGGTGGCGGTTGGTCCGGTGGCGGCGGCGGTGGTGGTGGCGGCGGTGGCGGCGGATCGAGCGGGTTCGGCTAGGAACTTCCACCAGGCGGGGGACGATGGGACGAGTGCTCGGCATCATCTTGATCCTGGCCGGCGTCGGTATCTGTGCGCTGGTCTCGCTCTTCATTGGCTCGGGTATCGCGACCAACCAGGTCGGGGCATCCGGGGCGGTGTTGGGTATCGCGCTGTTTGGCGGCCTACCGTTGCTGCTATTTGGCGGCGTTGGCGTGTTCTTGTTCATGCGCGGCCGCGCCGAGGAAGCCGAACTGGTCGAGATCCGAAAGAAGGAGCGATTGCTCGGGATGATCGGTGCGCAGGGCCAAGTCTCGCTCGGTTCGGCGATGATCGAGATGAAGATGACGCGCGATCAGGTCCAGAATGCGATCTACGATCTCGTCAACCAGGGCCTTTTTGCCGGCTATGTCGACTGGACGACCCAGACCTTCTACTCGAAGGACGCCGCGGCAGTGGAAAGCACCAAGTGCCCGAACTGCGGTGGCGTCCGCGAGGTGGCGGGCAAGGGGATCGTCCGTTGCCCATATTGCGGGGTGACGCTATTCATCCCCGCTGGAGCGTGAGGAGCAGATGAACCAGGAAGCGTTGCCCGTCTTGGTCTGGAGCGATTTCGTCTGACCGTGGTGCTATATGGCGGTGTCCGGTCTGGACACCCTGAGTGAAACCGAACCGATCGCGGTGACCTGGAAGGCCTTCGAACTGCGTCCCCCGGAGATCCCGCCTCCGCCGCCGGAAGTTGCCGAACAGTATCGCAAACGCATCGCCGCCTCTGGCGACCGGATGCGCAGCCACGCCCGTGAGGTCTTTGGGCTGGAGATGCGCCAGCCCGAGCGTTCGTCTTCCAGCCGCAAGGCGCACCAGGCGGCCAAGTGGGCCGAGGGCAAGGGGGAGGGCGACGCGTTCCGTCGGGCGCTTTTTGCCGCCTACTGGCAGGAGGGGCGCGACATCGGCGATGTCGCGGTGCTGAAGGAGATCGCCGTCGCCTGCGGGCTCGATGGTGAGGCGCTTGGTGCGGCGCTGGCGGCTGGCGAATATGCGGACGAGGTGCGCGCCGACCATGCCGAAGCGCAGGAGGCCGGTCTCTCCGGCGTCCCCGCCTTCGTCTTCGCTGGCAAGTATCTGATCAGCGGCGCACAGCCGCCCGAAACGCTGCGGCGGGTCACCCGGATCGTCCGGGAGAAGATCGCCGACGAGGGTTAGGCCGCCGGCAGAACGGCGTCGACCGGGACGACGAGCTGCGGCAACCGGGCCGGCGAGAGCTGCTGGCCCGCGCCGTACGCGGCGGTCTCGGTGTAGGTGTCTCCGCTGGGTGAGCGGTAGGTTTCGATACGCCGGGCGGGCAGGTTGACAATCCACACTTCAGGGATTCCAGCGGCGGCGTAGATCGGCAGCTTCAGGCTGCGGTCGCGCTGATAGATGCTGTCTGACACTTCGACAACCAACAGAATGTCCGCCGGGACCGGATGGCGCTCCCCCGCCGGCCCGGCCGGTCTCCGAGCGAGCGTACTATCCGGCAGCGGCTCGGAGCGCGGGCCAAGCCGAATTGGTCCCTGAATGCGGATTCGAATGGAGGGGTCGAGCAATCGCGGCAAGCGCTCGGTGAACTGGTCTACGCAGAACGCGTGGGCGTCAAGAATCGCGGCCATCTCGAAAATCTCTCCATCCAGAAGCTCGTGGCGGACGCCCGTTTCGAAAAACCCCAACTCGGAGAGCCGCTCGAAGTCGTCCACCGTGAAGAGATGCCGCTTTGCCTCAGTCGTCATGGGTGCGCCTCCGCTGCCAGCAATCATAGCCGTGGACAGATGGGATCGCTGCCGGATCACCCGGATCGGACAGACGCTACGATGTCGCGGTAGATACCGCGGTATGGTACATTTGTTCTAACGCCGGAGTGGAAATGGCCAAGGCTCGAACGCGCACCGCCTTCTTCTGCCAGCAGTGTGGCTCGGAACAGTCGAAATGGCTCGGCCGCTGTCCAGATTGTGGCACCTGGAACAGCCTCGTCGAAACCCAGGTCGAGCGCTCGCCGGGCGGGGCGTCAATCCCGGCGCTGCCGAAGTCCGAGCCGCAATCGCTGCCGACGATCACCGCCGACCGCTTCGAGCGGATCGCGGTCCCGTTCGAAGAGTTCAACCGGGTGCTGGGCGGCGGCATCGTCCCGGGGTCGTTGGTGCTGATCGGCGGCGATCCGGGGATCGGCAAGTCCACCCTGCTCGCTCAGGTGTCGGGAGCGCTCGCCGGGCGGATCGGCAAGGTGCTGTACATCTCGGGCGAGGAATCGGTCCAGCAGATCAAGCTCCGGGCCGACCGGCTCGGCGTCCACGAGGCCGACCTCTTCCTGCTGTCCGAAACGGCGCTCGACGACGCCCTCGCGGCGATGGAAACGCTCCAGCCACGGGCGGTGGTGGTCGATTCGATCCAGACGATGTACCTCGATACCCTCGATTCGGCGGCGGGGTCGGTCAGCCAGGTACGCGAGTGCGCCGTTCGATTGCAACGCTGGGCGAAGTCCCGCCATGTGCCGGTCTTTCTGGTCGGCCACGTCACCAAGGAAGGCGCGATCGCCGGGCCGAGGGTCCTCGAGCACATCGTCGATTGCGTCCTCTACCTCGAGGGCGAGCGTTTTCAGAGTTACCGTCTGCTCCGGAGCACCAAGAACCGGTTTGGGTCGACCCATGAGGTTGGGGTGTTCGAGATGCAGGGCGAGGGACTGGTCGAGGTTCTCAACCCTTCGTCGGCATTTCTGGCCGAGCGGGCCGAGGCGGCAACCGGGTCGGCGGTGACGGTGACGATGGAAGGCACCCGGCCGATCCTCGTCGAGATCCAGGCGCTTACCAGCCCCAGCGCCTTCGGGATGGCCCGGCGCACCGCCAACGGCATCGACCTGAACCGGCTGCATCTGCTGACTGCCGTGCTGACCAAGCGGGTTGGGTTGAACCTCGGCGCTCAGGATATCTTCGTCAACGTCGTCGGCGGGTTGAAGATCGGCGAGCCGGCGGCCGACCTCGGCGTTGCTTTGGCGGTCGCCTCATCCTACCGCGATCTCACCCTCGACCACGAGATGGTGTTCATCGGCGAAGTCGGCCTGGGCGGTGAGCTTCGCTCGACGAGCCAGGTCGAGCGCCGACTGTTGGAGGCAGCCAAGCTGGGCTTCAGCCGGGCGCTCATCCCGGCGGCGGTCAAGCGGGACCGGCTGAAGGTGGACGGCATCCGGATCATCGCTGCCTCGGACCTCGCGTCGGCGATCGACCTTTTCGCGAACGACTAGCGGCTGACCATCGCCAGCACCAGATCGATCCCGCTGGTCGGTGCTCCGCCCGTGATGACCGGAACGATGGTGTCGTTGATGAACAGGAGCCGGCCATTGCCATCGGTGATTCGGGCCGCGATGCTGTACCGGCGGTTCTCCTCGATCGCCGAGGCGGGATAGGACACCGCGAAGTCGAAGGGCACCTGTGCGCCGTCGGTGTTGAACACCTGCTCGCCAACGACGGTGGCCGCGCGGTCAGCGATCGAGACGTCGATGATCTGGATGCGCACCAAGGCGTCTGGCGGGAGGGCGATCCGCTGGCGGTAGGAAAGCGTCCCGGTCACTTGCGGCTGGGCCGAGAAAACGAGCGAGCCGCTGCTAAACGGAAGGTCGAGGATCAGGCTGCCGTTCTCGGAGAAGGTGGCGAGCACGACCTGGCTGAGATAATGGGTGAATTCAGCGCCACGCGAACCGGGCGGGCAGGCGACGAGCGTCGATGGACCGAGCAGGATCGCCATCGAGGAGTCCTCGAAGGTGTAGCTCCCCAACACGATGTTGCAGTCGGCCTTGATCCCCACTCGTCCATCGGCATAGAAGGTGACGGTGTAGTCCGGGGTGGTGAGGTCGAAAGCCTGCATCCCGTCGGAGAAGGAGACCCATTGCCAGGTCACGCCGGTCAGGCTGGGGCTGGGTGGGTCCGTTGGAGCCTGAGCCATGGCACCTCCAGGAATGAGATAGCTGGTAAGCGCAAGGCAAGCTGCTATGAGAATTCGCCACATACGACGAGCCTTTCCGATCGAGAATTGCGATGCGTTCGAAGGCGCCTTCAGGGAAAGGCGCGGCTGGCTGCGCGACGGTCGCACCAGAAAGTATCAACCAGAACGATCCTCGCGACAAATCGCCGGCTTGCGATGACGCACGCCCCTACCCCGATCTGGCTAGCCGAATTCGGCTAGCCAAAATGGAGAGACTGACAATACTTGACACTTCCCGCGCCAGGTTGCCTAATCTCAGGTTGAAGGTCATGGTCACTCGGGCCGAACCCGCGAATCCCCTGGCAGAGGCCAGGAAAGGAGCCACATGAAGTCGTGGACCCGTTCGCGCGTCTACGCCGGCCTAGCCGGCATCGTACTCGTCCTCTCCGCCTGCGCCCCCGCGGTCCAATCGCCGTCTGGCGGCAGCACGTCCCCCCAGGGACCGGGGCAGACCACCCCGCAGAAGCTGACCATCGGCCAGGCGTCGATTACTCCGCAGATGCACCCCTACATCTCGATCTGCTGCACCCAGCGGCGCTATGACGTCTTCGACCCGGTCCTTCATCAGAAGGACGATGGATCGGTCGAGCCGGGCGCGGCGACGGCCTGGAAGTCGGTCGACGAGAAGACCTGGCAGTTCACCATCCGCACCGACATGAAGTTCCACGATGGCACGCCGATGCGCGTCGAAGACGTGATCTTCAGCGTCAAGCGTGCCGCCGATATCAGTTTCAAGTACGCGGTCACCAGCCGGATGGACACGATCCAGGACGCCGTCCGGGTGGATGACAAGACCGTCAACGTCATCACCAACCGGCCCGATGGCCTGTTGCTGAAGCGAATGGCGATGGTCTCGATCCTTCCGCAAGCCTATCTGGAGAAGGTCGGCGACGCCGAGTTTGGCAACAAGCCGATCGGCACCGGCCCCTACAAGCTGGTCAAATTCGTTCCGGACACCGAAATCGTCGTTGCGGCGATGCCCGAGCATCCCTTCCGCAAGGCGACCGGCATCTCGGAAGTCTCGATCCGCAACGTTCCCGAGGCTGCCGCTCGCGTCGCCGGCCTCAAGTCCGGCGAGTTGGACATCGCCGACACCATCCCGATCGATCAGGCCGATAGTCTCAAGAACGCTGGGTTCGGCGCCATCATCGTCGACAGCGGCTCTTCGACCGGCTACTGGCTCGACACCGTCGTCGGGAAGAGCCCGAAGACCGGCCCGATGGCTGATACCCGCGTGCGCCAGGCGCTCAACTACGCCATCGACAAGGAGTCGATCGCCAAGAACATCTACAAAGGCTACACCAAGCCGGAGCAGGGCCAGTTCGTTCAGCCCGAGACCTTTGGCTTCAACCCGAACCTGAAGATGTTCCCCTACGACCCGGCGAAGGCCAAGCAACTGCTCGCCCAGGCCGGTTATGCCAATGGCTTCAAGATCACCCTGGCGTCGTTGACGATCAGCGCCGAGGGCAACGCCCTGAACCTGTTCGTTCAAGATCAGCTTAAGCAAATCGGCGTCGAGTTGGAGATCCAGCCGATCGGTGAGTACGCGGTCTTCCGCGACTACTTCTACGGCGTCCGCCAGCGCTCCGACCTGTTTGCTCCGGGCCTGATCAACACCCCGGCGCTTGATGCCGACTTTGCCCTGATCTGGTTCTGCACCTGCCAGGCCGACCCGGGCCGCTGGCACTTCAACAGCCCAGAGTTCGACCGCGCCTACCAGGCGTCTCAGGTCGAGGTGAACGAGGCCAAGCGCAAGGAATTGCTGCAGAAGGCGATCGAAGTCATCTACAACGATCCGCCCTATCTGTTCACGGTGCAGGGCACCCGCCTCACCTTCTACAACAAGAAGGTTCAGGGCATGTCCCGACGCGCCGCCGACAACGAGCAGCGCTACGAGCGTCTCTCGATCACCAAGTAAGCAATTTCGCGTCGCGAACCACGAGGCGGCCTGAATTCTCAGGCCGCCTCTACCTTTGTCCGCCGAACCCGGTGTCGCCCGCCGGCCAGCGCCCGGCCGCCCGCTTTCGCGACGTTGGCGCTCAGACTGGACATCCAGACGCACTCCGCCAGGCTACCATTCTCCTTTCGGCGTGTTCGAGCGCGCCGGCACTCATTCAGGAGGAATCTCATGATCCAAGACGGTACGCCGGCGGGCTGGCCGGCCGTCGAGGGGGCGATCGCCATCGGCGACCCGGCCGCGCCGGTCGCGGTGTGCGCCTTGACCAGTGATGCACTGCTCTCTGCGCTGGCGGCATTGCCCGGTGTCGCGATTGCCGGCGTCGTTCAGACCGCCAACACCGGGATCGAGCGGATGATCGAGAATATCACCGCCAATCCGGCGATCCGCTTTCTCCTGCTCTGCGGCAAGGATTCCAAGCTGTTCGGCGTCGGCCAGACGATTGTCGCCCTCTTCGAACGTGGCGTCGGCGCCGATGGCGCAATCGTTGGTGCGCCGGGCTATCAGCCGGTTCTTCACAACCTCCCCCGCGAACGGATCGAGGCGTTTCGCCGCCAGGTGGAGTTGGTCGACTGGACGGGCGAGACCGACCTCGCGCTGCTCGGCAAGAAGGTCGCCGAACTTGTCGCGCGCACGCCGGGGCGATTTGCCGAAGGTGCCGCGGCCGCAGCGATGCGGCCAACGTTTCAGCCGATCCGGCCCGGAGGCGAGGGGGAACCCGACGTCTACGATCCACTGGGCTACTTCGTGATCACGCTCGACCGGGCGGCCGGTGAGATGGTGGTGCGCCACTATCAGACCGATCACACCCCGGCGCACGAGTTGCGCGCGAAATCTGGCCGGTCGGTGTTGGGCGCGCTGCTGCGCGACGGGCTCGTGTCCCAGTTGAGCCACGCCGGCTACCTTGGTCGCGAGCTTGCCAATGCCGAGACCGCTCTCCGGCTCGGTCTGCGCTTCGATCAGGACCGCCCATTGCGTCAGGCAGAGACGCCTGGTCCATCCACGCCGGGAGGAATGACCTATGCCGAGGTCCGTCGATCCGGGGAGCTTCTCACCACCACCGCGATCAAAGGTCAGACCACCTTGGCGGTGATTGTTACGGGTGTCGAGGACGATGTCGTGCACGGTGTCGTGGCCGAGCCAGTTGAACCCGACCCCCAACGGACCTTTCGCCGGACAGGCCAGAGCATGCGGGTGGTCCGGATGCCTGGATCGCGCATCATGATGGGCGGGCCGGACGACCTTGTTCCGGATGCGGTGCTGCGTGTCCAGGGTATTCTGCGTGGTGAGGACCGGATTAACGCCGCTCTGCTCCAGGTCCTCACCAAGCAGGCCACCATCGTCTGACGGCCGCTAACGAGACAGGCCGTTCGGGACTTGTGTATGATGCTCCACAGTCAGCCGCTTGGTTTGGGCGGTCAATGATCGAAGCCCTTTGGTCACCTGAGCTTCACGGCACTTTGCCGCCGCGTCGATGGAGGTGCGGCGGCACGGGATTACACACGGTACGCCCTGAGGAGGCCCCTCATGATTCCTGCACTTCCACGTCAGCAACCCAGCGCAAGCTACAGCCTGACTATCCGCGTCGAAAGCTCCAATCTGCCCGGTATGCTCGGTCAGATGACGACCGCCATCGGCGAGGAGCATGGCGACATCGGCGCGATCGACATCGTCCACGTCCATGCCGGCGTGATGACCCGCGACATCACCGTCGCCTGCCGCGACGAGGCTCACGGTGAGGCGATCGTCAAGCGGCTCGGCGAGATCTCGGGGGTCCACATCCGCAACGTTTCCGACCGCACTTTCCTCGTCCACCTCGGTGGCAAGATCGAGGTGGTTGGCAAGGTTGCCGTCAAGACGCGCGACGACTTGAGTATGGTCTACACGCCCGGTGTCGCCCGCGTCTGCAATGCGATCAAGGACGACCCCACCAAGATGTGGGCGCTCACCATCAAGAAGAACACCGTCGCCGTCGTCACTGATGGAACGGCGGTGCTCGGGCTCGGCAATATCGGCCCCGGGGCCGCCGCCCCGGTTATGGAAGGCAAGGCGATGATCTTCAAGGCCTTCGCCGATGTCGATGCCTTCCCGATCTGCCTTGATACCCAGGACCCCGACGAGATCGTCGAGACCGTCCGGCGGATTGCCCCGATTTTCGGCGGCATCAATCTCGAAGACATCGCCGCGCCGAAGTGTTTCGAGATTGAGGACCGGCTGCGCAAGATGCTCGACATTCCCGTGATGCACGACGATCAGCACGGTACCGCCGTCGTTGCCCTCGCTGCCCTGCGCAATGCCCTGAAGCTTGTCGGCAAGAACATCGAGGACATCAAGGTCGTTGTCAACGGCAGTGGCGCATCTGGCGTCGCCGTCGCCAAGATTTTTGCGCTTGCTGGCGCAAAGAACCTGATCCTCTGCGACACCGCCGGGGCGATCTATCGTGGCCGCGAACGGAACATGAACCCAACCAAAGAAGAGATCGCCCGGACGATGAACCCGAACAACGAGCAGGGTACGGTGCGGGAAGTGATGCGGGGCGCCGATGTCTTCATTGGCCTCTCGGCGCCGGGCGTCGTTAGTGCCGAAGATGTCGCCACGATGGCCGCTGAGCCGATCATCTTTGCGATGGCAAACCCCATCCCCGAGGTGATGCCCGAGTCAATCCAGGGTATTGCCCGCGTCATCGCCACCGGCCGTAGCGACTATCCAAACCAAATCAACAATTCGCTGGGCTTTCCGGGGATCTTCCGTGGGGCGTTGGACGTCCAGGCCACCGACATCAACGACGAAATGAAGCTGGCCGCCTCGAAAGCTATCGCCGACTTGGTCGCCGACGACGAACTGTCCGAGGACTACATCATCCCGAGTATGTTCGACAAGCGCGTCGCCGAAGTCGTCGCCGAGGCCACCCGTGAAGCTGCCTGGGCGACCGGTGTCGCTCGCAAAGAGCGTCACTAACCGGGAACGACCAGCCGCTATACTGGGCGTCACCTATTCCTTCCTGGAGGCCCGATGAACCTCGCGCTGTCCGAGACCCAAGAGCTGTTGCGCCGGAACGCCCACGAGTTCCTCCAGGAAGCCAGCCCTGCCAGCCTGGTTAAGGCGATGATGAGCGACGAGCGTGGCTACGACCCGACCCTCTGGAGCGGGATGGCCAACCAGGGCTGGACCGGTCTGCTCATCCCCGAACGTCATGGAGGGAGTGAGGGGACGATCCTCGATGCCTGCATCCTGTTCGAGGAGATCGGGCGGGTGCTGGCGCCCGCGCCGCTGTTCACCTCGTCGGTGCTGAGCGCGCTGGTCCTGGTGCACGCCGGAAGCGATACCCAGCGTGAGGCACTCCTCCCATCGATTGCTTCTGGCCGGGCGATTGTCGCGCTCGCCTACACCGAGCCAAGCGCGACTTGGGACTCCTCCGGCATCTCCGCCACCGCCACCCGCGACAGTGACGGCTTTGTTCTTCGCGGCACCAAGCTTTTTGTTCACGATGCCAATGTCGCCACCACGTTGATCGTTGCTGCCCGAGAAGGCGGCGCGGTTCGTCTGTTCCTCGTGGACCCGGCCAGCGCCGGGCTGCGGCTCAAAGCGCTCCAGACGATCGCTGGCGACAAGCAGTTCGAGGTGACCCTCGACGGCGTCCGCGTTCCCGAAGACGCCTGCCTGCCGGGCGGTGTGGCCGAGATCGATGCGGCATTCAGCCGCGCCGCGGTCGTCAAGTCGGCGGAGATGTGTGGCGGCGCCCAGAAGGCGCTCGAGATGGCCGTCGAGTATTCCAAGCAGCGGATCGCCTTTGGCCGACCAATCGGCTCGTTCCAGGCGATCCAACACAAGGCTGCCGAGATGGTCACCCAGGTCGATGCGCTTCGGGTGCTCACACTCGAAGCGGCCTGGAAACTGGACGAAGGGCTACCGGCGGCGCTCGATGCGGCGATGGTCAAGGACTATGCGAACGAGGTGTACAAGAACGTCACCATCGAGGCGCACCAGATCTTCGCCGGCCTCGCCTACACGGTAGATCATGACCTCCACCTCTACTTCCGCCATGTCAAGCGGGACGAGGCGATGCTGGGTGATTCGCGGTTTCAGCAGCGGCGGATGGCCGCCGAACTCGCCCTCTAGCGCGAACTCATCCGATAGCGGTGATTCCGCCCAGTACCCACAGTATCTAGTGTAATCATCACGGATTCTTCACAAGATCGCGTTGACTCTGCCTTCCGTCCGTGGTATCGTTGTCTCCATGCAAGTACCACATCTGGTGCTTGCTCGATGGATAACAGTCAAGATGTGGACGGGGTCGGGTCGTGCAGTGTCCCTTTTGCCATCTCGGCGATAGCCGGGTCATCTCCTCGCGCGAGGGTGCGGGCTACATTCGCCGGAGGCGCGTCTGCCCGGACTGTGGGCAACGCTTCACCACCCATGAGTACCTGACCCAGCCCCATCTGCTCGTTGTCAAGAACGATGGCCGACGCGAGCCGTTTGATCGCGAGAAGTTGGCGCGCGGCATTCAGATCGCCTGCGCCAAGCGCCCGGTGAGCGCCGAGGCGATCGAAGGGGCTGTCGCTGCCGTAGAAGTCAGTTTGTTGGCTCGGGGCGAGGCCGAGATCCCCAGCCGGGAGATCGGCGAACTGGTACTGAACGAGTTGAGCAAGCTCGACCCAGTTGCCTACGTCCGGTTTGCATCGGTCTACCGTCAGTTTCCCGATCTGTTGACCTTGCAGCAGGCGGTTGGTCAGGCAATTGGTGGGCTCGCGGACCGGCTGGTCGCCGCCGACGAGCCGGCCGCAGACCACCGGCCCATGCCGGCAGCTTCCTAACCCGTCCCCTTTCGGAATTATTGGTGCAGCGCAGGTTGGAAGGAGTGTGTTATGAGCGTTGAGGTGATCGTCCCTCGCTGGGAACGGCCGGTACTCGAAGGACGTTGGAGCGAGTCGGCTCGAAAAGTGCTGGCTGAGCGCTATCTGCTGCGCAATGACGCCGGTCTGGTCGTCGAAACCCCCGAGGACGCCTGCTGGCGCGTCGCCTGCGCGATCGCCGAAGGCGAGACCCTTCACGGCGCGGACGAACAAACCGCTCGCGCGGCTGCCGAACGCTTCTATCGGCTGATGGTTGGCGGGGTGTTCCTTCCAAACAGTCCCACCCTGATGAATGCCGGGAAGGGAAACGGCCTCCAATTCTCCGCTTGCTACGTCCTTCCTGTCGAAGATTCGCTCGAGGGGATTTTCGAGAGCATCAAGCGCGCCGCGATCATCCACAAGAGCGGCGGCGGCACCGGCTTCTCGTTCACCCGCCTGCGCTCGAAGGATGCGACCGTCTCGACGACCGGTGGCAAGGCGTCCGGGCCGGTCAGCTTTCTAAGGGTCTTCGACGCCGCCACCGAAGCGGTCAAGCAGGGCGGCACTCGCCGCGGCGCAAACATGGGCATCCTGCGCGTCGACCATCCCGACATCCTCGAGTTCATCGACTGCAAGCGGGATGGCGGCATCACCAACTTCAACATCTCAGTGGCCATCACCGACCCCTTCATGCGAGCGCTGGAGGCTGGCGCTGATTACGCCCTGATCGCCCCGGACAGCGGAGAGGAGGTTGGCCGTCTCGCCGCCGCCGACGTCTTTGCCCGGCTGGTCGATGCTGCCTGGGCAAGTGGCGATCCCGGCGTTGTCTTTATCGACCGGATCAACAACTCGTCCGCCAACCCCACCCCCGCGGTCTGGGAGATCGAGGCAACAAATCCTTGCGGTGAGCAACCTTTGGCACCAAACGAAGCCTGTAACCTCGGTTCGCTCAATCTGGCCGCCTTCGTTCGTCCACCGGCTGACCCGGCCGAACCGTGGGCTGAGAGCGCCCAAAGCCGGATCGACTGGGACGGCTTGCGCACGGTCGTCGCCGATTGCGTCCGCTTCCTCGACGACGTCATCGACGTCAATCCCTATCCGCTGCCGGAGATCGACGCCGCGGTCAAGGCAAACCGCCGGATCGGCCTCGGGGTGATGGGCTGGGCCGATCTGTTGATCGACCTTGGGGTACCCTACGACAGCGAAGAGGCGCTCACGCTCGCCGAGCGGCTGATGGCGGCGATCCGCGACGCCGGCCACCGAGCCACCGAGGCGCTCGCCGTCGAGCGCGGACCCTTCCCGAACTGGAGCCGCAGCATTTACGCCGATGGCGCACCCCGGCGTAATAGCACCGTCACTACCATCGCGCCGACCGGCACGATCAGCATCATCGCTGGCTGCTCTTCGGGTATCGAGCCGCTGTTTGCCCTCGCCTATCGCCACAAGGCGCCCGGCCAGAACCGGCTGCTTACTTTCGTCAACCCGGTGGCCGAGGCGACGCTCTCCGCCCACGGACTGCTGACCGAGGAACTTGCCGAGAAGATCGCCTCGCACGGCTCGGTCCACGACCTCGACGAGGTGCCGGAGACGGTCCAGCACGTGCTCGCCATCGCTCACGAAATCGCTCCACCGGCGCATGTCCGGATGCAGGGCGCTTGGCAGCGGTGGACCGACAACGCGGTCAGCAAGACGATCAACCTGCCCAACGAGGCCAGTCGCGACGACGTTGCCGCCGCCTACCGCCTCGCCTATGCCGCCGGCTGCCTCGGTATCACCGTCTTCCGCGACGGTTGCAAAGGTGAAGCCGCACAGGTGCTGCACGTCGGGTCGAGCAATCAGGCGAGCGAGCCGGTGAGTGAAGCGGCGGCCGCCAAGGCGATCACCGACCAGGCGGCCGCACTCTGGGGCTTGGGGGCGCCAGTTGGCACCAGCGGTATCCGGCCGCGACCGAGCGTCGTTCGTGGCTACACCCGCCAGATCGTCGCCCCAGAAGGCAAGGTCAACGTCACGCTCAATAGCGACGACCACGGGCCGTACGAAGTGTTTATCAACGTCGGCAAAGCCGGTTCGGATATCGCCGCGCTCGCTGAGGCGCTCGGCAGGCTGATCTCGATGAGCCTTCAGATGGCCTCGCCACTCGCCCCGGACGAACGCGCGCGCGAAGTGGCCAACCAACTCCGCGGGATCGGCGGGAGCCGGGCCGTCGGCTTCGGGCCAAACCAGGTTCGCTCGCTGCCCGATGCCGTCTCCAAGGCGCTCGAACTGCATATCGGCGACGAACGACCGGTTCCGATCCTCCCCGAAACCAAGCCGATCGCCGGGTCGCGGCCAGCGGGCAACGGCCATGCCAACGGCGGCAACGGCCATGCCAACGGGGAGACGACCGTCCAGATCCAGACCGTTGTCGCCGTCCAGACAAAGCGAACCGGCAACCTTTGCCCGGATTGCGGCTGCAACACCTTGTTCATGATGGAAGGCTGCAAGAAGTGCGAGGCCTGTGGATATAGCGAGTGCTGAACTGAGGCGCAGTGACTGGCGGGCCCCTGCTTCGTGCGGGGGCCGTTCTTGTTCTGCCGGCTAGCGCGGTCCGCCATACGGGTTGACCGTCGGCGCCGGTGTCGTGGTTCTTGGGACCGGCGGAGGTGGGCTCGGCGTCACCTTTGGGGCCGGTGCTTGGTAGCCGTTCGACGGACCGGTCAGGCTGGCGTTCTTCAGGCCGACGGGGAGGGCGACACGGCTTGCTGGTCCATATGGCGGATTGGGACCGGGGTAGGAGCCGCCCGGCGACGCGGCTTGCGCCAATGGATGGGCCGACCCGCTGGTCAAGCCGAACAACGCCAGGGCGCCTGCTGCCGATAGGGTGATCCAACCGGCAAGCCGTCGCGGAATCGAGGACGCCATCCACTCCCTCACGGTTGCGAGTTAATCTCCATTTCGGCTATTCGCCAACTCGTCTGAAGCGACGTCAGCCCGGACCTTTGTCACCAAGATGTCCTATCGTCCCGTCAGGCACGCCGCCCGCGCACTCAGCCCGGCTGATACTCTTGCGACCCTGGCGTCGGGACGATAGGATTGCCTCAAACGACCGACGACTGAGGACCCCCGGTCTCAGTCGTTTTTTCGTTTCGTCCACCTCGACCCAAGGAGCCGACGATGGTCGATAAGCCCGTGTTTCTCACCGAGGAGGGACGCGTCAAGCTCGAAGCGGAGCTTGAGCATCTCCGGCGAGACAAGCGGCGTCAGATTGCCGAGCGGCTCGTCGAGTCCAAGGAGATCGGCGGCTTTGGCGACAACGCCGACCTCGACGACGCCCGCAATGAGCAGGTCATCGTCGAATCGCGCATTCAGCAAATCGAGCGCATGCTTCGCGCTGCCGTCATCATCAAGGAGCATGACACCGCTGTCGTCACAATCGGCGCGACCGTCACCCTCGATGCCGGCGACGGGGAAGAGGAGCGCTACACGATCGTCGGAAGCGCCGAGGCCGACCCGCGCCACGGAAAGATCTCGAACGAATCGCCGGTTGGCCATGCGCTGCTCGGCCGCAAGATCGGGGATGTCATCCAAGTGATGACCCCCGCCGGGGTTCAGAAGTTCACTGTCCGGCTGATCAGCTAGCAGGCGATCGGCTACACTGAGCGAGCGGGCGCTCTCGAACCTACGCCGCCGGGCAGCCAGCGCCGCGGAGCCAGATGTCAGACATCGCAGAGCAGACCGCCCTACGGCGGGAGAAAGTCGCCGCCCTTCGTGCCGCCGGCGCAAACCCCTACCCGGCTCGATTTCGTCGAACACACAGCGCCGCCGAAGCGATCGCCGTCTTCGGGGCTAATCCGGACGCCATCATTCCGGTGAGCGTTGCCGGCCGGCTAATCTCGCGTCGAGTGATGGGTAAGGCCGCCTTCGCGCATCTGCAAGACTGGTCAGGCCGGGTCCAGTTGTTTGCCCGGCGCGACGGACTCGGCGACGCCTACGACCCGTTTCTCGACCTCGACCTCGGCGATATCGTCGGCGTCGAAGGGACGTTGATGCGCACCCGCACCGGCGAGATCACCATCGACGTCGCTCGGGCGGTGCTCCTCTCGAAATCGCTCCATCCGCTGCCCGACAAGTGGCACGGGTTGACCGACGTCGAGAAGCGGTACCGCCAGCGCTACCTCGACCTGATCACCAACGACGAAACCCGCCGGATCGTCCGGCTGCGTGGGCAGGTCGTTTCGGCAATTCGCCGCTTTCTGGACGATCGGGGCTTCGTCGAGGTCGAGACGCCGGTGTTGCAGACGGTGCCCGGCGGCGCGGCAGCGCGTTCATTTCGCACCTACTACGACGCCCTCGATGCCGAGGTTCACCTGCGGATTTCGCTCGAACTGTTCCTGAAGCGGCTGCTCGTCGGCGGACTGGACAAGGTGTACGAAATCGGCCGGGTTTTTCGGAACGAGGGCGTCTCCCACAAGCACAACCCCGAATTCACCCTGCTCGAGACCTATGAAGCGTACGCCGATTATCTCGATGTGCTGAAGATGGTCGAGGAACTGATCGCGTCCGTCGTCGAGCGCGTCCACGGCTCGCTCGAAGTCGACCTCGGCGAGCACACCATCGACTTCACCCCGCCGTGGCGGCGTGAGACCTTGCGTGAGGCGATCGAACGGCGATCCGGGATTGACTTCGTCGCCTACCCTGACGCCGAGTCGCTGCGCCATCTGATGCTTGGCCGTGGGCTGCGCGTCGATGCGACGATGGGGCGCGGCAAACTGATCGACGAACTGCTGACAACCTATGTCGAGCCGACCCTGATCCAGCCGACCTTTCTCCTCGACTATCCGATTGAGTTGTCACCATTGGCCAAGCAGAAAGAGGACGACCCGGCTTTCGTCGAGCGGTTCGAGGGCTTTGTCGGTGGGGTCGAGGTCGCCAATGCTTTTAGCGAGTTGAACGATCCCGACGAACAGCGCGCCCGCTTCGAGGCGCAGTTGGTCGCCAAGGCCGCCGGCGACGAGGAAACCGAGGGACTGGACGAGGATTTCCTGCTCGCCCTCGAGCACGGGATGCCGCCGGCCGGCGGGCTTGGCATTGGCATCGATCGGCTGACGACCTTGCTGGCCGGCGCGCACTCGTTGCGCGAAGTGATCCTGTTTCCCCAACTTCGGACGATCCGCTAACACCGCCCGGGAGAGCGCATGCTGACGATGCAGTTCATCCGCGAGAACGTCGACGCCGTCCGGACGATGCTCGCTGCCCGCCAGACTGATGCGCCGCTGGACCAGATACTCTGCGCCTGACGAGCGCCGCCGCCGTGATTGCGCCGAGAACGAGGCGCTCAAGCAGCAGCGCAACGACGTGAGCCGTCGATCGGCCGCGACAAGGATTCCGCTGGCCGACCCGCGAGCAGATGCGGCAGGTGGGCGAACGAGATCAAGGCGCTCGACGACGAACATGATCAAGGTCGAGGCGGAGTTGGACGATCTGCTGCTTGTGGATCCTCGAACTGCACCGCACCACACGACGCCGGTGGGCGAGACCGCCGAAGACAACCCGGTGGTGCGGACCTGGGGTGAGAAACCAGTCTTTTCCTCGAGCCGAAGCGCCGCATTGATGTCGGCGGGTTGGGTATTCTCGACCTCGCCCGTGCCGAAAGATCAGCGGGTCGCGCTTTGTCGTTCTGCGTGGCGTGGGCGCAGCGCCCGAACGGCGCTGATCACCTGATGCTGGATGTCTACACCGTAAGGAGCATGGCTACACCGAGATCTGGCCGCCCTATCTCGTCGACCGGTTATGGTTGGCACTGGCAACTGCCGAAGTTCGCCGGGACTTCTACGAAATCTGCGACGGGCGAACAGCATCCTGACCGCCGAGGTGCCGGTGACGAACCTGCATTGCAGGAGGAAATTGATCCGGGGCGCCCGATCCGCTGGCGTGGCTTTTACGCCCTGCTTCCGGACCGAGGCCGGGTCAGCGGGGCGAGACACGCGCGGATGATCCGCGTCTACCGCCGACAAGGTGGAGCTGGTGAAGTTCGTCGAGCCGGGGACAAGCTATGACGAACTGGAGAGGCTGACCGCCGATGCGGAAGAGATCCTCCAACGGCTGGGATTGCATTACCGGACGGTCGCGCTCTGTACCGGCGACCTCGGTTTTTCCTCGGCCAAGACCTATGACCTCGAAGTGTGGATGCCGGGGCAAGACCGCTATGTCGAGATCTCGTCCTGCTCGAATTTCGAGGCGTTTCAGGCGCGCAGGGCGCGGATCCAGTTTCGGCGCGAGGTGGGTGCGCGAGCGGATTACGTTCATACGCTGAATGGCTCAGGGCTTGCGGTCGGGAGGACGTTCGCTGCAATCCTCGAGAACTACCAGCAGGCGGACGGGTCGGTCCTGGTGCCGGAGGCACTGCGGCCATTCCTCGGAGTGGAGCGAATCTAGCCACACCCGCGTCCTGGTCACGCGGGGCCAGTTCCTCATCTCTCCGGTTTCGTGGAATCTACTCCCTCGGCGAGCGCCAACCACAGAGCGATTACGTCACCCGCAAGCGATGACGGAGCGCGGCGCTTGCTCGATGCAGCATCCCTCGACCGCCGTGGTCCCTGTCTCGGGCGGTTCCGCATCGGCCGACCGCGATGACGTTCTCACCGACCGGCAAGCCGGACCGGGTGGTGTGATGTCAGGGGTTCAGTCTTCCAGAACGGGGATTGGAGCATTCAGATGCTCGCGTAGCAGCGGCACCAACTCGCCGATCAGTTCGAATTGCTCGCGGCTGGCGAGATCGCTCTGGAGCGGAGTGATCGAGACGCGGTGGTTGCGCATCGCCCAAATGTCGGTACCTGGCTCGATGTCATCTCGTGGCTTTCCGCGAGTAATCCAGTAGATCATGCGTCCGCGGGCATCCTCGGACTGCTCGATGACGTCGACATAGGTCTGGCGGGCGAGCGTCGTCACTTCGATCCCCTCGATCTGGTCGATCGGCCGGTCGGGGACGTTGACGTTGAGCAGCACCTCGTTGGGCAGGCGCTCGGAGATGACGATGTCCGCCAGCAGCGCTGCCAGTCGTGCTGCGGTGGAAAAATCGCTCGTCTTCCAGCCTGACGACATCGCGATAGAAGGTATACCGGCGAAATAGCCTTGCATCGCGCCGCCGACCGTGCCGGAAACCAGCACATCGTTGCCGAGATTCGCTCCGTCGTTGATCCCGCTGACCACGAGATCGACGCCGTCCTTCATCAAGTTCTGCAGGCCGAGGATTACACAGTCGCCCGGCGTGCCCTGCACCGCGTAGGTGTCGACATCCGGATGGGTTGGCATCCGCAGCTTGGTCAGCCGCAGTGGCTGATGGAGCGTAATCGCCGCGCCGATACCGCTTTGCTCGCGGTCGGGTGCGATCACCATGACCTCGCCAAGATAGCCGAGCGCGTCGACCAACGCCCACAGACCGGGCGCATAGATGCCATCGTCGTTGGTAACCAAGATGCGGGCGATGAGAGGCTCCTTCGGCGCCCTGCGCCGCCCTTGGACTGTACGGAACGCCTTCAGTTCGCGTCAAGGTGAGCCTGCCGGGCATTGGGAATGCCGCCGAGTCCCTCGGCCAGCAAGACCGCTCGGACGATTGCTCGCGCCACCAGCAACGCTGCCGCGCCGCCAAGCGCCGAAACATCTGCCGGACCAGGCCGTTCGCCGGTCGCGAGGGCAAAGACGGTGTCTCCGTCGGCCATGGTATGCGCCGGGCGTAGCGCAATCGCCAGACCGTCCTGAGCCATCTGTGCCAGTTTGTTGGTCAAGGCCTTGTCGAGGGTTGCGTCGGTGGCGACGACCGCGAGGGTTGTGTTTGCGCCGGCCAGTGGCGGCTCGGCCGGACCCGGCCGCTCGATCGCTACCACGGCACCGTTCTCGTCCACCACCGCGCCGACGGCATTGACCGCAACGAGAGCGCCAACGTGGGCGCCATCGGGCAGCGTCGTCGAGGCGGTGCCAATCCCTCCTTTGATCGCTCGATGCAGCCCGTGACGTTTGGCGACGGTTGCGCCGGTTCCCGCGCCGATACTGCCCTCTTCGACCTTGCGGCTGGCTGCCTCGCAGGCGAGCCAGCCGGCTTCGGCATCCGGCCGGGTCGTGGCCGACCCGATTGCGAGGTCAAACAGCACCGCCGCCGGCACGATTGGCACCTTGGCTACCCTCGTCTCGAAGCCGAGACCGCGCGCCTCGAGGTAGCGCATCACTCCATCGGCGGCAGCGAGGCCAAAGGCGCTGCCGCCGGTCAGCAGCACCGCCTGAACCTGTTCGACGAGGTTGCCAGGACGCAGGAGATCGGTTTCGCGGGTGCCGGGAGCCGATCCACGGACGTCGACGCCACCAACCGCTCCGCCCTCAACCAGCACCACGGTGCAGCCGGTGACCGCCTCGCGGTCGGTCCAGTGGCCGACCAGCACGCCGCCAACGTCGGCGATCGACCCGGACGGCGTGAGGTGCGGCGGCATTGTCAGTGCCCTCGCCCGAGGCTCAAATTGCTGACGAAGAACGCCGCGCCAACGAGGAAGATCCCCCCGCCGAGCATCAGCAACTCGAGTGGAGAATGAAAGACGAGATCGAGCGTCTCGTCGAAGAACTGGACGATCAGGAGCAGCAGCACCAGCTTGAACACCCGGTCCTTGAGATCATCGATGCTCTCGAAACGGAGTAGCCGGGGCGCGACCGGCGATCGTTCGGCGTCGGTCATGTTGCGGACGAACAGTTCATACAGGCCGAAGGCAAAGACGAGCAGCAGGGTCGCGATCAGGTACCCATCGAGCGCCTTGACGATATACGCGACCAGTTTCGCTCGCACCGCGTTGTGCTCGGCCAGCGGCAATGAAATGTCGGCATATGCCCCGAAGCCCTGGACCAGATAGAACACGTCGATGGTCGCCATCAGAAATGCGCCGACGGCCATCACGATGCTGGCGGCTACCGCAATCAATGCGAGCAGCCTGGTAAGCCAGAGCCCGCGCTCGAAGCCGCGTTGCACCGCGTTGACCTTCGGACTGGCTGGTGGGGCAGGGTCGGGCATAGCTCCTCAGCGTTCGTGAAAGATCGGGTAGCGCTCGCCGGGCGGGTCGAGCGATACCACGGTTGCTCCGCGCCAGCGGGCGGTCACGGCAAGCCCGCCCGCGAGGCGCGTCTCCAATCGCTCGGCCAGAGGGTACCGGATCTCGACCCGACTTCCGGCGCCAAGCGTTTCCAGCCGGAGGACCCCGGCATCGTGGACGAACGCACGCGGCACGCCGTCGACAGCCACTGCGTTGGCTGGCTCAGTCAGCCGGACCGCCAGCGGACCGGCGGCGCGCACCGTGATCGTCAGAAATCCCTCGGACGGCTCGAAGGACTGGATATCGGCCAGTGGCGATCTCAGCGTCAGCGGCAGGTCGACCCAGAGGGTCCCATTGCGCAGGGAGACTGCCGATCGCTGCACCTCGCGGAGTGCCATCACCGCCGACCCGGTGCAGCACGCCTCGAGTCCGCCGTGGTCGAGCAGGTCCAGACCTCCCAGCAGCGAGTTCGGCCGAGCCCAGGCATCGAAACTGCCGCGCAACATCGCCGCCGCGTTGGTGGCACTGCGGGAGGCGCGATCGGGCGGAATGATCCGATCGATGGCACGAAACTGGTTGGCAACCAGTTGATTGCGGACGAAGCGCTCGACCTGGCCCCAGGCCGGCGCATAGCCTTGCTGGCCGAGCCGCACGCCGAGGACGATCAGGTCGGCCAGGCCGCAGGTTTCGCAAAACCAGCCGCCCGGATAGCCCGGCGCAAAGCCGATCCCATCGGGGATCCAGCCCCACGGCGTTCCTTGCGAGGCGGTGAATTCGAAGACGCTCACCGCAAAGCCGAAGAGCGAATCCTGACCGGTCAAGCGTCCCAATTCGAGGGTCGCCAGGGTGACCGGAAGTATCCCCCAACTGTGGGTGTGGCCGAGATAGCTGCCGTCATCGGCGATGGCCCCAGCGGCATAAAAGCCCGAGATTAAGCTGGCGGCAAACTCGGCGGCCGGCCGGCTATCGCTCGCCGCGACATAGCGCAGCAGCGGCTCCGCGACGAGTGCGCCGTAGCCGGGCTTGGCAATCCGGTCATCCGCCCCGGCGGCGGTCAACGATCGGTCCAGCCAGCCGCCGCGCCAGCGACGTCCTGGAAAGGCGACCCCCTCCCCGGACGGCTCGACCAGTCGCGCCAGACCGGAGATCATCCGCTCGATGCGCTGTTCGGCGCTCCGGTCGCCATCCAGATAGATCTCGACGAGCGCCGCCATCGCCCGGCTCTGAGCAAACGTCTCGACGGCCTCTTCCGACCATTCCGATTGCTGGTCGTAGAACAACCCATCGGCTGCCTGGTTGGCGAGGAAGAAGGTGCGCACGCCGCGTTCAGCATCCGGATCGACGGCGATCCCCAACTGACGCAGCGCGACGAACGCGCCGGTGAACCGGCCGGCGGTGTCGACGTAATCCCACGACGAATGGAGCCCTTCGGGCGGGTCCGACGCGACATCGAGGTGAAAATAGGGCTGGTAGCCGCGTTCGCGGTCGAGCCGGGCGGTGATGCTGGACCCGGCGAGGGTGGCGGTTTCTTCGATCAACCGGTTGGGAGCGGCCTGGGCCGCCGATCGGCGGGGCAAGGCCAGCGCGCCGACGAGCGCGGCAGTCCCGATCAGAGCACGACGACGCGTCAGGGGCGGCACCGGCGGCAGTATAGCAGCCGGCCGATCGACCCAGAAAGCAGGTTGCGCCCGGCTTGAGCTACGCCTGGCGATCCAGTAGTTCCTCCCAAGCAGCCGCTCGCAGCGAAGCGTCGTTCAACAGATCGAGCGCGGTTTCGGCCATCGCGCTTGCCGCGACCAGCATCGCTTGGTGAGCCGCTTCCGAGCCGGCTGCTTCGGCGAATTCTGGGGTATGGTTGCCGGCGCTCGTCTCGATGCCAAAGAGCGGGTGGATCGACGGGACGACGTAACTAACGTTTCCCATGTCGGTGCTGATCGGCGTTCTATCGAGCGGATTGACCCCACGTGGCGGGATCGCGATCCCGAGCGTGCGAGCGTGGGCGGCGTAGCGGCCGGCGATCGGGTCGCTGGTGGCGAGGTCGGCAAAGCGCGGTCCGGTTGGGCGCAGTTCGAAGCGGCAGCCCGTGGCAACCGCCGCCCCCTCGAAGCAGGCGTACACGCGCTCGCGCAGTTCGGCAAGCTCGGTTTCGTTGCGCGCCCGCAGGTAGAACTCGGCGGCGGTGTGGTCTGGGATGATGTTTGGCTTCGCCCCGCCCCTCGTGATCACGCCATGCACCCGGGTGTCCGGCCGGAGTTGCTGGCGCAGCACCGCAATCGCGTTGTAAGCCAGCACCAGCGCATCGAGCGCGTTTAGCCCTTCGTAGGGCGCCATCGCGGCGTGGGCGTTGCGGCCGAAGTACTGCACCTCGACCGCCTCGACGCCGATGACATTCGGCCAGGCCGAATGCCCCGGCGCGGGATGGACCATCATCGCCGCGTCGATGCCTTCGAACGCGCCGCGCTCGATCATGAACACTTTGCCGCCGCCACCCTCCTCGGCGGGTGTGCCAAGAACCACCAGTGTTCCGGCCGGCTGCGCCGCCTTGACCGCCAACGCTGCCGCCACGCCCGCTGTGGCGATCAGGTTATGGCCGCAGGCATGACCGATCTCCGGCAGGGCATCGTACTCGCAGAGGATCGCAACCGCCGGAGACCCCTCGCCGACGCGGGCTCGAAACGCCGTCGGCAGGCCGAACGCGCCACGCTCGACGGCAAAGCCGCGCTCGTCGAGAAAGTCGGTCAGGACGGCATGAGCGTGGACCTCTTCGAAGTTCAGTTCCGGGTTGTCGTAGATGCTCAAGCTGAGCGCCCGGAGGTCGCCCGAGGTGTCCTCGATCAACCGCGCCAGCCGGCTCACCGTCGCCGCCAAGGCGCGATCAAAGCGGCACGTCGAGTGTCTGCTCGGTATTGGAGCGAAAGACGTCCTGGTCGGCCTTGATTGCGGCAATGATGTCGCGTGAGGCGTCTTCCGAGGTGCGCGATGAGCGCGTCCGTGAGGCCGCTCGCCGGCCGGCGATCAGATCCTCGTCGGCGGCGAGGGAGTTCAGTCCAAAGTCGTTGGCGATGAAGCCGGGAAAGACGGTCATCACCCGGATGCCGTCGTCGGCCAACTCCTGGCGTAAGGAGGCGGAGATCAGGTTCAACGCCGCCTTGCTCATCGAGTAGATCCCCATCGTCGGGGTTGCTCGCAGCGACATGCCGGACGAGACGTTGACGATCATTCCGCCGCCGCGCTGGCGGATCCGTGGCACGGCGGCCTGGATCGCCAGGATCGGGCCAAGTACATTGGTCCGCCAACCGCGCTCGACCAACTCGATTGGGGCATCGCTCAGCCTCGCGACGACGGCGACGCCGGCATTGTTGACGAGCAGATCGAGCCCGCCAAAGCGGTCGACGGTGGTTTGGACCGCCCGAGCGACCGCGTCGGGGTCGGCGATGTCGCCGGCGACGAGGGCCGCTCGCGAAGGATCGAGCCGGCCGAGCACTCGTTGAAGTTCCTCTTCGCGCCGGGCGAACAGGACGACATTGGCCCCTTCGGCCTGCAAATCGACCGCCAAAGCTTCGCCGATGCCGCCGGACGCGCCGGTAACGAGCACGGTCTTTCCTTGTAGCTCCATGAAACCCCTCCCAGCGGAGTGTAGCGGCTTAGCGCCCGGCCGGGCCGGTCAGAAAGCGGCTGAGGGGGCTAAACGACGTGGGCCGCAACGTCCGTCGCTCGATGTGATCCTCGACGGCAAACAGCGACGCGAGCGCTTGGCGTGCCGGCTCGGCGCGGAGGGTCGTGATCGCCCGTTCAAGCGACTGGTCGTCGCCAAAGCCCCACAGACTGAAGACGGCGTCCGGGTCGTCGGCGGGGAGCCAGACAGCCAGCACGGTCAGACCGGTCTCGGCGGCCAGCGGGATGAACAGCTTCTCGTAGTCGGCGAGAAAGGCCTCGCGCGTTCCTGGCTTCAGATGAACGAGGCGGGTTTGGTAGACTCCAAAAGGTTCGTGCCCTCCTCCGGCGGGCGCTCGGATCGCCGTGCCAAGCGGTGAATAGGCCGCTTCGGAGAAATCTCGGGTCTCGGCCTTGCTTTCGTATTGTTGGATGCGCGCCGAGATGTCCGGCCAATTCGGATGGGTCCGCAGGGCGACGGTCTTTTGGGCGCGCTCCTCGGCGCTGTCGTACACCCTCAGCCAGATGTAGTTGAGTGGGTTGTCGTCGGGCAGCCAGCAGCCGACGACGCGGACGCCGATCTCATCGTAGAGCGGCAGGATCTCGTCGCCCCACATCCGCAAGTAGGGCTCGGCCTGCCCGGCGTAAAAGGTGTAGGTGCGAAGCTCCCAGATCAACGGTGCGTCCGGCATCAGCATCCTCCCGACGGGTGGTGGCTATCATCGTCAGCGCGCCATCGTGCCGTCAACGGCCCGCACCGGACTGCCCGACGAGCGATCTGGCTTCCGGCATGATACGGTGAACGGTGCAACGAGACTGGAGGGGTCGGATGACAGTTCGCGAGCCGCAACGCGACCGGCCGATGATGCCGCACGACTACGGCGTTCCGGAGACCGACGAGGGCTTGCTGCCCTGGAGTTGGGCGGTCGAACGGCTGGAAGTCGCCCGCAATTACTGGTTCAGCACCAGCCGCCCGGACGGACGGCCGCACGCGATGCCGGCCTGGGCCGTCTGGATCGATGGGACGATCTACTTCGAGGGCAGCCCCGAGACCCTTCGCTTCCGCAATCTTGCCAGGAACCCGGCGCTCGTCGTCCACCTCGAAAGCGGCGACGAGGTGCTGATTCTCGAAGGCGAGGCCTACGCCCACCCAAAGCCAGAGCGTTCGCTGGGCGAGGCGCTCGCGGCGGCGTTCACGGCGAAGTACGCCGCCAGCCATGACTATCGTCCGGGTCCCGACCAGTGGGACGAGGGCGGGTTGTGGGCGATGCGTCCGGAGAAGGCGATCGGCTGGGACCGCTTTCCCGTCGGGGTCACGCGCTGGCGGTTCCCCCGGAGCTAATCCATTTCAGGCGGCGGATCGATGCCGGCAAGCCGGCGCGCCAGCGCCTTCTTCTCGTCGAGATTGAGCGCCCGCTGGATCTGGACCCGCTGCGCCTGGGGCGACCCCGCGCCGTGCATCGACTCGGTGAGGTAGCCGACGGCATTACGCCCGAGGGTCATGTTCTCGATCAGCCGGAGGATGCGCACCCGATCCTCGACCGCGACGCCTTCGCGCGCCTTGAGGAACTTTCGCAGGATCGGTCCGGTCTCCGGGTTGTCGAAGTCGCGCTCGGAAGGCAGGGTCGCCACCAGTCCGCCGGCCAGGTCCTGAGCGAGCCGCGCCAGTTCATAAGGGAAGCGCGTGACGTTCTGCTTGCAGACATTCGCCAGCAAGTCGTCGTTCTGAAAGTTGCCGGCGGCGGTCGGCGTCGACTCGTAGGAGGAGGCGATACCCGACCCGTAGATCGTCTCGTTCAGGTGCGCCATCTCGACCAACTTGTCGCGGATGTGTGACACCTGGCCGACCCCGTTGTAGTCGGCGATCTGGGCCGCCGCGCCGATCAGCACGTCGCCGACGCCGGTCTTGCAGACGTAGCTTCGGCGGTGGAAGGCGGTGAAGCGCTCGACCAGTGGCGCCGCCCATTCGACCTCGCCATCCATGAAGACGAATTCCCAGGGAACCAGCACGTCGTCGATGACGACGATCGCCTCTTGACCGGCGAACTGGGCGTTGCCCTGATCGATCTCGCCGCCATCGAGCGCCCGGGTGTCGCACGACTGGCGGCCATAGATATAGCTCAGCCCCGGATGCTCCACCGGGATCGCCGCGATCACCGCATAGTCGCGGTCGGCCGGACGAAGACGCATCGTCGGCATGACAATCAGCCAGTGAGAGTTGAGGCAGCCGGTCTGGTGCATCTTCGCACCGCGGATCACCAGGCCATCCTCGCGCCGTTCGACAACCCGGACGAACAGGTCGGGGTCGGCTTGCTCAGACGGACTCTTGCTCCGGTCGCCCTTCGGGTCGGTCATCGCGCCGCCAACGACGAGGTTCTCTTCCTGGCAGTAGCGTACGAACTCCCGAAGCCGTTGGTGATAACCGGTGCCATTGGCCTGGTCGCACTCGAACGTGACGGAGTAGAGGGCGTTGAACGCGTCCATCCCAACGCAACGCTGGAAACAGGTCCCGGTGCGCTGGCCGAGTTTGCGCTGCATCTTGTTCTGGGCGACGACGTCCTCGACGCTCTCGGCCACCTGAAGGAAGCGATTGACCCGCCGCCCGGCGATCGACGAGAAGGCGGTCGCCAATTCCGGCTGCTCGACGGCGAGGTCGTAGGTCGCCTTGACCGCATTGACCGATGGGCGGACCAACGGATGATCGACCGGTTCGCCCATCCGCTCACCAAAGAGATAGACGCGCAGATTGCGCCCCCGCAAGGAGGCAACGTAGTCGTCGCCGCTGATGATCGGCGGGTCACGCCGCGGCTTTGACCAGAGGCGGGTGAGTTCGGGCGACAGGCGGGAGGCAGTCTCCATGGGCGCATCTCCTTCAGGCGAAGTGTACCCGTCCGGCACGATTACCAGGGAAGTTCTGCGCCGTTCATCGCCAGACACTGTCCGCTGACATACTCCGCCTCGTCGGACACCAGCCAGGCCACCGCGTTGGCGACCTCCTCCGGCTCGCCAAAGCGACCCCAGGGAATCCCTCGGCGAAATCGTTCGATCACGGCGTCGCGGCTGCTACCGCTTACCCGGGCATAGCCATCGGCGATCGTCTCCCAGAACGGCGTCCGGATGTGGCCGGGGGTGTAGCAATTCACCCGGATGCGCTGTGGCGCAAGCTCGATTGCCAGCGACTGGGTGAGCGAGATCACCCCGGCCTTCGAGGCGCAGTAGGCGGCGAAGTTGGCCGACCCACGGCGTCCCGCTCCAGACGAACCGTTGACGATCACCCCGCCGCCGCCCTGGGCGATCATCTGGCGGGCCGCCGCCCGCGAGCCGAGGAAGACGCCGGTCAGGTTGACGTCGATCAACCGCCGCCAGTCCGCCGGATCGGTTTCGGCCACCGGGGCAACGACGATCATCCCGGCATTGTTGACCATGACATCGAGCCGGCCGGCCAGGCGCACCGCCTCGGCGACCAGGCGATCCATTCCGTCGGCGTCGGTCACGTCCACCTCAAAGGCGTGGGCGTGCTCACCAAGGGTGTCGGCGAGGGCACCTGCCGCTTCGCCGTTGCGGTCGGCGATGACGACGGTCGCGCCGTCACGCACCAACCGTTCGACGATGGCTTTGCCGATCCCGCTCGCGCCGCCGGTGACGATAGCGCTCTCTGGCTGCTGGTTCATGGTTCTCCTTCTACCGGCGTGCGCGACAGTCTCCCGCCGACTGCCCGCCGGGCGCTTGCCTGCCATACGTCGAGCATCGTAGCCGAACGAACGTCGATAGATTATCTTCCGGTTGACAGGTCAACCGGGATATGCCCGCCGCCGCCCCCCGAAATGACGCTGTGAAGGGATTGATGGAGACTCGAAAAGACGCAACACCGGCGACCCAGGCAGCCCAGATAGCGATGCTCGGCGCTGAATTGGGAGGACCGGCAGGATTTCGAAGCTGGCCAGCCGCGGGCTATGCGCGACCAGCTGGACGACCCGGTGATCAAGGACGCCGCCGGCCGTCGATCTGGGATCTTGACATGTACCGTTTCCTCGAAGAGGAGAATGCGCCGGCGACGGTCAACCCGAGCCTCTGGCGACAATCTCGCCTGCTCGCCCTCTACCATGGCCTGTTCAAGGTGGTTGACGGCGTCTACCGGGATCAGGGCCTCGACCTCTCGGTGATGAGCATCATCGAAAGCGACGGCTATGTCATCGTCGACCCGTTGCTGACCGCCGAGCCGGCACGCGCCGCGATGGAATTGGTTTACCGGCACATTGGCCGCAAGCCGATCGTCGCGGTGATCTACACCCACAGCCATATCGACCACTGGGGTGGTGTCAAAGGCGTCATCAGCCAGGAGGACGTCAGTTCCGGCAAGGTCAAGGTGATCGCCCCGGACCACTTCCTCGAACATGCGATCAGCGAGAACATCATCGTCGGCAATGTGATGAGCCGGCGTGCCAGTTATATGTACGGCAACCTGTTGCCGAGAGACGCGCGGGGCCAGGTCGGAACCGGCGCAGGGCAGGGTACCTCGAACGGGATGGTCACCCTGATCGAATCACCGACCTGGTCACCCACACGGGCCAGACAATGACCGTCGACGGGCTGGAGATCGTCTTCCAGATGACGCCGGACACCGAAGCGCCGGCCGAAATGAACTTCCTCTTCCCGAAGTATCGGGCGCTCTGCCTGGCGGAGAACTGCACCCACACGATGCACAACCTGTACACGCTGCGCGGCGCACAGTGCGCGATCCCAAGGCCTGGGCGCACTATATCGACGAAGCCATCGACGTCTTTGCCGGCCGGTTCGACCTCGTCTTCGCGACCCATCACTGGCCGATCTGGAGGCGAGGCCGAGAGCGTCGACTTCCTCGAAGCAGCGCGACCTGTACAAGTACCTGCACGACGAGACCCTCCGGCTCGCCAACCACGGCTATACGCTGCTCCGGATTCCCGAGATGATCAAGCTTCCCGAGGCGTTGGCACGGGCGCAGGCGCAACCGGGGCTACTATGGAGCGTCAGTCACAACGTCAAGGCGGTCTACCAACGCTACGTCGCTCGGCTTCTTCGACGGCAACCCGGCAAATCTGCATCCGCTGCCGCCGGCGAAGCCGGCAGGCAGTACGTGGCGTTCATGGGCGGAGCGGACGCGCTGCTTGCCAACGCCCGCCGCTCCTATGACAAGGCAACTATCGCTGGGTCGCCGAGGTGGTCAACCACCTCGTCTTCGCCGACCCGGACAATCAGGACGCGCGCGCCTTGCAGGCCGATGCTCTCGAACAGCTTGGCTACCAGGCCGAGTCCGGCCCCTGGCGCAACTTCTACCTGAGCGGCGCAAAGGAGATTCGCGACGGCGTGCTCGATCTCCCCGCCCCGAAGTCCGTCACGGCCGACACGATCCGGGCCACGCCGCTGGAGATGTTCTTCGATTTGCTGGCCGTTCGCCTGAATGGACCGAAAGCCGCTGGCGCGGCGATCACCCTCAACCTGGATTTCACCGACATCGACGAGCAGTTTGTCCTGACCGTCGCGAACGGCGTGCTCAACTACGCCAAAGGCAAAAAGGCGCCAGACCCAGACGCGGCGCTGACACTGACCCGCGCGGCCCTCGACGAGGTGCTGCTCGGCGAGGCCACCCTCGCCGGAAAGCTCGCCGCTGGCCAGATGCGGATCGACGGCAATCGCGAGAAACTGGGCGAACTCCTGGCGATGCTCGATACATTCGACTTCTGGTTCAACATCGTCACTCCCTAGTCCACCGGTGGCGGAACCGCCCGTCGGAATCGGCCGGGTGAACTCCTGTTGAAGGGGGCTGACTATGGAGTGGCTTCTTTCCGACCTATTTCCAGTGGCATTGGGCGCAACGCTTGCCCCGATCTATCCCATCATTGTCCTCCTGCTGCTTCAGGGGAAAGGCGGGCCGTCGGCCGCGATTGCCTTCGTCTCGGGGGCAGTGGGTGTGCGCCTGGCTCAGGGCGTTCTGCTTGGCATGATCCTTGAAATCGGGCGCGCCGAGGGAGGACGCGGACCGGTCGCCTCGGCTTTCCTTCTGGTGCTTGGTCTCCTCCTGCTTGTCTCTGCCTTCCGGAAGTGGCAGAAGGAGGAAGACCCGGATGCCCCGTCGCCCCGCTGGATGACGATGCTCGATGGACTGAGCGGGTTTCGGGCGGTCGGCGCGGGAGCGGTTCTCGTTCTGGTTGCCGTCAAGCAGTGGGTGTTCACCATCGGGGCAATTCTGACGATAGGCGAGTTCGGGTCGGGCGGCACGACGAACACCTTGACCTATCTGGGCTTCGTGTTGTTCACCCAGATCTTCGTGCTGCCGCCAATCGCGGCCTACCTCGTCGCGCCAAAGCAGGCAGCCCGGCTATTGGGTGCCGCACGCGCCTGGCTGGAACGCCATAACTCGACCATTCTTATCGCCGTCTCGACGATCTTTGGGGTGTGGTTCTTCGCCAAGGGTGTGCTGGGGCTGCTTGGCCGGTGACCGGCCTGAGCGCACCGAACCGATGGTTTGGTCATGAGACCGACGCACGTCATCCTTCTCGTGGTCTGGCCGTGCGGTGACCAACACGTTCTTTAGCCGAAAGACCCTCGGCAACGATCTCAATGCTGGGCTGGTGCTCGGCATTCAGAGCGTCCCCGATGGCCTGGCCTCCGGTCTGCTTGCCGGGGTGAACCCGATCTATGGGTTGTATGCCTACATGTCGGGGGTCATCACCGGTGCGGTCTTCACCAGTTCGGTGCTGATGTCGGTCCAGGCAACCAGCGCCATGGCGGTGGTCGTGGCAAGTGTTCCTGAGGTGACCCAAGCGAGCGAGCCGAATCAGGCGCTGTTCACTCTCTCGGTCCTAACTGGCATGTTTATGTTGCTGGCCGGCGCATGGCGGCTCGGCAGTCTGCTTCGATTTGTGCCAAACGCGGTGATGACCGGGTTTGTGACCGCCGTCGCTCTGCTTATCGTTCTGGGCCAACTGGATGCATTCACCGGCTACCAGAGCGCAGGAGCGAACCGGCTCCTTCGGACGTTCGACCTGCTGCAGCACCTAGGGCAGGTGCACGTGCCGACAGTGGTGATCGGCGTGCTCACCATCGTGGTGATCGTGCTGCTCGACCGTACGAGATAAGCAGCTTGGGAATGGTCGTCGCCATTGTCATGCAGTTCGCTTGCCGCGCACCTCGGCGAAGGGACTGTCCGGCTGGTCCGAGATGTGGCCTCATTGCGACTTTACCGTCTCCAGTACTCCCATCGCTTGCCCTCGTCCGTTGCTGATCGATGCTGGCGCTTTCGCTGGCGTTTGTCGGCCTCGTCAGACGCCGGCATCTCGCAACTAATGTCGGGCGGACGTCACCACCTGACACCTCAAAGGGACTTCATCGGTCAGGGCGCAGCAAATGTCGCGGCAGGCATCGCAGGGGATACCGGTTGGTGGCTCCATGTCCGCGACCGCGATCATCACCAACTCCGGCGCCTCTACGCTCGCGAACATATTTGCGGGTGTCGTCATCGCGCACATCGTCAGTTTGTGGCCGGTTTGTGGGCGCGATTGCCATGCCAACCATGGCGGGATTGCTGATCGTGATCGGGTTCCGCACCCTCAAAGCTCGAGCGGGTGCGGCTCGTGTTTCAGACCGGGCACATCCAGCAACTCGTGATGCTGCTGACGATGTTCGGGGCGCTGGTGATCCCGCTCCAATACGCCGTGATGCTCGGCGTCGGGTTGGCGATCCTCTTATTCGTCCTGCAGCAATCCAATCAGGTGCGGGTGCGGCCTGGACGTTCGGGGAGGGCGCCTTTCCGTTGGAGGCGACCCCCCGCCGGAGGTGCCGGAACGGACCGTCGTCATCCTCGCGCCCTATGGCAGCCTCTTCTTTGCCGCCGCGGCGCCCTTCGAGCAGCAACTCCCCGAGGTGACCGAACGCTCGGACCGCGCCGTGGTAATCCTGATCCTTCGCGGCAAGACGGACATGGGTAGCACGTTCACGGGCATGGTCGCTATGCAGAAATTGCAGGCGAAACTGCAAGCTCATCCTGGCAGGGCTTGAGCCGTCGGTTCGGGATCAGATCGAGCGTATGAGCATTCTCGACCTCTTTGGACGCGAAAACGTGTTCCCGTCGAAAGACGTCGCCGGCAGGGCGCTGGTGGAGGCGATTGAGGCCGCCGAGGCGTGGATCGCGGCAGAAGAACCGGGGCCTCGAACCGAACGCCGGGTCTGATCTTGTGCCATCAGGCCGCTCAGCCGGACGCTCTGGCCGTTGGGCGATTGTCTTCCGAAGTTCCAGCCGGCAGTCGGGCTTGGACCAACACCCCCTGACAAGTCAGGTCCTCGTCCGACAAGTCATGCCACTCCGGAGCCAGGTGCTCCCGCCGAATCCCTTCGGTATTGAGGTCTTCGACCACCCCGACAACCTCGAACCCAGCGGCCTTGAGTAGCGCGAGGTGCCGGGAGTACGGGACCCGATTGATCGGTCGCGATCTGCTTCGACGTCGAAGCCGAAGCGCCAGACGGCGTATGCCCAATGACCGTTCCAGTCAACGCCGTGGAATGGCGGCGAAATCGATCTGGTGAGACATCCACCCACCCGGCCAGATCTGCGCCATCGCGCGGTAGGTGTACGCCAAGTCGCCAGCATGCTCGAGGACGGCTTGGGAGATGATGGTCAGCAGAGAATTTGTCGATGACGGCTGGGGATACAGGGCGAAGTAGCGGATCTCGATCGTTGCCCCGGTGTGCCCCGTCCTCAAGATCGCCTGGATCGCGCCGATTCGCTCCGGACGTAGAGCAGCGCTTGCGGCGTCGCCCGCGACGCCATGGACGAACAGGCCATCGGACCTGGGCGATCTCCAGGCTTCGTCGCCGTTCCAGGATCCGTTGCGCGGGCATCGATAGCGGTCAATCAACTGCTCGAGGATGAACGCCGTTGTTCGATAGGTCGGCATGCCGGCTGTCTGGTCCAGCCCGAAGTACTTGTCCGACCCGGTCAGGAGGGCGGCTAGTCCCACCCCGATTGAATGTCCGGGGCCAAGCTCCGCCACCACGGTCAGGTCGGTTGGCAGCCCGTGCCGACGCGCGACAACGAGATGGCGAGCAGACGCTGACCAGCAGTACCGAGCAGAGGCAGCCGTCTGGTCGAAAGCCTCGTCCAGCACCGGACGAGGCGGATGACCTTCTTGGCGTTGATGACCAGCGCCGAAAAGGCTGGATGCGACGCGAGACTCTGCCGAGTTCCCGAATGTTCGTCTCCGTGCATGTGGCGCCTCCTGAGGAGATCCACCTACAATACGCGGGAATCCACTGGCCCTGCTGATGCATTAACGTGCGCGACTGGAGAGTAATCGCTCTTCTCACTGGGGAGATCAAGGTGTTGCCGGCTCGGATACGGCCAACTGCGGGGATCCGCCGTTCTCGGTGGCGCGAGCCAGATTCCGCGCTTGACATCCGGTGGCGTCGCCTCTACGGTGCGCCGTCTGGAGGAGAGAATGACCGAAACCCAGGATCCCCGCGCCGCGGCGCGACGGCGCTCCGTGCCGACGCCCGCGCTTCCGGCTACCGACGAGATCAAGCAGGCCGTCCGCGCCTTCGTCGACGAGCGAGGCCAGGCCGCCTTTTACACCCTTGACCGCGACGGATTTCCCACCGGCCGCGTGCTCGGGGTGAGCGTCGGAGACGACTGGACTGTCGAGATCGTTCAGGCCCGGCGCACCGGCCGGGTAGCGCACGTCCGCCGAACCCCTCAAGTCGCGGTCGTCTGGACCGAGGGCACCAACGGCCGAAATGTCTATCTGAGAGGGTCGGCCCGACTCGTCGAGGGCGACGAGTTAATCGCCGCTTACGGTCGGCGGATGGCTGCCAACCGCGCTCGGGGTAGCACGATGCCAGCCATGCCTGACGACGAAGTGCGCGAGTTGCTGATCGGGATCGCCATCACCCCGCGCTCGATCCGCACCGAGCATTTCGGCGAAGGAATGGGCATCTACGAGTGGCGGCCATAGTGACACATCCTGGAGCGTCTTCGGCGCTGTCTCTTGAGGTTTCGAGGCAGTCTGCCGGTCGCCTTGGACGGCGATACCCGGTCTGCTGCTGACGCCTCTCGCAAGCTGACGGAGAGGCCGTCAGCAACGGCGGGCGATGCGATGGAGCGCCCGCCACGCTCTCCCTCGAAACCCAGCACTTCCCGAACTCGCCGAACGAGCCGGGCTTCCCATCGACGCGGCTCGATCGCGCCGCACGGTATCATCGGACGACCGCGTAGGGTTGTTCGGCTGATGGTTAGGGCAGTCCCCACACCGTAAAGCCGTCGTAGCGGGTGGAGCGGCCGGCGAGTTCGCGGTCGTTGAAGAAGCCGATGCCGGCTTCGATATCGCCGGCGGCCGTCTTGGCGTCGAGCGCACAGCGCAACACCAGGACGTCGTTGACATATAACCAGCCGGCCGTTCCGCGGGCGACCAGTCGGACCTTGTTTGCCTCTCCGGCGGCGTTGCGAAACACGCCGGCAGGGAGCGGGCCGGTGGCCGCGCCGGCGGGCGGCGTTGCCGAGGTCGCCAGCTGGAGCGGGCTGACACAGCCGACCGGCTTGGTGTTCTGGGCGTCGCCTTCGACCAGCACGAGGTTGTAGAGCCCGCCGCTCGCCGCGCTCGGGTAGAGGATCAGCCGATATTGCTGATTGGTGCCGGTGTCGCGAAAGAGGAAGCCGATGTCCCAGATCTTCTCGCTCGGGCTGAACGGGTTGAAGAAGGTCGTCTCGACGATGAAGTCCGCCAGATTCACCCCTGACGAACGTGACTCGATGAACCCGTCTTCCTCATGAGGGAAACTGCCCCCCACCGGGCCGAAGCGGACCTGCGCTCCCGCGGCGGCCGCACTCGCCGTCGCCTCGATGCGGGCGATCGCCGCCTGCGCCGTCGCGGTGCCACGGACGAGCGCGGTTTCGGTGGCGACGGCCTGCGATGTCGAGCGGGCGATCGCGGTGCGCGTCCCGCCGGCGCGAGCGGTGTCGGTCGCGTTGGCGTTCCCTTGCTGAACCTGATTGATGGCGAATACTCCACCCAGTCCGAGGCAGATCGCCCCGACCATGGTCACGATCGCCGTGCCGATGCCGATGACGATCCAACGCAAGGGGCGGCTCTGCGGTTCGGCGGGCGGCGGGCCGGTGTTTGGCATGAACACGTCGGCCGGCGTGAGCGACATCGGCGGGGGCATCGAAACCGGAGGAGGATTCGATGCCTGCGGCGGCAGGTTCTGGCGGACGCTGACCGGGGCGGTCCTGTCCGGGGTGCCAGGCCGGGATGGCGGTTCGGTGCGCTGGACCGGCACGATCAACTGCCCGCGCAGCGCGCTCTGAAGCCCGAGCACAAAAGCATCGGCGCTTGGATAGCGGTCGGTTGGACGCTTGGACAGTTGCCGGGCGAAGACGACGTCCACCTCGCGCGGCAGGTTTGGTCGAGCCTGGGTTGCTCGGCGTGGCTCGCCACGCACCACCGTCTGCATCAACTGCGCTTGATTCTGGGCGGTGAATGGCCGTTGGCCGGTCAATCCCTCAAAGGCGGTCACCGCCAACGCCCAGCCGTCGGCCGCAGGGCCGGGCCGGTCGCCCTGGAACACCTCCGGCGCGAGATACAGCGGAGTGCCGGAAATCACGTCTCCGCTGGTGATCAGGCCGCCCTCGAGGGCACGGGCGATGCCAAAGTCGACGAGGGTGGTGTTGAGCGAGGAATCGACGATGATGTTGGCCGGCTTGACGTCTCGGTGGACATACCCTTGCTGGTGGAGATAGTCAATCGCCGAAGCGGTCTGACGCAGAATATGCAGCAAGCGGTCGTCGGTGAGTGTACCCGCCTTCATCAACGAACTGAGCGGCTCGCCGGCCAGATAGTCCATCACCAGATAGACCCGTTCGCCTTCGGCTCCGAAGTCAAACACCCGGACGATGTTTGGGTGACGCAGGCCAGCCGCGACGGTCGCCTCGCGCAAGAAGCGGTCGCGGGCGGTTGGGTCGTGCACGAGGTGGGAATGGATGATCTTGATCGCGACGGTGTTGCCGAGCATCCGGTGACGGGCGCGGTAGACCGTCCCCATCCCGCCGCGGCCGATGGCGCTTTCGAGGATGTAGTTCCCGAGCGTTGCTGAGTTTCCGCTCTGGTCCACTCATCCTCCACCCGGCGCGAGCCGTTGGCCTACCGGGCCATGATAGGCGCGTCGTGTGTTGCTGACAATCCTGACGGATCTCACCGTCGAGCAAAGCAACCCGTCGATCATCCGCACCAGCCGGTGGGGTGCACGACCGAGAACCTTGCGAAGCCGGGGCTGGATGGCTCGCCTTGCTAGCGTCCCGGCGCGGCGTAGCCGGACGGCGGTGCGGGCGGCGGGGCGGCAGGGTCATCCGGGCCGCTCTCGGCAGCCGGTGGCGGCGCATCGGGGAAGAGCGGGCCGACGATGGTGCCAGCCCAGGCTCCGATCGCCCGGCGGATTCGCGCCCACTCGGACGGGTCCGCGCCGGGGCCGGGCGGCATCGGGAACACCCCCGCCTGCGGACAGACAAACTGCCCCGACTCGTTCTGGAGGCCGAGATCGGCGAGATCCTGTGGATTGATCCCCCACGCTTGGAACATGTCGTCGGTGACTACCGTGCCGGGAGCGCAGGGCTGCCAGGTGACCGAGGGATCGATTGGCTCTTCGCCAAACACGGTCAGCGGGACGATCGTCAGGCCGGCCGCAAGAAAGCCGATGCCGACAACTCGCATCAGTCGATTCTTCATGAGTGGGTCCTCCCGTAGGGCGCGATGGGTGCGCGATCGTTCGCAGATCGTACTGCCCAGACGCACCCCCTGGAAAGATTTGACACTCCCATCGGCGCCAGGCTGCGTTCCTTCGACTGGACGTGCGATAGAATCGGAGTGGCAACTGCCCGGAGGATCTCGATGAACCAGCCGCCAATCCGCCGGCCCGAATGGCTCAAAGTCCGGATCGGGGCCGGCGAGAGTTTCGGCGAGATCAAACAATTGATGCGTGGGCTCGATTTGCACACCGTCTGCGAGGAAGCACACTGCCCGAATATCGGCGAATGCTGGGGCTACCGAACCGCCACCTTCATGATCCTAGGCCGGGTCTGCACCCGCGCCTGCTCCTATTGCGCGGTTGAAACCGGGCTGCCGCAAGGGCTTGATACCTTCGAGCCGCAGCGGGTCGCCCTGGCGGTCAAGCGGATGGGTCTGCGCCACGCCGTGATCACCTCGGTCCAGCGCGACGACCTCCCGGATGGTGGAGCGGCGGTCTTTGCCGCGACGGTCCAGCGGGTGCGCGCCCTCAATCCAGGCTGCACCGTCGAACTGCTCATCCCGGATTTCAAAGGGTCGGCGGCCGCACTCGCCACCGTCCTCGAGGAACTGCCGGATATCCTCAACCACAACATCGAAACGGTTCCTCGCCTGTTCAAGGTAGCCCGTCCGGGCGGCCGCTATCGCCGCTCGATCGAGTTGCTCGAGCGCAGCCGGGAGATCGCGCCGAGCGTACCGACCAAGTCCGGGCTGATGGTCGGGCTGGGTGAGACGATCGATGAAGCCAAGGAGACGCTGCGTGACCTGCGCGGCGCCGGCGTCGAGATCGTTACCATCGGCCAGTATCTCCAGCCTTCCAAGCAGCACCTTCCGATCGATCGCTATGTCCACCCGGACGAGTTTGCCGACCTGAAGGCGTACGCGCTCTCGCTCGGCTTTGCTCACTGCGAGTCTGGTCCGCTGGTGCGAAGCTCCTACCACGCCCACGAGCAGGCGCAGCAGGCGGACCTGGTTACCATCCGATGAGCGTTGCTCTCGGGTTGGCGATCGTCGACCTCGGCCGCGTCGAGTATGACGAAGCCTGGGAGCGCCAACGCCAACTCGTCGCGGACCGAGTCGCCGGGCGCATCGGCGACACCATCCTGCTGGTCGAGCACCCGCCGACGATTACGCTCGGGCGGGGTGCGCGGCGCGAGCACGTCCTGCTCTCGGATGAGGCGCTCGCCGCGCGCAACGTCGCCCTGCGCGAAATCGACCGCGGGGGTGATGTCACCTATCACGGGCCAGGCCAGTTGGTCGGTTACCCAATCATCGACCTCACCGCTCGCGGACGTGACCTCCATCGTTACTTGCGCGACCTCGAGGGTTGCCTGATCGCCGCGCTCGACGGGTTTGCGATCGCCGCCGGCCGGATCGAGGGGCTGACCGGTGTCTGGGTTGGCGACCGCAAAATCGCCGCGATCGGCGTCAAGGTATCGCGCTGGGTGACCAGCCACGGCTTCGCGCTCAACGTCGAGAGCGACCTGTCCGGGTTCGGGCTGATCGTTCCGTGTGGCCTGCGAGACAAGCGCGTCACCTCGGTCAGCCTCGAACTCGGTCGGCCGGTCGCCCTCGACGAGGCCAGGCCGGTCGTCCGCCGGGCCCTTGAACGGACCTTCGGGGGATGAGCACCATTCGGTACGAACAGCGCGGCCGGGTCGGTTGGCTCTGGCTGGACCGGCCCAACCGGCTCAACGCCCAGAATGCCCAGATGGCTGGCGAGATTATCTCGCTGCTCGATACCCTGGTGGAAGAGAACGCGACCGGCGCGCTCGTCGTGATCGGCGTGGGCGACTCGTTTTCGACCGGGCTGGACCTCGACGAAGCGGGCAGCACGATGACCGGCGACCATGTTGCCCGACTGGCCGGGGTTCCGTTCCCGACAGTCGCGGCAATTCGCGGCTTCGCGCTCGGTGGCGGCCTCGAACTGGCGCTTGCCTGCGACGTGCGCGTCGCTGCCGAAGGGGCGACGCTCGGCCTGCCGGAAGTGTCGCTCGGCATCCTGCCCGGCTGGGGAGGAACCCAGCGTCTGCCAAGGATCGCCGGCCCGGCCTTTGCGAGCGAGTTGATCCTCACCGCTGACCCGGTGAGCGCCGAGCGTGCCGCCGCCGCCGGACTGGTCAACCGCCTGGTTCCCGGCGACCGCCTCGAAGCCGAAGCCGGAGCACTTGCCGAAACGATGGCGCGGCTTGCTCCAATCGCCTCCCAGTATGCGAAAGAGGCGATCCACAGCGGCCTCGACCTGCCTCTGCCGCATGCCCTCGAACTCGAGGGTGACCTCTATGTTCTGCTCGAATCGACCGCCGACCGGCTGGAAGGGATCGACGCCTTCCGTCAGAAGCGTCCGCCGGTCTGGCGCGGCCGTTAGGCGTTCCTCGGCAATACGCCGCCCTCGTTACGGCTGGCCGGCGACCGGCGCGAGCGGGATCAGCACGAGGTCGAGCGGGAGCGTGCCACCGACTGGAGCATTTCGGCAGGCGGCGGACCGGCCGCTGATCGAGCAAATCGAAAGCGATGTGCCGTCGGCGTCCCGCGAGGTGAGCGTCCAGGTGAAGGCGCTTCCCGCCGGCTCAATTGTCGAGAAGCCAAATGAATAGATCGCGAGGCCGGTTGCGAGGTCATGGCCGAAGGCGTGGCCGGCATCCTTGAGTGGAAACGGCATCGCCGGGCTGGATAACTCGGTGCCGCTGTTGCCGATCACGAACTGAGCGGGCGGGCTGTGCTTTGATGTCAGGAAGCTGAGCATCTCGAAGATGTGAATATGCCCCGAGAGGACGATCTGGACCCCTTCGGGCAGTCCGTGCCTGGTGGCTTCGGCGAGCGCCGCCTGGAGGGTGGCGTTGCGATATTCATAGTGACCCGACCCGGTGCGGTTGACGCCCCAGATCGGGGCATGAACGATGAACCAGGTGTTGTCGCTGGCCATCGTGGCGGCCTGTTCGAAGTACCCGCGGTAGATCGGCAGCGTCGATTTCTCGTCGTCGCCGTGAGGCGGCTTGCCAGCCTTGCTATCGTCGGCGGCGGCGGCATCGAAGACGATCGCGTTGAGCGTGCTGCTGAGGGTGACGCTGTTGGGCGGGCTGAAGTCGCTACAGGTGTCGGGCAACGGCCGCGGGTCGAACAGCAGGAACCAGCCCGCGCCGCCGCGGGCGCACAACTCGTGGTTTCCCCGGACGAACAGCCATGGCGCACGTGGCAGCAACGGCTGCATCGGCGCGATCACGTCGGTCCACCAGGCATCCCAGCCGTGTCCATATGACGACCCGGCGCAACCCGGGGTGGTGCAAGGGCCCTCGCGATAGACGTAGTCACCGACGTGGATCACGAGGTCCGGTTGGGCTGCGACGGCGCTGCTGATGATTTGGGCGAAAGGCCAGCCCTGCGGGCGGACGTAGGGGTTCGCGGCGGCATCGTTGCAGGCCTGCTGGTCGGCGCCGTTGATCCGGCAGCCGGTGTCGCCGATGACCACGATCGCGCTTGCGTCGCCGTCGAAGAGCGCCAGCGGACGACCCGCCAGGGTCGCAGTCGCGACGCTCGCCGGGAGAACTCGCTCGCACACTTGCGGAAAGCCCAACCCGGCATTGAAGGTGTGTGGCCCGCGCACCGCCATCGTCAGCGTCTCGCCGGCGGTCTCGATCGCCGGACATGGCCCGGCCGGCGTGATCAGCGCTCGCGCCGAGATCGCGGCGCCACCAACCAACTGGGTCCAGAGGACGATCGGCGCCGCGGCGTTTTGGTCGTTCCGTTCGATCGCTGGTGGAGGCTCGGTTGGCCGCGCCGAAACGGGACGCGAGACACCGACGAAGATTGTGACCAGGACGACGGCCACACCCAACGCTGCCAGCCCGATCGGACGAACCCAAATCGACATCCGACGCTCCGTTCTCAGGCCGGTTGAGACGCCGCTACCAGCGGGGCGAGCGCATGCAGCACCGCCAGCACCCCGTCGCGCCCCGGTCGCGCCGGAATGACGCGCGCGATCGCCAGATCCAGCCCGGATGCGAGTTCGGCGAAGCGACGCGCCGCCATCTCGGGTGTTCCAAAGGCCGAGACCGCGCGGACGAAGTCGTCAGGCAGCGAATTTGCCGCTCGCTCGAGGTCACCTGACCTCAGGCCGGCCTGGGCGAGCGCGCTTGCTTCGCCGAAGCCCATTTGCTCCCAGGCGGTGCGGTAGTGCGCCATCCGCCAGAACTTGAGGGTCTGGGCGGCGATCGCCTGCCTTGCCCGTCCGGCGTCCTCGTCCACGCTCATCCGAATGTAGCCAGCGATCACGACCTTCGCCGGGTCGCGGCCGTGCGCCGCGGCCTCGCGGGCGATCGTCTCCCGAGCAAAGGCGGTTCGCGCTTCGTCGGTCCAGTTCAAGAGCACGCCGTCCGCATGACGACCGGCCAGCGCGATCATTCGCGGCCCGAGCGCCCCGAGATACACCGGAACCGGCGGCACACCGTCCAGGAGGATCTGGTCGCCAGCCAGGCTGAGTGTCTTGCCACGGTAATGAACCTGCTCGCCGGCGACCAGAGCCCGGACCGTCTGGAGGTAGTCGGCCATTGCCGCTATGGGGTGGTCGTCGGGTGTGCCCCAGGCCGGTCCGCCGCCGCTTGACCCAAGCCCGAGGATGAAGCGCCCGCCAGTCGCCTCCTGAACGGTCATCGCATCGAGGGCGATCGAATGGGGCGAGCGGGCGCGCGCCGGGAGGATACCGATCCCCAGCTTCAGCCGGGGAACCCGCGCTCCCCAGAACGTGGAGGTGACAAAGCCGCTGCGCTCGCGATTCTCGGGGGTCCAGATCCCGGCAAAGCCCAACCGCTCGGCCTCGATGGCGATCTCCTCGGTCGCCAGCAGGGGCAGGGAATCCTCGTTGAGTCCAATGTGGATCTCGGCGGGCACGGATCGCTCCATTCTCGACATGCGAAGGGGCCATCGCACGATTGGCGATGACCCCGGGTACGCTGGTTCGATGGGTCAGGCTACTTTGTGCGGAACAGCTTGTCCAGCAGTGGAAGCCCTTCGCCGAGTCGCTCGAAGCCGCCGATGTGTTTGGCGTAGGCACTCTGGGGCGCGAACTTCACCAGCAGCAGCCGAGACGGGTCGTCCTGCAACACGGCTACCGCCTCCTGCAACAGCTTTTCGCGCTTGGCCGGGTCCATCTCGGCGCTTGCCGCCTCGTAGGCCCGGTCGAAGTCGGAATTGTTCATCCGCTTGCCGTAGGCCTTGTTCCCGCCCCAGGCCCAGACGAGGATGTAGTCGGCATCCATCATTGGGGCGGCGCCACTGGAACCCAGGTACATCGGAGCAATCGGCTTCTGCTTGTAGATCTTGTCGCGGAAACTCGGGAAGTCGATCGGCGTCAGTTTGACATTCACCCCGATCTCCTTGAGTTGACTCTGGATGTAGAGGGCGGTTGGCTGGACCTCGGCGCCGGTGATCCAGAACTCCATTTCGACATCGAAGCCGTTGGGGTAACCCGCCTGGGCGAGCAATTGCCTGGCCTTGGCGAGGTCGTAGGTGAACGGCTTGACGTTCGGGTTATAGCCGATGATCCCTTCCGGGATATGGGCGCCGAGCGGCGTCGCCAAGCCATGGTAGATCGTCTTGGCAAACGTCTCCCGGTCCATGGCGTAGTTCATCGCCTGACGTACCAGCTTGTTCGAGGTCGGACCGTAGTTTCCGTCGGTGCCCCAGGCGTCGAAGAGGACGCCGGCGAGTGCGTCGGATGATGGATCGAGGTTGAAGCCTTCGCGCTTGAGCGTGGACGCGGACTCGACCGAGACGAGCGACGCGTAGTCCACCGCGCCAAGCCGCAGCCCCTGAGTGCGGGCGTTCGTGTCAGGGACAACCTGGAACTCGATTTCCTGGAGGATCGGCTTGCGATAGGGATGCTCGTTCCAGGCGGTGATGATCAACTTGTCGTCCGCCTTGAACTCCTTCAACTTGTAGGGTCCGGTGCCCATTGGGGTCGTCACCATCGCGGCATCGCCAACCCGCTCGACGTAGGCCTTCGAGACCATGCCGACATACCAAAGCCGCTTGATGAAGAGCGGGTCGGGATACTTCGTAGTCATCTCGACGGTTGCTTTGTCGAGTGCTTTGACCTCGTTGAGCGAGGTGAGCGTGCCCGGCACCGGCGACTTGAGTTCAGGCTTGCGGATCCGGGCAAACGAGAAGGCGACATCATCGGCGGTGAATGGCGTGCCATCCTGGAACTTGGCGTCCTGACGAACCGTGATCCGCCAGGTGGTTGGGTTGACCAGTTCCCATTTGGTCGCCAGCATCGGCCTGGCGGTTCCCTTGTCGTCGAGGAGGATGAGCGTCTCGTACATGTCCCACTTGCGTATCGTGGTGCCGATGGTCAAGTGGGGGTCCAGGTCGGTGCTGAGCGATGGCATCGCAAAGACCAGTCGTTGGACGTCGGCAAGCTGTGGCTTGCCGGCATCAGGCGGCGGGGCGGGAGCGGCCGGGTTGACTGGAGGCGCTGCCGGAGCGCAGGCCGAGATCAGCAGCGCGGCCAGGCCGCCGACCAGGAATCGAACGCGCGTCATCATCCCTCCTCATGGTCGCCGCGCCCTCGTGCGACCGGGCTGGCGACTAGACGATACGCTGTATTCGCGATGAACTATGCCAGAACGCAGCATACCGCATCTGCAAGGTCGGGTGCCCGATTTCTCGGTGGCTACAGAACTGCTTCGAGAGGGATACGCCACTCGTTCTTCTGCTTGCGAGCGGGAAGCCGGCCGATTCGGATCAACGAGCGGATCTCGCGGCCATTGAAGCCAAGCATCTTCGCTGCCTGGCTCACTCCAATCGTGATCGACCAGGGGTCGATCCGGGCGTCGTCGGCGTATTCGCCGAGAACTTCGGCAAGCACTTCGTAGCGCTCGCCGGCGAAGCGGATCGCCAAGGGCTCGCGGGTGTCGAGTGCCTCACTTCGTTCGGAGGTGGCCCGGCGCCGAAGGTCGCCCACGCGCACGCGGCTGGGCCGACGATGAACTGGACGCGAGCCTCGTCCACCGTCTCGCGGCGCCTGGCGGTCTGGACGGGGAGCAGGTGGGGGCGTGCCACGGCTCGGGGTATCCGGTTCCGGATCGGTTGACGAGTTCACGTTAGGATTATAGCGAGCAGAACGTCGGATACTGACGCCTGGGCCATCAGGCGAGTACCCTTTACGTACGTTCGCGTCCGAAGGATGTGATCCATGCCCGCACGTATCGTTCGATCTGCCGCCTTCTCCGCGCCGATCGCGCCCTATTGCAACGCCGTTCGAGTCGACGATCTGGTCTTCGTTTCCGGGATGGTCGGGATCGAGCCGGATGGACGCCTCGCCGGCTCGGCCGTCGGTAGACCGGATATGGGCGCTCAGACCGAGCGGGTACTCGACACCATCGACCTGGCTCTCGCTGACGTCGGTGCTTGCCGCGAGGATGTCATCGCCCTCACATCCTTCATCGAAGACTGGCGGGAGATCGATCAGTACAACGCGGCGCTTCAGGCGCGCTACGGAGAGTCCAAACCGGCGCTCGCGACTGTCGGCCATCGTCTGGCCCAGGTCGGGATGGTCGTCGAGATCGAGGGGATCGCCGTGGTCGGCGGGCCAAGAGAGCGGCTCGTCGTGCCAAACGGCGTCGTCCGCTCACCCTTCGCCCAGGCGGTGCGTGCCGGAGATCTGATTGCTCTTTCCGGGATGGCCGGAGTGGACGATCACGGCAAGGTTGTTCCCGGTGGTATTCGCGCCCAGACCGAGCGGGCCCTCGAGAATGCCCGCCGCGCCCTCGCGCACTTTGGCGCAACCCCACGCGACGTGATCAAGACCCACACCACCATTGCCGACTGGCGCGACTTCGACATCTACAACGAGGTCTATGCCGGTTTCTTTGGCGAGCCGTACCCGGCACGCGCCTCGATCCTCGGTACCCTTGAGGATCCACGCCGCCAGATCGAGTTCAGCATGTTGGCGGTTGCCAATGGTGAGCGTACCTTTGTCGACACCGCCACCCCGGGGCGCTATCAGACCGCCGCCGACCGACCGAACGTGCTGCTCGACGACCGGCTGTCGCCGGGTGTCGCCCCGCATTGCCAGGCAGTGCGCGCCGGCAACCTGATCGCCGTTTCCGGACAGGTCGCAACCGATGCGGTGGGGAACCTGATCGGCTTTGGTGATGTTGCGGCCCAAACCGACGCCATTCTCGGCTATCTGCGGATCTGCCTCGAACGGCTGGGATCATCGATGGATGATGTCGTCAAAACTCTGGTGAGCCTGGTCGACTGGCGCGACTACCGCGCCTATAACGACGTCTACCGGCGCTTCTTCGAGGACCCCTATCCCGCGCGATCGACGATCCTGGGGTGCCTCGCTCAGTATGGTCTGCTCATCGAGATCGAGGCGTTCGCCGTGGCCGGCGGAGCCGACCGGTCGATCGTTTCGGCCTATGGCGAACCCCGCCAAGATTGCTCGCCAGCCTGAGCAGGCGGCATAATCGAGTGGCGCGCGGCCTGGCGCGTGGAGAGGACTCGGCACAATGCGCCCGGTGCTGCCAATGCTGCTGGCTTTTTGGAGTGGTGTGTTTGCCCCGGTTCTGGCCTGGTCGGCGTGGCGCGCCGCCGGTCGGAGCGTCGGCCGTCTCACTGGGGCGCGCACCGCGGTCGGTGTCGCTCTCCTAAGCGCCGGTGCGCTGGCGGCGTTCCTCCGCTGGCCGAGGGTCGCCCAAGCACCCAACGCCACCGACCCGGCATCGTCTCCGGCGGAATCGGAGGACGCCGAGGCGCTTGCCGGACGCCGACGGCTCGAAGCGCTGGTGATTGAACGGACAGCCCGACTGCGCCATCGCGCCGAGCAACTTCGCACGATCAACCTCGTCGGCCAACGGATGGTCCAGATCCGCAATCTTGACGAACTGTTGCCGTTTATTGCCAACGAGTTGGCCCGGTCCTTCAGCTACGAGAACGTCAATATCTTTCTCATCGGCGATGACCCTCAGGTGCTGGAAGCACGCGCCTCGACCGGCAACTACGGCCAGGTGTCACCGGACGATCGCTTGCGAGTGGGTGAGCAAGGGATCATCGGCTGGGTTGCCGGCTCGGGCCAGCCGTTGATGGCCAACGACGTAACCCGCGAGCCGCGCTATCTGTTTCGCGACTGGCTTGCGGAAACTCGCGCCGAACTTGCCGTGCCAATCCAAATTGGCGATCAGGTGCTCGGTGTCCTCGACATCGAAAGCCGCCATGTCGACGCCTTCGACGAGACCGACCTGAGTACCGCCCAAACCCTGGCCGACCTGATCGCCGTCGCGATCGAAAACGCCCGGCTCTACGACCAGACGCGCGAACTGGCCGTCACCGAGGAGCGCAACCGGCTGGCCCGCGAGATCCACGACACGATTGCCCAGGGGCTCACCGCCGTAACGATGCAATTGGAGTTGGCCGATGCTGCGCTGCCCGCCGACATTCAGGCGGCTCGCGGCGCCATTGGGAGGGCGCTCAGCTTGGCGCGTCATAACCTCGACGAGGCGCGCCGGTCGGTTCAGAACCTGCGATCGCGGTCGTTGACACGAAGGAACCTCGCCGACGCCGTTCGATCGCTGCTCGAACAGTTTGGCAAAGAGAACGGGTACTACTATTCGTTCCGCCATAACGTCGAGGACGAGCTTTCGCCAGCGGTCGAGAATGGGGTCTATCGGATCGTCCAGGAAGCGTTGACCAACATCAACCGCCACGCTCAGGCGAGCGAAGTGAGCGTTGCTCTTGAATTGAATGGCTATGGATTGCGGTTGCTTGTCGAAGATGACGGCGTCGGGTTCGACCCGACTGCCGTTTCGGAGAGCCAAAACGGCCATTTCGGGATGATTGGGATGCAGGAGCGGGCGCACCTGCTGGGCGGCACGCTCCACATTCACTCGACGCCGGGCGATGGAACGGCGATCGAACTGGTCGTCCCGGACCCGTCCTGAGGCGGATCCGCCGCGCCGACGCACCCAAGTCGATGGTGGGAGCAGCCCGGTGAACGATTCAGCCGATCCGCAGCCCAGTCCGATCCGGATCCTGATCGTCGACGATCACCCAGTGGTGCGCGAGGGACTGGCCGGCATGCTGCGCACCCAACCGGACTTCGCGGTTCTGGCCGAGGCCGCCGATGGAAGCGAAGCGATCCAGTTGGCCGAGGTCCACCAGCCCGATATCGTCCTGATGGACCTCGAAATGCCTAACCTCGATGGCGCCGAGGCGATCCGCCGGATCGTCGCCGCCCATCCTGCCAGCCGGGTCCTGGTTCTGACTGCCTATGACACCGACGAGCGGATCATCAGCGCCGTCCAGGCCGGGGCACGTGGCTACCTGCTCAAGGGAGTGCCGCGTGATGAGCTGTTTCGGGCGGTCCGGCTGCTTCACGAGGGCCAGAGCCTCCTTCACCCCGTGGTTGCCACCAAGTTGCTCGATCGGGTCCAATCGATTGGTCGCGAGCCGGAGTTCGAACCGCTCACCGAGCGAGAAACCGAGGTGCTTCAACTGGTGGCGAGCGGTCTTCGGAACAAGGAGATCGCCCAGCGGTTGGTGATTACCGAGAGAACCGTCAAGTTCCACGTCGGCATCATCCTCCAGAAGCTTGGCGCAAGCACGCGCACCGAAGCCGTTCGGATCGCGCTCCAACGCGGCGTGATCGGCCTTTCCTGATCGGGCGTACAGCATATTTTGCTGACTGGCTGGCCGATGGATCAGCGGAATGCTGTGCTGTTGTCGCCGTCAAGTCCGATCGCCTGGGCGGTTCGGGCGCGTTGCCAACGCGGTATGCTGCTCGGACCGGTTGGGGGCTGGCGGGCGCTGGCGAGGAGTTTTCCGAAAGGAGCCTCCCATGCGCGAGCACGAGTATTCGTTCCACGCCGAATATCGGCGCCAGGAGTTGGCCAGAGAAGCCGCGCAGGCGCGGTTGCTCAAGGCGCTCAAGGACGAACAGACCGGTGACAAGGATGTCGCCCGCAAGGTCCCGTTTCTGCGGCAGTTGGTAACACGGGCATTGGCGCGCTAGCGCCGTGATTGTCGGACGTTCAGTCTCCTCACCAGCGGCCACCAGTCCCCCCGCCGATCCGTCAGGACGAACCGACCGCTTCGCTTGGCTTGTGGAGCCAGCAGTCCTGTCCATCGAGGTCGACACGGTTGCGTCCGCGCTCCTTGGCACGATAGAGCGCCATATCGGCGGCGCGTACGAGGTCCGCCGGATCGTCCGACTGGTCTGGTAGCGCGGTCGCCACGCCGGCGCTCACGGTGACGACACCCGGTGGGTCGTTTCCATTCGGGATCGCCAACGCGTGGATCGCCTGGCGCGCTCGTTCGGCGATCTCGGCCGCCGCCGGCCGGGTTGCGCCACTGAGGATCAGCACAAACTCCTCGCCGCCATAGCGCGCGATCAAGTCGCCCGGGCGCTTGGCAAAGCTGCGGAGTCGCTCGGCGACGAGGACCAGGACACCATCACCGCGCAGATGACCGAATCGGTCGTTGAGCGGCTTGAAATGGTCGATGTCGAACATGACTAGCGAGATTGCTTCGCCAGAGCGCCGTGCCCGCCGCCATTCTTCGGCGAGGGCTTCGTCGAAGCGGCGGCGGTTGGCGACCTGGGTCAGTTCGTCCGTCGAGGCATCCGCAGCAAGCCGGGTGCTCAGCGCAGCGAGGGCTTCGCGGTCGCGTTGAAGCAACCGGCGGGCGAGAAAGTCGTTGCGGGTCTCGCGGTCGAGCATCGAACTGACCATTACCGCCAGCAGCGCATACGGCACGACGATGACGATAGAGGTCAGATTGAAGGCGGGCTCGAAGCCGTTGACCGTCGCGGCGACCAGTTGGCCGCTGACCGTCGCAGCAGCAACGAGACAACTCTGGAGAAACTGGAGCCGAAACCCGAGGACCAACGCGTAGAGCACCAGCGGAATCGATACCGGGCTGAGATAGCTGGGCGTTTCCCGGAGGTTGCCGGTCAAGAAGAACGCCGCCATCAGAATCAGCCCGGCTGCCATTGCCGATTGCTGAGCGCGGACCACCGATCCGCCACGAAAGAGCCGGACTGCGCCGGCCAACCCCACGGCAATCGCCAGCAGGTTGGCAACGTACAAGAGCGCGAGGGTTGAGAGGTGAACGCTTCCGATCGCCAGGGTTGGGGCTACCCCTTGCATGCTGACAAACGGAATGATCGTCAGCCGGAGGCCAAGCGCCGCCAGGCAGACGAGCGAGGCGAGCCGGATCCAGCCGCGAAACCGTTGTTCGTAGAAGGCCTGGTAGCGATGTTCGAGCAGCGGAGGAAACCACAGACCGGCGCGCCCGCGGCGCACTTCGTCTGGCCGGACGTCCGGCAGGGTCGAATCTGGTTCTCTCGGCAAGGCCACCTCGTCGCACAATCAAAGCAGGTGAATGCGACCGTGTGCATCCCCAAATTTCGGCATTGATCCATCCCAATCGATAGCCAGGTAGTCCTGGGCGGGCACGGCTCGGCTACGATTGAGCGAATCTCTCGCCGGAGCAGCAGGATGCCGACCTCCAACCCGTTGCACGGGATTCGCGTCGTCACCGTCGAACAGGCGATTTCCGCGCCGTTGACCACGCGCCATCTCGCCGACCTTGGCGCCGAGGTGGTCAAGATCGAGCGGCCCGACGGCGGCGACTTTGCGCGGGCCTACGACGCGACGGTCCAAGGAACCTCAAGCTGGTTTGTCTGGGTCGGGCGCGGGAAGCGAAGCCTGTCGCTCGATCTCAAAGCGCCGGAAGCGCCCGAGATCATGCGCCGCCTGATCGACCGGGCCGATGTCTTTGTCCAAAATCTCGCCCCGGGGGCGGTCGAGCGCCTCGGGTTGGGCGCCGACGAACTTCGCGCACGCGACCCACGGTTGGTGGTGTGCAACATCTCCGGCTACGGCCCGGAGGGGCCCTATCGCGACCGAAAGGCGTATGACCTATTGCTCCAAGGTGAGGGCGGGCTCTTGGCGGTGACCGGCGGTCCGGACAGTCCGGCAAAGGCCGGGATCTCGGTGGTGGATATCGCCGCGGGGATGTACGCGCTGAGCGCGATCGTCGCGGCGCTCTATGGCCGCCACGAGACCGGTGAGGGCGCGACGATCGACGTGGCGATGCTCGATGCGATGGCCGAGTGGATCTCCGCCCCGCTCTATTTTGCCCATTTTGGTGGGACCGCGCCCAAGCGCTCCGGGATGCGTCACAGCGGGATCGTCCCGTACGGACCCTATCGCTGCGCCGATGGTTCGGTCAACCTCGCGATCCAGAACGAACGCGAATGGACGCGCTTTTGCGCCGGCGTTCTGGATGACCCGTCGTTGACGTCTGACCCTCGCTTCAACCGCAATGCCAAGCGGTTGGCCAACCGCGCCGACCTCGAGCCGATACTCGAGGCAAGCTTTTCCAAACTGACGGTCGCCGAGGTCGAGGCACGCCTCGAGGCGGCCGATATTCCCTTTGGCCGGGTAAACGACCTCGAAGGCGTCTGGAACCACCCCCAGTTGCGCGCCCGCGGCCGCTTTGCCGAGGTTGAGACGCCGAATGGACCGGTGGAAGTGCTCCGCCACCCGATGAATGTTCGCGGCGCAGCGTCCGACGTGCATTCGGTGCCGACGCTCGGTGAGCATACCGATGAGGTGTTGGCCGAGATCGGCTTTTCGCCGACTGAGGTGGAAGCGCTGCGTGGCTCGGGTACGGTTTAGCGGACGGCCACGGCCAAAGCCACTACACTCTTTGAAGCCGATCCAGCCGAGGAGGACAGCGTACGGTGGCTTCCAAGAACCGCCCCCCGAAGTCGACAAGCCAGCGGCCACGGCCGGTCGCCGCGCGACGCCAAGAGGCCAAGCACCGCGCTGACAGCCGCAGCCGGTTGTGGTGGTTGGTGGGCGGGCTTGCGGCGTTGATCGTCGTCGGAATTGGGGTCTGGCAGTTCGTTCAGCCCAAGCAGGCCGACGGCGCGGTCTGGTATCCGAGCGAAGGGTCGCAGCACGTCGCCAACGGGACCGACCTCTCCTACAACAACTACCCGCCGGCCAGCGGGCCGCATTTTGGGTCGGCTGCTGCGCCCGGCTTCTACCGTCAGAGTGTCCCGGAAGGCAACTGGATCCACAGCCTCGAACACGGCTACGTCGTCGTCCTTTACAAGCCCGACGTTGGTTCGGAGACGATCGCCAAGCTTGAAGAGATCTCGCTTGGCCTGCCAAACGGCAAATATGGCCGGCGCAAGATCATCATGGCGCCCTACGAGCGAATGGAATCGCCGGTGACCGCGCTGGCTTGGCAGCACAAACTTCCACTCAGCGGCGCGGATGCCGAGGCAATCCGCCGGTTCTACGTCAACCGCGTCGACCAGGGACCGGAGGACGTTCCCTAGCGGTTCTTGAGCACCCCTGACCTGCGAAACGCAGCCTTCGGCTGTTGGAAGCCGCCAAGACGCCGCTCTGCCTCGCCTCGTGATCGTCGTCCTCGCCCAATCGGCGACCTCGGCCCCAGCGAGGTAGACCGGTGTTCTCCTGGCCAACGCTCGGGCCGCCCGCCGAACGTATGGCCTGTGGCCGGCCCGCTCATTCTATCTCGTCTTCCTTCTCCGGTCCGTCGGGCGGCGACGGTGGACCAATGATCTCGAAGATCAGCGACGCTAGTTCGGCGGCCCGATCTCGGTCCTGCTCGTGGTACCTTTTCTTGGAGGCTTGACGAATTGGCGGGAGCGTCGGGCTGGCGTGACGTTCGGCCCGGCGGTTTGGTCGATGAGGCAGACGATGCCCTACCCGGAATTTCACTATCGCTGGCGCTGGGACCTCGATTCTTCCCCCGAATCGATCTGGCCGTATGTTTCCGACACCAATCGATTCAATCGAGAAACTGGGGTCCCGGTGCTGACCCAGCCGGCAGACAATGGCGCTCGCCGGGACGGACGCCGACGACTGCGGCTCAGCCGATTCGGAACGTCGATCGAGTGGGATGAGGAGCCTTTCGAGTGGGTTCGGCCTTATCGCTTTGGCGTCCTGCGGCGCTACACGAAGGGACCGCTCCGGTCGATGCGGATCCTGGTTGAACTGGAGTTGCTGCCCAACGCCGGAACACGAGTTATCTATCAAGTCCGGGCCCAGGCGAGCAACCCACTCGGATTGGCCTCGATACCGATCCAGATCGGCTTGCTCAATGCTCGGCGGTTTGAACGGGCCGTTCGCCGATATGATCGGCTCGCCCGGTCCGGAACGCCATTTCTGACAGCGGACGCCCAACCCGAACTCGCCGAAGGCGGGCGGCGGCGCTTGTGGGCCCTCTTGACTACGCTCCAACATGAAGGGGCCGACCCGGCGTTGGCGGCGCGGCTCGCAGACACGGTCGAGAGAACCGACGAGGTGGCAGCCGCTCGCCTGCGCCCCTATGCGTTAGCCGACGCCTGGGGCGTGCCACGGCGTCCCGTCCTCGAACTCTGCTTGCTGGCAACTCGAACCGGGCTCCTCGATGCCCAGTGGGACGCTGTCTGCCCGCTCTGCCGGGGCGCAAAGCAACGGAGCCTTGGTCTCGCCGAAGTCCAATCTCAGGTCCATTGCGAAAGCTGCAACATCGACTTCAGCGTCGATCTCGATCGGGCGCTCGAGTTGACCTTCCGACCAAACTCGGCCATTCGCTCGATCGACGTCGGGGAATACTGCATCGGTGGACCGCAGGTGACACCGCACATCGTGCTGCAGCAGCGTCTCCGACCGGGTGAGGATCGGCTCCTGACCCCGGTTCTCGAAGAGGGGCGGTATCGACTGCGCATCTTCGGCGAGGCGGGCGGTCAATTCTTTCGGGTGGTCGCCAGCGGCGCCGGCGAGCATATCGCCGTCTTTCAGCCAGCCGGCTGGCCGGCCGGCGAGCCCGAGATCTTTCCGGCGCCACGACTGCGCTTGGTCAACCTGACGAGCCGTGAACAACTCTTTATCCTCGAACGAACGACCTGGTCTGACCAGGCCGCGGTCGCTGCCGAAGTAACGACCCTCCAGCGCTTCCGCGACCTTTTTGCGCGCGAATCGTTGCGCCCGGGAGAGCGACTGTCCGTCGGGAGTCTGGCGGTGGTCTTCACCGACCTGCGCGGGTCTACCCGGCTGTACCGGCAGATCGGCGACGCTCCGGCCTTTGGTCTCGTCCTCAATCACTTCGACGTTCTGCGCGATACCATCGCCGCGGAGGGAGGGACGATCGTCAAGACGATCGGCGATGCTGTGATGGCGGTCTTTCGCCGGCCGGTTGGGGCGATCCGGGCAATGTTGACCACCCAACGAGCATTGGCCGAACCCTCGGCCGGGCTCCAACCCCTCAAGCTCAAAGCAGGGATTCACTACGGACCGTGCCTCGCCGTCACGCTGAACGACCGGCTTGACTATTTTGGTTCGACGGTCAACGCGGCGGCCCGCCTGGAGGGCCAATCGTCCGGTGAGGACATCGTCGTGTCGGAAACGGTCTACTCGGACCCTGAGGTGGCGGAACTCTTGGACGCGGCGGCCGGGTTGGTCGTTGCCGAGCAGTTCGACGTCGAGTTGAAGGGCTTCGACGAGGATCGTTTCCGGCTCTGGCGGGTCAGGATCGGGGGCGGAGCCGAGCTGGTGGGAGATTCACGCGATTGGTTCGGCGACGCGCGGGGCCCGATGGGGGTGTGATGGTGAGCGCGGAGCAGCCGTTCCAGAAAAGCATCCAAGGCCGCGGATACGCCCGGATCAGTGAAGTCTTGGCTGGTCCGGACTGGCCGGACGCCCCATCGACGTTGGAGGTCTTGTCGGTCGGCGCGTCGTCCCGCTCGTCGGTGTGCCCCAGGCCACGTCTCGGTGTTCTCGAATTCGATCTCAAGCACGAAGCCAGGGCAGCGCGGCACGCATCCGTGGCAATGCGCTTTCGGCGGCCGCTTCACCAGGCGCAATATAGGGTCTTCCCTGCGAGAACGATCGCAACCCGAGATTAGGGACCACGCTCAGGTCCGGTTCAATCAGGATGGTCGCAGCGGCTCTCGAACTGGGCGTTGTCGTTGCGCGAGTTGCAATCGCGCTTTGCATCACGTCGATCGCTCGGGACACGGTCTGGACGATCGACGGAAGCTTCCCGTTCGCTTCAATGGCTTCGATATCCTCAGGGGGTTGAGGCGCCGGGTTGCGGAGTGGAACGGCGATCACGACATCCGCTCCCATTTCGGCGGCAACATCGATCGGGACTGGGTTGACGATCCCGCCGTCGACCAAGGTATACGGCCCGATCTGGAGCGGCGGATAGATCCCGGGGATCGCCATGCTCGCCAACGCCGCCGTCCGGAGCAGGCCGCGGCGCAATACGACCTCCTGACCGGTGACGATGTCCGCCGTCACGATCGCCAACGGCGTCGCCAAGTCCTCGAAGCGAGTGTCGCCGGCTACCTGTTGAAAATTCATCCGCACACCGGCGTTGGAGAGCAACGCCTTGGTTGGAAAGTTGAGACGGAACGCCCGAGCGCTCGTCTGTTCCATATTTCTTGCCGCTTCCTCGGCAGTCAATCCGAGCGCGTAGGTAGATCCAACAATCGCGCCGATACTCGTACCGGTGACAAAGTCAGCGGTGAGCCCGATGCGCTCAAGAACTCGCCAGACCCCATAATGGGCGTACCCTTTGACACTGCCCGCGCCAAAGACGAGTCCGACCTTGAGACCGGCGAGGTCTCGCGCTGACCAGCCGAGCAACCGGCCGGCGGGTGTCGTATTCGGAAGGAGGCCGGTGGCCAAGGCCAGGTCGTCGGCCGGTTCAAGCGATGGAACGTGAAGCACTCCGTGCGCGTCCGGCCCGCGCTGGTCGCTCGGCGCTGCCCAGGCCCGGATCGTGTGTCCAGGCCGATCGCCGAGTTCGGCGGAGGATGGAGCGTTCGTGTCCAGTAGCCGTACGGTGCGATCGGCGACCAATCCGACCCGCTGCCGAACCTGAATGAGGACGTGTTCATAGCGAAGGGCCAGGTCGTCCACCATCGCCGGCAAAGTCTCGGGGGCGCCGCCGTCTCCTGAAGAGACAATCCGAAGCTGCGCTCCCATTGGCCTCGATGCCGTTTCGGCCTCGTCGCGCGCCGCCAGGGTCAAGAGCGTAGACGGTGGGTCGTTGCTGATGAGAACGTAGGCGGTCGGCTTGCGGGTATGCCAGGCGATGCTACTGGCGAGGGCATAGCCGAGAATCGGCGGGGCGCCCTGGTCTTCGAGGACGGTTACCCGGCCGCGTTTACTCGCAATGGTCTGCCGGTTGGTGAGCGCCAGACGCTGAGACAGCAAGGCCCCGAGGTTGTGATAGATCCTCGGGAAGGACTCGGCTATTCGCCGAAAGGCGATCTCTCCGATCACGATGACGTCAAGAGCGGTGACGGCGCGCACCGTCGCCGAAGCGGCCTGGCCGGTGAATAGCGACATTTCACCAATCGTTGCCCCGGCGCTGATGGAACCGACCCGGTGCTCTCCACCATGACGATCGGCAATCAGAACGTCGGCGGCGCCGGCGGCGACGACGTACATCTCCCGCGGACAATCGCCTTCGACAAGCACCGTGGCGTTGACCGGAAATTGACGACGTTCGAGCGGAGCCAGAACGCGCTGGAGATCCTCGTCGGACAGTCCGGCGAAGAAGGTTGGCGTGTCACTCATACAAACGCCCCCGCTGGCCGCTCGGCTCGGATTTGAGTGAGCGCCCACCATTCAAGCTGCTTTTGAGGTCCTCAGTATCATTCGGTGAGCGAGGCGAGATGGATCATGGCTTCGATGATCTGGTATTGGCCGTCGTTGGCGTGCCGGCGTTAGCGTCCCACGCAGCCGAAGATTCGCTCGACGATAACTCGGCTGGATTGGACCACCAGGCCCGCCCCGACCGTGGATCTTGTCTCCACCGACGCATCGGGCAAGGAGATTGCCCATTGTATCAATGCCGATGTGCCGCGTGCGCCGACTGGTCTTCCTGCTCCGCGTCAGACTCATACTCGCCCCCGGCTTCGGTGGTCTTGATGCTCTGATGCCGCTGGCAGGCAGGGCGGTCGAGATAGACGGGGGCGTTGAGATCGGGCGACGCGGGTATTTCCGCGTGCTCTGTATTCCGGGGAAGGCGTGTCCCGTGCCCGCTTCACCTTCGTGAGGTCGTAGGACAGCCGGCGGACGTTGCGAGAGGCCACCAAACACCCGCCCTGAGATCACGAGATTAGCCGCTGCTGGGCGTCCCGGCGAGGACGGTTTGGAGGTGAGGTTGCCCGGTTGGCCAGGACCGCTCAGTAGCCGCGATTCTCGTCGTAGACCTGTTCGAGTGGCTGGCCGGCGAGGTAGCGGCGCAGGTTGTCGAGGAACGGGTCGATCACCCGCTGGTCAAGATGCTGAGTGAGGAAGCTGCGGTGCGGCGAGAGCAGCACATTCGGCGCTGAGCGGAGCGGCGAATCGGCGGGCAACGGCTCGACCCGGTAGACGTCGAGTGCTGCGCCGGCGAGATGGCCCGACACGAGCGCTTCAGCGAGCGCGTCCTCGTCCAGAACGTTGCCGCGGCCGACGTTGATCAGCCGCGATCCCCGTTTCATCGCCGCAAGCTCGGGAGCACCGATCGCATTTTCGGTCTCGCTAGTGGCGGGGGTTGCGAGAACGAGGTAGTCGGACTCGCGCAGCAAAATCGGCAGCCCCTCCGGGCCGTAGAGTGCGTCGACATACGGCGGCGCGATGCCGGGCGTGCGCCGCGCGGCGATGACCCGCATCCCGAGCGCCGAGGCGAGGCGGGCGGTTTCGTCGCCAATGCCGCCAAGCCCGAAGATACCGAGAGTCTGTCCAGCGACCTCTTCGATCCGGCCGCCCGGCCATTGCCGGCGTGCCTCGTCGTTCACCCATTTCGGGTAGAGCTTGGCCAGCAGCAGCACCGCGCCGATCACCCACTCGGCGATCGGCCTCGCCGCCCATCCCCGGCCAAGGGTAATCGCTACGTCGCGGCCAAGAAAGCCCGAGTCGCGATAGGCGTCGATCCCCGCCTGGGAGCCGTGGAGCCAGCGAACGCGTGGGGCCCGGCTGGCCAGTTCGCGCGGCAGGCTGGTGGCAAACAGCACCTCGCAGTCGGCGAGTTGCCCGTCGAGCGCCCGGTCCGCCGCTTCAGGATCGCTGAGCTTGTTCTGCGGGCTGGCAACGAACTGGCTGAGGTCGCGCACTTCGACATCCCCCACCGAGCGAAGGCGGTCGAGTTGATCGTTGGAAACCTTGGTCAGCATGCCGACGATTACGGTCACCGGGAGCCTCCGATGGGCGTGATGGTAGCAAGAACCGTCCCCGCCGAACCGGCCGCGACTGCCAGGCCTACCAGTGGTTGGCGAGGCCGACCCTTGGCGCTCCAAGCGTGACGCTGATCTCCCAGAGTCGGCGGGCCTGGGCGAGGTCGTAGGCGGCCCTCGCGGCTCGGATCTGCCTCCTGCCGGCGAAATAGCCGCCACTCACCCCCGCAACCTCCGGGTCCCCGGCAAGCCAGACGATCCCGTCCGCGCCGGCTGAGGGCGAGAGGGCGATCAGGTCCAGCAGCGGCCGGGCGAGGGAGATGATACCGCCGCCCCGCCGGCCAAGGTTGCTTACCACGAGCCCCGGATCGACCGCGTTGGCGATCACACCGCAATCGGCCAGTCGCCTGGCAAGTTCGAAGGTGAACAGGACATTTGCTAGCTTCGACTGAGTGTAGGCCTCGCGGCCGTGATACCAGCGTTCGCTTTGGAGATCGTCGAAGCGAATCCGGCCCATCACGTGCATAAACGACGAGACCGTAACGACCCGTGCCGGGGCGCTGGTGCGCAGGCGGTCGAGCAGTAACCGCGTGAGTGCGAACGGCGCGAGATGATTGAGCGCGAAGGTCATCTCAAGGCTGTCGCTGGTGCGCTCCCGCCGGGCGATCATCCGCCCGACATTGTTAATCAGGACGTCGAGCCGATCCCAGCGACTCAGGACCTCCCCGGCGAGACGGACGACGTCAACGCCTTCGGCAAGGTCGGCAGCGATCGCTTCAACCTGGTGGTTGCCGCTCTCCTGCCGGATCGCGTCGCGGGCGGCACGGCAGCGACCTTCGTCTCGCCCGACGACGATTATCGTTCCGCCCTGACGTGCCAGTGCCGTCGCCGCAGCACGGCCGATCCCGCTGGTTCCGCCGGTGATCAATACGACCCGATCCTGGTTGACCATTGCCCCTGTCACCGCATTCCCGGCCGCCTCGTCTCACCAGGAACTACGAACGGCGGCCCTACTTGGTTGCCTCCGTCCTATCGCCTCGTCGAGTCGGGCGAGGTCGTCCGACGAAAGGGAGAACTCGAGCGCGCCGGCGTTTTCGGCGGCCTGGGTGGCGTTCTTCGCTCCGGGTATTGGGAGCGTGCCTTTCTCGATCGTCCAACGAAGAGCGACCTGAGCGGGCGTGCGGCGGTGCGCCGCCCCGACCTCGCGAAGCGCGGCCAGCAACGGCGACAGACGATTCAGGTCGCGCCGCCGCGTCAGGGTGCGGATGCCGGGAGGCGGTCGATCCGGACCGTACTTGCCGGTGAGCAGTCCCTGTTCGAGCGGGCTGTAGGCGATCACGGTGACGCCCAATTCTCGGCAAGCCGCGAGCAGCCCGGTGCGCTCGGCAGAGCGCTCCAGCAAGCTGAAGGGGATCTGGTTCGAGGCGAGGGCGATGCCCCGGCGCGCGAGGGCAGCCTGGGCGCGCTCGGTCTGGCGCAGGTCGAAGTTCGAAACACCGGCTCGCTCGACGAGGCCGCGCTCGATCGCCTCGGCCAGCCAATCCATCAGCCGTTCGACCGGAACGAGTGGTGTCGGCCAATGGATCTGATACAACGAGACGCGTGCCAACCCGAGCCGGCGTAAACTACCGCCGAGCGCAGAAAAGAAGGAGCCACGGTCGATCCGCCACGGCATCGGGAAGAACTTCGTCGCCACCTGCACCGGAACGCGCACAGTCTTGAGGAAGTGGCCGATCAACCGCTCGGACGCGCCCATCCCATAGATTTCGGCGGTATCGACGAGAGAGACGCCGGCGGCGAGGCTGATCCAGAAGGCGTCGTGGGCGTCGTCGGCGACGAAGCCGGACCCGAAGCCCCAGACAAGCCGGTCGCCCCACTGAACGGTCCCGAGGCCGAGCGGCGCGGCAGGCCAGCCGTGCGCCTGCGGCGGGTGGGTGGCGTGCATGGGGTGAGGATACTCGGTTATCATCGGGACCGGGGGGAATCTCGGATTCCGTCGGCGTCGCCGCCTGGCACGACCGCCCCCGGGGCCGGAGGCGGAACCATGCCTCGGAAGAAGAGAAAGGAGCGCGGTTCCAACTTGGGAACGATTAACGTCGCAATTATTGGCGTCGGCAACTGCGCGTCATCGCTTGTGCAAGGGGTCCAGTTCTATCGAAATGCCCCCGACGATGAGTTCATCCCGGGGCTGATGCATCCGCGCCTCGGTGGCTATCACGTCAGTGACATCAATTTCACGGCCGCCATCGACATCGACATCGAAAAGGTTGGCAAGGACCTTTCCGAGGCGATCTTCTCCGGCCAGAACAACACCGTGAAGTTCGCCAACGTGCCGAATCTCGGCGTCCGTGTCGAGCGCGGCATGACCCACGACGGCCTCGGCAAATACCTCTCGGAGGTGATCACCAAAGCGCCGGGAGAAACCGTCGACGTTGTCAGCCTTCTCAAAGACACCAAGACCGATGTCGTCGTCTCCTTCTTGCCGGTCGGCAGCGAAAGCGCCACGCGCTGGTATGTTGAGCAGATCCTGAACGCCGGTTGCGGCTTCGTGAACTGCATTCCGGTGTTTATCGGCCGTCAGGCCGATTGGTCGCGCCGCTTTAAGGAGAAGGGCTTGCCGGTCGTCGGCGACGATATCAAGTCGCAGGTGGGCGCGACGATCACCCACCGGGTGCTGACCAAACTCTTTCGCGATCGCGGCGTCAAAGTCGAGCGTACCTATCAGTTGAACTTTGGCGGTAATACTGACTTCCTCAACATGCTCGAGCGCGAACGCCTCGAATCGAAGAAGATCTCGAAGACCAATGCCGTCACCTCTCAGTTGGACTACACTCTGCCCGAGCGTGACGTCCACGTCGGACCGAGCGACTACGTGCCCTGGCTGTCCGACCGCAAGTGGTGCTATATCCGGATGGAGGGCCGCACCTTCGGGGATGTGCCGCTCAACCTCGAGATGAAGCTCGAAGTGTGGGACAGCCCGAACTCGGCGGGCGTGGTGATCGACGCACTGCGCTGCTGCAAGCTGGCGCTTGACCGCGGCATTGGCGGCACGCTGATCGGTCCTTCGGCGTACTTCATGAAGTCGCCGCCGATCCAGTACTCGGACGACGAGGCCCGACGGATGGTGGAGGACTTCATCGCCGGCACAGGAGACGAATGACCCCACAACCGGGGGAGCCGCCGGCTGAGGCTGGCGCCCCGCCCGGGCGACTGGTGAGGCTCTGGCATCGAGCCGCCGTCCCCATCTACCGCACCGTTTCCTACCTCGCTCAGCGTGCGCCTTTGCGGCTGAGTTACTGGTGCGCCGCCCGGATCGGCGATCTCGTGTTCTTCGTCTTCTGGCGGGAGAAGCGCACCATCACCCTCGAAAACATGCGCCACGTGCTCGGGCCGTACGCCTCGCGGGCGATGGTTCGCGCCTCGGCGCGCGACAGCGTTCGCAACTACGCCAAATACATGGTCGAATTCGTCCGCTTCCCGCGGATGTCTCGCCAGGAAATCCTCGACGCGATCGGCATCGCGAGTTGGGATCGCTTCGATGCCTTGCTCGCCGATGGACGCGGGGTGATCTTCGTCTCGTTTCACATGGGCAATTGGGATTTTGCCGGCGCCGCGGCCGGCATTCGCGGCTATCCATTTCTTGTCGTCGCCGATTCGGTCGGGCCGCCCGAGTTCAACGCTGAGGTCCAGGCGGTGCGGCGGCGACAAGGACTGCGCTTGGTGGAGGCCGAGCAACCGGCGCTTGCCGCCCGTGGGGTAGTCAAGGCGCTGCGCGCTGGTGAGATGGTCGGATTGCTGGTCGATATCCCGACCTCGACGGATGGCGTGCCGGTGCGGCTGTTCGGCGAGACGGCCTATCTGCCGGCTGGTCCGGCGACCCTCGCCCTGCGGACGGGCGCGCGGATCGTCCCGGGGGCGGTTTTTCGCCGGCCCGACAATCGCTTCAGCCTCGTGGTGGACGACCGCTTCGACTACACTCCGACCGGCGATCGCCAGGCCGACGTCCAACGGCTGACGCAGGCGTTGGTGACGGCGCTCGAAGAACTAGTACGCCAGCGTCCCGAACAGTGGTATATCTTTCGACGGCTCTGGCCTACCGGGGAGCCGCAGCCGTCGGCGCATCATTCCCCGGCCGCGCTAGGAGCCGATGCATGACCGTGGTTGCACCTGCTGGCAAAGCGGATGTCCACCTGCACTCGACGTTCTCGGACGGGATGATGTCGATCGAGCAGATCCTCGACTGGGTCGAGGAGAAGACCGACCTCGACGTTATCGCGATCACCGACCACGACGAGCTTGCCGGTGGCCTCCACGCTCGTGAGTTGGTTCAGGCGGGCAGCTACCGCTTCGAGGTGATCGTCGGCGCCGAGATCTCGACGCGCCATGGCCATCTGCTGGCATTGTTCATCGAAAAGCCGATCCGCGCGTACCGCTCGCTCGACTGGACGATCGAAGCGGTGCGTGATCAGGGCGGCCTGTGTATCGTGCCCCACCCGATGAGTTGGCTGACAACGTCGGTGGGAGAGCGGGCGCTCGACCGGGCGATGGCGCACCACACACCAGGGATCGTCGGGATTGAGGTGGCAAACCCGACCATTGCTGGCCAGGTAACTCGCCAGAAAGTCGAGCGGCTAAACCGAGAGCGCTACGGACTGGCCGAGACTGGCGGCTCGGACGCTCATTTCCTGCCGCCGATTGGGGCGGCCTACACCCGCTTCCCTGGGCACAGCGCGGTCGACCTGCGCGAGGCGCTGACCGAGCGCTCCACCACCGGCGTTCTTCACCACATCCGCCATGCGCCGGTGGCGGTCCAGGATCTGATCCGTCAGCAGGGCCGCAGCTTGATCTGGTTGCCGGCCAAGCGCGTTCGCCAGCACGTGCGCCAACGCCGCGCTGCGATGCTGGCCTAACCGCTACCATGAAGGTCGGGCTCGTCTCGCCCTATGATTGGGCGACGCCGGGCGGGGTGAACCGGCACATCGAGAGCCTCTATCGGCAACTCGTCCGGCGGGGTCACGAGGCCAGAATTGTCGCCTCGTCGTCGGTTCCGGCCGACCAACTCGCTCAGCCCGACCTGCTCGTCGTCGGCAAGCCCTACCCGATCCCCGCCTCCGGCTCAATCGCCCGCATCCCGATCCTGTTCAACCTCGACAAGCCAGTCAAAGCGCTGCTTGCCCACGAACAGTTCGACCTGATCCACGTCCACGAACCGCTCCAGGGTCCGTTGCCGCTCACCGTGCTTCGCTTTTCCAACGCCGCGAATGTCGGCACCTTCCACGCCTATTCCGGTAGCCGCTACTCGACCGGATCGATGGCGTACTATTACGGCCACCGGCTCCTCAAACGCTGGTTTCGCAAGCTCGACGGCAAGATCGCGGTTTCCGAGGCGGCCGGTGAGTTCGTCGATCAGTACTTTCGCGGCTACTACAACATCATCCCCAATGGCATCGACTACGAGCGTTTTGCCTCACCCCTCGAACGCGTCACCCGGTTCGACGACGGCCGGCCGAGCCTCCTCTTCCTGGGGCGGCTCGAGGAGCGGCGAAAAGGGCTGGGCTACCTACTACGGGCGTTCCGGATCGTCAAACAGGAGTGGCCGGATGCCCGGTTGATCGTCGCCGGCGGTGGCGATCGCGCCCGGTTGGGCTACGAAACCTGGGCCCGCCGCACCGGGCTGCCGGACGTTCATTTCGTCGGCGCGCCATCCGAGGACGAGAAAGTCCGCCTTTTTCAAACCGCCACCCTCTATTGCGCTCCGAATACCGGCGACGAGAGCTTCGGCATTGTCTTGCTGGAAGCGATGGCTGCCGGCCGGCCGATCGTCGCCTCGAACATCCGCGGCTTTGCCGGCGTGATGACCCACGGCGTCGAGGGGCTGCTGGTTGCGCCGAAGAATGAGGCGGCTCTGGCCGCGGCGATCTGCCAGCTGCTTGCCGACCCGGCGCGCTGTGCCGACCTCGCCGCCAACGGCCGGCTGAAGGCGCGCGACTATAGCTGGGACCGTGTCGCCGAGCGAGTGCTGGCCTACTACGAGCGCGTCTTGCTCGCCAAAGAATCGGCGCGCGAGAGCCGTCGGCTCGCCGAAGCGTCCGGCAAAGGCCGCAGCCGGCTGCGTCGCCTCGGCTCGGCGGTCGCGCCGTATGTCGGTCTTGGCCGGTGAAACAACTTCGCCCGCTTGTCGCCACCGTCACCGCCCCGCTGATCCGGCTGCTCGCCAAAACGTCGATTACTCCCAACCAGTTGACCGTCGTCGGGACGGCATTGACCGGGGCGGTCGCCGCCGCGGTCGCGGTTGCCGACGGGCGTCTCGCCGGCCCACTGGTGCTGGGCGCAAGCGCATTCGACCTGCTCGACGGGGCGCTCGCCCGATCGACGGGGCGGACCAGTCGCTTCGGCGCTTTCCTCGATTCGACGCTCGACCGGGTCGCCGATGGACTGCTCTTGTTCGGGGTAGCCGTCCGCGGCGTCCGCGCCGGGAGTACGACGACGCCGCTGCTGGCGTTTGTCGCCTATGGGGCGAGCGTGCTGGTCAGCTACAGCCGAGCGCGCGCCGAGGCAGTCGGCGTTCAGGGGGAAGCCGGCTTCTTCGATCGGCCGGCCCGGATCGTGACGCTGGCCGCCGGATTGGCGATCAATCGGCTGAACCTCGCGCTGCTGGTGATCGCGGCTGGCGCGAGCGCCACCGTCGTCCAGCGCGTCCTACTGGTCCGCCGCCAACTCCCGAACTAGCCGCCCGCGGGCTGTGCTATCCTCGCCCCATTCACAAGACGGAAGGTGAACGATGCCGGACGTTCTCGGCTACCGCGCTAAGTTTGGTGTTCTCGGCCCCTCGACCAATACCGTCGTCGAGCCAGACTATTACATGATGTCGCCTCACGGCGTCACCGCTCACTACGGCCGGATCTACATCAGCGACCAACGGTTGACCAACGACGACCAGTTCGAGGCCCTGCTCGAGCAGATTCGCGGGGCGATCGAGCAGACGGTGCGGGAGGTCGTCACTTGCGAGCCGGACTACATGGTGATGGGGATGTCCGCCGAAACGTTTTGGGGCGGCAAGGAAGGCAACGAAGAGTTCACCCGCAAGATCGAGCGCTGGTCAAACATGAAAGTTGCCACTGGCGCCGATGCCTGCCGGCGTGCGCTCGCTATCTTCAACGTCAAGCGGATTGGCGTGATCACCCCCTATCAGCCGGTCGGCGACGCCCAGGTTCGGCGCTTTTTCACCGAGTGCGGCTTCGACGTCGTCGCCCTCAAGGGGCTCAAGCGGCCATCGGCAGTCGCGATTGCCCACACCACCGAGGATATGCTTCGCGACGCGATCTTGGAAGTGAACACCAGCGACGCCGATGCGATCGTCCAGGTTGGAACCAACCTGTCGATGGTGCGCCTCGCCGACGAGGCCGAGCGCTGGCTGAAAAAGCCGGTGATCGCGATAAATGCGGCGACTTGGTGGCATGCGCTTCGCGAGAACGGGATCACCGACCAAATGCGTGGCTTCGGGACGCTGCTGCGCGAATACTAGACCCGGTTATGATCCGGCCGGAACAGTCCAGACGTATCCGGAAGCAATAGGAGGCAACCATGTTTGCGGTCGTCAATAGCCTGCGTCTCTCGGTTCCGGTCGAGGAGATCCTCCCCGCCGCTCAGAACGAGTTTCCGCCCGCCTTTGCCAAGCTGAAGGGCTTTCGCTCGTTTCAAATCGTCAAGGCCGGGCCGCAACACGCGATTGTCATCCTGTTGTGGGACACCGGCGAGGACGCCGCTGCGGCCTCAGGAGCAATCGGCCCGACGCTCTTTGCCAAGCACATCATTCCGTATCTGGCCGCTGACCAGGATCGGGCAATGGGCCCGGTGGTGGTCAGTTCTGGGCCGGAATCTGGGTCAGCGGGCGGCTAGCGCCTCGGCCCCCGGCCCTTCGGCTGGAACCAACCAGTCGTGAGCCCAATCCGAAATCACCTCGACGACATCGGAAAGAGCCTCGCCCTTTGGCGTCAGCCGATATTCCACCCGCACTGGAGTCTCGGGGTAGACGGTGCGAACGACAATCCCCGCCGCCTCGAGTTCCTTCAGGCGCTCGGACAGCATCCGGTCGCTGATCCCGGGGATTGTGCCGGCCAACTCGCCGAAGCGGGTTACGCCCGCTAGCATCGCCCGGACGATCGCACCGGTCCAACGCCCGCCAACCAGTTCCACCGCCTCGTGGTAGTAGGGACAGAACGCGGTTATTTGCTCTGCCATGTCTCCAATTCTCCCTGATTCTCGAGGGCTTGACAATCCATGCATACACAAGTATAGTTCCTTATGCACCGTAAGCCAAGGCAAGCAACCACCACCGGAGGAACCACATGACCACCCAAACCAAGACCTGGACGGTTGATACTGCCCACTCGATCGCCGAATTTTCGGCCAAGCATATGCTCGTCTCGACCGTAAAGGGCCGCTTTCGCGACTGGCAGGCGACGATCGTTTTCGACGAAGCCAACCCGGCGGGCGCCTCGGCCGACGCCATTTTCCAGGTCGCCAGTATCGACACCGGCGAGGAGTATCGCGACAACCATCTGCGCTCGGACGATTTCTTCAATGCCGAGCAGTTCCCGACGATGACTTTTCACAGCACCCGGGTTGAGCCGGTCAACGCCAATCGCTTTCAGGTCTTCGGTGACCTAACCATCCGCGACAATACTCGCCCGATTGCGCTCGATGTCGAGTACGAGGGCCAGATTCGCGACGCCTTCGGCAAGCAACGCGCCGCCTTCACCGCCATCGCCAAGGTGAACCGGAAGGAGTTCGGCCTGCGCTGGAACGGGCTGATCGAGACGGGCGGCGCGATCGTCGGAGACACGATCACGATTACCCTGCACCTCGCCGCCACGCTGAACGACTAGGCGACTCGGAGGCTCCTCATGCAAGTCCTTCCATTCCGGACGCTGCCGGCTGGCACGGCCATCGGCCTTGCCGGCCTGACCGTCGCCAGCCTTGAACGCTCGGCCACCTTCTACGAGGGCACGCTCGGGATGGATCGGCTCGACGGGTCGGCCGGCACAGTGCTGTACGGTGTTGCCGGGGCGCCGCTACTCGAGTTGGTCGAGCGGCCCGGCGCCCAGCCCAAGCCGGCCGGCGCAACCGGGCTGTTCCACGTCGCGATCTTGCTGCCGTCTCGTCGGGATCTCGGGCGTCTCCTTCGGCGGATTCTCGCCGTTGACTACCCAATCGATGGCGCGGCAGACCACCTCGTGAGCGAAGCGGTCTATCTCGCCGACCCGGATGGCAACGGTCTCGAACTCTATTGCGACCGCCCGCCTGGCTCGTGGCGCTGGGAAGACAACCAGGTGCGGATGGCGAGCAACCCTTTCGATTTCGAGGGCATCCTCGGCGAAGGCGAGAGTGGGCCGGTCTGGAGCGGTATCGCGCGTGAGACGCGCATCGGCCACGTCCACCTGCAGGTCGGCGATGTCGATGAGGCGCGCCGGTTCTACGTCGATACCATCGGGTTCGACCTGACCGCCAGGTGGCCGGGAGCCGTCTTTGCCAGCGCCGATGGCTATCATCACCATCTCGGGTTGAACAGTTGGCGCAGCAAAGGCGGCCCGCGGCCACCGGCCAATGCCGCCGGATTGCGCTACTTCACCATCGAGTTGCCGGACGATGACGCCCGCCGAGCCCTGGCAAGCCGGCTGGAGGAGGCGGGCGTCGCCGTTGTTCACGAGGGCGGGGCGCTCCTTTTTGGCGACCCCTGGGGGAACGGGATCGTCGTCCGGGGCTAGGCCGGCGCGTCGGTGACCTGGCAGAATAGACGCCTCACACCCGGCAATGAGGCAACGATGACCCAGCCAGGCGATCCGCGCGCCGCCACCCCGGCCGGCCGCGCCCTTGCCGCCCTCGATGCTCTGTTCGACCAGGCGCGCCTGGTGCTGCGCGACGCCTGCCAGGCCAACGGCCGGCTGAGCGAAGCGTTGCTGACCGAGCGTCAGCTTGCCGCCCACGCGCTCGCTCAACTGGCGATTCAGGTCGAGGCGGGCCGCCAGCTTCTGGCCTGGGCCGACGCCCTCGAGGCTGGTCCTGGCAGCCTCGAACGGCTGATCGCGGAGTCCTGGCTGGCGCGCGCCGTCGGCAGCCTACCGGGGGGGATATCGCTCGGCTCGGTCGAGAGCGTCCTCCCGGCTGACCTTGGCCTGTCGCGCGACGACCTCGCGGCCTTGAACGACCCCGAGATCGCCGCCTTCGTCGATCGCGCCGGTGGGGTGGCGGCCGACGAGCAGATCGCGGTACACGTCGACGAGACTGGCGGCGTCGGACGACGCGGACTGGACGAAGCCCACCAGGCGGTCCAAGCCCAGTTCGCCCGTTTCGTCGCCGAGCAGGTCACCCCGATCGCCCACCAGATCCACCGAGACAACGGGTTGGTTCCGCTCGATTTGATCCGCGAAATGGCCGGTTTGGGCGTCTTCGGGCTGAGCGTGCCGGAGGCGTTTGGCGGTTCGGGCTTCGGCAAGTTGGCGATGGTGGTGGTGACCGAGGAACTGGTCCGTGGATCGATCGGCGTTGGGTCGCTTGGAACGCGCAGCGAAATTGCTGCTGAATTGATCTTGGGCGGTGGCACCGCCGCCCAGCAGCGGGCTTGGCTGCCGAAGCTGACGGCTGCCGAGGTGCTGCCGACCGCCGCCTTTACCGAGCCGAACTCTGGTTCGGATCTTGCCTCGGTTCAAACCCGCGCCGTCAAAGTCGATGGCGGCTGGCGTATCTACGGCCAGAAGACCTGGATGACCCATGGCGCTCGCGCCGACGTGATGACGTTGCTGGCGCGTACCGACCCAACTCAGCCGGGGCACCGTGGGCTCAGCATGTTCCTCGCGCCCAAAACCCGCGGCACCGAGGACGATCCGTTCCCCAACGAGGGGGTGAGCGGTGGCGAGATCCGGGTGCTCGGCTACCGCGGGATGAAGGAGTACGAGGTCGCCTTCGACGGTTTTTTCGTGCCGGACGATGCGCTGCTGGGCGGCGTCTCCGGCCAGGGGTTTCGCCAACTGATGGCGACGATGGAAGTCGCTCGGATCCAGACTGCCGCGCGTGGCGTCGGCGTCGCCCAGGCCGCCTTCGACGAGGCGCTGCGCTATGCGCGCGCCCGCGTCCAGTTTGGCGTACCGATCATCGGCTTCCCGCGCATCCGTGCCAAGCTTGCACGTTCGGCGGTTGCGATCCAGGCGGCGCGTCAACTCGCCTATCACGCGGCACGTCGCAAGGAAACCGGTGAGCGTTGCGACCTCGAGGCCGGCATGGCCAAGCTGCAAGCGACCCGCGCCGCCTGGGAGGTTGCCGACGCCGCCGTCCAGATCCACGGCGGTCTCGGCTATGCCGAGGAGACGCCGATCAGCCGCATTCTCCTCGACGCCCGGGTGCTTTCGATTTTCGAAGGGACCAACGAGATCCAGGCCCAGATCATCGCTCGCCGCCTGCTGGAATGACGGCCGGGGAGGCGTCGTCTTGGGCAGACCCTTGCGTCGAGGCGGTTCCACCAAGGCCGCGCTCGTCTGGAAGGAGCGAGTATTACCGGACGTTCGACGAGGCGGGTTAGGCAGTGGTCGGGACGCTGAAGCGGATCGTCGCGCCATCGCCCGGTGCGCTTTCGATCTCGCAGACGCCACCGGCTAGTCCGACCCGCTCGATGATCGAGTGCAGGCCAATGCTGCCACGCGCGAGGCTGCTCTTGAGTGCGTCGTCGACGACAAACCCCTGGCCGTCATCAGACACCGTCACCGCGATCCGGTCGTCCTCGGCACGCAGTTCGACCGTGACGTGCCGAGCATTGGCATGCTTGCGGGTGTTCACCAACGCCTCTTGGACGAGGCGGTAGATCAACGTTTCGACCGTCGACGATTGCCGCCGGCCAATCCGGCTGGTTAGCGCGACCTCGACGTCGGTCTCGCGTTGGAAACGCTTGAGGTATTCGTCCAACGTTGGCACCAGGCCCTGGACGTCGAGCGATGGCGGTCGAAGCTCGGTGATGATGTCGCGCAACAAGTTGATGGCCGATTCGATGGTGTCGCGCAGCGCGCCGAGGTGTTCGAGTGCCGGGGCGTAGTCGCCTTTGACCCAGAGCCGCTCGATCAGGTCGATCTTCATCAGGTTGAACCCGAGCATCTGGAGCACTTCATCGTGGATGTCGATCGCAATTCGGCGGCGCTCGTCCTCCTGGGCGGAGATCACTTGATCGAGCAGCCGTTTGCGCTGTGCTTCCTTCGCTTCAAGCTCGGCAAAGGCGCGCGCGAGGTCTCGGGCGTAGATCATCTGCTGTTCGAGGCTGGCTTCCAAGGTGAGAGATTGGGGGGCGGCCGTCGTCCAGTCGCGTGGATCAGTCGCTGCCGATTCTGGGGGATCGGTCATGCGAATAGAATAGCCGATCGCCTTCGTCAGGCGGTGACACTGCGAGGTCGAGTATCTGATCGAGCCGGTGGATTACCGGGCAGTCGATGCTGCTGAGCGCCCCCGAACGGTCGATGAGCACCGAATGCAGCCCGGCGCCGCGTCCGCCAAGGATATCCGACCGGTAGGTGTCGCCCACGTAGAGGATCTCTTCCCGCGCGACGCCGGCACGTTGAACTGCCAGGTCGAACAGATAGCTGTTTGGCTTGGCCGCGCCGGCAAGCGCCGATACCACCACGAAGTCGAGTAGGTCCGAGAGGCCGAGGCCATGGAGGATCGAGATCAGGGGCGTTCCCCAGTCGGATACGACGCCTTGGACGAGGCCCCGCCGCCACCCTTCGCGAAGGGTCGGCGCAACTTCGGGATAGGTCTCCCAGTAGTCGGGCAGGCCGTACAGATCGGTGACTTCGACCGCGCAGGCCGCGATTTCGTCCTCGGAGAGATGGCTTGCGCCGCCGGCCAAGGTTGCCCGGTAATAGGCGTGCCAGAGCGCGGTAGTCTTCGAGTCGGAGGCAAAGGCAAGTTCGCCGTCCGCCTGAAAGCGCTCGAGAAATGGCTCGAAGGCCGGCATCGCCGCCTGGACCACGGCAGCCTCGACCGAGTGGCCCCGACGTTGGAGCACCTGGACGCACAATTCGGCCACTGATGCAGTTGGCCGAAGCAAGGTAAAGCCGGCGTCGTAGACGATTGCGCGAATAGGTGACGGCACGAGGCTCCTTGGCGGGATGATGGGGAGATTCTAGCCGCGCGCAGTCAAGCCGGCCCGTCGCCCTATACTTCTCTCGCCGGCGCACGCCGAGCCGAACGACGGAGCCGCCCGTGGCCGACAAAATCACCCCGCGCGCCGATGACTACTCGCGCTGGTACCTCGATGTCATCCGCGAGGCCGAACTGGCCGAAAACTCGCCGGTGCGTGGCTGTATGGTGATCCGGCCGTACGGCTACACCATCTGGGAGGCCGTGCGCGACGGCCTCGACCGCCGCTTCAAGGCGACCGGTCACGTCAATGCGTACTTTCCGCTGCTGATCCCAATGAGCTTTCTCCAGAAGGAGGCCGAACACGTCGAAGGGTTTTCGCCCGAACTGGCGGTTGTGACGATCGGCGGCGGCGAACAACTCGAAGAACCGCTCGTCGTCCGGCCAACGTCCGAGACGATCATCGGTCACACCTACGCGCGCTGGATACGGTCCTACCGCGATTTGCCATTGCTGATCAACCAGTGGGCGAACGTCGTTCGTTGGGAACTCCGTACTCGCCCTTTCCTGCGCACCGCCGAGTTTCTCTGGCAAGAAGGCCACACTGCCCACGCGACCGCCGAGGAAGCGATTGAAGAGACGCTGCGGATGCTCGACGTCTACGCCGACTTTGCCGTGAACGATGCGGCGATCCCGGTGCTCAAAGGCAAGAAGAGCCAGAATGAGAAGTTCGCCGGAGCGGTCGAGAGCTACGCCATCGAGGCGATGATGGGGAACGGTTGGGCGCTGCAGGCCGGTACCAGCCACTATCTCGGCGACAATTTCGCTCGCGCGTTTGACATCAAGTTCCTCGACCGCGACAACGCGCTCCAGTTCTGCCACACCACCAGTTGGGGGGTGAGTACGCGGATGGTCGGCGCGCTGATCATGGTGCATGGCGACGATCAGGGACTGCGTCTGCCGCCGGTGATGGCGCCGATCCAGACGGTGATCGTGCCGATCTGGCGCAAGGACGAGGAGAAAAGCGTCGTTCTACCGGCTGCCGAGCAGGTTGAGCGAGCCCTCGCCACGGCGGGAGTTCGCGTCAAACTCGACCTGCGCGACGAGTTGACCCCCGGCTTTAAGTACCACGACTGGGAGATGCGCGGCGTCCCATTGCGCATCGAAATTGGCCCGCGAGACGTTCAGCAGCAGGCGGTCGTCATCGCCCGGCGCGACGTTCCCGGCAAGGAGGGCAAGCAGTTCGGCGTGCCAATCGAGAGCCTCGCCACGGTTGTCCGTGCCTTGCTCGACGACGTGCAGGCTGGCCTGCTGCGCCAGGCCACCGACCATCGCGAAGCGAACACCACCCGCGGCGTTCGCTCATACCAGGAGTTCCAGGATGTCCTCGAGGAGCGTGGCGGCTTCATCCGCACTCACTGGGCGGGTGGCAGCGCTGACGAAGAGCGCTTGAAGGATGAAACCAAGGCGACCATCCGCTGCTTCCCGCTCGATCCGGAGGAGGGTGAAGGGGTCTGCTTTTTCACCGGCGAGCGTACCGATCAGGTCGCGATCTTCGCCCGGGCCTACTGAGGGGTTGGAAGGTCCATCCGTGACGTCTGGGCGCCGCGTCTGACGGAGCGATAGGATGTGGGGCCTTCTTCCCCTGGCTAGACGCGCCGAGGCTGAAGAAACGCGAGCACCGCTCCGCACGCGGTGAAGGCGGCGGTCACCCAGAGTGCCTGAGCTTGGGCCGCAAGATAGGCGTTCAGGCTGGCCTCGCTGAGTGGAGCACTGGTCAGCACGGCGGACCCACCGAAGGCTTGTAGCCCACCATCGACAATCGTGTTGCCCAACGCCACGCCAACGGCGATCCCCAAGCTGATCAGCATCGAGCGTACGCCGCCGACGACGCCGTGCTTCTCTTTCGGCGCTGAGCCAAAAGCCACGCTGTTGTTCGGGGCCTGGTACAACCCGGTGCCCAGTCCGAAGATCGTCAGCGGAACGACCACCGCCATCAGGGGTGCGCTCAAACTCAGCCCGGCCAGCAACGCCAGCGACCCGGTCATCAGCGCCATACCGGCTGCTGTCAGCCCGCGGGCGCCCCAATGGTCCGAGAGCGTTCCGAAGAGCGGCCCAGCCACCATCAGCACGACCGCCAACGGCAGCATGTCGAACCCGGCTTGGACAATACTTCGGCCCAATCCAAGCTGGATGAAGAGTGGAATCAGGTAGGTGACCAACCCGAGGGAGAGCGACCCGATCCCGATAAGAGACGCGCTGATCGTGAAGCTTGGAACACGAAACAGCCCGATGTCGAGCATCGGATGGCGCAGCCGTCGCTCGACGGCGACGAACAGGCCCAGCAGCGCGACCCCGACCACAAGCAAAATCGGCCGTATCGGAGCAATGGCGTAGGGGCCGACCCGTTCTTCGAGGGCGAGCAGCAGAGTCAGGATCGCCGCGCTCGACAGGATCGCCCCGGCCCAGTCGAAGCGAGCACCTGGCTCCGGGGTGATCGACACCGTCCGCTCCTTCAGCACCGCCAGCGCCGCCACAAGCCCGATCAGCCCAATCGGGAGGTTGATCACGAACACCGAGGCCGGCCCCCAGAGATCGACCAGCAGTGCGCCGGTGGTCGGGCTGATCGCCGTCGCCACCGCCATGACGGTCGTTCCGATCCCCAGCGCCTGGCCGCGTTGGCTTTCCGGAAAGACCGCCACGATGATCGCCGAATAGGTCGCCAGCATTCCGGTGGTTCCAAGCGCCTGGAGCACCCGCGCTGCGATCAGCAGCCCGACGTTCGGCGCGATCGCGCAGAGCGCCGACGCCACGGTGAAGAGCGCCAGTCCAGCGAGGTAGACCTTTCGCCGGCCGAGTAAGTCGGCGGCGCGCCCGGCCGGCAGCAGGATGATGGCGGTTACCAGTCGGAAGACCAATGCGATCCACTCGGCCGTGTTGAGGTTTGCGCCGAATTTGGCGACATAGACCGGGAGCGCGACATTGACCACAGCCGCATCGAGGACTCCGGGGAACAGGCCGAGGATCATCGTCGCCAGCACCAGCCAGCGGTAGGAAGCGGCTGGAACGGCGGCGCTGGTCACTCAGTGGACGCCGGGCGCGCCGAGGCAGAGTCCGCCGGCGCGCCTTCGACCACCGTCCCCGCGCGGAACATCGCGAGGAGCACACCGGCGAGGACAATCGCGGCAGCGATTCGATAGGCCGCCGCTTGCGACGTGACGAAGGCTGCCACAACCGCTTCACGGGTTGCCGGGTCCCGCACCGTCTCGAGGACTTCGACGCCGCCAAAGGGCGTTAGGGCGGCGGAGACGATTGTCTCGCCCAGAGCGGTGCCGAAAGCCAACCCGAGCGCGAGGATCGTCGAACGGACGCCGCCGACGATCCCGAGTTTGTCCGCCGGGACCGAGCCGAAGGCGACGCTGTTGTTCGGTGCTTGATACAGACCTGCTCCGATCCCGAGGAGCAAAAGCGGTATCGCGATCAGGAGGAATGGCGGCGAATCGCCAAGGAAGGAGAAGGTCACCAGCGCCAGAAAGACGACCGACAACCCGCCGAACACCAGCCACCGAGCGCCGAACTTGTCGGAGAGCGATCCCGACACCGGCCCGACGATCGCCAGAGCCACCGACAACGGAAGCAACTGCAACCCCGCCCGGACCGGCGAATCCTGCAGTCCCAACTGCAAGAACAGTGGGAGCAGAAAGGTGTTCACGCCGAGCGCCACCGACACCACCATCATGATCGCCGCGGCAATCGTGAATGGGGCGATGGTGAACAACCGGACGTCGAGCATCGGCCAGCGCGTCCGTACCTCGTAGACGATGAACAGGGCCAACGCCAGCACGCCAAATGCGATCATTGGCAGCCGGATCGGCGCGACCGGTATGGCGCCAATGCTGTTCTCCATCGCCAGCAGCAGTGTCAGGACGGCGACCGCCGCCAACAGCGCGCCAACCACGTCAAACTTCTCACCGGGCCGAGGCGGAGTCGAGACTCGTTCTTCGCGCAAGACGATCGCTGCGGCGATTGCGCCCATCACCCCGATCGGTACGTTGATCGCAAACACCGAGGGTGGACCGAAATACTGGACGAGGATGCCGCCGAGAGTCGGGCTCATTGCGGTGGCGACCGCGATCACCGTTCCGCCGATGCCCAACGCTTTGCCACGCTCCTGTTGAGGGAAGACCGCCACGATGATCGCCGCATAGGTCGCGAGGATGGCGGTCGCTCCGACCGCCTGGACGACCCGCCACAGCACGAGCAGCCAGATGGTGGGCGCGAGGGCGCAAAGCGCCGAACCAAGGGTGAACACCACGATGCCGAACAGAAACACGCGTTTGCGACCGAGCAGGTCGGCTAGCCGGCCGGCCGGTAGGAGCGCGATCGCCGTGACGATCCGGTAGCCGAGCGCGATCCACTCGGCGGCGTCCAACCCGATGCCAAGGTCGCGCATGAAACCAGGCAGCGCGACGTTGACGACTGAGGCGTCGACCACCGCCATGAACAGCCCGACTTGGACGACGCCGAGCGCCCACCAGCGAAATCCGGTCCCTTGCGTCAGCCGATCGAGCGCCGCCAAAAGGCCGCCCATCGGTCCCTCCCGGCCGGCAGCTATCGTACCCGGGCCGGCGGACTGGCGCTAGAACACCAGACACGCTCATCACGCTCGCGTACTCGCGCGCCCCGGATGCTTTGCTGACCGTCAGGTTGGAGCGTGGCGCGAGGGGAGTTCCCTCGTATGGGTACGGCCAACGTCTCGACGTCTGGACCGGTGTTCTAGCGCAGGAGGGTGGCGAAGTGCGCCGGGTTCGGGTTGAGCGCGGCTGCGGCAAGGGCAACATCAAGCTGGATCGCCGTCACACCCTCCGGCGCGACGATCGTCACTTCGTAGGCCAACAACAGGTCGTGCTCGCGGATCCAGAATGAGCCGATCAACGACCCGGCGACATTGAGTCGGTTTGCCAGCACGGCGGCGGCGGTGATCGCGTCGGCTCGCACCGCGCCGCACGGCCGGACCACTGAAACGACGAGGTCGAAGGGTGAGACGACCAGCGGGATGGGGTCGTCCACCGTTCCAAACTGGAGGATCAACGACTCCGCGGTCGTCTCAAATCGCAGCCCGAGGGTATCACAGGTCGCCTGAAGTCCATGAAGGGTATTCACCACCGCCCTCCTCCAGACTATTCCGGCGGAGGGCGGTAAGTGCGACGGCTAGTACGAGAAGTCGCGCAGGAGCACCGGGCGGTTTGGTCCGAGGAAGCCCTCGGCCCGCAGGATCGTCGGGGTTACCCGGAATAGGAGCTTGGTCCAATTCTCATCCGGGTGATTGTTGCCCATGCCGGTGCGCGCCTCACGGCGGTCGAAGAAGGCCTGGACCTCGGCCTCATCCTCGACGACTTCGGCAACACCCTGCACCCAGACGCTCTTGGACCAGGTACCCGCTGCCGGGTTTTTCTCGACCCAGAGGTAGCCGACGACCGGGTTGTTGCGGACGTGCTGGTTCTTCAGGTGCTCGCCCTGACTGATCGTGCCGATCGTCCAACCCTCGACGAAGGCGCTGACCGGCCGAGCGTGCGGTCGACCGTCTTTGCGGAGGGTGATAAGGAATTTAGAAGTGTGTGGCGACGCATCGGCGATCCAGGCCTTGATTTCGCCGCGCGCCTGTTCGGCCAGTTCGGGACTGACCTCGCGCTCCTCCTCGAGGATCTGGGTGCGCGTCATCTTCCGGTACTGGTTTCGGAAATCCTGCTCAACCATTGAAATCTCCCCGCAGTTTTCGCGCACAGGATACGGGGTTGGCCCAACGCGGGCAATCCGGCGTGCTGAGGTGGATCCTATACTACGTTCGGTAGGATCGCTGGCGAGGGAGCACGCCGTGCAGATTGGGATCTTTCAGTTGTTGTCCCAGCCGGAAGGGACGACCGACCGAGCGGTGATCGACCAAGCGCTCTGGGAAGTCGACTTTGCCGAGGAGGCCGGCTACGACACCGTCTGGGTGACCGAGCATCACCTCTCCGAGTACGGCCTGGTTGGCGTCCCATCGGTATATGCCGCGGCGATTGCCCAACGCACGCGCCGGTTGCGGATTGGCTACGGTATCGCCGTCGTGCCGCTTCACCATCCGGTCCGCCTCGCCGAGGAGATCGCCTGGGTCGACCAATTGAGCAAGGGCCGGCTGTGGGTCGGGCTGGGGCCCGGCTTTAGTCCGTACGAGTTCGAGGCATTTGGCGTGCCGCTGGAAGAGCGCACCGAGCGTCTGGAAGAGGGGTTTACGATCCTCCAGGGGCTGCTCTCAAACGAGAGCTTCTCCTACGCTGGTCGCTTCTGGCAGTTTCCCGAGATTCGCCTGAAGCCGCGTCCCTACACCCAGCCACATCCTCCGCTCTTGCTGGCGTCTTCCAGCGAGGGATCTCTGCAACGGGCGGCGCGTCTTGGAATGCCGGCGCTGATTGGCTTTCGTCCAAACGAGGAACTAGCGGCGCGGATCGCGATGTATCGCGAGGTTCGCGAGCAACTTGGCGTGCCAGCGCCTCAAGTGCGCGAGGAAGTGAGCCGGCTTGGCGTGCTTCGGCGCATCCACGTGGCCGATAGTGACGAGGAGGCGATGGCCGACGTCGTGGGGCCGCTGCTGTGGTACACCGCGACCGGAGCGCGGGTCCATCGCCGTACTGGTTCGTCCTCCCTCGATCCGAGGACCGGCGCACGGCTGGCCGTCTCCCTCGCGCCGCAGGGTGGCTCCTTGCCCGACGGGTCGGCCGCCCCGCTTCCGTCCGACGAAGAAGTCGTCCGCCAGAGCGAGGGCGGGATGATCGCCGGGTCACCCGAAACCGTCCTACGGCAGCTTCGCGAACTCGACGACCTCAGGATCGGTCATGTCATCGCTTGGATGAATTTCGGCAACCTGCCCTATGCTAAAGTGCGCCGGTCGATGGAACTGCTCGCCAGCGAGGTGCTTCCTCGCCTGGCTGCGTCGGGCGTCTGAGGGCTAGATCCCGGTTCCCTCCCAGGTCTCAAGCTCGACCAGCCGGTAGGTCGTCTGCAACTCGCCGTTATAGACCTGGACGAAGCTCCAGTCCGCTGCGGACCAACTGTCCTGATACTTTTCCTCGTTTGGGCCGTAATAGACTCGGAAGTGATGCGCCTCAACGGGGCCGATCGGCGTCTGGACGGTTTCCCAGCCGAAGTATTCGACCCCGTGGCTGCTCAGCGCGGCTATCGGTCCGGTCGACCCGTTGACCATTGGCGAGGTCGAGATGCCATGCAGCGTCTGGCGACCTCCTTTGGCGAAGTCGTACCCGGACGGCGCCAGGCAGTCGCCTACCAACGGATGCGCCGTCAGGTAGCTAGGCTGGAACGAGAAGTCCACCCGTTGCGACACTCGACCGAGGTCGGAGTAGGACCCTTCGCACTGGACGTGATCGCGCTCGACTTTCATCCAGGCCATGCTCAAGTTCCCGCGCACGACCAGCCGTTCGTAACATTCCAATGGGCGGTAGTCCGCGTCCAGCGAGAATACGACGTCGCGGAGGATCTGGCTGTCGTCCATCTCGGAAATCGTCCGGAACACTTTAATTCCGTTTGGATAGTCGGTCCGGTGGAACCACTCGCGGCCGCGCTCACCGACCGTGTCCCCTAGATACTGAATCTTACCCCGGCTCGATCGTGGCTCCATCACTCCTCCTATCCGACCAATGCTTCACGCTAGTGCGCCGTCATGCCTGCCGTCAAGCGTGATAGAGTGCGCCTTCGATATTGGAGCTTCGGTGAGCGTTCGTCCCGAGACGATGATCCTGCGTCGCGCCGCGCTGCGCACCCTGATGGCCGAGCACGCGTTGGACGCCTTGGTGGTCTATGGGCTGGCTCCGCCGCACAATGCCAATCTCGAGTACGTCGCCGGCGACTGCCAGACCAACGGCGTCGTCTTCTTCCCGAGGGAAGGCGAGGGCGTGCTGTGGGTCCAGCCGAAGGCGCTCGTCCCCTTCGTTGGCCGAACCGCGCAATTCGAGGTCCGAAACGGCGGGGTGGACTACGGCGACGAACTCGTCGGCGAGATCGCCGATCGCGGACTGGGAAACGGCACGATCGGCCTCGTCGAAGTGGACAGTTTGCGCACGCGCGGCATCCCCCACCTGCTCTACGAGCGCCTGAAAGAGAGTTTCCCGGCTGCCCGCCTGGTGACGGTGACCGAAGCGTACGAAGGAGTCCGCAACACGCTGCTACCCGAGGAGCAGGCGCTGCTCGAATGCGCCGCCGCCGACCTTGACCTGGTTATGGACTACTTCGTCGAGGCGGTTCGTCCGGGCGTCTCGATCGCCCAGGCGGTTGCAGACACCCAGGCATTCTCCAAGGGTCAGAAGCTTGCGCTGTCGGCCCTCTCGGCTCGTGCAGCAGCGATGGACCGCTCCAGCAGCCTCATCGACCCGACGGCAACGGCGCGCGTCCTGGCGCGTGGCGACTACGTCTTTTTCGAAAGCAACGCCGCCTACGGGCCGTATCGCGCCTATCGCAGCTTTCCGATCGCCCTCGGCGATCCTCCAGCCGAGGCGCAGACGTTGTTCGAAACTGCCCACGAGGTCGCCCGCTGCGTCGTCGGCGCGCTCAAGCCTGGCAACCGCACCAGCGACGTCGCCCGCTGCGGCGACCTGGTCATCGAGCGAGGGCTGTGGTGTCATGGCCCGCTGGCGACCGGTCAGAGCACCGGTGGCTGGCAGATGATCGGTGTGCGCGGCTTCGATGGATATCGCCCGCCGACCGAGATCACCTTCCAGCCTGGCATGGCGTTCTCGGCCTTCCCCCACCTGATGACCGCGGACAACGCCCTCGTCACGATCCTCGGCGGGAGTGTGCTGGTTGGCGAGAGGGGGCCGCACCTGCTTGGCGGCCAGGGCTTGCGGTACGTCGTGAAATGATCAACGTCCCAGTGGTTTCGTCGGACGAGGCGGTCGCCGGTATCCCCGCCGGCGCAACGGTCCTCGTCGGTGGCTTTGCCGGTGGTGGGCACCCCTATGAGTTGGTGAGGGCCTTGGCGCGTCGCGGTATCGGCGACCTGACCATCGTCACCAACAACATCGCCGTCCACGACAACACCGAGGTGGTTGTGGCGGCGGGATTGGTCCGTCGGGTGATTGCCTCGTTTCCAGTACCTGCCAGCGAGTCGGTCAACAGTGCCGTCGAGCGGTTGGCCAAGGCGGGCCGACTCGAAGTCGAGAGCGTGCCACAGGGCACCTTGGTCGAGCGGATTCGCGCGGGTGGAGCGGGATTGGGCGGCTTCTACACGCCGACCGGTGTCGGCACGCTCGCTGCTGAGGGAAAGGAAGTGCGCGTCATCGACGGGCGGGAGTATCTGTTCGAGCGGCCCATCCGTGGCGACTACGCCCTGATACGGGCGTTCCGCGCCGACACGCTCGGGAATCTCGTCTACCGCGGCAGCGCCCGCAACTTCAACCCGGTGATGGCGACCGCTGCCGATGTGGTGATCTGCCAAGTCGAGGAAGTCGTTCCTGTCGGTGCGCTCGATCCAGCGCAGATCGGCACGCCCGGGATCTATGTCAGCGCTCTCGTCATTGCGGAGGCCGAATAGGATGGCGCTCGATCGGGAATTGATCGCGTTGCGGGTTGCGCGTGCCCTGCGAGAGAGCGGGGCGCGCTATGTAAACCTCGGCATTGGCATACCGACGCTGGTTTCGAATTTCATCCCAGACTTCGCCGACGTGATTCTCCAGTCGGAGAACGGGATGCTCAACTACGGCCCGCTGGCCGAGCCAGGCGAAGAGGATCTCGACCTGCGCAATGCCGGCGGTCAGTTCGTTACCTTGCTGCCCGGCGCGTCGATCTTCGACAGCGCTGCTTCGTTCGCGCTGATTCGCGGCGGCAGACTGGACGCGACGGTGTTGGGTGGGTTGCAAGTGTCCGAGGCGGGTGACCTCGCCAACTGGATGCGACCGGACCGCGGGATTGGCAGCATGGGCGGGGCGATGGATCTGGTGACCGGGGCGAAGCAGGTGATCGTCGCGATGGAGCACACCACTCGGCAGGGCCACCCCAAGATCGTTCGCAACTGTAGCTATCCACTGACCGGCCGACGATGCGTCAGCCTGATCGTGACCGATCTGGCCGTCGTGGAAGTGACGCCGACGGGGCTCCTGCTCCGCGAGGTTGCGCCCGGTCATTCGGTCGAGGATATCCAGGCGCGCACCGAGCCACGACTGCTCGTCGCCGAGGACGTTGGCGAGATCACCTTTTAGGCCGGGGTCTCGGCCTGGCGCGCCTCGGGCGGGATAAGCCCGGCTTCGGCGAGTAGGTCGCCGGCCAGCACCGGAACCACCGAACCCTTTGGCGGAGCCCCGGCGACCTCTTCGACCCAGTATTGGAGGGCTACCCGCTGGAATCGCTGGACGACAAACGGACCGAACTTCTCCGGCCGTGAGGCAGGCAGTCCATAACGGGCGATCGAGTCCTCGATCGTCCAGCGTCCGCCGGCCGGCGCCTCGCGATAGCGACGTTCGATCGCCGGCTCGGTCAGCCAGCCCAGCCGGATTTCGACCGCCTTCGCGTAGTCGCCATTCGATCCGTCGTCTTTGATCGCCCGAGGAACGCTGCGCTCAAAGGCCCAATCGTCGCGTCCGGCGTCCGATAGCCAGTCGAGCGAGTTTGCCAGGACCGCCCCATTCCGATCCGGTCGCCACTGAAGGATGGCGCGTTGGAACGGCTGATACTGAAAGCCGTCTGGTGCGACGAACGGGCGGCCGATCGGGTATCCAAGCGCCTCGACCCCGCCAAGCCGGTTCAGTTCGCTCCACCACCTCATCCCGCCGCGATCGACGACGGAATAGCCCTGACCGTCCTTGGCGGTCTGAGTGTAGAAGCGGCCGATCTCGGCTGCGCCGTCGCGGATCGGGTAGTCCGGCTCAGGGCGGCGGGGGACGGCGGCGGCGGGCGTCGCGCCGATCCCCGGTATCACGGCGGCGGTGGCCGGCGTCGGGGTGGCGACAGTCGTTGCACTGGAAGGCGGCGCGCTTTGTGGGCTGGCTGGTGTCGAACTGGTGTCGGGGGGCGGAGGCGCGGCCGGCGCAGTGCTGCCCATGGCTCGCGCTATCGCCGTCGCCGAAAGCGATGGCGGCGGCGTGGCGTTCGTGCTCGGGTCGGGCCGGAAACCGAAGGCGGGGATCGCCGTCGGCGTGCCGGATGGCGTCTCAGTGTCCAGCAAGACCGCCGCGTCGTTGAACCAGGCCTGGGCGAGGTTGTCGCCGCGGAGGTTGGCGGCGCGGATGAAGAAGGTGATCTTCGGCCCTTTGGCGATTGCCCGCACCTTGGCGGCGTTGGCGTTTGGGTCGTCTTTGAAGTCCCAACGCTTGTTCGAGCAGGTGACATTCCCCCAAACGATCTCGGACGATCGTGGGTCGGTGCCGCCGGTCGGATCGATACCGACGCTCCGGCAGACCTCCTCGAGCTTGCCCTCGGTGTTGCCCCAGTAGAGCGATGCGCTCCCGACGTAGCCGTAGTACTGGGCCCCCGGCTTGACACCGGAGATCTCCTGGTAGAGTCCGGCGATAAACGCGCCACGCTCGGACATGATCTGCTGGCCCGGCTCGTGGCCGTGCTTGTTGAAGACCGGCCCGCCCAGCACGACCCACGGCGCCCAGTTCTCGCCGACGAGCACATCGTCCCAACTGACCCAACGCTCGAAGAGGCCGTTCTTGATAAGATTGAGCGACTGGTCGGTTGCCTCGGCTCGGCTACGTCCGGCGACGACGATCGCGACAACCAGTAGGAGCGAGAGAACCCATAGGACGCGGCGCATCGATCCCCCGGCCGGACACCCCGGCCAGGGAAGTATCGAAGGCTCGCCAGCGCGCGACAAGGGAGAGGGCCGACATGCTCAGCCGCGTCGAGGCCAACGGAATTCAGGTTGCGTATCGAGTCCAGGGCGAAGGCAACCCGATCGTATTCATCCACGGGCACGGCTTCGAGTCGTCGTCCTGGCAGCCGCAACTGGACTACTTCGGTCACTCGTATCGAGCGATTGCCTACGACGTGCGTGGCCACGGCCTGACCGAGATCGCCAACGAGGGATACCGGATGGAGGAACTCGCGATGGACCTCGCCGCCCTCGTGGATCTGCTCGAGATCGAGCGGGTGGTTCTCTGCGGTCTTTCGATGGGCGGGATGATCGCGATGCAGTTTGCGGTCGATTTTCCGTCACGGGTCGCCGGGATGGTCCTCGCCGACACCGCCCTGCCTGGACCGAAGACGCCGGCCGACCAGGTCTTGACGAGACTGCGCACGATTTACGACCAGGGGCTGGACAAACTGGCCGACGGCGTTGGCGAGCGCTATTTTGGGCGCCAGTTTCGCGAAACTAAGCCGGACTTTCACCGGTGGTGGCGCGAGCGCTACCTCCAGAACGACCTGACTGGTATCACCGGTTGCACCCTGGCGATGTGGGACCGTCCGGACATCACCGACCGGTTGGGGGTGTTCGGCTTCCCCTCGCTCGTCATCGTCGGCGAGGACGATGAAGTCACGTCGCCAGAGGCATCGCGCCGGATCGCCGAGACGATCCAAGGAGCGGCGCTCGTCGTCCTTCCGAACGCCGCGCACATCACCAACGAAGAACGTCCCCACGAGTTCAACCGGGTCGTCCAGGAGTTCCTCGACCGGATTGGCTGGGAAGGCGTCCGTCACGCTGGACGCTAGGCGCTCGGTCTGATGGGTCGGCGAGCAATCGTTGTCCGCTTGCGCGAGGCGCTTGGGCAGGTCGTTGGTTGACTCCTCCGCGAGCGTCCCCTGGGCGCCATTCCATCCAGCCGCCGTGGTTTGCGCGTATGCTGGAGTAACCACTGCCGATCGAGAACGGAGAACCGATGATTTGCTCCCTATTGAGCCGCCTTGTTGGGGCGGCCGCTGTCCTGCTGTTGACCGTCGCCTGTCAGCCGGCGGCCACGCCCAGCCCAACGCCAGCCGGAGCGGCGCCCGCCCAGCGCAAGACCTACACCGCTCCGCCGGCGATGTCGATAGATCAGAACAAGACCTATCGAGCCACCATCGAGACGACCAAAGGCCGGATCGTCCTCGACCTCTACCCGAAGGATGCCCCAGCGACGGTGAACAACTTCGTCACGCTTGCCCGAGATGGCTTCTACGACGGCCTCACCTTTCACCGGGTCGAGGACTGGGTGATCCAGGGCGGAGACCCGTCCGGCAATGGCACCGGCGGTCCCGGCTATCGTTTCAATGACGAGCCGGTCAAGGGCGAGTACCTGCGCGGTGTTCTGGCGATGGCGAACGCTGGCCCGAACACGAACGGCAGCCAGTTCTTCATCCTCAAACGCGACACTCCCCTTCCCAAGGCGTACAACCTGTTCGGCAAGGTCGTCGACGGGCTGAACGTCATCGATCAGATCCAGCGCGGCGACCGGATGACCAAGGTGACGATCACCGAATCCTGACTGCCTTCCGGCGTCTTCCAGGCGGCGTGGGTACAATGGACGTGAGAGTACCTGCAGGGAGCCGGACGATGGCAGACAATCCCGACACCGCGGCAACCCTCGAAGCTGCCCACGCCAGCTTCGCCACCTTCGCGGCCGGTCTCGCCGGAGACAAAGCCGCAATGGATCGCTTTGTGGATGAGATGCACCCGGAGATGATCCTGTACTTCCCCCAGACCGGCAGACTCCAAGGGGGCGCCTATGTGGGCGACGAGATCAGGCAACTGTTCTCATTTGTCAACACCGTCTACAACACCGGGCTGCACATCAGCCCCGACAACGAGTATCTCGCCGGCGACACCGTCACGTTCCAGTTTCACGACGAGGCGGTGACGCGTGACGGTGCGCCCTACCGCGGCTGTGTGGCTATCAGCTTCAAGATGCGGGGCGGCAAACTGTTTCGCTACCGCGAGCATTTCGGCTTGCGTTGGGGTGATTCGATCCCGGCCAACGACGATCCGCCGGCCTCTGCGGGCGGCGCGATCACCCTCGCCGACGTCCGGCCGGTGGCCGAAGCCTATCTGGCAGCGCTTGGGGCGCAGTCCGGCGCTCTCGACGAGTTTGACCGCCTGCTGGCCAACGACGCCGTCCTCTACTTCCCGGCGCGCGAAGAAGTCGATGGTGGCGCCTATAGCGGCAAGGAGGCGATCCGCAGTCTGATTCGCCGACGGGTTGAGCGGACGGCGAGCGGGATTGCAGCACAGATCGACCGCGAGGCGGTTGGTGGGGACAGTGGCGGGTTTGCCTGCCATCTCAGCCTCGAGGCTGGCGGGGTAGCCGAACGGAGCACACTCTTTCTGACGATCAAGATGCGCGGCGGCCTGGCCTGGCGCATCCGCGAGTATTACGGCCCGAACTGGGGCGGGGCTGTGCCCCCGCACGATGAAGACGTGCCCTAGAGCGCTGGCCCAGTCGTTGACAACTCGCCGGTTGCCACGGGTCGCTCCGGCTGACGCGTGAGCGTGGCCGATCGAGCCGCCAACTGCTCTGCACCTCGATGGTCACGGTCAGTGCTGGACCAGTATTCGAGCCTGTGGTTCGGCTCACGCTCGCCAGGCTGGCCGTCGTACAATCTGCCGAACTCACCCGCCGGAGGTTCAGGTGCATTTCAGCTTGTACATCAACCCGCAAACGAGCGGTCCCGACGACGACCTGAAAGTGATGCGCAACGTCGCGCAGCATATCGAGTACTGCGACCAGAATGGCTTCGATGCGGTCTATCTGACGGAACATCACACCACCGGCTACAACGCATTTGCCGACCCGTTCATGTTCGGCGCCTATCTCGCCAACCGCATCCGGCGAATGATGCTCGGGTTTTCGGTGGCGGTGCTGCCGTTCCATCACCCGCTTCGGTTTGCCACCCACTGCAACCTGCTCGACAACTTCATGGAGGGCCGGTTTATTGCCGGGTTTGGCACCGGCAATAGCCCGCTCGAATATGAAGCGTTTGGCCTTTCGCTCGACGAAAAGCGCAATCTCGTCAACGAAGCGCTCGAAGTCGTGCTCGGCTGCTGGCGAGGCGATTTCGAGCATCATGGAAAGTACTGGGATGTCAAGGTCGAGCGGATCATCCCATCTCCCTATACGAAGCCACATCCGAAGGTGACCAGGGCCGTCACCAGCGATGACTCGCTGACCGACACCGCACGGCGTGGCTGGCCGGTCCTGCTCGGGCGGTTTCCCGAAGATCGCATCAAGCAGTACATCGACCGTTACCGCGGGGTGCTGGAAAGCTCCAACCATTCCGACGAGACGATCACCTACTGCATGGACTGGGTGACCTCGCTCAAACTGGTGTATCTGGCCGAGAGCGAAGAGCAGGCCTATCAGGAGTTGCGGCCGTCGTTAGTCCGCTACCTGATCCAGGCCGCCAAGGCAAACTCGTCCGACTATATCCTCGAAGAGCAAGCGAACGAACAGGCCGAGGACTTCATCGCTCGGGCGATGATCGTTGGGACGCCAAAGCAAGTCGCCGATCGGATCGAGTCGTATGCCGATGTTGGGGTCAGCAATATGATGATCTGGACGGCCTTCGGTTCGATGCCGCACGAAGAGACGATCCGCACGCTGCGACTGTTCGCCGAAGAGGTGATGCCGCGATTCACGCGTGCTCCGGCCGGCGTCCGCTAGCAATGCCAGAAGAAAAGAAAGAGGAGCAGTCATGACAAATCCCCGCCGCTTGCTCACGGCCGCTCTCTTGCTGATGGCCGTCGTGGGCGTACTGCTGTCCGTCGCAGTTGGTTTTGCCCAGGGCGGGCCGAGCCGGTTGTACGTCCCCTTCTCCGAAGTCGTTCGTCAGTCCTCCCCGCCGACTGCGACCCCAACAACGCCGCCTGGCGTGCCAACTGCCACCCCGACCACTCCGCCGGTCGCCGGTATCTGGGCGCCGGTTTCCGGTCCGAGCGGTGTCGCGCTCTTCGCCGTCTCGGCTGCTGGGGCGAACGGCTTTTGGGCGGTTGGAACACGCGGGACGGTGCTCCGGTCCACCGATGGCGGCGCAACCTGGACCCCAATCAACGCCGGTACCACCGCCGACCTGTACGGCGTCCGGTTCGTCTCCGATCAGATCGGCGTAATTGCCGGCACCGGCGGGACGATCCGGCGCACCATCGATGGCGGCGCGACCTGGACCACGCCGGCCGGGAGCGGCGGCCCCGACCTTGGTTTCATCTGGTTCGCCAACGCTACGGTCGGCTACCTCGGTGGCAATGGCGGAACGATTCGAAAGACCACCGATGCTGGAGCGACCTGGACGCCGCAGGTTTCCGGCGTCGGCCATGACATCACCGGCATCCATTGCATCGACGCCTCGAACTGCTGGGCGACCGGCAGTTCAGACTCGGGCGGCGCGGTGCTCAAGACGACCAACGGCGGCGCAACCTGGAGCCGGGTGGGTCTCAACACGACCTTCACTCCGCTTGACGCGGTCTGGTTCACCAGCGCCCAGAACGGCGTCGTCGGCGCTGATCAAAGCGGTGGTCAGAGCTTTCTCTGGCGCACGACCGACGGCGGAAACAGTTGGACGCGCGTTTCAACCGACATCTTCGGGCCAACGATTACCGGCTTCGTCTTCATCTCGCCCACTACCGGCTGGGCTTCGGTCGAAGAGCGGATCGTTCTCCAAACGACCAACGGCGGAGTAAGTTGGACCACGGTGGTTCAGCAACTGAAGACCCCCGGCCAGAACCGCTGGCTACACGCCATCGCGGGGTTGCCCAATGGCATCGTCGTCGCCGTCGGGGCGGTCTACCCGGCCGGCAGTTTCAACCCGCAGGATTCGATAATCATGCGCCGGAGCTAGGGCTCCGGCTCGATGACAGGCGTCGGCTTGTACTGCCCTGGGTGGGCGTGCAGCAATAATCGAACGCCGCGGCATGTCCGAATCAGGTGCGATGTTCGTGGCCCTTGGCGAGGGGCTGGCAGGCCGCGCGCCGCTGGCCGGAACGCTGACGTTGTGACGTGCCAGTGAGAACGACGACGTCTACGGTTCGGGCCGCGTTTCGATGGTCCCCCAGACCAGCCGTGCAGCGGTGCGGATCTCGAGCATTCCATCGACCACGTAAGGCGCGACCGCACGTCGCAGGGCGTCGTCGAAGGCAGCAGCATCCTCCGGCGTCATCCGCTCGCGAGAGAAGCCGCTCCGGCTATGAAACGACTCGACATAGTCGGCGACCGACTGGCGGATCGCCGCCGGCGCGATTTCCGGTGCGCCCAGCGGAGTGAACAATTGGCGGCGACGCAGTTCCTCGACGACATCAACCGGCCGCTCGCCGGGGTTAGTCGAATAGTGACGCAGAAGTTGTCGCAGCCGGACTTCCCACGGCGTTTGCAGCCGCACGTCTTCGACGATCGCCAGCAACGCGCCCGGGGCCAACGCTTCGGCGATCTTCGGCAGCGCAACCTCCCACTCGAACCAATGGATGCTCGATCCGCTGACTGCCAGACCATACGGCCCGTCGAGTTGGGCCGCTTCGATGGTTGCCTCGATCCAGCGGAGGCGGTCGCCACCAGGCAGAACTCGCCCTGCCTCGACCATCGCCGCCGATGGCTCGATGGCGTCGACGCGACTGACGTGCGGAGCAAGTGCCCGGCCGAGTGCGCCCGTTCCCGCGCCGGCGTCGAGCACCACCCGCGGCTCGGTGATCAGCCTCAATAGCGCCGGCACGATGGCCGGTGGGTATGGCGGGCGAAAGCGGTAGGCGTTGGCAACCGACCGGTCGCAAAAGACCGCACCATGCTCCGGCCCCAGATGGCTGGGCTTGGGCTCCACGAGGTCCGATTGTACCCACCTCCGGGTACGAAAAACGCGGTATCTGACACACCGGATTGCCAAGATCGCTGGCACGGCCGCCTCGGATCGCGTACAGTTGCCCGGCAAGACTCGGTAGCCGTCGACACAAGCGAGCCTGTCTCGATCCGCCAGGGTCTGCAAGGTCCCCTGTGAAGTTGCGCTGACCGAAGCAAAGGAAAACCGTCGTTCGAGGAGTCAGCGCGATGCCAGACAAAACCCTAACCTGCCGTGACTGTGGGATGGCTTTCGACTTCACTGAAGGGGAGCAGGAGTTCTACGCCAGCAAAGGCTTGACCAACGAGCCAAGCCGCTGTCCGTCCTGCCGCGCCGAGCGCAAGCGTTCGCGCGAAGGTGGGTATAGCTCGGGTGGTGGCTATAGCTCGGGCGGGTACAGTTCGGGTGGTGGCTATAGCTCTAGCGGCGGCTATAGCTCGGGCGGCGGCTATGGCGAGCGACGCGAGCGAACGATGTACCCGGCGACCTGCAGCGCCTGCGGCAAGGAGACGGAAGTTCCCTTCCAGCCACGCGGCGATCGCCCGGTCTACTGTTCCTCGTGCTACGAGACTCGCGGCAGTTCGTACGGGGGCGGTGGTGGCCGTGGCGGTCGTGGCGGTGGAAACCGCTGGTAACCCTCGGCATAGTGCGTTCGATCCCGTCCCAGTAGGGGCGGGATTTTCGTTTGGCGCGACCTCACGAGGAGGAGGATTATGCCCCCGAGATCCGTACGGCTGGCTGAGTTGAGTTGGGTGGAGGTGCGCGATCTGATCGCCGCCGGCTATGACACCATTGTCCAGAGTTATGGGGCGACCGAGCAGCACGGACCGCATCTACCGCTCGGCACCGATGCCTTTCAGGGCGACGTCATCGCCGAGCGGGTAGCGCGGCGGATCGGCAACGCGCTCGTCGCCCCGACGATCGCAATCGGCTGGTCGGACGAGTTTCTCGACTTTCCCGGCTCGATGAGCCTCGCCCCCGGGACGGTCGCGGCGATCGTCGAAGACTGCTGCCGCAGCTTCGCGACGTCCGGGTTTCGACGTGCGCTCTTGCTGGTCGCCCACGCCGGCAACTGCCGCCCGATGGCCGACGGTATCGCCCGCTCCGGCGTCTCTCAGCCGTCGATCACGATCCTCGCCGACCCGACGCTGGCGGGCTTCATTGCGCCCTTCGGTCCGGTCGGCGAGCGCCTTGGCATCTCGCCGGAGGCGCGCAATCACGCCGGTCACTCCGAGACGTCGATGATGCTGGCGATTCGACCGGACCTGGTCTTGACCGATCGCTACGAGCAGGGCTTTGCCGGAAGCCGCGAGGAGGCCCGTGCCCGGCTGCCGGTCGAGGGAGTGAGGGCGCTTGCGCCGAACGGCCTGCTTGGCCAACCGGACGGGTCGAGCGCTGAGGCCGGCGAAGCGTACCTCGACGCTTGGGCAGCGGCCGCCGCGGCCCTGACCGGGCGTTAGGCAGGACAAAGGGCGCGATCGAGGCTGGTTTGTGCTACCGTAACCGAGCCGGGCGCGGGTGGCGCGTCCGGCGTGTGCTCTGATGGGGGAGCGCGCATTCGGGAAAGGAGCGGGAAGCTGGCCATGCGATCGCCTCAACCGGGACGACGAAACCTCTTACGATCGGCAATGGCGGGAGTGGCTGGGGTGCTGGGCTACGCGCTCGTCGCCAAGACCGCCGAGGCGAGGGCTCTGTCTCCGGACACGCCAACGCTGGTGCCCGAGCAGGCGCTTCCCACGCCGAACATGACGCTCTATGCGCCGTTCTTGCTCACCCGCACCTTTCGCCAGTTTGCCGTCGAGGACCAGACACCGGCCACTCAGTTGTTGCGCTTCGGCGAACTGCACGACAAGCTGACGGACGGGACGTTGCTGGGCGAGTTCCGCTCGGTGGGGACGGGGATGCAGTCGCCGTTCCTACCGACGCAGTTCAACGCCGATGTGGTCGAATACCAGGTATTCACGCTTGCCGACGGTATCATCTACGGGATCGGCGCGTTCCGTTCGGTCGAGCAGGCCAACGCGGCGACCTCTTATTCGGGCTGGTTCGCGGTCTCGGGCGGCACTGACAAGTATACCGGGCTGCAGGGTCGCTACCAGATGAGCTTCTATCCTGCCGACTTTGGCGGCGATAACACTGCCCGGATCGACTTCTACACCTACAACCAGCGGACCGTGTTCGTGCCAACAGGGGAGAAGAACTGATGCCCATCTTCATGAAGATCGACGGCATCGCCGGCGAGGCGAATGTGCCGGGGTTCGTCGGCGAGGTCGAACTCCTCTCATTCTCGTGGGGAGAGCGCCAAGTATCCGGCGCGGCCCAGGCTCTGGGCACCAGCAAGGTCTCGATGCAGGATCTGAATTGCGTCAAGCGGACGGATAAGTCATCGCCGGACCTGTTCATCGCGTGCGCAACGGGGCGCCATATCAAGGAAGCGGTGATCAGCGTCGCTCGCGTGGTCAACAGTCAACCGGTTGTGTTCCAGAAGGTGACCTTCACGGACATCGTGATTTCCTCGTACAACCTCTCCGGGGGCGGAACCGGATCGGATCCGAACCCGATGGAAGAGGTGTCGATCAACTTCACCAAGGTCCAAATGACGTACACCGCGCAACTTCCAGGCGGCGGCCCGGATACCCCGATCACCCGGACCTTTGACCTGAAGGCGAACAAGCCCAACTGAGCGCGCCGAGCAACGAAAAACGGGGCCGCATGTGCGGCCCCGTTCTGTTGGTAGCGGGAGGAGGATTCGAACCTCCGACCTCCGGGTTATGAGCCCGACGAGCTGCCACTGCTCTATCCCGCGTCGACTCCCCGGCGATGGCCTATTCTCCCACCCAGTTGCCCGGGCAGTACCGTCGGCGCTGGAGCGTTTCACGACCGTGTTCGGCATGGGAACGGGTGGGTCCACTCCGCCATCGACCACCGAGGAGGTTGTCGAGCCAACCGGCGCTCTCGAAGAGCGTGGTTGGAAACTGCGTCTGATGGAGGTAAGGCGATCGTTGCGCTCACATGCGAGCGTGGCGTGACGCTGCGACTACCCTGAAAGAGAGAAGGGGCCTCGGCCATTAGTGCGGCTTCGCTGCAACCGTTACCGGCTGTGCACGTGCCGTC
>JAXLWW010000009.1:0-145102 GCA_046328265.1 Dehalococcoidia bacterium
CTGCTCGGCGAAGACAACGATTGGGTCCTCGAAACGCTGCTTGGCCTCTCCCCTGACGAGATTGCCGAAGCGTACGTCTCCGGCGCGGTCGGCTGACCAAGCGGCGGCGCGATCGATTCGCTGGTACGATCGAAGGACATCGCGCGACGAGGAGGGCCTGTGTGCGGTCGTTATTCGCTCGGGGAATTCTCCGACATCCAACTTCGGTTTCTTCTCGATGGCCTGTCGATGGCGGTTCCCAAACGGTTCAACATCGCCCCTTCCGAGATCGCGCCGGTCGTGCTTCGCAACAGCCCAAATCATCTTGAGATGATCGCCTGGGGCGTGATGCCGCGCTGGGCGAAGGAAAAGCCCGGCGCGCGGCTGCTGATTAATGCTCGTGCCGAGACGGTCGCCGATGCGAAGACTTTTTCCCGCGCGTTTCGGACGCGTCGGGTCATCGTCCCGGCAACCGGCTGGTACGAGTGGAAGAGCACCTCGTCCGGCAAGCAGCCGTACTATTTTCGTCGGTCGGACGGCGAGTTGATCGGCTTTGCCGGCCTCCTGCTCGACGGTGCGGATGGGCCCGGCTTCATCATCATCACGACCGAACCGAATGCGCTGGCCGCCGAGGTCCACAACCGCATGCCAGCCATCCTGGACCGTCAAGATGAGGATGCCTGGCTCGATCCCGATCTCGACGATCCTCAGGCGCTTCTCCCGATGCTGCGACCCTATGACGAGGACCAGATGGTCGCCTTTCCGGTTTCCCGCCGGGTGAACCGCGCGGGGATCGACGACCCGGCGTTGGTCCAGCCGGTCGCCTGAACGGTGCGGCCATTTCGACTGGTCCTGCTCGCGTTGGCGGTGACCGCCATCCTCGAAGCCATCACGTCGGCAGTCGAGTGGACACGCCCCGTCTCCTATGGCGGCCGGGTCTACTGGCGCGGTCAACGTCGCCGGGCGGTCGCCCTGACGTTCGACGATGGCCCGACGGCCTACACCCCGGCGGTGCTCGACCTTCTGGCCGAGCGGCAGGTCCGCGCGACGTTCTTCGCGCTCGGCGAGCGGGTCGAATGCTTTCCTGAGATCGCCCAGCGGATCATCGCCGACGGTCACGAGATCGCGAATCACACCTATTCACTCGCCTGCCAGCAACTGCCGTGGCGCTTCTATCTGCCCGGGGTCGGCCGCGAGGTTTGGCGTGGACAACAGGCGATCCTGAAGACGACGGGGATCCAGCCGCGTTTCTTTCGGACGCCCGCCGGTCAGGTCGGCCGCAACCTCTGGAGGGAAGTCGAGCGCCTCGACCTCAAGGTCGTCCACGGTGCACTTCCGATCGCCCTGCCCCGCCAATCGGCGACCAATCAACTGGCGATCCTGCGCCGCCAAATCGCGCCCGGAGCAATCTTGATCCTCCATGACGGACTGGACAGCGATCTCGAATCGGCTGCGCCGCGCGCCACGCTCGAACTCCTGCCCCTTCTGATCGACACGATCACGGAGCGTGGGTATCGGATCGTTCCGCTCGGCGAGTTGCTCGGCCTTGACGTAGCGACCGCCCCAACCCGTCCTTGGCGCCTGGGTGGCGGTCGTGGAACCCGATCTGGAGCATCCCAGCAGCCACAGCAAACAGAAGGCGGTGACTGACCCGCGCAATCGTCCCAAGGACCCAGCACGGGGAGGTCGAGTGCAAGCCAGTGGATGGCCTTTCGGTGACCAACGAGCCCTGGCCGGTCCGTCGGTCAGGCATGACCCCCAGCGTTGCTGGAAAGGGGCAGGTGATCGGTCGAGCCGTCATTTGGGTGAACCGGGGTGATCCAATTCCGAAAGAGAGCCCGCCCCGCGACTGAACGGGGCCTGCTACAGTTCGGCCCAGATGATTGGGTCTACTCGACGCCATGCTGCTGTCCTCGCCGCAAAGTCAAGCGGGACGTTGCTGCGTCTCGCTGGGCGCGGCGGCACCGCCCTACCCGGCTTGCTCGCCGAAAGGATCGACCCCGCAATCGTTGCGGGATTGGCCGGCGGATTGGCGCGTGGCGCTGCATTGGTGACCGGCACCAACGGGAAGACGACAACCTCCGCGTTGATTGCGAGTGCGCTTCGTGCCGGCGGACTGGTACCGATCCACAACGTGGCCGGGTCGAACATGATGCGCGGATTGGCTGCCACCCTGTGCGCCGCCGCCGGCTGGAACGGCCGCCTGCCCACCGGGCGGCGAGGTGTCGGTATCCTCGAGGTGGACGAAGCGGTCGCGCCGATCGCTGCCCGGGCTATTCGACCTCGCGTCGTCGTCATCACGAACTTGTTTCGCGACCAACTCGATCGCTACGCCGAACTTGAGACGGTCGCCGCGCTCTGGCGAAAGATGGCTGAAGAACTGGTTGGCGCGACGTTGGTGCTCAATGCCGACGATCCGTTGGTGGGGGCGCTCCCCACCCCGCCGGACGGACGCCGGATCTTCTACGGCATCGACGATCGGTCGGCCGCTGGTCCGCCCGGCGCCGCCGATTCCATCTGGTGCCCGCGTTGTTCAACCCAGCTAGAGTTCCTGGCGATCTGGTACGCCCACCTCGGCGACTATCGCTGTCCGGGCTGTGGCTACACCCGCCCGGTACTGGACGTTGCGGCTCGCGAGGTGCGACCTGCCGGCTTTGACGGCGCAGACCTCTGCCTGAGCGTCGCGGGTCGCGCCCTCGCGGTCCGCCTGCCTCTGCCCGGGCTGTACAACGTCTCGAATGCGCTCGCGGCCTTTGCCGGCGCATTGGCGATGGGAGTGCCGAGCGAAATGGCGGCTCGAGCACTTGCAGCAACTCGTCCCGCTTTTGGCCGGACCGAGCAATCCCGGATCGACGGCCGCGAGGTGGCGATCCTTCTCGTCAAGAACCCAACCGGTTTCGACCGGGATGATCAGCACCGTTCTGGCCGGAAACGACACCCCCGACCTGCTGCTGGCCCTCAACGACCGGATTGCCGACGGTCGCGACGTATCCTGGATCTGGGATGTCGGCTTCGAACGACTTGCCGGCAAAGCCGGCGAGATCACCGTCACCGGCGATCGTGCGGCCGAACTCGCCTTCGGCCGGAAGTATGCCGGTGTCATCGAAGGTGCCGTCGAGCCGGATGTCGAGCAGGCCCTCGCCTGGCGCTTGGTCGTCGGTCGGGGCGTCTCTGTGTCCTGCCGACGTATACCGCGTTAATTGACCTGCATAGCTCGCTCGCCGACCGCGCCGGCGTCGCGCGCTTCTGGGAGCGGCGGTGACGCGCCCGCTACGGATTGGCCATCTTTTCCCCGAGGCGATGAACCTCTACGGCGACCGTGGCAACGTGCTCGCGCTCATCCAACGTGCTCGCTGGCGCGCGATCGAGGTCGAAGTCGTCCCGATCGGTCTGGGCGAAGTGTTCGATGCTAGCGCGGTCGACCTGATCTTTTCCGGCGGAGACCAGGACCGCGAACAACGGCGCGTCGCGACCGATCTCGCTGGGAGGAAGGGCGAGGCGATTCGACAGGCAATCGAGGATGGTATGCCGGCGCTCGCGGTCTGTGGGAGTTATCAGTTGTTTGGCGCCGGTATCGTCCGGCCGGCTGGTCGAGATCCCCGGCGTAGGCATCTTCGATCTGGTGACCGAGCATCCCGGCGCTTCGGTCGAGCGTTGCGTCGGCAACATCGCCATCGATTGGCAGGGCTATCTCCTGGTCGGCTTTGAAAATCACGGTGGTCGCACCTACCTCGGCCCAGCGCGCACTCGGCCACGATCGTCGCCGGCTACGGCGCAGCAATGGGCAGGACGCCACCGAAGGCGCCCGCCATCGCAACGCCTTTGGCACCTATCTCCATGGGTCGTTGCTTCCCAAGAACCCAAAGCTCGCCGACGAGTTGCTGCGGCTCGCCTTGTCGCGCCGGGATGGCGAGGTGACCCTCGACCCACTCGACGAGTCGGTCAGAATCGCTTGCACGGTCGCGCTAGCCCGTGCGCGTCAGGAGCGCCACGCTCAGCGCAACGTCGGCGCGATCCGCCGAGGTCCTGAGCACGCCCGCCTGATGACACCGCTCGACGCGATCGTCGCGGGCTTGCTGGGGCTGCTCTCGGTTCTGGTAGCAGCCTGCACCGATTCGTGCCGTACGTTCGGTCCAAGCCATCCCTGAGGCGGCGCCGGCTCCGAATCCACGCACACGTCCGTCTGTCGCGGCGATCGTCATCGGTGGCGATGCCGAGGCGTTGGCCAAACAACTTGGCAAGGGGTCGGTGACGGTCGTCGAAGACGCTGCGAGCCCTCCACCGGGTTGGACGGCGCGCGCCTGGGCAATCGCCGAGGCCGCCCGCGGCGCGACGGCCGACTGGCTCCTGATTACCAGAGGTGACATCGATTGGGATGAGCGGGCGATCGCCGGGTTGACGGCTTTCGCCCGTGAGCGACAGGCCGATCTCGTCAGTCTGTTTGGCCGGCAAGAGACGACGACGACCGCCGAGCGGATCGTCCTTCCGGTGCTGTTTCAAGCCCTAGCGACGGTCAGCCCGCTTGCCGCGGTGAACGATCCCGCTCGGCAGAATGTCGCCGTGGCCTTCGAGGAGTGTCTGTTGATCAAGCGGAGCGCCTGGAGCGCCGTCGGCGGCCTCAAGCCGGTTGCCGAACGCGACTCCCCGTGGAACGAACTTGCTCGACTGGTCAAGGCGTCGGGGCGACGAATTGTCGTCGGCAGCGGGCGGCCGCTCTTCCTGGTAAGGCACGGTCTGACCAACCAGGCGTTGCGAGCGCGTTGGGCGAAGGCTCTTGGTACCGTCGTCGGCAATCACCCGGGGTTCCTGCAGTTGGCGGCGTTGGTGGTGCTGGCGGTGAATGTCCTTCCGTTTGGTTGGCTGCTTCTCGGATTGCTCGGTTTGTTCTTGAACCCGGGTTCGATTCCGTGGACGATGTGCGGCGTAATCGGGCTCGCGCAGTGCGGTGTGGCGTTGGGGATCCGGCGTTGGCTCGATCGATTCACCACCGCACCCGCGCACTTCCTGATCACTCATCCGGTTGGAGGATTGATGGTGATCGCGATCCTGCTTCAAGCAGCCCACCGTCCGAAAGGGGCCGAATGAGCCGTCGGCGGCCGCGTCGCCTCGAGCCACAGACACCGATCGTGAGCGGGCTGCATCGTGAACTGGCAGCCCGCTACCGGTTCGCCGTCCGCTACGCAGCTGGCCACGACGTCCTCGATCTCGGATGTGGCGACGGCGCCGGCGCCGCACGACTGGCCGGCCCTGCCGCGCGAGTGGTTGGGCTGGACCCGGTTCCCTCCCTCGTTCAGCGAGCAACCCGGCGCTACCGCCGACAGAACCTGCGCTTTGCCGTTGGTGGCCCCTCGGTCCGGCCGCTTGCGCCACAATCGTTCGGACTCATTACTGCCTTCCACCGGCTCGACCGGGTGACTGACTGGCCGAACTTTCTGGACGCGGCCCGGCTGGTGCTCCGACCGCTCGGCCACCTGCTCCTGGCAGTGGCAAATGCGGCATGGCGGCCCAGCGGCGTGCTGCCCGAGCAGTTTCCCAGCGACGACCCGGCCCTCAACCTCTGGGAGTTGCACGACTTGCTCGCCGACCGCTTCTTGGTTGAGCGGTTGTATGGTCAGTCTTCGACGACCCGGGCGCTCCTCACTCACACCACCGCCTATGTTGGCGATTCGCCGGGTAGGCTTGACTTGGCCGACCGAGCCGCGGCCGTCGCCGGCCCTGCCAATGAGAGCAGCCGCTTTTTCGTGGCAGTCTGCCGGGCTGGCTGATCGTGGAGCCGCATTATCCGTATTCAGCGGTCGGGAACCGGCCGCCTTTCCTCTGGCCGGCTGGGGCGAACGTCGCGATTGTCTTCACCGTCAACTTGGAAGCCTGGGATCTGGTCAAGCCGTCGTCCGAGACGAAGTACGGCGGCGGCCCCGGTATCCTGCCTGATCCTTTGCCGGCGAACCTGCCCGATTGGCCGAACTACACCTGGCGCGAGTATGGTCACCGCGTTGGCTTCTGGAGACTGCTCGATCTCTTCGACGCCTTTGGTGTGCGCGTCTCCGCGACACTCAGCGCCCAGGTGCCGATACGCTATCCGGAACTGTTCGAGGCGGCGCTCGAGCGAGGTTGGGAGTTCAATGCTCATGGCTGGGAGCAAGGCACCTCGTTGATCGAGTTTGCCAATGACGAAGCGGCGGAGCGGCGCTTTATCTCCGACGTCTCGGCCGCCTTCGACCAGTCCGTCGGCACACCGCCTCTCGGCTGGCTGTCACCGTCGGCGCGATTCACGTCAAACACCGTCAAGATCCTTGCTGACCTCGGCTATCTCTGGCACTCGGACTACTTGAACGACGACGAGCCGTATTTGCTCGACGTCAATGGCCGCAAGTTGGTCGCCATTCCGTACTCGTTCGAAGTGAATGACTACCTGGCCTTCTTCCGGCGGAATTTCACCAGCACCGAATGGCAGGACCTGCTGCGAGATCAACTCGACGTCCTCCTCGAAGAGGCGCAGGCAACCGGGTCGGGCAAGCTAATGAATGTCGGCCTGCACCCGCACGTCAGCGGCGTTCCGTTTCGGGTGCGGCCTCTGGCCTGGTTCCTCGACTACGCCCGCGCCAAGGAGGGGGTCATCTTCCCGACACGAGAGGAAATCGCTCGGGTCGCCCTCAACGGGGCCGGCGCTTAGCGCACCGCCGCCAGCCGGTCTTTCACATCGCCGACCGTGACACCAACGGTTTCCGGGGTGTCCGCCGGGAGTCCGACGACCGTCACTCCCGCTGCCAAATGCTGATCAAGCCAACTCCAGAGGGCAGACACGGTGTCGCGCTGGCCACCGAAGACCACAATCACCGGAAAGATCGTGTCGACGACAAGGCGCTCAGCGCGCACCCGGTCGCCGGCCCGGGCCGCCTCGCGCACCGCCAACGCCTCCTCGCGCAGCCCTGACGCTTCCCAGAGCCTGTCGAACTCTGGGTACACGCAATGGTTGACGTAGAAGGTCACCGCTGCGTCCCAGCGCGCTTGGAGCGACGGTGTCGTCGGATCGAACAGGATGGTCGGCTGGGTGATGATCTCGAAACCGTCGAGCGTCCTCCCGGCACGAGCCGCTCCACGCTCAATATGCTCGATGCACCAGCGGACAAACCCCGGCGTCGTCAGTTCGAGGATCACTCCGTCGGCCAGCATCCCGGCAATCTGAAGCATTCGCGGCCCGGCAGCCGCGATCACGATCGGCAGCCGCCGCCGGGGCTTGAGATCGATCGCCGCCCGGTCGACCTGGATCGACCGGCCGTGGTACCGCAGGGTACCGTCCGGGTTCCGGGTGACATTCGGCATCTCGTCGCCGAGCAGCGCTCGGATGATCGTCAGGCTGTCAATCATCCTCGCGCCGGGCTGGATGAAGGGGAAGCCGTGGCGGCCTTGGACGATATTGGGGATGCTCGCGCCGAGGCCCAAAGTGAACCGCCCGCCCGAGACCGTGTCCACCCAGACCGACGCCGACGCCAGCAGAAGCGGGCTGCGAGTGGCGTTGGCGATCACGCGTGTGATCAACCCGACCCTCTCGGTGCGTTGGGCCAGCAGAGTAAGCAACGGAAACGGGTCCGAGACCGCCCAATCGGCGACCGATACCAAGTCCCAGCCGTCCCGCTCGGCTTGCTCGGCGCGCGCCAACACGCTGGCGATATCGGTCGGCGACCGTGGCGTTGGCATTGGAGTCGCCATGAGGACAAAGCGAGGGTCAGTCACGCTATGCCCCCACAACCCACGATTTCGCCTGCTCGACCGTCACGCCAACAAAGTCGCCAAGTTCCAGTGGCACGGCAAAGGTCGTCACTCCAAGCGCCCGCCTCTCGAGGAACCAACGGTGGAAGACGGCTGGGGCCTGATCGCGCGGGCCGGAGACGGCGATCTGCGGAACTATCTCGGCAAGGGCGATCCGATCCGCCTCGCCACGGTCGCCGCACTCGACGGCAGCGCGTACCGCTCGGGCCGTTTCGATCAGCCCCGCCGGTTCCCACAGATAGTCGAACTGGGTCATCACGCAATGGTTCACCAAGGCCGCCATCCAGCTTTCCTGGCGAGCAACGAGTGCCGGGTCGTCTACCTCGCTGTGAAAGGTCGTCTCGGCGCAGAGGTCGAAATTGGCCAGCGAACGTCCGGTGCGGCGCGCCCCGAGTTCGATCTGCTCCCAGGCCCACCTCAGGTAGCCCGGCGAGGTGTACTCGACGATCGCGCCGTCCGCCCAGGCGCCCGCCACTTGGAGCATCCGAGGGGCGCTGGCGGCGACGATAATCGGCGGACGCTCGCCGGGGAGATCGAGCACCGCCCGCTCGACGCTCAACGTCTCTCCTTCGTAGGCGAGCGTCCCGTCGCCGTTCTGTCGGACACCGGGAACCTCCTCACCAAAAAGCGCCCGGTACAACTTGAGCGTGTCGGTCATTCGGCCGATCGGCCTGCCATATCGGCCACCGTGGATCTCTTCGACGATCGAGCGGAGGCTCGCGCCGAGGGCAAGCGAAAACCGCCCGCCGCTGATCTGATTCACCCAAGATGCTCCTGAGGCAAACAGGACCGGCGAGTGACTAAAGACCCCGATCACCCGCGTGCTAATCGCGATTTGCTTGGTTTGCAACGCGGCGAGGGTGATAGCCGGAAAAGCTTCGGCCATCCCAAGGTCGGAGAGGCAGACGACGTCGAACTGATCGCGCTCGGCACGCTGGGCACGGGCAACAACCTCTTCGGGCGTGCCGACCCGGTTCGGACCGTGGCGTCGCAGGACGGTGGCGAGCGCCGAGAAGCGTGGCGCATCTGCGAGGTGGTTTGGCGGGGCAAAGACACTCACCGAAGTTGCTCGCGGATGACCGGCTCGGCCATCAGCAAGGCCAATGCACTCTGCGCCTCGACATCACCGCCCTGGCGGGCGAGCGCGAACGCCTCGTTGGCCGAAAGGTCCCGGACTTCCATCAACTCGGTCGCCTCGCGCTCCGCGGGATGAGCCAACTCAACGCCGCTGGCGAGGAAAGCGTGACACTCCAGCCGCAAGTGCGCCGCGGCGCTGAAGAAACTCCCAAGCGGGGTCAGCCGAGCCGCCAGTCCGCCGACTTCCTCGAGCAACTCGCGCCGGGCGGTCTCTTCTACGGTTTCGCCTTCAATCCGCCCCGCCGGAACCTCCCAGACCCACCGATCGATCGGATACCGGTACTGGCGAAGCAGGATCACTCGGCCGTCTGCGGTGAGAGGAACGACGAATGCCGCCGGGGCGGCGTCCACCCAACTGTAGCTAATCTCGCTGCCGCTCTGAATACGGACGCGATCGACGAGGAAGCGCCGGAAGGGGTTCTGATGCACCACCGTGCGTTCAAGTCGGTTCCAGGGGGAGGCCCCCACCGGCTACTCGCCCTCGCCGGCAAACTCTTCGCGCAGTGCTTCCGCCCAGGAGGCCACATCGCCGACGAGCGCTTCGAGACTCTCGGCGTCGATGTCGTCGAGTGGGTAGGACGCCATCACCATCGCGTCGCCTTCGTCCGCGCCGATGAACGTATACCCCGGGCTGAAGTTACGAGCGAGCAAATCGACTGGATCGAGGTCCTCCAGGCTGCCAAACACGCTGAAGATCATGACCCACGGGTCACCCTCGTCGTCCTCGACGAATGCCGAAACGGACTTGCTGCGGCCATCCTCAAAGGGGTAGTTGATCGAGAACTCGTCATCCTCGTCGGTCGGCGCATCAATTTCCAACGCTTCGGCGACCTCTCGCATCAGGTCTCGCAGTCGTGCTACGTCGCCCATACCTGCCATCGCTCGCCCCCTTGTCGCGCCGTTGTTCATCGGCATCTTAGCATGACGGGCCGCCTCGCCCGGCCAGCCTCCCCCCGTCCGGCTGAGGGAGCCGCCCTTCTGGACGGGAGCGCGTCTCCCGCCCCGCCGTTACGAGCGTGTCGCTACTGCGACTGGCGATCTGTCTGCAGACCTGGTCGACGGAGCAAGGGCCCATGGTCCGCGAAACCGAACGAGATTGCTGGACAACCCACCGAAAAATCGACACCGCGCTAGTTGCCGCCTGTGCTCCGACGGGTTGGTCAATGACCTCGCAAAGGAGGAATAGGCCTCGTCGTATCTCGTGTATACTGATCTCGTTGACGTCCGCCCCAGAGCGGACGTCTCGTCTTTTCATCACCCGCAGGAGGAAACCATGTCCGAGCGAAACTGGCCCGCCGTCGAGCAGCAGCGCTATATGCCGCTCCATCGCCGCATGCCGGTGACGCTCGTTCGTGGCCGGGGCAGCGAGGTTTGGGACGAGCAGGGCCGGCGCTACCTCGATCTCGTCGGCGGCTGGGCGGTCAACAACGTCGGTCACTGTCACCCGAAAGTCGTCGCGGCGATCCAGCGCCAGGCCGCCGAGTTGATGATGGTGTCGAACCAGTTCTATTCGGTACCGCAATTGGAGTTGGCCGAACGGATCACCGCTCTCGCCGGCTTGGAGCGTGTCTTCTTTCAGAACAGCGGCGCGGAAGCAAACGAAGGCGCGGTCAAGCTGGCACGCCGGTGGGGCGGCGCACACCGCGGCGGCGCCTACGAAGTGATCACGGCCTGGCGCTCCTTTCACGGCCGGACGTTGGCGATGGTCGCCGCCACCGGCAAGCCGGCCTACCAGGAGCCGTTTCGCCCGCTTCCCGAAGGCTTCAAACAGGTTGCCTATAACGACATCGACGCCTTGCGCACGGCGGTCTCGGACAGAACCGCTGCAATTATGCTCGAACCGGTCCAGGGCGAGGGCGGGGTCTGGGCGGCAACCCCAGACTACCTCCAGGCGGTGCGGGCGCTTTGCGACCAGCAGGGGTTGCTGCTGATCCTCGACGAGATCCAGACGGGGATCGGCCGCACCGGGTCGATGTTCGCCTTCGAGCGCTACGGGGTCCGGCCGGACATTCTGACACTCGGCAAAGCGCTCGCCGGCGGTCTGCCAATTGGCGCCTTTCTCGCTCGTGAGGAAGTGGCGCACGCCTTCCAGCCTGGCGATCACGGATCGACGTTTGGTGGAAACCCGGTGGTCTGCGCTGCCGGCGTCGCCACGCTCGACGTGATGGCCGAGGAACACCTGTGCGAGCGCGCCGGCCGGGTCGGCAAGTATTTCGCGGCGAAGCTTCGCCAACTTGCCGAGCGCTTTCCCGTCATCGACGAGGTGCGCGGCGAAGGGCTGTTGTTGGCGGTTCAGTTCGGCAGCGAGATGAGCGACATCGTGTCTCGCGCTGCGCTCGAGCGCGGGCTTTTGCTCAATGCGGTGATGCCATCGGCGATCCGGTTGATGCCGCCATTGGTGATCACCGAGGCCGAGGTCGACGAGGCAGTCGCGATCCTCGATGCCGTGCTCGCCGATCAACTTGTGACGGCTTGAGATGCCCGCGCTGCCGCCTGGTCTGCTGGCACGGGTAGAGGAAACGCTCGGGTCGTCCGTTGTAACGATCGAGGCGCTTCACGGTGGCTTCACCATTCAGTCGAACTGCCGGCTGACCCTCCAAGACGGCCGGCAGATTGTCCTCAAAGCAGCAGCGCCCGAACCGGTCGACGGCGCTCCTGGGCGGACCTGGACCGAGTTATTTGACCGCGAAATCTGGGTCTATCGCCACGTGCCACAGGCCGCGCCCTGGCGACCGGGCACCTTTGGAGACGTCGAGGCGGACGGCTGGCTCGGGTTGTTGATGGAAGATCTCTCGGCAGCGCGGCGGGTGCCTCCCTGGCGCGACGAGGATCTGGATGCGGTTGCCGAGGCATTGGCTGGGATCCACCAGATCCCCAAGCCGGACCGGATGCCGCCTGACCTGATCGGCCGAATCGGCCGCCAAAGTTTCTGGGAACGCATTCGTCAGCGGGGCCGCCAAGCCGGCCACTTGCCTCCAGAACTGCTCTCGGCGGACTGGTGGGAGTGGCTCAAGCAGATCCTGCCGGTCGCCGAGCGCGCCTATGACCAACTTGAAAACGAGGAAATCCGCCGCACCTTCAACCACAATGACGTTCGTTCGGACAATATGTTCATCCGTGACGGACGGCCGGTGCTGCTCGATTGGGGTCAGGCGATCTGGGACACTCCGGCGCGCGATAGTGTCTATTGGTCACTCGGGATCGAGCGTGAAACGGGGATCCCGGCAATGGCGGTCCACCGTCGCTATCTTGCCTACGCACCTGACCCGGGCGACGACGCGGTGCGCGGGGTCATCGCGTTCTGGGGACCGTACTTCATCGACCGTTTGCAGACGGGTGGGGTCTGGACCGACAACCAACGCTTACGCGCAGAATATCTCGGACCATCGTTGCGCTGGCTGGTCGAGGCGCTCGACCTTCCACCGATGCCTACCGGAGGCGCTCCATGACCGACATTCCGCGCTCCCTCATCGATGCCGCTGCTGCCCAGCTTGGTTCCCCGGTGGAGACGACGGCGCTTTCAACCGCGCCGTTCTCGGTCCGGCCGGTGCTGCGATTGCATCTGACCGACCGCCGCACCGCGATCCTCAAGACCGGCGGCCCGGGCCAAGCGTCCGCGTCGCCGCCCTTTCGCTGGACCGACCTCGTCGATCGCGAAGTGTGGATGTACGAGCATGCGACGATCGCCCCGAAGATCCGACCGGGGTTTCTCGGCGACGTCTCGGCCGACGGCTGGCGTGGTGTGCTCCTGGAAGACCTCACCGGCAACGCCGTCCCTCCGCCGTGGACACCGCACGCGATCGACTCGTCGGCGCGGGCGCTCGCCATTCTCCACCAGACCGAGCCACCGACCGGTCTCCCTCACGACTGGCACGAGCGTGAAAGCCCCCAACCGTACTTCGAGCGGATCGCGGCGCGCCGGCGCACCCGTGGCGACCTGCCCGACGGCTGCACCACCGAGTGGTGGAGTTGGTTCGAGCAATCCGTCCCATATCTCGAGGCGGCCTATCGCGCGCTGTGGGGTCCCGGCCGTAAGGTGCTTGTCCACAACAACGTCCGCTCGGACAACCTGTTCTTGCGCCACGGTGAGACGATTTTCATCGATTGGGACCACGCGATCCTTGGTTCGCCGGCTTACGACAGCGTCTATTGGGCGATGGGGGTCGAGCGGGAGGGGGGCGGTCCAGCAAGCGCCGCTCAGGCGCGCTACGACGCAATCGCCGGGCCGGTCAGCAGCGAAGATGTGTTTGGCGTGCTCGCCTTCTGGACCGGCTACTTTCTCGATCATTTGCAGGCGGCCGCCTCGCGGCCGGTCAATCAGACCCTGAGAGTGGAATACCTACGTCTGGTGTTACGGTGGCTGGCCGAAAGCTCGCCGCTGCCCACCCAGCCGGTCGCGATCTAGAGACCGTCGTCATCGACACGGGCATCGCGCCAGGCATCGATCGACAATGGGGTAACCCCGGCAAGGGCGACCGGCAGCGCGATGGCGACGTAGATCAGGTCACGGACCACGTCGTGCCAACCAAGCGTCGCGCTTCCTAAGAAAATAGTCAGGGCTGGAACGGCCTGGGTGATCCCACCAAAGCAGCCGCAATCCTCCAGAGACAGTCCGCGCAGCAGCGCCTGCGCAATCAAGACGCAGAACATCAACAGCAGTCCGATCGCCGTCCAGGCGGCGAAGCGGGTGAACAGTCCAATGATCAAGAGCGAACCGATCGTCACCTCAACCCAGGGGAAGAGGAGCGAGACCCAGTAGACGAGGCTGATTGGCAGGATGCCGTAGGCAACCAGCGCGGCGGAGAACGACCCGGGCGCAACGATCTTGGTGATGCCGGCCAGCACGAACAACGCGCCGACAATGAGGCGACAGGCAATGAGCAGCCAGAGCGCCCAGTTGGCGCGCGGCGCGACGATATCCGGCGAAACATTTGCCATCGAATGACTTCCGCGCTTAGATTCCGACCGTAGATGATAGCCTGGGTGGAGGTCAAACTTGGCAAAATCGAAGTCCCGGTCGGGCAGCCGACCGGCGCAACCAGCGAAACCCACCCAGGCCGGCGCCGTCCAGACCCCACCATCCGTCAACACGCAAGCCTCCCCCCCACCCAAACCGGCAAAGTCGACCGGTCGCAAGCGCACCACCTATAACCGACGGACGCGGAGCGGACTCAGTTGGGGCTGGATCGCCGTCGGCGTGGCAGCGGTCGCCATCGTTGCGCTGATCGCCTACAACGTCTTCAGCAACCAGTCCGGTGGCGGCAGCACCACGGTCGGCAAGATCACCGGCCCAAGCCTCAGCCCACAGCAGCGCGCCAGCGGGAGTTTGCCGGTCGGCACGCCCGCGCCGAACTTGACCTGGACCCTCGACGGACAGGAGGGATCGCTCGAAGCGCTCAAGGGACAACCGGTGCTCCTTGAATTCTTCGCCACCTGGTGCCCGCATTGCCAGGCCGAAACGGCGGTCCTGCGTCAAGTCCAGTCCAAGTACGGCGACAAGATTCGGATCGTGGCGGTCAGTGCGAGCCCGAACGGCCTCGACCAACGGTCTCCGTCGTCGGTAGCGGACATCGAACGCTTCCAGAGCCGCTTCAATGCCCCGTACCAACATTTCTATGATATGGATCTCGTTGGCGGCCGGCTCTACGGCGTCAACAGCTTCCCGACGCTCTACCTCCTCGACAAGAACGGCGTGATCCAGTTCACCCAGGAAGGTGAAGTCCCCGAGTCTACGCTCTCTGCCCAGATCGACAAGTTGCTCGCCAACTAGCGCCGTCCAGGCTCTTGCGTCGGCCGTCACTCGCTATTCGGGGGGTGACGGCTGGTCAGCCTCCGGTCATGCCATCCCTGGGCAAGACGGGCCGCGCGGCGCAATGCGGCGCAGCGGCTGTTTCCACGACCACCGGGGAGCAGCCAGCCTTTCTCTCATCACCCAGAGAGCGGTTCGGCGTCTGGAAGAATTGCCGGGCCAAAACACGCGCCAGGCGGATTGACGCCTGCCTGGCTCCTCGCTATCCTCTCCAAAGCGCACCCTCAGAAAGGCGTCATGCGAGCGATCACCGGACTGATTCTCATCCTACTAGCCGCCGGCTGTACCCCTGAAGCCCGCCAGCCGATCGCGATGCTCCATATCGCGGCTGCTGAGATTGCACGCGACCGCGCCGATACGATGGCCGACAACCTCGACGCGGCTCACCGCTTTGCCAATAGCGTCGACAACCTGGACCTGCGCGATGCCGTCAACTCGCTCGCCGAGGCTTGGCAACGGCCCGACAGCGACGGCGGCGTCCAAGTCCTGATCGAGCCAGTCAGGAATACTGAAGTTGCGCTGAATCTGAATGCGCCGGGACGAACCGTCAAGTTGGGCCCAACCGTCGAGCGCGACGGCGTCCGCTATATCCTCCGGATCGATACACCGCGCTATCTCTCCGAAATCCAGGGTCCGGGCGAGTTGGCGCTTCATCTCTACGCCGCCGCGTTGATGCGCGACTGGTACGAGGCGAACCGGCTCAAGGGCCTCGATGGGCCAGCGTTGGTCGATGCTGCCATTGCCGAGACCGACGGCCTACTCTCCGCCTACTATCCCGCCTGGGAAACCGTGCTCGACAAGGGCTACCGGCCGCTTCGTGCTGCCGGGCAGTTGCCTGCTATCCCACGGCTGGATTCCCTCGGCGACTCGCGCTCGGCCTGCGCCCGCACCGCCGACCGGTCCTCCTGCTGGCGCGGAGCGGTGCGCGGCTATCTCGGGATCGTGCTCGGGCCAACCGGCAACTAGATCCGTCGTATTCGGCGGCAATTCTTGTCGGGGTTCGGGGTGGCTGCTAGACTGCGGGCCGCAACATTTCCCCGTGGGATCCTGTTTTGACTACTCCAACCCCGGTGGCTCCGCGCCCGGTGATTCCTGTCCGCCGGGGCGTTTCGGTCGGCGATGGATTTCGCTTCGGTTGCGGGTTCATCATTTCCCAAGTCGTTTTTGTCCTACTGTGTATCATGGTGACCCTCCTGACGTTGCTTTTCCTCCAATCGATGGGACTGCTGCCGAACGTCAACGCTCTGGTTCCGCCAGCAGTTGCCTTTTTGCCCTTGGCGCCCTAACGGCCCAGTTCGAGATACCAGGCATTGATCTGACTGGCTAAGCCGACAATCTCGCCGGGCAACCGCAACAGATCACCCTCTCCGCTCGGTACGACGTGGGCAAACAATCGGTACTCGCGAAACCGTGCCCGATTGCCGAGCGCCTCAGCTAACCGGCGTGACTCGCCGACCGGCACATAGGGGTCGGCCCGATCGTGGAGAATGAAGACCGGCGCACGAATCGCGCCGGTCCACTCACGTGGCGAGAGCCTCCGCAGGCGGGCGAGTGCGTCGGCCGGAAGTTGGTCGAACAACCGATCGACGACCTCTGGGTCGCTTTCCTCGATCAGCCGCATGACCAACTTCCCGGTGGGCGACATCCGTGCCGGGTCGGCCGGGATTGGGTCGGCGGAGAGATAGGCGGCTTCGAGCGCGTCGCGATCGGTGGCAAGCGGCAGCATATCGATCAACTGGCGACGATAGGCGACGAGCGCGAGGTCGCTTGGCTGCCAGGCCGGCCGCCCTGGTTCGAGGGCGGTTCGCGAACCAATCTGGCGGAGCAGGTCTCGCGCGTCGAAATAGCCGCCAACGGTCTGGATGGACGCCACCTTCTCGGCCAGACGCTCGTCGCCTGCCGCCACCAGCGCCAGGCCACCGCCAACCGACAACCCCAATAACCCAACGCGGTCGGGATCGACCTCCGGCAAGGCTTGCAGCGCCGCGAAGCCGCCGACGATCGCGTCGATCTCTTCGGGCGTGATGTGGCCCGCCTGCAGACGCGGCGAGTTTGGGAAGAGCGCGACCAATCCGGTTCGTGCCAGTCCGTCGCCCAACCGGCGGACATTCGGGTCCTCCAGCGGCGCGGGATAGACCCCAAGCAGAACGACAACGGCAGGGGCGCGCTGTGAGAGTGCAGGAACGTAGAGATCCCCCTGTTCAGGGTTAGCCGGACCATCCCAGGTCAGTGTCCGGCGGGTCGGCGGGAGCGTCCAACCGACCGAGGGGCGCAGCGGCTGAAACACCAGCAAATCCGGCAGGAGCAGCGCAGTACGAGCACCCGCGACCAGCGCCCGCGGGCCGGCCCAGGCCCCCCAGGCCATCAGCAGGGCGAAGCCAGCGAGGGCGAGGAAGCGGGCAAGAACGGAATGCTTCATCTGGAGATCGTAGGGCGCGGACGGTTGACGCGACGGCCAAATCCGGTAACGCCGTTCGAAACGCCGCGGTCCACCAACCTGGTGATGACGCGGTCTTGAACGACGTGGTCCGGGTTGTTCGGCAACTCTCCCGCACGAAGCAGGACCCCGCCATCAAGAGCCGACGACCGGTCCGTTGGTCCTAGCCCGTCGCCAGGCGCTCCAACACTCCCCGGATGAAGGCATCGCGTTCGGTGCGGATCTCATCGGTTTCTGCATCGCTCGGCGAATAGGCGAGCAAGGCGTCTTTTGAAATCACGCCCTGATTCGCCAGCACCTGTTCGAGCGTGCGGACTCGGTCGTGCAACACCCAGACGCGGGCGAGCGTTTCAACCAGAGCGGCAGCGAACCGATCCAGCATTGGGTCGCCAAAATAGGCAGGGCTGTCATTCGATGTGTACGGAGGGAGGGTCAGCTCGGGCATCATTTCCTCGCTAGCGTGATCCAGGGGAAGGTCTGGCCGGTCGCCTGGTGGATCGTGCCCGGCTCGCTTACCTCCCGGAAGCCCGTCTCTCGGGCAATCTGGGCGAGGTCGCCATTGAGCACGTCATTCATGTACGGCTCGCCGTTGTTCTCCACTTCCCAATCAGCCCGGATAAACGAGTAGGTCGTTGGGTGGATTCGCGTCGGGTTGATATCGCCGTTGAGCAGGTAGCCGCCCGGACGGAGCAGCCGATATGCCTCACGAAACACGTTGCGGATCGCCGGGATCGGCAACTCGTGGGTCAGGATGCAGGCCGTCACCAGGTCAAACGATGCGTCCGGGTAGCCGGTCTGCTCGGCGTTTCGCTGGCTAAAGGTAACGTCGAGACCCTGCTCGTTCGCCTTGAGGTGAGCATAGCGCACCATTGGTGCGCCGAGATCGATGCCAATCACCTCGGCACTCGGGAAGCGTTGCTTCCAGACCGTCGTGCTCGTCCCGATCGAGCAGCCCATGTCAAGGATCCGGCTCGGAGTAAAGCCGCTTGGCGTGCTGTCGACGATTGCCCGCTGCATCCGCGCGCCGTCGTAGCGGTTCGAGAAATAGATGCTGCCGCCCAGTTCGAAGAAGAAGCCACCTAGCTCTTCGTCGAAGTAGGAGCCTGGCATCATGTGGAACTCGGTCCCCGAGAAATAGACCGGAAGCTGAAGGTTCGGATTGAGTTCGAGCTTACCCGGACCTTCTCGCTCGGCGGCGGCCAGTCGTTGCTTCAACTCCTCGGCATGAGGCTTGATGATCTCGCCGCAGGAGCGCCAGAGCATATCTTGCGAGACCCGGTTGAGGAAGTAGTCGGTGCGGAAGGCCAGTTTGTCGCTGATCAGCGCCAGCGCTTCGGCAGCATTCGCCGGACGGCGGCCGTGGTCGCGTTTGAATTCCGCCTCACGCTGTGCGTAGACCTGCTGGAGGTCCCGGGTATGGGAGTAGCCCTTCAGGCCCGCCACGAAGTCCATCATTGCCCGCTGGGAACGTTGCTCGGCGACCGACGTTCCAGCCGGCGCTGCCGCCTTGTCACCGGCAGGCCGCGCTTGGACGGTGATCGGTGGGCGAGACGAGCCATTCCGGTCGGCGGTGTGGCCATTCGCGCCGTGCGGCCTGGCTGGTCCGCCCACGACCTCGACGCCAAGCTCGCGCAGTCGATCCTGCGCCGATGGGGTTAGGCGGGCGTCCGGGGGCAGGCTGATCCGCCGTCCCTCCGCCTTGACCAGATCGTCGATGTCACGTGCCGAAACTAAAGTGGCCATCGTGTTCACTCCCGCTCGGTAGTATCGGTTCAGGGTCAGGAAGGGTTTGCTCGAGGATAGCTTCTCTCACTCCGTGGAGCCATCCTCCAGAACGCCACCAGTCTACTTGCAGCCCATCCGGGCGTCAACGATAGAGAGGTCTGTTCAATTCGAACGCCATCAATAGTTCGCTAGTCGCCAATCAACTCGACCAGTTCGCCTGCGCCGCCGACGACGGTCGCGCTGCGCCGGCCATCGTACGGTGACCCGTCAATCGGCACCGCCGGTCCGAGCACACGAAAGCCCCGGACATGGGAGCGCGCGACCGCCTCGTCGAGGTCCACGACGGAGAGGCTCGCCAGAGAAAAACCGGGCGGCAGTTCGCCGGGCCGTCGCGTCCGAACAGAGCCGGCGCCCGCCGGATAGCCGTCGAGTTCGATCCGGGTCTCCCCCATCGGCCTCAACGCTCCCATCTGGAAGATTGTCCCGACGGGGAGCCCCATCTCTCTTCCCGCCGCGCTCAACGCGGCGGTGCCGTTTATGTAGGCGTTGTACCCAAGCACGTCGACATAGAACGCCTTGGCAGCCTCGTAATCCGGCACGGCAAGCACCGCGATGAAGACCGCCCCAACCGTTGCATCAGCCGGCGGCGTCACCAACTCGCTCCCCGGCGTCTGGCGGAGGATCTGGGTGAGATAGAGTTGTTCACCAGCCGGTCCGACCGCTTGCATCGCGCGCTGGCCCGGCGGGTCGTTGCTGAACTTCAGGTCGTGCGGCTCACCATTAATACGGAACTCCGGCCGCCCTCTCAGCAGTTCCGCCATCCGGTCGCAATCGCGCACCGTGATTTCGAGCGATGACCAGCCGTAGGTTGATAGCGGCGGCGGCGGCGGCGTCTCCCCTTCGATCAGGCGGACGATGCCACGATCCTCACCAGCCGCGCCGATCATCACCACGCGCCGACCTGGCGGATCCACCCCCCAGGCCGCCGCGAGCGCTGAATCGAGCGTGCCGTCCCAACGTACGCTCCAGCCGAAGACCTCCTGGTAGATGCGGAGGACGTCGTCAAATCGCGCGCGAGAGACGGTTACGGTCGCAATTGCAAGGTCCTGGACTAGCACGGTTGCTCCTTGAGGCAGAGTGAGGCGCTCTACGGACGTGACGGTGGCCGCTTGGCGGTTTCCCGGACTCGATTGAACTCTTCGATGTATTTCCGAGCGAGGCCAGCGTCTTCGATAAACAGCAGGTTCTCGTCGTTGGAGCGCTCGGCGTTGTCGGTGAAATTGTAAGAACCGGTCAGAACGATCCGTTCGTCGATCACGATCACCTTGTGATGCATGATGTACGGGTTGCCGTCCTGGTACACCTCGATGCCGGCCTCCTGAAGCCTCCGGAACTCCGAGAACTGCGTCTCGGACCCGGTGCGCTCGAACACCCCGGCGACCTGCACCCGATCGCGCGAGCGGTCGATCATCGCCTGACCGATCTCGTCGTTGGTAAACTGAAAGGCCATGAAGTAGATGCTTGATCGCGCTTGGCGGATCGCCGCAACCACTCGTGCTGCGATCTTGTCCTGTGGGGCAAAGAAGGTATCGATCGTCGCGCCGCCGAGGGTCACACGCGGGTTCGGGACGCCAGGCGTCTTATTCGGACCAAAGCGGCCGCGCACGAACATCTGGTCGAACTCGCCAGCATAGTTGGCGGCGACCTGCGGAGACTGGATCACCAGCGCGTTGTTGTTGTGGCGGAACGTGTCGTTGGTGGTGAAATTGTAGGAACCGGTCCAGACGGCTTCGCCGTCGCGCACCACGAACTTGTGGTGCATGATCGCCCCACGTTTGTCGGGGACCACCGGGATCCCGGCGCGCCGAACGGTCTCGAAGGCTCCCTGAATCGCCCGGTCGTCATTTTCCACGGTGTCCGTATCGGTGACCAGGCGTACCGTCACACCGCGACCCTTGGCGCGCGCGAGCGCGGTCGCTACGTTCTGCAGATCGAAATCATAGATCGCCACATCGAGTGATCGCTGCGCACCGTCGACAAAGGCGACGAGGTGCTCGTCGATCCCGCCCTGCCGATCTTCGGCCCGGTCAGGATACCTTGGCGTGGTGAACCACACCTCGTACCAATCCGACCCGCCGGTAGGCTGCCCCTCGGGGACGCCACTGCGCTCGGCGATCCGCGGCAACAGCACCGCCAGCGCGACGCACAGGCAAAGCGCCAGCACAGCCAGAGCGATGGAAAACGCAACGAGGCGTCGGCCCATTAGCTCCTCTCTGGCTCCTGGCCGAAGAGTTCGTTTGCTAGCCGGCGCGCCAAGTCAATAGGAGGCAGGCCCAGAAAGCCCGCCGGATGGGCGGCCTGTTCCTCGGGATCCTCAACGCCGCTGACACTGCCGCCCGAAATCGGTTCGATCTCAGCGGGATCGGGTTGGGCTAATGGCTCGGGCTCGCCGGTACTTGGCGGTTCGGTTACCGCGGCGAGGCCTTCCTCGGCTTGTCGGACGGCCTCGCGTATCTCGCGACGAAGGTCGCGAAGCCCATCGTCGAGGGCACTCTCGGCTTCACTGAAATCCTCGATCGACGCGGTGGCCTGGGCTGCCTGGCGGGCAAGCGGCAGCGCCCAGCGCAGGATCTGTTCGAACTGGTCATCGGTGAGGTCGCCACGCAGACGCTCGTCGCCGAGGATGCGCTCTTCGGCCCATTGCGCCCGCCGGTCCATTTCTGCTTCGTCCAAACAGCCTCCTTCCCCTTCAAGCGTAGCGCACGATCGCCACCGCCGGGTTCAGAGTACACCAAGCCGGAGCTTGCCAGGGAGCGACCGCCGCCTTCTCGACAGGACGGGACGACCGTTAGCCCGAAAGAAGGACATCCCAGCGCATCAATGCGATGGTCCATCGGACCGTGATCCTCACCTGCCTGATCGCCCCGGCAAGGACAATGAGGTCATCATCCGGACTTGGCTGAGTCACCCATTGTCCGCCCGCCGTCAATCAAGCGGCGCACCGTACAGACCGAGCCCAATAAAGCCGGGCATCGTCTGACCCGGTGCGAGGGTCGCGGTGGGGCTTGGCGTAAAGGTCGGAACGCCAGGCGGGAAGGTCGCGGTCGGCGTCGGCGTAAAGGTCGGGACGCCAGGCGGGAAGGTCGCCGTCGGGGTCGGCGTGGCCGTCCCGACCTGAACGACGGCGGTCGCGCTGTCGTTGCCCGTCACCAGGTCCACCGAGGTGGTCGAGACCACAAAGGTACCCGTTGCCGCTCCGAGCAGTGCCGGGGTAGTCCGGATCGTCACGAACGCCGAGCCGCCTGAAGCGAGGTTGCCGAGCGTACAAACCACCGGACCGCTACCGCTGCACGTCCCCTGGCTGGGCGTGACCGCGTCGACGGTAACGCCGGCATTGAACGTGGAGGTCAGGACGACAGCCGCGGCAGTGCCGGGGCCGGTGTTCGAGATCGCCACCGTGTAGGTGAGCGGCGCAAGGAAGGTCGCCGGACGCGGCGCGCCGGCGCCGCTCACCATGGCGTCAGTCACGGTGCGGAACTGGGCGATGCCATGCGAGGACTTATTTCCGACGGCGGTAAAGAAGCCGCCAGCAAACAGGTTGCCGCCCGCCTGGTCAAGGGCGATGACGGCGCCATTCGCTCCCGACCCGAGCGGTAGCCAGGCGTTCATCGAAGGGTCCCAACGAGCGATCCGGTTGGTGAGTTGGCCGGTTGCCGAGCAGGTGGCGTCCGGGCAAATTCGCAAGAACTGGCCACCGGCAAAGAGCCCCCCGCTGACGGTCTGAAGCGCATAGACCTGTTGGTCCAGTCCGTTTCCCAGAGGACCCCAGGCCGCACCATCCCAGCGAGCGACACGTTCGATCCCATCGCCCGCCGAGACCCCCGCGCACGCGGGATCCAGACAGCGACCAACAAACAGCCCGCCGGCGACGATCGACCCGTTCACCCTTGCCAACGCATTCACGATGCTGGGGAACCCATCACCCAATCGTTGCCAGGTCGTCCCGTCAAAGCGTGCCACCCGGTTGAACCCGGTCGTCGAGGTGGCACAGAAGAGCGAATCGCACCGCTGGGTGAACGACCCCGCGGCGTAGATGCCGTCCGGTCCGACCAGGATGTCCTGCACCCCGAGTGGGGCCAAGCCAAACCCGAGCGGGCTCCAGAGGCCGGTGTCCGGCGTCCAGCGTGCGATCCGGTTGAGCGGCTGAGAACTAATCAATGTGCAGGTGGAGTTCGTACATCGGCTGGTGAACAACCCGCCGACCAACAGGCTATTGCCATCGGCAGAAAGTGCGTCGACGCGCCCATCAAGCCCCAGTTGCAGCGGCTTCCAGAACCCTGCCGCCTGGTCGAAGTACGCAATCCTGTTGAGGCCTTCGCCAGCATCTTGGGTCTGACAGTTTGCATCGAGACAGCGGAATTCGAACTCGCCGCCGGCAAAGAGGACACCGCCGACGATTGCCAGGGCGTTGACCGAATCCTCGAACCCGAAGCCTACCCGCGACCAACCACCGCCGACGTAGTTGTAGCGGGCAATATGATTGACCTCGAGGGTGTCAGCAGACCGGAACGACCCCCCAATGTAGATCGTGTCGCCGTCGACGGCCAAGGCATTCACCGTGCCGTTGGGTGCGTTGCCGAGTCCGCCAGTGCTGTTCCAGGTTGTGCCGTTGAAACGTGCCAGGTACTGAATCGGTCGTGCGCCGGGCGGACTGCACGCGGCATTGGCGCAGAACTCGCGGAACGCCCCGCCGACCAGCAGTCCTGCGCCCGCGCCGTTGATCACGACACCAAGCGCACGGACCAGGTCCGCCGGTCCGGGCGCGAGCGCCTCCCAGGCAGAGCCGGTGTAGCGCGCGATCCCGTTCATGCCGGTCGCTGCCAGTGTGCTGCACGCGGCATTCGAGCAGGCGTTGTCGAACGTGCCACCGGCATACAACTGATTGTTGTAGAAGGCGAGCGCATCGACCCGCGAATCAAGCCCCAACGCCAGCGCCCCAAAGCTCGGTCCGAACAGGGTAAGGCTGATCACATTGTTAGACGCGACGCTCGTCGTCGAGCAGGAAACGTTGCCGCACGCGCCGTTGAATGCACCACCGAGCGCATAATCGATCAAACCAATGGCGGCAATCGACGTCACCGGCCCATTGATACCATTGCCGAGCGCCGCCCAGGTGGTCCCGTTCCAGGTCGCGACGTTCCAGAATGCGCCGGTGGTCGACGAGCAAAGCCCGTCGGTACAACGCTCACTGAAATCCCCGCCAACGATGATCGACACGCCAAAGGTCGGGGCGAGGGCGTTGACTTCTCCGTTCAGCCCAGAGTTCAGGCCTACCCAGTCAGTCCCGTTCCATCGAGCAATCCCATTGACGCCTGGGGATATCGTTCCGGCGCAGTCGGAGGTTGTACAGAGCGCGTTGAACCTGCCACCGGCAAAGATGGAGCCGCCAGAGAGAAGGAGTGCCCGCACCTCGTCGTTGAATCCCTTGCCGACCGGAGACCAGGCGCCGCTCACCGTGTCGTAGCGGGCGATCCGGTTGACGCCGTTGGCCGGGCTGGTCTCGTTGCACATCGGGTCAGCGCATAGCCGGTTGAATCCGCCGCCGACGTAGACCTGGGTACCGCTCACCACGACTGCCGAAACGGTGCCGTTCAGCCCCATCCCCAGCGGGGCGAAGGTCCCAGTTCCCGGGTTATACCGGACGATGCGATTGGCAACCGTTCCATAGGCGGATCGGAACGTGCCGCCGAGGTAGACCGCCCAGTCTGTCGCCGGTGTCGTGGTCACCACCGCGATCGCCCGCACCTCGCCGCTCACGCTGGGTGGAAACAGCCCATCCACCCAGTTGGCATCGCCGCCCGCCGAGAGGGTGTCGCGTCCGCCGTCCTCGGGCGGTGCTGAAGCGTCCTCGCGAACGAAGCGTGGTGTGCCGTCGGCGGCGGTGGTCAGCCGATACCCGTCGACCTTGACCGAGCCGGAAAACCCGGGCGGCAGAGCAAGCGAGCCGTTGCCGTCAAGAATCGAGGTGATCGAAGGCTGCGCCGCCTCGACAGGAGCGTTGGGACCAGCGGCACGAGCCGCTTCGGCCGGCCGTTCAGGCGTTCGGGTAAGCGCGGCGGCGCCAAGGAGAAGCGGCCCTACCGCCAGTCCCACGACCAGCAGCCGAATTGCGGACACGATCGTCGAACGGCTCATCGTCCCTCCTCAGGCCGCCAGCATGGCGTACACTCCGCGCGGCGATTGTACGCCTCGGCCGCTTGGGTCACAGCGGCGCGTCAATCCAGTCCCGGAGGATCGGCGATGCGTTACATCATCTACGGCGCTGGCGCGGTCGGCGGCACTATCGGCGCACGGCTGCACGATGCCGGGCGCGAGACGATTCTGATCGCCCGCGGCGATCACCTCGCGGCGATCCGGCGCGACGGCTTGCTTTTGCGGACCCCCGAACGCGAGATCCGGGCGCACCTGCCGGCGGTCGCCTCACCCAATGAGGTCGCCTTTCGAGACGACGATGTCGTCCTGCTGACAATGAAGGCCCATGACACATCGCAGGCCCTCGATGCCCTCGAAGTCGCGGCGGGGGATGTACCGGTCGTCTGCGCCCAGAACGGCGTCGCCAACGAACGGATGGCGGCGCGGCGCTTCGGCCGGGTTTATGGGTTGACCGTGCTGTTGCCATCGGCCTTCATCGACCCCGGCATCGTGGACGCGCCCGGAACGCCGGTGAGCGGCGTCCTCGATCTTGGCCGCTTTCCCAGCGGGGTGGACGCGTTGAGCGGCCAGATCGCCGCGGATCTTTCGGCGAGCGGATTCGTCTCGCGCCCTGTTCCCGACGTGATGCGACTGAAGTACGCCAAGCTGCTGACCAACCTGACAAACGGGTTGGACGCGATCCTCGGCGGCATCACCCCCGGCGGCGGCGAGTTCGGCGCGGCCATGCGCGCCGAGGCGACCGCCGTCTTGCGCTCTGCCGGTATCGATTGGGCGGCCGACGATGAGGTGCGCGAGCGCCAGCGCTCCTATTTCGTCCCGGGCAGCATCCCGGGTGTTGCCGGACGTGGTGGCAGTTCGACCTGGCAAAGCCTGACCAAGGGGCGCGACCGCCTCGAGGTCGATTTCCTCAACGGCGAGATCTGCCTCCTCGGGATGGTCCACGGCGTCCCCACTCCTCTCAACGCGGCGGTCCGGCGGCTCGCCCAGAAGATGGCCGCCGCCGGCGAGCGCCCCGGCGCACGAACGAAGGCCGACCTCGAGGCGCTGCTGGCCGGGAACGAGCCGGTCGGACGCGCCGGGTGAACTGGACGCCCGTCTCATCTCCGATAGACCTGCTCGGACGTCTCCCCGATCCGACGTATTCCCAACCTACCCCGTAAGGAATACTATGGAGTTCCCCCAAAATGGGGGGCTCTCAAGGCGTGAGGTCGCGCGCGTCCTTTCACCATGCGCCTTCCTGCTTTGTGTGCCGCGAGACGAACCGCGGGGCGCCCGGCAGGATGGGAGGACGTGATGCGTCGCAGGAACTGGTTCGGCTGGACCGTTCTCCTTGCCGCCCTGATCGCCGTGAGCCCGGTCTTGCCGCACGGCCGTGGGGTGGCCCAGGCCGGCGCCCGCTCCGGTCGTTTCGTCACGGACCGACAGCCGGCGCGACCGCTGCCACCGATATCGCCGCAGCCACTTGCCGAACTGACCCCGCCAGGCAACGGCGCCCTGACCCTACGCGGCGCGATGGACGGACGGATCAAGAATTTGCGCTTCGACCGCCAGAACCCGTCCAATCTGTTCGCGCTGTTCTCCGATGGCGTCAACCGCTCCGGGGATGGACTGGTCACCTCGACCGACCTCGGCACAACCTGGCAGGTCCACACCAACACTCAGCAGATCGGTTTCAGCCGCTATTACGAGATCGACCCGTCAAACGCCCAGCGCCGCTTTGCCGATGAACTCCTGACGACCGACGGCGGCCAGGTCTGGATCATGGCGAATGTCGGACTGCCGGGCACGCTCCAGCAGGTGGTCTGGTCGCCCGTTTCAGGGTCGACACTGTATGGCCTGCGCGACGACATCATCTACCAGAGCACCGACGGAGCCTTTAGCTGGGCGACGAAGTCTTCGCCGCATGCTACGGTCGGCACAATCGTCGCCGACCCGACCGACGCCACGACGCTCTATTCGATCGCCCACCGTGAACTCATCGCGATCGACGACTACAGCTACCCTGCCTGTTACACCGGCTCCTTCCCGACCGCGACGCCGAACAAGTGCTTCGCAAGATCGATCGATGGCGGCCAGACCTGGACCGATATCGCCGTCCGGCTTGGCGTCAGCGGGGCCGATACCCAGTACGCCGCTGCCACCGGGCTCTGGCCGGCGAAGTCCGCCGATGCCTCGCCCAATCCGCTGTTTGCCAGCGTCATTTCGCGCACCGTCTCCGGAGCCATACCCGAAGCGTTCGGGGTTTATCGCTCACTCGACGCGGGCGCAACCTGGGCGGCGCGCAATTCCGGCCTGCCGCGTCACAACGGCAATGCCTACCGGCTCGACTATGTCGGCATCACCGGGGCGATCTCGGTCGCCGGCAGCATCCAGGACAATCAGACCCTCTATGTGATCGGGCGCGGGCGCTTCAACGGTGCCGACCCGAAGACCGAAGACCGGCTCTTCCGTTCGAAAGACGCCGGCGCGACCTGGACCGAAATCCCGACGATCGGCGCATCTCCGATCCCGACCAATACCTACCAGCAGATCAGCGGCGTCTTCGTCGAGGCAGGCAACAGCGTCGACAATGCGAAGGTCTTTGTCGCGCGCATCGTCGCCCACCGCGGCACCAATGAGGTTCTCGAACACCTCAGCGGTGTCTGGCGCTCGCTCGACAACGGCGCGACCTGGCAGAAGGCGGATAGCGGGCTATCGAACCACGGGTTCGGCTGGACGATCCTTGGGCCAGACAACGCCCTCTATAGCGAATCGGCCGCGCTCAGTGTGCTGCGCAGCGCGGACGGCGGCGCGACCTGGGCGCCGTGGAGCAACTCGTTGACCCACTTCGGCGGGCCAAACGGCAGTGGCGGCTTCAATCGGGGGTTGGCGGTCAATTCGCTCGCCTTCGACCCGCAGAACCCGGCTATCGCCTGGATCGGCACGAGCGAAGGTGCGGCGGGCCGCCTGGCGAGCGGCATCCTGCGCTCCACCGACGGCGGAGCGACTTGGGGCAACACGGGCATCGGCATCGGGGCACAGGACGCGGCGATACTTGGCGTCCTTCCAACGACGCCGCGCACGCTTTTTGCGTCCGCCGGTGGCAAGCTGTACCGCGCCACCGACAACGGCGCATCAAGTGTCTGGAGCGCGCTCACGGGACCAGGCAGCCCAACCGGCTTCTGGTTCAACCCGCAGAACCTCCAAATCCTCTATGTCACCGGTGGGAGTTGCGGCGGCTGCACCCTGACGCTCTGGCGCTCGAAGGACGGCGGCAACACCTGGACCAGCCTCGGCGACAACGCCGACTCCTTTGCGATCGACCCGAACGACCCCGAACGGATCTACAAGAGTTCCGGCCCGGCGACGAACGCGAGCGCCTCGCGCGAGGGGATCGACGTCAGCGACGATGGGGGCGACACCTGGACGACGATCGAAAGCGGTGGATTCGGGCCGGGCCGGCGGCTGCTGGGACTGCTCCCAACCAATCCGGCGATCCTCTTGAGCACCATTCGCGAGGCGAGCGGGCTCTCCTACCAGATCGCCCGTACTGACTACTCCATCGACGGCGGTAAATCGTTCTTTCCGCTCGGCGACTGGGGAACCTATCGCTCCGTCCCCGGACCGGTGAGCACCACCAACGCCACCTTCTACCTGCCGGGTGTCGTCTTCAAGATCGGCCGAGCGACGAGAAACATCCGGGGAGATCCGCTCGACATCCTGCTGTTCGACGGCCGGGCCGGCCTCTGGGGCTACACCTTCACATTCAGCGGAGGCGGACCGCAAGCGATCGCCACCCCGTCGCTCAGCTTTGGCCAGGCCAGCTACCGCTTCACCGAATCGAGCGGCGGCGGCAACGTGACGGTCAATCTCTCGACGGCGTCGCCTTATGACACGCCGTTCCGGATTCGCACCGTACCCGGCAGCGCCGACGGCAATGATTACACCAGTTTCGACATGACCGCCATTATCAGCGCCGGGCTGACCAGTATGGTGTTCCCGCTCCAGATCACCCGGGACGGGCAGACCGAACTGGACGAGGAGTTCACCCTCGAACTGGCCGACCCGCAGTATGCGGCGCTCGGCAGCCCGAGCACGGCGACCGTCACGATTGGCGACGCCGGCCCGGCGACCCCAACGCCTGGGGCCGCCACGCCGACCCCGACCGGCACGCCGATCCCGAATGGGCCGCCGGTCCAGGGCGGCAACAACCAGTACCTCCCCTATGCCTCGAAGCTCGCCAACACCGATGGCGTGTCCCCCACGCCCGACCCGAATGCCCCGCCACCGCCACCCCCACCTTCGCCGACCCCGACGGGGCAGACCGCGCCCTCCGGCCGGACGCGGGTGATCGTCGAGGGCGTGCCGGCGAATGCGGCTGAGGTGCGCCTGCGTGTCACCGCCGAGACGATGGCCGGCGAACTGACCGTCCCGGCGAAGATCCAGGGCACTTCGGCGATCGTTTCGGTAGACTTGCCGGCCAGCCTCGGCACCCTCGTTCGCGCCGAGGCGCTCGCCGGTGGATCGCCGGTCGCCCAGGGCGCAGCGATTGCCTGGATCGTCGCCGACGCCCCCGGCGAGATGACGGTGACGCTCGCCACGAGCGCCCCGGCGATCGACTGCGCGGCGATGGCGCTTACGCCGGGGGCGGGCGCCCCCGGAAAGCGGCTGCGCCTGACCGGGTTTGTCCCCGGCAGCGGAAAGACCCTCGCGCTCTACGCCGGCAACATCCTGATGCCGAGCATCGTCGATGGGTCGGGATATTCGGTGATTGTGCCGCTGAGCAACGCCCTTCCAGCGGGAACCAGCGCCCCGCTCACGCTCGTCGTCAACGGGCAGGTTGCCCCGTGCAGCCTACCGCCATTGCAGGTGCTGGCGGCCACTCCCGCGCCGGGCGAGCTTGAACGGGTCGGGGCGAGTTACGCCTCGCTCTTCGACGATATCGCCGTTCTCGCGCTCGGCCCTGGCGACGAAGAGAACCGTGCCTCGCTCTTCTTCCGCGCCCTCTCCGAGAACATCATGCAGAACATTCGTGACGGCAAGTTCAAGGACCCTGGCGGCCAGTCTGATTCGCTGCTCTCCGAGATGGGGATGCTGACCGAAATTCAACAGGGCCGGTCGACCTTCGCCGCCGAAGTGGCCGCCGTACGCGCTCGCCTCGGCGATCGGCCGCCCTCGGCGAGGACCGCGGCAGCGGCCCGGATGAAGAATTTCACTACCGCCCAGCAACTCCTCGACGACCAGCGCGCGTACGCTCGTATTCAGAACAAACTCGGCAGCCCCGAGTACGTCCTGTTCAAGAACGGGGTGTCGCTGCTCTTCCTTGCCGCCGGGACCGCGATTTCCGGTCCCGCCTTTGGGTTGCTCTACGCCTTCGGCGTCTACATCATCAACGCCGTCTGGTCCACTATCGAGTACTACTGGAGCAAGCACGTCAAGGAGTTCTACTACTACGTTGGGAAGGTCGACGCCACCCCGCCTACCGATCCGTTGGTCGCCGGCGGGCCGCCGATCAGTTGGAAGGGCGGCGCAATCGACGCCACCCGACCCGCGTATACCCTCGCCTATCGCGACATCCTCACGCTGTTTGGCTCGATTCTGTTCGCCGCGATCGGGGTCCAGCCGGCCTTTGCCAAGGTTCTCGACGACGACGTCTTAGTGACGATCGTCTTTGGCATCATTGGCTGGTACGCCGAGTTCTTCAACCAATATATCGGCTTGATTGGGATCGGCTTTCCCACCGACAACGCGTCGTGGGGGCAGAAATACCCCGAGCACACCATCAACAATCTCACCCTCGGCGACCTCGCCAATGTCATCGTCGACCCGGCCGGACGGATTCAGGCAACAAAAGGCAACCCCGGCCGCCTCCAGGCCTGCAACATCGGGCCGGCGACCGTCACCGTCGGCGTCAATCAAGAACTGCTCTGGCTCGACAGTTGGGACGGCTATCAGGGCGCAAGGCTCGATCACCAGGCGAAATTCGAAGCGACTTCGACGGGCGGCGGGCCACAGCTTGGCTGCTCGGGCTTCATTCAGTTGGCCGGTGGCACCGACCACACCATCGGCGTGACCAGCGACGGGCGGGTCTATACCTGGGGCGCAAATGCCTACGGCCAGTTGGGCAACGGAGGGACGACCGCCTCGCTTTCGCCGACGCTGTTGCCGGCCCCACTGCTCAACATCATCGCCGTCGCTGCCGGCAAAGAGTTCAGCCTCGCGCTCGATAGCGAGGGGCGGGTCTGGAGTTGGGGCCGCAATACCGACGGCCAGCTTGGCAACGGCTCCAAGGGCGGCTTCGTGCCTACGCCGGCCGTCGTCGGCTTCGGCCAGACCCGGTTTATCACGTCGATCGCGGCCGGCGAGCGGTTCTCGCTGGCCGCGAACTCGGACGGCGTCTGGGCCTGGGGCAACAATGCCTACGGTCAACTTGGTAACGGAACCTATCAAGGCAGCACCTCGCCGGTAGCGGTCCAGTCGATCGAGAACGTCACCAAGCTCGCCGCCGGGCGCACCCACGCCCTCGCCCTCGTCGACGGCGGACTGGTCTGGAGTTGGGGCTACAATGCCTTCGGTCAACTGGGCGACTACACGACCATGGACCATCCCAGCCCCACCGTTGCTCTGATCCATTCGCGGACGGGCGTTCTCGAGCGTGCCAAGGACATCGCCGCCGGTGGGCTGCATTCGGTGGTGCTCGATCTCAACAACAACCTGATCACCTTCGGTTGGAATCAGTACGGCCAGCTCGGCAATCACGCCTCCGGGCGCGACGTGAACTACGTGCCGGTCCACCTGAAGGGGGACCTCCCGCGCTTCAAAGCGGTCGCCGCCGGGTCGGTCCATTCGCTCGCCGTCGCCGAGGATGGAACGCTTTACGCCTGGGGCAGAGACCTCAGCGGACAGCTTGGCATTCCAAACAGCACCGGCAATTGGAACTACCCGGTCAAGGTCCCCGGGCTCGCGAACCTCGCCGGCATCGCCGCGGGTTGGAGCGCTAGCTATGCCGTCGCCGACGAACAGGGAAAGACCGCCTACGCCTGGGGTGAGAATGGAACTGGTCAGGTTGGTAACGGCCAGGCCGGCGCCGACGTCGACACTCCCATCAAGGTGGTTGTCGCGCCGGGCGGCTGAGCTACCGGGGATCGTCTGCGATCTACCTCCCGGCAGTCAGGGGCAAATCCGCGCCGTCGCAACCATTGTCGTGTCAAACTCGAAGCGTTACTCTCCCCTGCCCCAAACGGGTGAACCACTCTGATTGAAGCGTCCTATCACAACGCACGCGCGGTGTCGAGTGCGCACCGATTTCTCACTCCCGAGCCCACGGTCAAATCCAACGTTGAGCAGAGGGATCTCGATGAATGGTCGGCCTCGAAACCGCGGGTTGCTGACGCTCCTTGCGGTGGTGATAGTCATTGGCAGCACCCCGCCGATCGGCATCCCGCCGGCCGCGGCTTCGCCGAGCATGCCGGTGCAGCGCTTCCGTTCTGAGGCCGACGCGATCGTCGCCAATCCCTCAACCCTCATCTTCACCGATACCGGCTTCTCCTCGTCGTTGATCGAGACGACGGTCGGCACGGCGATCACCATCGTCAACCAGACTGGCTCCGAGCGGCGGATCGTTCTCTCCCACCAGCCTGCCGGTCTGACCTGGACCTTCTTGCCGTTTGCCGCCAAAGGCGCCAATCCGAGCGGCGCGGTCTCCTCGTCCAACTCGGCCACGACGGTCGGCGCGAACGGCCCGCGCAGCGCACCATCGGCATCCGAAGAGCGCATCGCCATCCCTGCCGGCGGCAGCATCCAACGGTCCTGGCCAAGCCCGAGCAACGTCCGCGTGACCGAGGAAACGAGCGGCCGGCGAGCGACGATCGCGATCCGCGCTCCGCTGACAGACAGCCGGGGCCGGATACTCGGGCAGATCATCGATTTCAAGACGAAAGCCCCGCTACGCAACGCCACCGTCAAGGCGCTCAACACCAGCCACCAGACGACGACCGATGACGCCGGCTTCTACAGCCTGCCGTTACCCGCCGGCGAGTACACCCTGTCGCTCTTTGCCAGCGGCTACAGCTTTTCCAATCGCCAGGTGACGGTCGACAACTTTTCGCCGCAGCAACTTGACCCGATCGAACTGGTTCCACTCGATCAGAAGGTCGATCCGATCGGCGCGGGCGGCGGAACGGCGGTCAATAGCGACGCCACCACCAACGTCGGCTTCGCCACCAGCGCCGTCGATTCTACCAAGGCAGTGCGGCTGACTGTGTTGCCGACCGACGAGTCCATCGGAGACTACAAGGCGCTTCCCGATACGTTCCCCGGCGGTCAGATTCCACTCGGCTTCGTCCTGTTCGAGCCAGACGGCACGACCTTTGGCGCGCCGGCGATTTGGACCATCGACTACGACGGCCCGCTCCCGATCGGCACGAACTCAAGCAACGGCCTGTTTTGCTACTACTGGATCGAAGCCGAGGCGCGCTGGGGTGAGCCCGTCCCCGCCGAGGTGGTCGATCAGGGCAACGGCAAGAAAGGCCTGCGGGCGACCCTGCCGCATTTCAGCACCTATGGCCACGCCTACCCGCCGGAGAGTGGCGCAAAGCCGCCCAGGCTACCGGGCACACCGAAAGACCCGAGCAAGCCCAGTGGGCCGGACAACCCACGCAAGCCCGGCCCCGCCGACCCGAAGGACAACCCGAACTGCCCGGGCTGCCCGAACAACCAGGCGCTCGGGTCGACCGTCAACGTCATGTCGGGCGAACTATCCCTGATGGTCGGCACTCCGGGATTGCCGAGCGCCGGTGGGCTGCCCAGCCAAATCACCGCCCGCTACCGGTCCACCAGCCTCGCCAACTCGTTCGCCATTCGCACCAGCGCCGAGCAGGAGCCAAACAGCACCAGTCCGACGTCGCGGCAATGGTCGTTCTCGATTGCCGGACGCTCCTGGCGGGGCGACGGCGCGGAGATCGCCGTCGATTGGGACGGGACCAACTCGCTGGGCGAGCCGCAGCCACCCGGCGCGGCGATCGGCTATCTCACCGCCTCCTGGGGCTATCGCACCAGCAACGGCTGGTCGATCTTCACCGACGTTGCCGAATATCCGGTCACCGTTCAGCGGCCAGACCTGTCGCCCTTTGGGCTCGGATGGTTCGGCCCGCACGACATTCTGTTGATCGACCGTGGTCGCAGTGTCTCGATCATCCAGGCCGACAGCCGGGAGGTCGTCTGGCTGCTGACACCAACCGGCTACCTGGCCCAGGCCGGAGAGTTCAGCGCCCTCGCCAAGAACGCCGACGGGACTTGGACGCGCACCTTCCGCGACGGCTCGATGACCGACTTCAACGCCGACGGACGTCTCACCAAGATCGCCGACCGATATGGCAACTTCCAACTTGTTCAGTACGAACCGAACGGCAAGAGCGTCTCGCCCGGCAACTGGGGGATAACCAGCCGGATCAAGCGGGTGATCGACACCAGCAACAACAGCTTCGAGTACAGCTACGACGGGACTGGCTGGCTCACGTCGATCGTCGACAACACCGGCCGGACCACGACCTTCGAGCATGATTCCGCAGGGAGATTGACGGCAGCGGTCGATGTCCTCGGCCAGCGCGAAAGCTTCGAGTACGACTCCCGTGGCGGCATCACCAGCCACACCGATCGGCGCAACAGCCGCACCAGCTATCAACTCGACGACCGCGGCCGTCTCGTTTCACGCGTCTGGCCGACCGGCACGACGCTCCAACTTGGTCAGGTCGGCGCAACGACGACGATCACCAACGACCTCGGTGTGGTGAGCCGCATCGCGATGGACAATGAGTTCAACCCAGTCTCGACCTTCAACGGCATCTTCTCGATGACAGTCACCTATGACGACGCGCTGCTGCCGCAGAACGACGGCCGAACCGGGACGACCACGCTCTACGACGCGGCCGGCAACCCGATCCGGGTGCTGGGCGCGAACGAGACCGTCTTCGAGTATGGCGCGTTCGACCAGCCAACCCGGGTCCGGCGCGCCGATGGCAGCGACAACCGCGTCGAGTACGACGCCAAAGGCAACCCTGTTCGCGTCACCGACGTGCTCGGCCAGCAGTACACGATGAGTTCCAATACCGGCGGTCAGGTCACCGCCATCGTCGACCCACTCGGCAACCGCACCACGATGGACTATGACAGCCGGGGACTGCTGACCAAGCTGACCGACCCGCTCGGCCGCGAGACGTCCTATCAATATGACAGTCGTGGCAACCGCACCACGCTGACCGATGCCCGCGGCAACCGCACCGCCTGGGAGTACGACGCGCTCGGACAGGTGACCGCGGTGGTCGACGCGCTCAATGGGCGGTCGACGCTCACCTACGATCCAAACGGCAACCTGACCCGCTACGCCGACCCGACCGGCCGGGCGACCACCTACCAGTACGACGCGCTCGACCGACGCACCAAATCGACCTATCCGGACGGCGGCAGCGATACCATCGCCTACGACGCAATCGGTAACCCGACGACCATCATCGACGCCCGTGGCCGGACGATCGCGATGCAGTACGACGCTGCCAGTCGCCTCGCCCGCAAGCAGGTCGAGGGCGGGCCGACCGTCGGATACGCCTACGATCGCTTCGACCAGGTGACCGGGCGTGATGACGGTGTGCTTTCGACCACCGTCCGCTACCTGCCAGGAACGGTCGGACTGCCGGACGAAATCAACCAGCGTGCCACCGGGTTGCCGCTTTCGAGCATCGTGAATTACGACTACGGCCAGATCTTGACCAATCCGCCACTCGCCACCCCGCCGATTGCCACAACCGGCGCCCTGCCCGTCCAGACCGTCAACGGCGACCTCACCAGCAACACCGTCTGGGTCGGTGACACCGTCTATCGGATCACCAGCCAGATCGTCGTCAAGCCCGGCGTAACGCTGACGATCCAACCCGGCGCCGTCGTCAAAATGCTCAGTTGCTCGAACGTCGCCTGTGAGGGCCGGATCATCGTCGAGGACGGAGCGAGCCTGATCGCCCAGGGCACCGCCGCCAAGCCGGTTGCCATCACCAGCCTTCGCGACGACACCCTCGGCGGCGACACCAATGGCGATGGCGCGGCCTCGCGTCCGGCTGATGGGGACTGGGTTGGGGTCTTCACCGGCGCAGCCTCGGTGGTGACCCTCACCGACGCGATCGTCCGCTATGGTGGCCAGGATGTCTTCTACCTTGCGACGAACACCAATGCGGCGATCCGCGCCTTTGGCAGCACAATCACGGCGACTCGCGTGCGTTTTGATCAGAACCGCCATCGCGCCATTCGCGGGGTAGACAGCAAAGTGACCGTCGATTCCAGCGTCTTCACCGACGGTGGCGGTGTCACCTATTACGCCGGCAATGCGACGCCTGCCTCGGCGACGCTCTCGCTCACCGGCAATACCTTCATCCGTTCCGGCGCCCTGGCGTCCTTCGACGGCGGGCCAGCGATGCCGCTCACAGTGGCTCGAAATCGCGCCGACGTCGCCAGCACACTCAGGCTGGTCGGGACTTTGCCCGGTGACCTCGACTACGACAATCCGTTCGGGCCCTACCTGATCGCCTCGTCGGCGCTTGTCGTTCCGGCTAGCCGTACCCTCACCATGCGCGCTGGCACCGCGTTGAAGATCCTCCACACGATTTGCTCAGGCTGCCCGAAGGGTAGTGTCTCGATCAACGGGACCCTTCGGGCACTCGGAACCAAAGACCTCCCGGTCGCCATCGGTTACGACCCACTCGACGACTTTGGCGTTCTGCGGCCCGGCTTCACCTATCTCAATTCGCCGGTTTATCCATCCTATGGAGTGGGCAGCGGTGGCCGGCTCGAACTTGCCTACGCCACGATGCAGACTGCCGACGGAACCCTCGTTTCCGCCGACGGCGGCGCGACCGTCATCGTCGACCACTCCACCTTCAACGGCGCTACGATCGGCATCCAGAGCAACGGCGCGACGCTTTCCGTCACCAACAGCAACTTTCTGGTGCGGGACGCTGGGATCAACACCGGTGCGGCGGCCGTCGGCGTCGCGACCGGCAACTATTGGGGAGCGCCAGGCGGCCCAACAACCCCGAGCAACCCCGCCATCGAGCGCGGCGCAAACCTCTTTGGATCGCTCGTCTACACGCCGTCAAGCGCCGCGATGGTCGTCCCAAGCGGCGGCCGGATGCTTGGCAGCACGATCAGGACGGTGACCAACACCACTCAACTCGAGCGTTACCGCTACGACGCCGCTGGCCGCAAGATGGAGGCGACTGCCGCTGGATATGCCTTCCACACCTTTGGCTTTGGCTACGACGCCGCCAACCGGATCACCTCCCGAACGACACTTTCCGGCAGCGCTCCGAGCTATGCGTACGCCTACGATGCTGCCGGCCAGTTGACCGGCCTGACGATTCGTGCGCCGGGCGGCGCGGTGCTGATCGAGGAGAGCTACGGCTACGATGCCAATGGCAACCTCACCAGCAGAACCACCAACGGCGTGCCGACCGCCTACGCCTACGATTCGCTCAACCGGCTCGCCTCGGCAGGCGGGACGGCCTACGCATACGATGCCGTCGGCAACCGCACCGGAGCAGGCGGCACGACCTTAGCCTATGACGCTGGCGGCCGGCTTACTTCCTCGAGCGCCGGTGTGACCTATGGCTACGATGCCGCCGGCAACCTGACCACCCGGACAGATGGCGGTGGGACCACCACCTTAAGCTGGGACACTCAGGACCGCCTGACGCGGGTCGACCTCCCCGGCGGGCAGTTCGCTGCTTATGGCTATGACGATGGCGGGCGGCGGATCAGCCGGCGAACCCCGGATGGGGTCACCCAGTATTACGTCTACCAGGGCGATCTCTTGATGCAGGAGGTCGATGCGAGCGGCACGGTGATCGCCAGCTATAGCTACGATGGGCTCGACCGGCCAGCCAGCATGTGGCGCAACGGCCAGACCTACTACTACCTGGCCGACCGACTGGGGAGCGTCCTCGGCCTCGTCGACAGCGCTGGAACCGTCGTGAGGACCTACGCCTACGATGCCTGGGGTGTTCAGACCTCCACTACCGGCACTCTGGTGAACCCGCTGCGTTGGGCGGGCCGCGAACTCGACGAGGAGAGCGGACTGTATTACCTACGCGCCCGCTACTACGACCCGAGCGCCGGCCGCTTCATCAGCCGCGACCCGATCGGCCTGGCAGGAGGGCCAAACCTCTACGCCTATGCGCTCAACAACCCGATTGTCCTGACCGACCCGTTCGGATTGAAGGGCTGGGCCGGCACGTTGGGAGCCGGCGGTGCGACGGCGGGTGCAGCGATCGGCGGTATCGGCGGCTCGCTTGTCGGCGGGTTCTTTGGCGCGGCGGCAGGTGCTCCCGCGGGCGGTATCGGCATCGTTCCCGGCGCGCTCTTGGGGGGAACCGCGCTTGGCACTGCGGGGGCGGCGGGTCTCGGTGCAGCCGGGGCGATCCTTGGACTGGGTGTTGGCGGCTTCCTCGACTGGCTCGATTGGCACAAGGATCACGTGCCCACGCCACCACCGCCCGGACCAAGTCCCGGCGGGCCGAACGGCGGCGCAAAGGACCTTTGCGACTATTTCGAGGGATTGAGAGACTCGGCGAAGGCAGTCGGTGGGCGCGCCGCGAACGACGCCCGCAACGCCGTTGGTGGCCCGCGCCGTCCACCACGCCCGACACCCGCGTTGAGTGATCCCTTCGGCGCCCGAGCGAACGAGCGAGCACCCGGCCAGGGGGGGATCTAGCGGCCAACGGCCCGCTACCATCTTCGCTCGATGGCTCGTCGCACGGTCGCGCCGATGAACAGACCAGGCCAGTCGCGCCGCCCGGCGTTCGGTCCGCTGCTGACCGGAACGCTGCTGGTCTTCTGGACGGCCGGGCTGAGCGGCCTGCTTCTGGGTCTTGCGCCCGCCTCGCTCCTAGCCGTCCACCTGACCAGCGCAATCGGTGGGATGGCGGTTGTCGCACTCTTTTTGCGGCTCCATTGGTGGCTCCGGCGTGACAAGGTCGCCAGCCAGCCGAACGCCAAGTGGGGCTACGTCGCGCTCGCGGCGGTCGCGACGCTGTTCGGCAGTGGCGTCGCGTTGCTGGTTTGGACGAACGTTGCGCCTCTGCGCTGGGTGCACGACATCGCCACCGCCGTCCTTGCCACCGATCTTGCGTTCCATACGGCCTGGCGACTGCGTCGACGGGGCCTGAGTGCGGGTCGCTGGCCGGTCCTACCGCGCTGGCTCTTGCCGGGAGCGTTGGCGGCAGTCCTCGTGGCGATGGTCGTCACCGCCGGGGTTGCGCTCACCGAGCCGAGCCGTGCTGAACCTCTGCCGATCGCCCACGCCAGCCTGGCCGGGGCATCGTTGCCCGCGGCGGCTGATTGCGCTTCTTGCCACTCTGACATCGCCGCCCAATGGCGCGTCTCCGCCCATGCCAATTCGGCCACCGACCCTTACTATCTCGGATTGACCGCGATTTTCGCCCGCGAGCAAGGCACGGCGGCGGTCGGCTATTGCGCCACCTGCCATAACCCGGTTGGGCTCATGCAGGGAGAAATCGACCCGAAGGCGGCGGTTCCAGCCGGGGGGACTGCCTACCAGGAGCGCAATACCGGCGTGACCCTCGCCATGTCGCCGCGCGCCGCCGAAGGGGTGACCTGTGCGATCTGCCACCAGGCCGCCCACGCGGAGCCAGTCAACGGTCAGCTTCTCGTCGTCAATGCCGCGGGCCTCCTACCGAGTGAGCCGCTGGCGCAGTTGGGTCTGCGCGCCGCGCCAGCCGCCCACCGGGATGCGATGCTCCGGCCGGTGATCCACCAAGCTGCGCTCTGCGGCGCATGTCACAACCTCGCGTTGCCGGATGGTCGCAAGGTCGAGCCGACCTTCGACGAGTGGCTGGCCAGTCCGTACGCCTCCGAGAGCAAACCGTGCCAGAGTTGCCATTTCCCCGAAGCCGCGGGCCGGACAACCGACAGCGGGTTGGCCGGTTCGGTCGCCCGGCATGGCGGGGTTCCCGGTGCCCCCAGTTCCCTTACCGATGTCGCCAATTCGACGACGTTGCTGGAAAAGGCCGCCCTGCTCGACGTCCGGATCGAGCGTGTTCAGGACGGGATCGTCGCGGTGGTCGGCGTCACCAACGAGGGTGCGGGTCACTCCTTGCCAACGGGGTCAGACGACCTCCGCCAGGTCTGGCTGGAAGTGATCGCTCGGGACGACGCCGGGGTGGTCATTTGGCAATCCGGCGCGATCGATCGCTTTGGCGTACTCGATCCGGCGGCGATCCGATTTGGCAAGGTGCTGGGGGACGCCGCCGGCCGGCCAATCGCACTCCATCGATTCTGGGCGACGGATCGGGTCCTCGAGGATACCCGCATCGCCCCACGCGAGCGCCGCGAGGCGCGCTACTCTTTGCCGTCCACTGGGCTGCACAGCCTCACGGTCCGCCTGCTCTATCAGGACGTGCCGCGCAGCTTCGCCGAGGTGATGCTCGACCGGAGCGTCTCCGACCTGCCGGTGCGCGAAATGGCCACGGCGGCCGTCACTTGGCCGGAGCCCTAACCCGAGCACACGATTGCCCAGCCGTCGGGTACCCTGTGCCGGCAGGAAGGGGAAGAGAGATGCGCTACGGCATTTCGATCGCCGGGGTCGGGCTGAAGAACCACGGCCAGTTCGCCAAGATGGCCGAGGATGCCAACTTCGAACTGGTCGTCACCAACGACAACCGCGGCCCGGCGGACACTTTCGTCAAGATGACGGCGATGGCCCTCGCGACCAGCAAGATCCAGATCGGATCGGGGATCTGCCGCGCCTTCGTCCGCACTCCGATCGCCACTGGCACCGCCGCGATGACGCTCGACGAGCTTTCCGACGGCCGGGTTGTGCTTTGCCTTGGCGGAGGGACACGCCGCCAACTTGACTATGGGATCGAGATCGACCACGGCGCCCCGCGCCTCAAAGAGGTCATCGAGATCATGCGCCTGCTGTGGGCGAACCACCCGCACATGTTCGCCTACAACGGCCGCTTCTATCAGCTTGCCGGCGATGCGCCCGGGGCGAGGCGGGCACTCGACGAGCCAGCCGGGCGACGCATTCCCGTCTACATCGCCTGCGTGCGTGAGGCGATGATCCGGATGATGGGCGAGGTGGCCGATGGGTCGGCCGGTCATCCGGACTGGCACCCCGGCTTCATCGAGAAGGTGGTGATGCCCAACCTCGAGGTCGGGCTCAAGCGCGCCGGCCGGACCCGCGCCGATTTCGACCTCAGCTGCTGGCGGATCTGCCATATCGTCGGCAATGGCGTCGACCGCCGAACCGCCCGCCGGCGCGCCGCCCGCGAGATTGGCGGCTACCTGCAAGTCCGAAGCTACTCGGTGCTGATGGATTCGGTCGGCTGGACAAAGGAGAAAGAGGCGATCTACGACGCCGCGCTCCGCCGACGAGACCTCGAAGCGCTGATCGACGCGGTGACCGACGAGATGATTGACGCGATCGCCCTCGTCGGAACACCCGAGGAAGTTCGGCACAAAGCGGCCCAGTATGAGGGCATCCTCGACCGGATCATCCTGCATGGTGGGGACGAGGAGAACCACCGAGCGATGATCGAGGTGTTTGGCCGCTAACCCGGCTTGTAGGCGAACCAACGGCTGTGGTGTGCCGAACTGTTCCCGGGGAAGTTCTCGATCTCGGAAAGTGGACCGTTGCCGGTGGTGAAGCCGACCTCGCGAAGTGCACCCGGAAAGTCCCAGTGCGCCCAGCCACGTTCGTACGGCTCGGCATTGTCGGTCATGATGAATTCGCGCAAATAGGCGTCGAGCGGCGTCCATTGCGGCGCCTGGCCGACGTCCATCACCGAGAACAACCCACCCGGCCGCAGGACGCGGTGGACCTGGCGCAGCACTTCGACGCCAACATCGACCGGCACCTCGTGGAACAGGATGAAGCAATGGACGATGTCGACGCTGTTGTCCGGTAGTGTCAGGTTCTCGGCGGCCATCTGAGCGAAGGTGATGTCGAGGTCCATTTCGACGGCACGTTTGTGGGCGTAGCGCAGCATCGGGGCGGCGATATCAATGCCCCAGACGTCAGCCTGGGGAAGCCTCTGTTTCCAGGCGGTCGTGCTCTGGCCGGCCGCGCAGGCAAGATCGACCACCCGGCTGACCCGGCCATCGGCCGGCAGTGGAACGCTGTTGACCATCCCACGCTGGAGCGAATCGTCGTCGTTCTTGCCACCAAACAGCAGCTTGGTGCCGTAGTGATAGATGTACCCCGCGAGCGGATGGTTGAAATAGCCGCCCGGCTGGTTGTGGAAATAGACGGCGGTGTAATAATCCGGCAACTTGAGCGTTGGGTCGAGGATCAGGCGGCCGGGGCCGCGCCCTTCGAAGGCGTCGAGTTCGCCGAGCAACTCGACTTCGCGCTTGCCGTAGGTCTCAAGCAGCATCGCCGCTCGCATGTCCTGGGTGGAACGGAAAAGCCGCTGGTGGGTCTGAAGGATCGGCAGGGCCTTGAGTTCCGCCCGGATCTCCTCGACCGAGGTCGGCTTTCGGCCGGTGCGCGCCTCGAAATCGGCTTCGAGCGCCTGGTAACGCTCGGCGAGCGCCGGGCCGAGCCGATCGGTTGAAAAGGTCCGAATTCCTTCGATGAAGTCCAGATAGCTGGCGTCGTCTGCCTCGGCCGCGCCGTCGAGCGTGCCGATTCGTCGTGCGCGTGTGTCGACCATGGTGCCCTCCCCCGAGCAACTTCACCACCAGTGTAGCGCACGCGGCGTCGGCGGGCGCCTCGTATACTGCGCGCGTCGCGCGGCATCCGGAGGGAATGATGCAAATAGGTCTGGCAGCGCACCTTCAGAAACGAATGGGAGGGACCTGGCAAGAAGCCTACGACGACCTCATCTGGCAGGCGCGCTACGCCGACGAGCATGGGTACCTGAATATCTGGATGGTCGAGCATCATTTCAACGAGACGTCTACCGCCTCTCCGAGCATTGTCCTGTCTCACCTGGCGGCCATCACTCGCCGGATCCGGCTCGGCTACGCGGTCGCCTTGCTGCCCTTTCATCATCCGCTCCGGATCGCCGAGGAGATGTTGCTCCTCGACCGGCTGAGCAACGGCCGGGTGGACCTCGGGATTGGGCGCGGCCACACCCCGGTCGAGGTGGCGGCGCTCTGCCCGGCCCCGGATCAGGCGGTTGACTTGTTCGACGATGCGGTCGACGTGCTGATGCACGCTTTTCGCGGCGAGCCGTTCTCGCTCGAGGGCAAGTACTGGACCTTCCCCGAGGTGCAGATCTTTCCGCCGCCGGTCCAGGTCGGCGGGGCGTTCTACATGCCGATCACCTCACCGCGCTCGATCGCCTTTGCGGCTCAGCACGCGATCGCTCCGTTGCTCGGCAACCGCTCGCTCGCCGAACTTCGCCAGACACTCGCCGCCTACGAGCAGGCTGCCCGCGATGCCGGGCTGGATGAACCGACCGTCCGCTCTTTGCTGGACCGAGCGGCGATCACGCGCGTCGGCGCGATCGCCGACACCTTCCGGGAGGCGGAAGAGCAGATCCGGGTCGACGTTGGCCAGTATCACGGCTCGTTCAAGGTCAACGGCGTTCCGGTCGGCGACCCGCGATTTCCCCGATTCCCCAGCGTCTGGCCGGCGATCGACGACCCGGTCGAGGACATCATCTATCAGCGCGGGGTGTTTGGCGCCGCCTCGGACATCGTCGACCAACTGCGTGAGTTGGAGAAAGCCGGTATCCGACAGGTGTCGCTCGGCATGGGCTCGTACCTCACATCGTCCGCCGAGCGCCGCCGCCGGCTGGAGCAATTCACCAACGAGGTCTTGCCGCACGTTCAGGGCGTCGCGCTCGCCGGCTAATGATTTGGACCGGAAAGGCTGTCGACCCAGCCAAACGTCCCGAGGTCCTCTGACCGACGACCAGTGCTTTCGAGAGTTGTGCCAAGGCGGGGTTGAGACAGGATCACCCGCAGGCGTGGAGACGGCGGCCCGCGAGGTCGGAAACCGGGAGCCAAGAGCGGGCGAGCGGCGTGTTACAATCGCGCCGGAGAGGAGGCGCCGGTGACCGACGTCGTCTCGCTTGGCATCCTCGCGTTTGTCGTGCTGGTGCTCGGTGCGATCGTCATTCCCGAATTTCTTCGCCGGCCCACCATGAAACCGTGAATGTCGAAGAAGTGATGGAGCGCGACGTTTTGACCGCGCGCCCCGATACCGCCGTCTCCGAGTTGGCGCGGCAGATGTACGAAAGCCGACGCACCTCGGTGCCGGTAATCGATGAGTCGAGCCGCGTTCTGGGCGTTGTCACGATGACCGATCTCGTCGTCCGCAATGCCCATCTGCACTTCCCACGCTATATCAAACTGCTCGATAGCGTGATTTACCTCGAAAGCACCCGCGAGTATGACGAGGAGCTTCGCAAGGTACTGGCCTCGACGGCAGGCGAGTTGATGAGCGCCCCGGCGATGACCGTCGAAGTGGGCTCCGACGCTGCCGATGCCGCGACCACGCTGTTCAAGGAGAAGATCACCGCCCTTCCAGTCGTCGACCCCGAGGGACGGCTGCTCGGGCTGATCAGCCAGTTCGAGTTCGTCAAGCTGATCGCCGCCGACGAGCGGAGCGCCGAGAGCGCCACCCCCTGACCGCCGTCCTGCCGCGGCGTGTTCGCTGAGCCGTGCGGCTCGTCCTGCTCGGGCCGTTCGCCCTCTCGCCCAAGGGAACGGTGTCTCAGCGCGTGCTCCCGTTGGGCCGAGCATTGGTCCGGCGTGGTCATCAGGTATGGCTGCTCGTACCGCCCTACGACAACCCTGCCGAGCGCGGCAGCCGTTTCGAGGACGAGGGCGTTCAGGTCGACGAGTTGGCGGCTGGCGGGCTCGCCGGGTGGGTGAAAGATCTTGTTGGCCGTACGTCTGAGATTGCGCCGGACGTCGTTCACCTTTTCAAGCCGGTCGGGCCGGCCGCCGTCGCCGCCCTGGCGCTCTCGACCCGGTTTCCGATCGTGCTCGACCAGGACGATTGGGAAGGGCGGGGCGGCTTTGCCAGCACCGGCGCGTACCCACCAGCGGTTGCGGCAGCGATCGACCTACAAGAACGCCTCACCCCGCGCGTGGTTCGCCAAATCACCGTCGCCAGTCGCACCCTCGGCCAGCGCGCCCGGCGGCGTGGGTTCGCTTCGGAGCGGGTTCACTACCTGCCGAACTGCGTCGAACGTTCCAACCTGGGCCGGACCGCCTCGGCGGAGGAGGTGGCCGCCTTTCGCGTGGGCGCCGGTGCGGGCGACGATCCGATCGTCCTCTACCTCGGCCACGTCCCGCCCGCCAACGACCTCGATCTGGCAGCCGCAGCGCTTGCGCCACTGGCAGAAGCCGGCCAAGCGTTTCGTTGGGTTCTGGTGGGCGATGGGCCGGGCCTCGCGACGCTTCGGGCGTCGCTTCCGTCGGCGCTCGCCGCTCGGACGAGTTTCCCCGGCCGAGTTGCGCGAAAAGGCCTCCCGGCGGCTTTTGCGGCGAGCCGCCTGCTCCTTGTTCCGGCGCGTGACACGCCAATCAACCGCGCTAAATGCGCGATGAAGGTCGTCGATTCGCTGGCGGCGGGACTGCCGGTTGTCGCCTCTGACGTCGGCCAGCATCGCGAGTACGTCGTTCCTGACGTCACCGGTCTGCTCGCCCCGACCGAGGATATCGCGTCCCTCACCCACGCGGTGCTGCGGCTGCTGGAGAACGAGGACCTGGCCCGGCGGCTCGGGGTGGCGGCGGCCGCACGGATGCGTTGGGGCTATACCTGGGACCACTGGGCCGGTCAGGCCGAGCGCGCCTACCGTCTGGCGCTCATCGGCTGAGCGCTACGCGCTACCATTCCACCTATCCGCAACCGTTTCGGAGTATCGGCATGCCTGGACCCCTCGCCGGAATCCGCGTCCTCGACCTGACCTGGGCGCTCAGCGGCCCGTACGGTACGATGGTTCTTGCTGACCTAGGCGCAGAGGTCATCAAGGTTGAGCGGCCACCCGCTGGCGACATCGCTCGGGAGAATGGCCCTTTCGTCGACGACGTCTCGTCTTACTTCTTTTCGATCAACCGCGGCAAACGATCGATGACGCTCAACCTGAAGCACGACGAGGGGCGGCGCGTCTTCCTCGAACTGGTGAAACACGTGGACGTCCTGACCGAGAATTTCGTTCCGGGGACGATGGACCGGCTCGGCCTGGGCTACCAGACTCTCCGGGCGGTCAACCCACGGTTGGTCTACGCCGCCACCTCCGGCTTCGGTCAGACCGGGCCGTACAGTTCTCGCCCCGCGATGGACGTGATCGTCCAGGGCATCTCCGGGCTGATGAGCATCACCGGCCCGGAGGGCGGCCCACCGGCGCGGGTCGGCACGTCGGTCGGGGATATTGTTGCCGGGATGTTCACCGCTATCGGCGTGCTGGCCGCCCTGCGCGAGCGCGACAAGAGCGGCGAGGGACAGTTGTTGGACGTCGCGATGCTCGACAGCCAGATCGCGATCCTCGAAAACGCGATGGTCCGCTACTTCGTTGCGGGAGAGGTGCCAAAGCCGCTCGGAACCCGTCATCCGATCCTGACGCCATTTCAGGCCTTCCCGACCCGCGACGGCTACGTCGTCCTGACGCTTACCGGCGGCGGCGAGAACATCTGGGCGCTCTTTTGCGCCAAGGTCGGCCTCTACGACTATATGGACGACCCCCGCTTTCAGACCAACGCGTCGCGAACCGAACACCACTCCGAGCTTGAGCGGCTGGTGAGCGCTGCGCTGCGCGAACGGACGACCGCGGAATGGCTGATCGATTTCGAAGAACTCGCGATACCGTGCGGTCCTCTGAACACGATCGCCGAGGCGGCGGCGGATCCCCAGGTGCTCGAGCGACACATGATCGTCGAGATCGAGCATCCCCGGGCCGGAAAGATCCCGGTCAGCGGCAGCCCGATCAAGCTCTCGCGGACCCCAGCCGATGTCAGCCGCCCGGCGCCGGACCTCGGTCAGGACACCGATGCCGTGCTGCGGGAACTTGCCGGATTGAGCGACGACGAGATCGCGGCGTTGCACGCCGCCAACGCGGTGTGACCGAGCGGCCCACGCTCTACCAATTCATCATCCGCGCCTTGCTGATCGCCGCCACCTCGTTTGGCGGCGGCATGGGAGCGCATTACTACCACCATTTTGTCGATCGACACCATTGGCTGACCCGTGAGCAATTCTTTCAGGACATGACCCTCGCCCAACTGCTTCCGGGGCCAAACATGGTGAACCTCGTGGCGATTATCGGCCAACGCTTCTTTGGTCCTTTGGGCGCTGCCCTCGCCACCGGCGCCGTCTTGTTGCCGGGCACGGTGCTGCTGATCCTGATGGCGTCGGCAATCGCCGCGCTCCAAGAACTTCCCGCGACCGGACGGGTGATGACGGCAATTTCCGCGGGAGCGGTCGGCCTGCTCGGGATGACGGTGGTCCGGCTCGCTCCGGGGGCGAAGGGAGCACGCTTCAACCTGCTGATCGGCGCGGCGGTCTTTCTGCTGATCGTCGTTGGACGGCTGCCAATGGTACCGGTCGTGCTGGCGGTCGCTCCTCTGGCGATCTGGTTGAACCGGCCGGGGACACGATGACCGACCCGCTCACGCTTTTCCTCGTCTACCTGAAACTCGCCTTTCTGGCGATCGGCGGCGCGGCGGGCGTCTTGCCCGAGATGTACCGCGAGTTTGTAGAAATCCACGGCTGGATGACCGAAGCCGAGTTCGCTCAAGCCTATGCTATCGGCCAGCTTGCGCCCGGCCCCAACATGCTGATGCAGATGTACGTCTCCTATCAACTTGCTGGCGGACTGGGCATCGTGATCGCCACGCTCGGTTTCTTTGCGCCAACCGCTGCACTGGCGGCCGCCTTCAGCGGGTGGTGGTATCGGCGCTCGGCCAGTCCTTGGGCAGCGGCGGTGACCCGTGGCCTGGCGCCAGTCGCGCTTGGACTGATGGTCGCCGGGCTCTACACGATCGGACAGGCGGCAGTCGTCGACCTCAGAACCGCGCTCGTGGCCTTGGCCGCCGGGGCGCTCATGCTGACCGGACGGGTCAACCCGGTGCTGGTGATCGCCTTGGCTGGTGCGGCAGGGTACTTCCTGTTCGGCTAGCTTGTTCTTGAGTCGTCCGGCGACTACGCTGATGTCATGCGGCATCTTGGTCTGGCGACGCTCGGGGTTGTCCTCGCGGTCGTCCTACTCTCCTCCAGCCTGGTTCCGGCTTCCTCCGGGCAACCAGGCCGAACCAACCTCGAGGCGAAACATCCGATTCTCGGAATGCATACCCGGCTGACCGACGAGGTCGAGCCGTGGAAGATCCAACGAACGATGCAGATGGTGCGTGAACTTGGTGCGAACTGGGTCGTCGAATACTTCCCCTGGACCTACATCGAAACCTCCAAGGGACAGTATGACTGGGCGCACGTCGACCTCGTGGTGGACGCCGCTGCCAGCGAAGGGCTAACCCTCGTGGCGCGCATCGACAACGTGCCGGCCTGGGCACGTCCGGCCGGGACCACCGACCGCTTTATCGACCAGAAAGGGATTGTCGACTACGGCGATTTCCTTGCTGCCTTCGCCCGGCGTTACCGCGGGCGCGTCAGCCATTACATCATCTGGAACGAACAAAACACCGCGATGGAATGGGGATTTCGTCCGGTGGACCCGGAAGGCTACGTGGCACTGCTCAAGGTCGCCTACACCCGGATCAGGGAGGCAGACCCGAATGCGACCGTCCTCCCGGGTGGGCTAGCGCCGACGCTCGAGACCACCAAGGACAATCTCGACGACCTCATCTACCTTCAACGGATGTACGACGCCGGGGCAGCCGCCTACTTCGACGTGATGAACATCCACGCCTACGGACTGAAAAGTCCACCCGAGGACCCGGCCGCACCGTCCCGGATCAACTTTGCCCGGGCAGCGTTGGTCCGCCAGGTCATGGAACGCAACGGCGATGGGGCAAAGCCGGCCTTTATCAGCGAAGCGGGCTGGAACGACCACCCGCGTTGGACAAAGGCGGTGCGACCCGCCCAGCGTATCGAGTTCACCGTTCGGGCCATCCAGATGGCGGAGCGCGACTGGCCCTGGCTGATCGGCCTCAGCTTCTGGACCTTCCGGCTACCTTTCCCGGCGCGAAACTACAACGACCAGTACACCTTCGTCGACGCCGAATTCCGGACCAAGCCGGTCTACGACGCGCTTCAGGACTGGGCGAACCGTTAGGCGCCGGCCTGGTCGAGGTGAACTGCCAGTTTGGCGGCATCGCCGACGTACTCGAACGAGTCTTCTCGATGATGCCCGTCCACCGTCAGCACGTTCAGACGGGCACGGAGGGCAACGATATGGTCGGTCATCGAAATGAGGTCGGCGTCATGGCGATTGCGCCACATGCTCAGCCGTAGGAATTGACAATGGTTGATCGTCGAGCGGAGCACCAGGCCGAGGACATGACCCTCGTGGGTATCGGCGACGTCGTTGAGCTCCTGAAGGATCTTGGCGCCCTCGGTGGCAGAGTGCTCGGGAAAGATGATCGAGGTCACGCGTACGTAGGCCATCGCTCCTCCGGAAATCATCGGGTCGCGAACGCTCAGTCTACTGGTTGCCTTTGATGGTATCAACCGGTGATTGCGGGCCACGAAGAGTACGCCGGTAGCGGATCGTAGCCCCGGCGAGGATGAACAGCACACCGCTGATCCCGGTCGCCACCATCCCCTCGGCCGCGAGGTGCAGCCAGAACGCCGCAGACAGCCAGTCCAACGGTGGTTCGGGATATCCCAAGTGCCAGAGCCAGGCGATCAGCACGCCAAATGCAAGCGAGACGGCGAGACGGCGCCGCACCCGCCAGGCCGCCTGGACGAACCCTTTCATCTCCATGATGATACCGGTCCTTCAGTCTCCCTGGCGCTCCGAAGGACCTGCTCGTCCTGATCGCCGTAATTCACGCCGCACTCGTGCCCGAGCGGTTCCCACGCAATGTCCGCCCAGGCCGGTAAACGACGGGCGAGCCGGGATGGCTCAGGCCGCCATCATCGTCGAGAGTCCGAAGACATGTCCCTCCGGGTCGGCGATGTAGGCAAGCCAATTCTCGTTGAATTCGAATGGGGCGTTGACCACCGTTGCTCCATGCTGGACGGCACGATCGACAACCCCGTGGACGTTGGCGACGCGGTAGATCGCGACGTGCTGAACCTCACGCCGGTCGTGAACGGGCGCAACGATCTCGCCACCTGGAAGCAGTTCCAGAGTTCCGCAGGTCGGAATGGTGAACTGCGCGAGCCGCCCCTCGACGTGGCGGGTGAGGGTCATACCCAGCCCATCGCGATAAAAGGCGATCTCCCGGTCAAGATCTTTGACGCGGATGATGTACAGGGGCATCCCTTGAATGAGGCTCATCGCTTCTCCCTTTCCGTTGTAGTGACGCCGGCCGAGGTTCCTTGCCCGAGACCGAGGAGGCGAGTGGGCCAACGCTCCGGCGGCCCGGCTATCAAATCTCTTCGTCCGGCGGCGGACACCGGGGCAACCCGGCTCCACGACGTTGGCGGATTGCTCGCGGTCACCGAACATTGGACCGGTCCTGTCTCACTGCCGTCCGCCGACCGAGACGCCGAGACTGACTGGCAGGAATGGTAGTCCAGCTTTCGGGTCCCGTCGTCATTCTTGTCGACGCGCGGGCGTTTCGCCACCGTCGGCCAGTTCGATCCGCCGCGTCGATGCGGTGCACCAGGGTACCGCTGGTCAGGCCGAGACTGGTGACAGCCGAACATCAGGCTGGTTTGGCGTTTCATTGATAGTATCCGTTGCGTCCAGGCTTGTTGGGGTCTATCCGGTCCTCGGATTGTTCGTCGCGCCGGCGCATTCTACGGCGAACGCTCCGGCCAAGATCGACCTGACGGGGATCGCCCGGCATCGACTTGACGCTATCGCCGCATCACCCGGAGAATCTCCGCACCTCTCGCACCCGCAAGGAGCCGCGTGTTCTCCTCCATCGGGCGTTTTTCCGTCCGGTTTCGCTGGGCAATTGTCGCACTGTGGTCCGTTGCTCTGCTGATCAGCCTGCCGGCCCTGCCGAGCGTATCGAAGGTGCTTCGACCTGGCGGGTTTGTCAGCGACGACCTTGAATCACAACAGGCGATCGTGTTGGTGGGCCGGACGCTCGGGATGGACGCGACCGTCCTTCAGGTGATCTTCAGCAGCCAAACGCTCCGAGCGACTGACCCGGACTTCATCGCCCAGACCGACGCGGCGCTGCGCGAGCTTCGGGCCTGGCCGTTGGTGCGAGACATACCGCCGTACCTTGCTTCTCCCGAACAGATCGGCTCCGACGGACAGGCGGCGTATGTCAACATTTTCCTCGACCGTGATGCCGAGCGTCTGGCCAATTTGCCGGCCGAGGTTGGGCGTCGTATCGCTCCCCAGCCAGATCTGACGGTCGCCCTCGGCGGTGGTCCGATCTTCTACGAGGATATCCAGCGGGTCAGCGAAGATGACCTGCGCCGCGCCGAGTTGATCGCGATTCCATTCGCCGCGTTGGCGCTCTTGGTTGTCTTCCGGTCGGTTGTGGCGGCGATGTTGCCAGCGTTGGTCGGGGGCGTAGCGGCCGCGATTGCGCTCGCGGCGATCGCCGGGATCGGTCAGGTTACTCCGCTGTCGGTCTTCGTCCTGAACGTGGCGACCCTGTTCGGTCTCGGGCTCGGAGTGGACTATGCGCTCTTTCTCGTCAGCCGTTTTCGTGAGGAACTCGAGCGAGCGCCAAGCAGCGATGCAGCGGTGATCGCGGCGGTGTCGAATGCCGGCCGGGCGGTGTTCTTCTCCGGGCTCACGGTGGCAATCGGATTAGCAGCGCTGATCTTTTTTCGCTTCAACATCCTGCGTTCGGTCGGGATCGGCGGGGTGCTGGTGGTTGTTCTCGCGATGGCCGCGGCGCTGACGTTGCTTCCGGCGGTGCTCAGCCTCCTCGGCCAGCGGGTAAACGCCTGGCCAGTGCCGCTGCCGGCGGGACGGGGGGAGGGCGGCATCTGGCACTGGCTCGCGACCATGGTGATGCGCCGGCCGGTGGCGGTGCTCATTCCAACCGTCGCGCTCTTACTCGCCTTTGGATCGCCATTCCTCGGGGTTCGGCTTGGCGCGCCCGATGCGTCGATCCTGCCTGCCGGTGTTCCCTCACGCGCCGCCTTCGATCAACTTCGTACTCGCTTTCAGGTGGCCGAGACGACCCCAGTGTTGGTTGCCCTCCGGACGCGGCACGGTCAGGTTCTCGATTCCGCCAATCTCGCGGCGCTTGATCACTACGTTCGGCGGATCCAGGCCCATCCCGCGGTCGCACGGGTCGATAGCGTCGTTTCGCTCGATCCCCGCTTCTCGCTCGGCCAGTATCAGTTGATGTATGCCGATCCAGCGCGGATTGGCGATGCCTATGTCCGGGCTGCCGTCGGCGCATTGGCGCGCGATGACGTCACCGTCCTGCGGGTCGTCTCGAAGTATGGAATGACCGACCCTCGCTCGTTTGAGTTGGTTGGGGCGCTGCGCAACAGTCGGCCCGCCGAGTTTGAGACCTGGGTGAGCGGTGGGTCGGCTGGCGTCGTCGATTACGTCAATACGATGTATCACGACTTTCCGTTGGCGATAGCGGCGATCATGGCGACGACCTACGTCGTCCTGTTGGTGTTGTTTCGCTCGCTCCTGTTGCCGCTCAAGGCGATCGTGATGAACTGTTTCTCGATCGCCGCCAGCTACGGCGCGTTGGTCTGGGTATTCCAGCAGGGCAATCTGAGCGAGTTGCTTGGCTTTACCCCGCTTGGCTTCGTCGAAGCGTCAATCCCGGTGATGATGTTCTGCGCCCTGTTCGGGCTGTCGATGGACTACGAGGTGTTCTTGCTTTCGCGCGTCCAAGAGGTCTACCAGCAGACCGGCAACAACACCCGAGCAGTGGCTGAAGGGCTCGAGCGCAGTGGACGGATTGTCACGTCGGCCGCGCTTATCGTCGTTGCGGTCAGCGTCAGCTTTCTTTCGGCAGACATGATCCTGGTCAAGGCGCTCGGACTGGGAATGGCGATCGCCGTCGCGCTCGATGCCACCGTCGTGCGTGGTTTGCTGGTGCCGGCAACCATGCGGCTGTTGGGCGACTTGAATTGGTGGTTGCCGACATCGCTCGGACGGATCTTGCCGCGGATCGAGCACGACGCGCCGTCACTCGCCGAGTCGCCGCGATGACGCATCGAGGGATCCTCCTGCTGGTTATGGCGTTGACCCTCATCAGCTGCCGGGTACCCGGCACGATCCCGCAGGATGGGGTGCTCCCCGACACGCCGGTGGCTGGCCCGGCCGCACCCGTGGAACGGGCGAGGCTCCCCGAGGACGAAGGTCGCCACGATCGGCTGATGGAATGGTGGTACTACACCGGCCACCTCGATACCGCCGACGGCCGGCCGGGCGAACTTGGCTTCGAACTCGTCGTCTTTCAAGTGCTGCGCGGCCGGCTACCGCCGGTCTACCTCGCGCACTTTGCGATCGCCGACATCACCCGCGGCGTGTTTCGCTACCAGGAACGCACCGAGCCGCGCCCGGACCTCGCCGCTGCGCTCACCCGCGAGTCACGACTGGCCGAGCCAGGGCTGAGGCTCAATGTCGGCGACTGGACAATCCTCGCTCGCGACGGCCTCGATCGGCTGCGCGCCTCGATGCCCGAGTACGCGATTGATCTCACCCTGACCGCCACCAAGCCGCCGGCGCTCCACCAGGGGACCGGTCTCGTCGAATACGGCCAGGCGGGCTACTCCTACTACTACTCTCGTACTCGGATGGCCGTCCAGGGGACGCTCGTCGACCACGGGGTGCCCCGTCCCGTAGGCGGCGACGCTTGGATGGATCACCAGTGGGGCGACTTCATCACCTTGCTCGGCGGCGGCTGGGACTGGTTCAGCCTCCAACTTGACGATGGGTCGGAGTATATGATCTACGAGATCCGCGACCAGAAGACCGGACAGCCGTACGACCGATTTGCCACCCGGATCGACCCCGATGGGCGAACCACCGACCTCCCCGACAATGGCTTTCGTCTTGATGTGACCGGTCGCTGGGAGAGCCCACGTACAAGAGCGACCTACCCGGCCGCCTGGTCGATCGTCATCCCCGCCGACGACGTCACCCTCACCGTCCTTCCCAAGTTGGCGGACCAAGAGTTGGTAACCGAGGGGACGGGGGTCTCCTATTGGGAGGGCGCGGTGGCGGTTTCCGGCACACGCGGCGGCAGGTCGATCGCCGGGAGGGGCTATGTCGAACTCACCGGCTACGCCGACCTCGGCGGCTGACCGGCCGGTGGCGGGATGATCAGCACGCTCAAAGCCAACCCGCTGAGGCCAGTCCAGATCACCAACCCGAGCGTCAATTCCCGCGTCCAGACCACACCGCGTGTCAGCCAGACAGCCAGGAAATAGAACGCCCAGAGCAATGTCGGCGCGAGAGCGGCGAAGAGCCGGTACCGCCACATCCGCCCGGCAGACGGCTGGAGCAGTCGCAGCAATAGCTCGGTCGCGAGCGCGCCGACAACCACTCCGAGGACCGCCGGCCAATAGGCCAGTTCGCGCACCGCCCCGACGAGAATGGCCGGCAACGAGACGAGCAAGGTCGTCGCGCCGGCTGGCAGAACCCAACGACGAAGCAGGAACAGGACCGGCGTAAACAGCACCACGTTGGTGACCAGAATCGAAGCAATACCGGTCTGCTGGTTGTAGGTTCGCATTCCGTCGGCAAAGGTGAAGCGTGCGCCGAGTCGGCTGCCGCTCACCTCACCGTTCGTGAAGACCGACAGATACATAAAGAAAAAGGCGACCACGCTGGAGAGCAGCGCTGTCGTCAGCAGAACCGGCAGCAGTATCAGAAAGTCCGGTTGGTGTTCGGCGTCGTCGGCGGCCCAGGCGGCACGGAGAGGGCTGGTGAGGCCAAGCACCGCGCCGAAGAACATCGCCAGGTGTGGCGGGCTGAGCAGCGCGTCGATGCTGCGCTCGATCCCAAAGGCGGAGTGCCAGAGCAGGTCGGCGAACCCGCCGGCGCCGAAGAGCGTCAGGCCGACGATCCCGATCAGGTAGCCAGGCGGGACGGCGGCGCGGCCACGCGCCCCGGCAAGCCATCGCTTGGTGACCAGCCAGCCGTTCCAGAGTATCGAGGCGGCCAAACCGGAGTAGAGCGCCCCATGCCAGGGTGTGAAGAAGGTTTCCAGGCCACCGAGGTTCTCGTGAGCCCAGCCGTCGAGGAACAGCCCGAGCACCGTCCACAGTCCCAACAGCGCCGTTGTCATGTTCTCACGCCACGTCGCCTCACGGGCGGCCAGCGGAAGAGCAGGCGAGCGAGGAAGCGATACACCGGCCATCGGCGCTCCGTTTGAGCCTACAGACGAACCGTCTCCGGCTGGCTGCGCGGGCCGATGTACTCGCGCTCGACCAGTTCGCCCGAGCTATCGAACACCAGTCGGTTGACCGAGGTCAGATCGGGATAGTACGTGCGGGCACGTCGGAGATCTTGCTCGCTCAGCCGAGCGCCGTGCAGCGCCATCAGAAAGATCGCAATCGGGTCGCCATGGCTGATTGCGCAGACCGTCCGACTGGGGTGGACGCGGACGACGTGCTCGACGAAGGCGCGCATCCGCCCGGCCACCTCGACCATCGTCTCGTCACCAGGATCAGCCGGCGGGTCGTAGTACATCGCTCCCGAGAGTTCGCTCCAGGCCTTGCCTTGCCACGAGGTGAACACCTCGATCAGATGCCTGGCGATCAGGAGGCGCAACTCGCCATGCAGGCTTCGGATGCGCAGTGCCGTCTGCCGCGCCCGGAGCATCGGGCTGGAATAAAGCGCCGCCAACGGCTGACCGGCAAGATAGCCGGCGAGTCGCTCAGCCTGAATCGACCCGGTGTCACTCAGACCAAAGCCGGGAAGCCGACCGTAGAGCAGCCGTTTCGGGTTATGCACTTCGGCGTGACGACAAAGGAGAATCGTGGTCCGCACCCTCGGATTGTAGCGGCTACAATGGGCGGCGGAGGCGATCATGCTGGTACCGTTGACCCACAAGACCCCGAAAGTGCCAGAGGGCGTCGATTACGATTGGTTGGCCGAGGATCGCCAATGGCCGGTCCTCGAAATGACGGTCACCCCGGACGACTGCCAGCGTTGGGCAAACCTCTACGATGATCACCATCCGTGGTACTTCGGCCCCTCGCCGTGGGGCGGGCCGGTCGCGCCAAACTCGATCTTCTACTACGCCGGCCAGAGTTGCTTTGCCCCGCGGCGGGACTTCGCTGGCGTTCTCGCCGCGATCGGGTTCGAGGCGCTCGGTCCGGTCTTCGTGGGGTCGAATGTCACTGCCCGGACGCGAATCGTCGACCGGTGGCGACGGCGCGACCGGGTTTTTGTCGCCTACCGGCTCGAAATTGCCGACGGGGACCGGCCGGTGGCGGTGGCGCTGCGGACCTGGGCCTTTGCCGCCACGAGCGAAGCGGCCCAACGGGTGCCAGAACGACCGAGCAACCCACCTGGTGAAGGCGCACCACCGCTCGAGGAACTCGGCCCGGTGCGCCTCGAGTTGTCGATCGAGCGGATGCGCGAGTTCGAAGGACCTGGCGAGGACAACGGCCACACCAGCTACGAGATTGCGCAGCGCTCCGGCGCGCCCGGTCCGCTCGCCCAGGGTGCGCTCTCGGTTGCGCCGATCTGCCGGATGATGCTCGAACGATTTGGCGCGGGGTGGCAGGTCGGTGGAACGCTGGACAGCAAGGTGATCCGATCCTCGTTTGCTGGCGAGACCGTGACCGCCCGTGGTGCGGTGGTCGAAGAGACCGCCGACCGGGCGATCTGCCGGGTCTGGGTCGAAAACGAACGCGGTGAGACGACCATCGCCGGCGCCGCCAGCGCCAGAACCGCTCCGGACTAGCGGCAGCACGAACCCATTATCCCCGATAATCCGGCCATTGCTCTTGCTTGCTTGGAGTGGCGATGGTCGAATCCTCGCGGCGGCCCGGCGCACTCGATGGCGTGCGCGTGATCGATCTTGCCGGGCCAATCGGCTGGTACGGCAGCCGGCTCTTCGCCGACCTCGGCGCCGATGTCCTGCGGGTCGAGCCGCCGGGTGGCGACCCGGCACGTCGGCATGGGCCAACTCTCGCCGGAGAGCCGGCCTCCAGCCTTGCCTTCTGGTGGGCAAACGCCGGCAAGCGCTCGATTGTCCTCGACCTCGAAACACCCGCCGGCCAGGCTAGCCTACGAGCACTCGCCGCCGAGGCCGACGTGCTGTTCGAGACGCAGCCGCCCGGTTGGCTGAACGATCGTGGCCTCGGCTACAACGCGCTCTCGGCTATCAATCCGGGGCTGGTAATGACCTCGGTCACCCCGTTCGGCCAGACCGGGCCACGTGCCCAGTGGCGCGGCACCGACGTCGTTGGAATGGCGACCGGCGGCGTGATCCATCTGGGTGGGACGTTCGACCATCCGCCCACCCATCTCGGCGGCGAGCAGGGGTTCCTGCAGGCTGGAATCGTTGGGGCGGCGGGCGCTCTCGTTGCCTTACGCGGACGTGCACTCAGCGGACGCGGCCAGCAAGTCGACGTCTCGATGCAGGATGCCCTCGTCTTTGCCAACGAGAACAATGTCGGACTGCTCGACCTGATGGGCCACCTTCGCAGCCGGATCGGCGACCGCGCCTTTACTGGCTTTACCCTGTTCTTCCCAGCGGACGACGGCTGGCTCGCGGTCTGGCCGGGCGGACGTTTCGACGGGTTGGTCGATTGGCTGGACGAGATGGGCGTCGAAACCGAACCGTTTCGCGGTGGGGAGTGGAACAGCCCTGCGTTTCGCGACCGTCACGTCCCGGAACTGACCACCGCGATCCGCCAAGCCGCCGCCGGCAAGCCCAAGGTCGCCGCTGCCGATGCCGCCCAGGCGCGCCGGTTGGCGGTCGCACCGGCGGCGACCGTCGCCGATCTGCAACGCGATCCGCAGTTGACGTCGCGCGACTTCTGGCTGGATGTCGAGCACGAGCGCCCCGGCGGCGACCCGATCGTCGTGCGCTACCCCGGCGCTCCGTTCAAGATGAGCCGGACCCCCTGGCAGATCCGCACTCCCGCTCCGACCCCCGGTCAGCACCAGGCCCAGCCCTGGCGCCAGGCCGAGCGCGCGGCGCCGCCGCCAAGGCGTGGCACAGGCGACCTCCCGCTGTCCGGCATCCGGGTGGTGGACCTGACCTGGCAGATCGCTGGTCCAGCCGCCACCCAGGTGCTGGCCGACCTCGGGGCGGATGTCCTGAAGATCGAGAGCGCGATCCACCCGGACGGCCTGCGGGTGATGGCGTTGCCCCGGCCACCCTGGACCGACAGCCTCAACCAGAGCGGCATCTACCTCCTGATGAACAGTTCCAAGCGATCAGTCAGTATCAACATGGCGACCGAAGGGGGACCGGCCCTGCTGCGCCGTCTGATCGCGCTTTCGGACATCATCGTCGACAACTACGGCGTCGACCCGCTTCCCAAATGGGGTCTGACACCGGCGCAACTGCTCGAGATCCGCCCCGACCTGATCGTCGCTCGCTCGTCGGTGATGGGCCGGTCCGGGCCGAGATCCCAGTACGTCGGTTTCGGCTACACCATCGGCCCGGCCGCCGGGCTCAACGTCCTCTCGGGATTCGCCGACGACCCGCCGGTGGCGTCCTGCACCGCCCACCCGGACTATTCCTGCAACTCCTATCACTTCCTGATCGCGATGTTGGCAGCGCTCGAACACCGTGACCGCACCGGCGAGGGCCAGATCATCGACCTTTCCCAGCACGAAAGCACGGTCGTCTTCAATGGCGCTGCAGTCCTCGACCATTCGGCCAACGGCGCCATCGCCGGGCCGAGCGAAAACCGGCATCCCGAAATGACCCCTCACGGCGTCTATGCCTGCCGCGGCAATGACCGCTGGGTTGCGATCGCCTGCGAGCGCGACGAGGATTGGCCGCGTCTGGCCGAGACGATTGGCCGGCCCGACCTTGCCAAGGACCCGGCTCTCCAGAGCCTCTCCGGACGCCGAGCCAACACCGCTCAGATCGACACGGCGATCGAGGCTTGGACGCGCCTGCGCACCCCCCACGAGGCAGCCGAGGCGCTCCAGGCGGCTGGCGTGCCGGCCGGGGCGGTCCAGAATGCCGCCGACCTGTTCCGCGACCCCCACCTGGCGGCGCGCGGCAAGATCTTGCGGATAACTCACCCGGAACTTGGCCGAGCACGCGTGAACGGCCCGAGTTTCCAGTTGTCGGAGGGACCGGGCGGGATCCGTCGCCACCCACCGCTTCTTGGCCAAGACACCGAAGCCGTTACCCGGGAACTTCTGGCGATGGACGAGGAGGAGATCGTGACCGCCTACATCGACGAAGTGCTCCAATGATGCGGGCCGTCAGCCGCCTGGCCGCGGACCTGGCCGCAGGCCGTTTCGTGGTCACCGGCGAAGTTGCTCCGCCGGCTTCCGCCCGATTGGGCGCGTTTTTCCGCCGTGCAAGCGCAGTTTCACGCTTCGCCCGGGCGATCACCGTCACCAATAATCACGGCGGCGCCGCCCAACTTGGCAGCCTGACGGCGGCTGGATTTCTCGTTCGGCACGGGATCGAGCCGATCTGGGTCTGCACCACCCGCGATCAGAATCGCCTGTCCCTGGAATCCGACCTGATCTCCGCCGAAGCGCTCGACGTTCGCAACTTGCTCTGTCTGCGCGGCGATCGCTTTGCCGAGGGCGTGACCGCCAAAGAGGTGCACGACCTTGGTACTCTCGGTCTGATTCGCTTGGCAGCAGCGCGGCGAGACGCCGGGGCGCCGTTGTTCGTCGGCGGGGCTGTCGATCTGAATGGCAGTTCGCTCGACCTCGCAACCGACCAGGCTACCCGGCGGGTGGAGGCGGGCGCCGACTTCCTGCTGACCCAGCCGGTGTATGAGTCCGAGCGGGTCGCGGCGTTCATCGACCGACTCGGGCCAAAGCTGACCCGCCCGGTCCGTCTGCTGATTGGGATGATGCCGCTTCTCTCGCGAGATGCGGTCGAGCGGGTGCCGGGCCGCCTGCGGATCGCGATCGCCGACCATGTGCTGGTCCGGATCGCCGACGCGGCGGACCCAAAGCAGGAAGGATTGGCCGTCTTCGCCGAGACGCTCCGTGACATCCGATCGATCCGCGGGGTTCATGGCGTCAATCTGATGCTGTTTGGCTTCAAGCCGGAGATCGCCGAGGAGGTCCACGCGGTGATCTCGGGTGTGATTCAGTCAACCCCGTATGTCGGCGCGCACTAACCCCACCGCGCGGCGCGTGGTGCTCTATACCGACGAGCGTTGAAGCGCGTGCCGAGTGGTGAAGGAGTTCCTTCACGAGAGCGGGGTTCCATTCACCGTGGCGAATGTGGCGGCCGATGCCGATGCCCTGGCTGCCTTCAGACGGACGGGGTATCTGACGCCGCCGGTGACGGTGGTCGATGGAGTGGCGGTCTGGGGCTACGACCCCGCCAGGCTGGAAGCGTTGCTCGCTGACGAGCCATATTAGAAGTTCGTTAGCGTTCCAAGTCCGTTCGCCTGGGAGGCAGGGTGCGCCCTTGCTGCACCCGCGAGAGCGGGGCTAGAATGCCAAGAGATTAGCACTCATCAGTCCGGAGTGCTAACGGATCCCATCAAGTTCACAACCGAAAGTCGGAGGGAGTTTGCATGGCTGAGCTCAAGCCGCTTGGCGATCGCGTCGTCGTCACGCCGCTCAAGCAAGAAGAGGTGACCAAGAGCGGCATCGTGCTGCCGGACACCGCCAAGGAGAAGCCGCAGGAAGGGACGATCGTCGCAGTCGGCCCCGGCCGCGTGCTCGACAACGGCAGCCGCACTCAGATGGAAGTCACCGTCGGCGACCGGGTCCTCTACGCCAAGTATGCCGGCACCGAGTTCAAGATCGACGAAGTCGAATATCTCGTGCTGCGCGAGAGCGATCTGCTGGCGATTGTCGCCAACGGCGCGAAGTAGAGGAGCGGGAATGGCGAAGCAGATTCTGTTCAAGGAAGACGCCCGGCGCTCGCTCAAGCGCGGTGTCGATGCTCTAGCCGATGCGGTCAAGATCACGCTCGGCCCGCGCGGTCGCAACGTCGTGCTCGACAAGAAGTTCGGCGCACCAACGATCACCAACGACGGTGTGACGATCGCCAAGGAAATCGAACTCGAAGATCCCTTCGAGAACATGGGTGCCCAACTTGCCAAGGAAGTCGCCACCAAGACCAACGACGTCGCCGGTGACGGCACCACCACCGCGACTGTTTTGGCGCAGGCGATGGTCACCGAGGGCCTCCGCAACGTGACCGCCGGCGCGAACCCGATGGCCGTCAAGCGCGGTATCGAGCAAGCCGTCGAGAAAGCCGTCGAGAAGATCAAGGCGCTCTCTACTCCGGTGTCCGGCACCGAGGAGATCGCGGCGGTTGCCGCCATTTCCGCCGCAGACCCCGAGATCGGCAAGTTGATTGCCGAGGTGATGGAGAAGGTCGGCAAGGACGGCGTCATTACGGTCGAAGAGTCTCGCAGCATGAAGTTCGAGACCGAGTACACCGAGGGAATGCAGTTCGACCGTGGTTACATCAGCGCGTATTTCGTTACCAACGCCGACCGGATGGAAGCCGTCCTCGACGAGCCGCTGATCCTGATCACCGACAAGAAGATCTCGTCGGTTCAGGACCTGCTGCCGGTCCTCGAGAAGGCGCTCCAGGTGACCAAGAACATCGTCATCGTCGCCGAGGATGTCGATGGTGAGGCGCTGGCGACCCTCGTCGTCAACAAGCTTCGCGGCACGGTCAACGTCCTGGCGGTCAAGGCGCCCGGCTTTGGCGACCGCCGCAAGGCGATGCTCGAGGATATCGCGATCCTGACCGGTGGTCAGGTTATCAGCGAGGAAGTCGGTCGCAAACTCGAGAACGCCGGAGTCCAAGACCTCGGCCGCGCTCGCCGCGTCCAGGCCAACAAGGACGAGACGACAATCATCGAAGGCCGTGGCGAGGACTCGGCGATCCAGGCCCGGATCAAGGCGATCAAGGCCCAGATCGACGAGACAACGTCGGACTTCGACCGCGAGAAACTCCAGGAGCGGATGGCGAAGCTGGCCGGCGGCGTGGCCGTCATCAAGGTCGGCGCGGCCACCGAAGTCGAGTTGAAAGAGAAGAAGCACCGCGTCGAGGACGCGCTGTCGGCCACCCGCGCGGCGGTCGAGGAAGGCATCGTCCCGGGCGGCGGCGTCGCTCTAATCGCGGCTGCCGAGTCGCTTGACGGCCTCAAGTTCGAGGCCGAGGAGCAGGTTGGCGTCCAGATCCTGCGTCGCGCTCTCGAAGAGCCGCTGCGCCGGATTGCGATCAACGCCGGCCAAGAAGGCTCGGTTGTGGTCGAGCGTGTTCGGACTCTCCAGAAGGAGAAGGGTTCGGCCAACTGGGGCTACGACGCGCTGCGCGGCGAGTACGCCGACCTGGTCGGCAAGGGGATCATCGACCCAGCCAAGGTCACCCGCTCGGCGCTCCAGAACGCCTCGTCGATCGCCACGATGGTGCTGACCACCGAGACGCTCGTCACCGACATCCCAGAGAAGAACCCGCCCGCGCCAATGCCGGCCGGCGGGATGGACTACTAGTCCTCTCCAACGCGGCTCTCGGCCCCGCTTCCCGATGGGAAGCGGGGTTTCTTGTTGTGCCCATCAGACCAACAAGCTACCGGCGGTGTTTGAGGTCAATCCGATGGCTGGAGCCGGGGCCTCGGTTCGGTGCCGTCGTTGCCCGCGCAGCGACCGGACGGCGCATCGGCTGGCTTGATTCACCGGAATTCGCCCTGGTGCAGCGCCGGATTCCGAGCCGTCGAACTCCATGCCTAATCGAAGTCGAACAGGTCTCCCAGAAAGCCCTTGCGCTTGCGCTTACGGTAGTAGTCGTCGTCGCGTCGGTAGTAGTCGTCATCCCGGTAGACGACCGCTGGCGGGTATTCGCGCATCGGCGCCCGCTCGTTGCGCGACTCAGCAGGCCGCGCTTCCGCGGACCGTTCGATGAGCTTGTCTAACTCACCTCGATCCAGCCAGACGCCTCGACATTGCGGACAGTAGTCGATCTCGATCCCCTGGCGGTCGGTCATTCGGAGTTCGACCTGGCAGGTCGGACACTTCATACGGCAATCTCCCTCAATCGATTCTACCAGCCTCTTTCCAACGGACCGTCCTACAATGCCTTCGAAGGAGCCGCCAATGACCGGGCCACTGCACGGCATCCGCGTTCTGGATCTCACCTGGGCGCTCGCCGGGCCATACGCCACGATGCTGCTCGCCGACCTCGGCGCGGATGTCATCAAGCTGGAACGCCCGCCACGCGGTGACATCGCCCGCGAGAACGGCCCGTTCGTTGGCGATGTCTCGACCTATTTCTTTAGCGTCAACCGCGGCAAACGGTCGATTGCGATCGACCTCAAGACCGAGGCCGGCCGCAACATCTTCATCGCGCTTGTTCGTCACGTGGATGTTCTGGCGGAGAACTTCGTCCCGGGGACGATGGACCGGCTTGGCCTCGGCTACTCGGTGCTGAAAGATGTCAACCCGCGGCTGATCTACGCCGCCACATCCGGCTTCGGCCAGACCGGGCCGTATCGCTCACGGCCCGCCCTCGACATCATCGTCCAGGCGCTTTCCGGGCTGATGAGCATCACCGGACCGGAAGGTGGCCCGGCTGTGCGCGTCGGCACGTCGATCGGAGACATCGTCGCCGGCCTGTTTACCGCCAACGGTATCCTCGCTGCCCTCGTCGAGCGCGACCGAAGCGGGTTGGGCCAATTGGTCGACGTTGCGATGCTCGACGGGCAGGTCGCGATCCTCGAGAACGCCCTCGTTCGCTACTTCGCAACCGGCGAGACCCCCCACCCGCTCGGCACCCGCCACCCGGTCACGACGCCGTTTCAAGCTTTCCCCACCGCCGACGGGTCGATCGTGCTCAGCCTGATCGGCGGCGGTGAAAACGCCTGGGAGCGCTTCGCCGCCCTCGTCGGCCGGGTCGACTTGATCGACGACCCGCGCTTCGCGACAAACGCGCTTCGCACCGCCCATCATGCGGATCTCGAGCCGATCCTGGTCGCCGCGTTCTCGCAGCGCACCACCGCCGAGTGGCTCGCCGATCTGGACGCCCAGGGTATCCCTTGCGCGCCGGTTCAAGGTGTCGATCGGGCAGCCCACGACCCGCAGATTGCCGCTCGCCGGATGGTCGTCGCGCTGGATCATCCGCGTGCCGGTCGGATCTCGGTCGCCGGTAGTCCGGTCAAGCTGTCGCGCACGCCGTCGGACGTCAGCCGCCCCGCGCCAGACCTCGGCGAGCATACCGCCGAGGTGTTGGCCGAGATCCTGGGACTACGCGAAGGCGACCTGACCCGGCTGCGTGCGGAAGGGGCACTGCCCACCGTCTTGACCGGATGGACGGCCTAGCCGGCGATATCCGCGTGGCAGTCCCCTGGCTCACGATGCGAGGGAGCACTCCGTATCTCCAGCCGACATCCGAACGCGCCGCCGATACCAGAGGCCAAGCCACCAGAGGAGGCCTTGCGCGACGTGCCCGAACCGGGGATCGGCCGGTGTTTCGTCCGAGGAGGTCGGGCGGCCTAGCGGCCCCGCAGGAGTTCGACGACGACAGCGTTCACCTCTCGGCCATCGGCACGGCCGCGAAGCGCTTCCATCGCCTTTGGCATAACCCTCTTCAGATCTGCCGGGCCGGTCGCTCCCAACTCCTCGATGATGCCGGAAACTACGGCCGAGATCGCCTCGCGATCGAGTTGCCGGGGAAGATAACCCTGCAAGATCGTCATCTCGGCCTGTTCCTTCTCGGCGAGCGCGGTCCGGCCTGCCTTGGAATAGGCGTCGATGCTGTCCTGGCGCTGCTTCACTTCGCGTCGGACAACCGCCAGCGCCCCGTCGTCGTCCAGATGCACCGGAGCAACTCGGCTGGCGGCCTCTTCGCCCGGATGCTCGGCGCTTTGTTTGTCGTAGGCTGCCGCTTCCTCGGCAAGTTCCGCCTTGCGGATAGCAGCCAGCAGCAACCGCAGCGTATCGCGCCGCAGGGTGTCGCCGCCGCGCATCGCCGCCTTCAGGTCGTCGTTGAGGTGCTCGACCAACGTCACGTCCATCCTCCTTCGCGTCTACAATCGTCCGATGTCCACCGAGCGGGGTCGCATCCTCAGCCTTTCCGAGATCGAGGCCGCCAACGCAACATGCGCCGGACCCGGCCCAGCAGAACTGGCGTTGGCCGTACGCCAATTCAACGACGGGGACTACTTCGAGTGCCACGAAACCCTCGAGGACCTTTGGCGTGCCGAGCGCGGGCCGGTGCGTCGGCTCTATCAGGGTATCCTGCACATAGCGGTCGGCCTCTATCATCTGCGTCGCGACAATCGTCATGGGGCGTTGGTCAAGCTTCGCTCCGGGTTGGGCTACCTGGCGCCGTTTCCGGATCACTGCCACGGACTGGATCTGGCGGGTCTGAGGGCAAGCACGGCTGCCAACCTCGCTGCGCTCGAGACGTTGACGGGTGATGACGCCTTCGACTGGAGCCGCGCGCCTTACCTGACGAGAACCAGCTAGGATGCCTCATCGGCCAGGTACTCGTGCAGCGGAAGGAACTTGTGCCACCCGTCTTCGTGCTGCAGGTACGAGGCGAAGATGTAGTAGGCGCTGGCACTTGGCCGGCGTGGTAGACGGCGCAGGTCCATCCGCGCTTCGTCGGGCGTCCGGTTGCCTTTGCGATGGTTGCAGCCCTTGCAAGCACTGACCAGGTTTTCCCAGATATGCTTCCCGCCGCGTTGACGCGGGACGACATGGTCGAGCGTGAGGTCACGCGATTTCAGGCCGCAATATTGGCAGGTGAAGCCGTCACGGAGGAAGACCTCGCGACGCGACAAACGCACCTGCGGCCGTGGACGGCGGATCAGATAGATCAGGCGGATGACCGACGGAAGGGGGCGTACTTGCGTCGTCGAGCGGAGCAATCCACGCCCATGCTCGAGGACTTCGGCCTTGCCACGGTCCAAGAGGACGATCGCCCGGCGTGCGCTCGTCACGTTCAGTGGCTCGTAGTTCTGATTGAGCACGAGGACGACTGAGTTCACGTGTCCATTCATCGCCGAACGTCTCCCTCAGCTACGATTGTACGTGATGGATCTTCTGTGACGAAACCAGCTTTCTGGGCCCTGGAGCCATCTGCGCTGCACAACGATCGGCTCGACGCCCTGATTGCCGGGATGCTGCTGGCCGCCACGATCGTGACGCGAGTGCCCTTTCGGACGACCGTCCTTTTCAACTGGGACTCCGCGAACTTCGCGCTCGCCACCCGTTTCTACGACGTCACGCAGCACCACCCCCATCCGCCTGGCTATCTTCTCTACGTCGCCGTCGCCAACCTACTGCTCCCGCTCACTGGAGACGCCAACGCCGCCCTCGTGTCCGTGAGCCTGATCCTGAGCGCCTTTGCTCCACCGCTCACCTATCTGCTGGGCGCGGCGCTGTTCAATCGGCTGACCGGTATCGCCGGTGGGCTGTTCGTCCTGACGAGCGTGACGTTCTGGAGCTATGGTGGGATCGCCCTCGCCTACCCGGCCCTGGCGCTCTTCTCGGCCTGGGTCGCTTGGAGCGCCTACCGGACGGCTTGGCAGGGTGATCGCGGAGCCTGGCTTCCGCTCGCGATCGGATACGGGTTGGGGGCTGGATTTCGCCCGGATCTGGCGCTCTTTCTCGGCCCAATCTTCTTGGCAGGTCTGAGCCGCCTCGGTCGGCGTCGGGCGGCCGCTGCCCTCGCGGTGGCAGGAGGCTGCGTCCTGGCGTGGCTGGTCCCGACTGTCGCTCTTTCCGGCGGACCCCGCGAGTATTGGGCGGTCCTGTCAGCCTACGCCGATCGCGACGTGCTTGATCGCTACGCATCAACACGGGGCGGTCTCTCGGCCTTGTTCTTTACCGTGCGCGACCTCGTCAGCTACACCTGGTACTCGCTCTATGCGTTGGTGCTGCCGTTGGCGGCCGGGGCGGTGCTAGTCGTCGTCCGCAGACCGCGTCCAAGCCCTCGTTGGCTCTTCTTCGCGCTTTGGTTGACGCCGATGCTGCTGTTTTACGTCTTCGTCCACATCGGCGATCCCGGCTATGTGTTCATCTTCCTGCCCGCGCTCGCGGTGCTGGCCGGTCTGGCGGTCGTCGAACTTGCCCTCGCCCTCCGCCCCATCGACCCGGTCGCCCTCGCCGGTGTCGCAATCGTCGTGATCGCCCTCGCCAACACCGCGATCTTTCTTGGCTATCCCCGCCTGCTGACCGCCCAGGGCGTCCGCGCGAGCGACCGCCAACTGGCCGCCAAGCTGGAGTACGTGCGGGCACTGCCGAACGACGAGACGATACTGCTGCTGTCCTATGAGAGCTATCGACATCTGCAGTACTACCTGCCGGACCGCACCGCGAGCCTCTGGGTGGATCCCTTCGCACCAACGCCCACAACCACCGCGCTCTCTCCGCGAACTCGATGGTTGGTGCTGGTCGACAACCGTCTGGCCGGCCTGGCCGGCAACCGTCTCGGGGCCGAGCTGATCGACGGGGTGGCGATGACGCGTGTGCCGGTTGAGCCGGGTCAGGCGCTTACCTTCGGCGCGGGGAAACTCAGCCTCGACTAGCCACCCGGTTCGGCGGTCAATTTACCACCGCAGCCGCCTCGGTCCAAGAGTCAGCCCACTCGGCGTCTCGGCGTCGCAAACGCCGCACCTCCCCGCCGTTGCAAGCAGGCGAGACTGGCGTACGGCAACAAGACTTCGGCGATGGCGTACGCCCAGTCGCCAACTCCAGAAGCGCTGGTCTGGCGTCTCTCGCGAGGAGAGCCGCCGAGCATCGGGCCGACCTACTGAGCAGGTTGGGTGGCGCGATCGATGCCCTGGGCCTGTGCCGAGTCCGGCAGCATCCCTTCGAGAATCCGTTCCAACGCCATCGAATGGCTGCAGAAATTCCAGCCGATGAAGAAGTGGCAGGTACAACGCCATCGTCCGTCTTCTAGCGACACCGTGTGATCGTCGTTCTCGCCGTGAAAGGTCGCCGTCAGGTTGGTAAACCGGAGGCGGTTGCGCTCTTGAGCGTAGCGGCGGGCCTTCTCGATCTTGCCGATGAGGCTAGAGTTCATTGGACCTCCCCAGGCCAGTGCATTCCCGGAATCGGTATCCCCCTGAAAACGCACGACACCGCAACAAGCCTGTTGCGGTGTCGGCGACACGATCTTTGGTTGTGGTCGGCAGGGGCATGCGGCGTCCTTGCCGTTCGAGATCCGGCAGTGTCGCCGGCCACGAACCCATCTCCCGGTTGGCGACACTTATACGCCCGATCTCCCGTTCGCGTCAATGGGCTGACGACCGCTTGGCTGCCTCGATCACGGCCGCCGCCGAGCACGTTGCGAGAACGGGGTGTCCGGGCTAGCGCTCCCGCTGCCGCTCGACCTCGCGTTCTTCTTCGATTGTGAGGCGCGCCCACGGCACGACCCGCAGCCGATCGAGGGCGATCGGTTGGCCGCTCTGCTCGGAGACACCATAGCTCCCGTCATCGATCTTCCTGAGGGCATGGTGGACGTCGTCGAGGCGGCCTGCAAAGTCGCGGCCGAGAGACATCGCTTGCTCACGTTCATACAAGTCGGTGGCGACGTCCGCCTGATGGGCGGCGATACCGCCAGCCTGGTTGTATTCCTCGCTGGTGTCCTCCTGAGAATCGCGCCGTGCGCTGGCGATCAGCGCTTCAAGCCGTTGTTGCTCCGCCAGGAGCAGCCCGCGAAACTCGTCAAGCTGCTGCTTGTTCATCGTTCACTCCGTCCCGAGACTGGATCAAGCTTACTCGGTTCGGCGTACTGCGGGACATTCGCCGATCACCTCCGATCCTACTGGCGGCGACCTGGCGGCCTGGCGTAGATTCACCAGGCATGAAGTTGGGATGGTGATCACCAGCCGGCGAGGTGGAATGAGCAACGAGGGCGACCTAGTTCTCCGGCTGCACGGCGCGGAGATGCAAGAACTCCCCGGCAGGGTCGCCGCCGTCACGCTGCACACATCGCGAGGTGACATCCAGGCGCTCCTTCATCCGGGTGAGAACGGCCGATCGGCGGTCATTTGGGCCGGTGGATCGAATGGAGACATGAACGGGCCGGCCGGCGGTCTGTTCGCCGACCTCGCGGGGGATCTCGCACCGCTCGGTATCTCGTCGTTGCGCATCCGCTACCGCAAGCCACTCCACTTCTACGAATGCGTGCTTGATGTCCTGGCTGGGGTTTCATTCCTGCGCGGGCTTGGCTCCGATAGCGTCGTCGTCGTCGGCCATGCCCAGGGCGGCGCAGCGGCGATCATGGCCGGTGTCCTCAGCGAGCAGGTCAAAGGCATTGCGGCGCTTGCGCCACAGGGGTATGGCACTCACCTCGTCCACCAGCTTGCTCCACGCCCGCTTCTGTTGGTCTACGGGGAAAACGACGAGGTTTGTAGCCCGGAGGTTTCTCAGACCATCTTTCGCGATGCCGGCGACCCGAAGCAGATCGTCGGCTTGCCCGGCGCCGGTCATTCGCTGCTCGAACGCCGTCAAGAACTGACCCTGATCTTGTCGGACTGGGTGATCCACCAACTCGGGGCGCGACCGCTCGACCGTACTGCCGGCCCACCAACAATCATCCGGCCGCTCGTTGTCGACGAGGGCGACACGCTTCGGATTAAGGAACTGGTCCTCTATCAGGGCGACATCACCTGCCTCGAGTGCGATGGACTGGTCTGTCCGAACAACGATCAACTCTGGATCACCGAAGGCGTCGCCGGGTCGGTGCTCCGGCGTGCAGGCGACGCGGTTCTGCGCGAAGCCGCCGCACTTGCGCCAGCAGAGGTCGGGTCCTGTGTCGTCACCGGGGCAGGCGCGTTGCCGGCCAAACACGTGTTGCACGCCGTGACCAGCGGCATGCAGCATGGGCTGGTTCCGCCCTCGATCGACTCGATCCAAGCCGCCACCCGAAGCTGCTTCGCCCGGGCCAACGATCTGGGGCTCAAGAGCATCGCCTTCCCGGCGCTTGGCACCGGTGGCGCGGGGATGCCGTTCGAGGCGGCAGCGGCGGCGATCTTGCCGGTTATCGTCGAAGAGCTTCGCCGGCCTGGCAGCGTCGAAAAGGTCGTCGTCGCGCTCTTCGGCCCCGGCGCGTTTCAGGCCTTCGCCAGCCGCCTTGACCGGGACCTTTAGCCCGACCCGCTGCCCGGTAGGACCACCTTGAGCGATGGGGTTGCCCTTCGCCGAGCCAGATCAGGGGTGAGGTTCCTTCCACCCGTGTTGACACCCCGAGAAGCGCGTCCCTAGAATCGGACGTCGCCCGGAGGCCACGTGACCGAACGGTTTGCTGTCGATTATCTGGCAGTTGTCATTGCCATTGTCGTCCCGGTCGTTCTGCTCGGTGGCGCTCTTCTGGCGGCAGCGCTGCTGGCTCCCCGCGTCCGCACTGGCCGGATGGCGACCACCTACGAGTGCGGTATGCCGCCCGCTGGCTCCTTCCATCGCCAGGTCAACGCCCGCTATTTCCTCTTTGCGATCTTGTTTATGGTCTTCGATGTTGAGGCGGTGTTTCTCTTTCCCTGGGCGGTTATCTTCCAGCAGGCCGGCCTCGCGATCTTCTTCGAGATGCTCCTGTTCATCGCGATCTTGCTGTTCGGGCTGCTCTATGCACTCCGCAAGGGGGTGCTGCGGTGGAGCTAGCGCGCGAGGGAGGCATCCAGCCGATCGACCAACTTGCTGGGCCGGCCTATGCCAAGCTTCCCCCCGGCATCATCACCACCACTCTCGATTCGATCGTCGCCTGGGCGCGCAAATCGTCGCTTTGGCCAATGCAATTTGGACTGGCTTGCTGCGCGATCGAGATGATCTCCACCTATATGGCCCACCACGATTTCGACCGCTTCGGGGTTGTCACCTGGCCGTCGCCCCGTCAGTCTGATGTGATGATCGTCTCGGGAACCGTCGTCGCCAAGATGGCGCCAGCGATCGAGACGCTCTACGAGCAGATGCCCTACCCGAAATGGGTGATCGCAATGGGCGCGTGCGCCGTCGATGGCGGACCGTATGTCCGTTCGTATTCGGTGGTGATGGGCGTTGACAAGATCATCCCGGTTGACTTGTATGTCTCCGGCTGCCCGCCGCGCCCGGAGGCCCTCCTCGACGGCGTCCTCAAACTGCAGGAGAAGATCACCCGGGAAGCGCGATTTGCCCGGCGGCGCGCGTGAGTATCCGACTCGTCTCGCTCCCATCATCGCCGCTCCGACCCGCTGATGAGGTAGCCGCGCTCCTCGTCGAGCGGCTTGGCCTCGAGGCGGTGGTTTCCCACGACGAGGCGGCGGCGGTCGTCCCGGCGGCCCGGCTTGGGGCGATCGCCCGCGCGCTGCGCGACGACGAGACCCTCGCCTTTGACTACCTCAGCTGCCTTTCGGCGGTGGATTACGTCCAGCACTTCGAGATCGTCTATCACCTGTACTCGACCACCCTGCGCCAGAAGGCGGCTCTGAAGGTGCGCCTCGTCGAGCCGGATCTGACCGTCGCCTCGGTCGCCGGTATCTGGCGGGGGGCGGACTGGCACGAACGCGAAGCCGCCGACCTGTTCGGGATCGCCTTTGACGGCCACCCGGAACTGCGCCGGCTGCTCTTACCCGACGAGTTCGAGGGCTTCCCGCTGCGCAAGAGCTACCCGCTCGCTCCGTTTCCGACTGAGGATGTCGAGGAGGGCGACGGATGATCGAACCCGGCCTCCAGATCGTCACCGTCGAGCGCGAAGGTCAGGTTGACGTCACCGTCAACATGGGGCCACAGCATCCCAGCACGCACGGCGTCTTTCGAATGCTGCTGCAGGTCGATGGCGAGCGGATCACCCGCGTCGAGCCGTTCATCGGCTACCTCCACCGCGGCAGCGAAAAGCTGTGCGAAGTTGGGACGTACCGCCAGATCATCCCGCTCTTCGACCGCCTCGACTACCTTGCCGCTTTCAACAACGAGTTGGTTCTCATGATGGCGATCGAGAAGCTACTCGGCGTTCAGGTTGCCGAGCGCGCCGAGTTTGTCCGGGTGATCCTGTGTGAACTGAACCGGATTGCCTCGCACTTCATGTTTTACGGCGCCTACGGCATCGACGCTGGCGCGATGACGCCGTTCATGTTCGGCTTCCGCGAGCGCGAACGGATCCAGCAACTGTTCGAGACGGTCTCGGGCGCCCGGATGATGCACAACTATTTCCGCCCTGGCGGATTGAACGAGGACGTCCCAGACGACTTCGTCGACAACGTCCAGGCGTTGCTTCCAGTGCTGCGGCGCGGACTGGACGAAGCGCATGCGCTGCTGACCAACAACGAGATTTTTCGCGCTCGTACCGAGGGGATTGGCGTGATTACCGCCCGCCAGGCGATCGACTGGAGTCTCTCCGGGCCGATGCTGCGCGCCTCCGGTGTCGCCGAGGATATTCGGCGCAGCGAACCGTATTCGATCTACGACCGTTTCGAGTTCGAGATCCCAATCGGCGACCAGGGCGACTGCCTCGACCGCTATCTGGTTCGGATGGAGGAGATCGCGCAGTCGATCCGGATTGTCGAGCAGGCGGTAGCCGGATTGCCGGATGGACCGATCCTCGGCCAGGTGCCAAAGGTGATCCGCCCAGCAGCCGGTGATTGCTACGTCCGTGCCGAAAACCCGCGTGGCGAATTTGGCGTCTACCTCGTCTCCAACGGCGAGCGGCGACCGTATCGGGTCAAAGTGCGTGGACCGTCGTTTGTCAACTTGAGCGCGATCCAGGACCTGCTACTGGGCACGTACATCGCCGACGCGGTGGTCATCCTCGGCTCGATCGACATCGTCCTCGGTGAGGTGGACCGATGATCGAGCAACTGCTCTGGGCGACGGTGGGCGTGGCAATTGTTTTCAACGTGGTCGCGCTCTCGGTCCTCGTGTTGGTATTGCTCGAGCGCAAGTTCCTTGGTCGTCTACAGCAGCGTTTCGGACCGATGCAGGTTGGCCCGCACGGCGTCCTCCAGACCGCCGCGGATGCCGTTAAGCTGCTTCTCAAAGAGGATTTCACCCCCGCAAACGCCGACCGCCTGCTGTTTCAGCTTGCACCATTTCTGGTGATCGTGCCGATCTTCCTTCCGTTCGTGACGATCCCGTTCACTCGGGATCTGGTGGTCCGCAATCTCGATCTGGGCTTGCTCTATCTGGTCGCGGTGCCCGTCGTGAGCGCCCTCGGCTTCTTCCTGGCGGGTTGGGCGTCGGACAACAAGTACGCCTTGCTTGGTGCGGTGCGCTACGTTGCGGTGCTCGTCTCCTACGAACTGCCGATGCTGGTTGGGGTGATCGGGGTGGCGATGGCCACCGGCACCCTCAACCTGGTCGAAATCGTCGAGCAGCAACGCTACTGGCCGCTGCTGTTTGCCCAGCTTCCCGCGTTCTTGCTCTTTCTGATCGGCGGGATGGCCGAAGGTAACCGGACCCCGTTCGATATCTCGATCGCCGAGTCGGAGATCGTCGGCGGGCCGTTCGTCGAGTACAGCGGTATGCGCTGGTCGTTGTTCTTCCTCGCCGAATACGCCGGTGTCTTCAGTACTGCCGCGATCACCGCACTGCTCTTTCTCGGTGGTTGGAACGGCCCGCTCTTGCCGCCGATCGTCTGGTTCTTCGTCAAAACCTACGCCGTCATCATCGTGATCTTCTGGATGCGTGGCACGATGCCACGCTTGCGTATCGATCAATTGATGAGCCTCGCCTGGAAAGGGCTGATCCCCATCTCCTTCTTGAACCTTCTGGTAACCGGCGTGGCGGTGTTGGCCGGCGGACCGGGTCCGGGATCGCCGTTGGTTATCCTTGGCGGCCTGGGGACAACCGCCGTCTCGATCGCTGCGCTCACCATCGCGCTGCGCCCACGGAGGAACATCGATGTTCGGATCGGGAATGCTGCAAGGTCTGGTGACTACCTTCCGGACCGCGCTGCGCCGGCCGGTCACCATTCAGTACCCTGACGAACGACGCGAACTGTCGCCGCGGTCGCACGGGTCGCCTGGGCTGCTCTGGGACAACGACGTCGACGAGCCGAAATGTACCGGCTGTGGGCTGTGCATGCGCGAGTGCCCGGTCGGCGTCATCCATCTCACCTCGATCGCCAACCCGAAGTTCAAGAACGGCAGCACCCGAAAACGAATCGTCGAGGACTTCACCCTCGATCTCTATCGCTGCATTTACTGCAGGATCTGCGTTGATGTCTGCCCTTTCGACGCGATTGAGATGACTGGCGCCTTCGAACTCGCCCGCTTCAACAAGGGGCAGGTCGTCGCCGACTTCGACGATCTGGTCGACTTCACAGCAACCCGCCGCGCCGACAGCGTCTGGACACCGCACCCGGAGCGCGAGAGCGCGGCCGAACTCGCTGCCGGTGGCGACTGACCCGCGCCCAAACAACCGCTGAGTAGGGTACGCTAGGCCCGCTTATGGACTGGATCGTCGCCAACGGCCCGCTGATCGCCTTCGGCATTCTCGGCGCGATCGCCGTCGTCGCGAGCCTCGGCGTCGTGCTCGCCCGCAACGTCGTCCAAGCAGCCGTCAGCCTGGTGGTCTCGTTGATGGCGGTGGCAGGCATCTACGTTCTGCTGGCGGCCGATTTCCTAGCACTCGTCCAGGTATTGATCTACGGCGGGGCGGTGGCGATCTTGCTGCTGTTTGCCCTGATGCTCCACCGTGTCGGGCGCGAAGAACTGCTCGACAACAAGCAGCGGCCGATCGCCGCCCTGGCCGCCGTCGGCATGGTGCTCTTTCTCGCTTTGGCAATCAACACCACCCGCTGGCCGGGCGTCGACTTCTCGGCGATCACCCGCATCGACCTTCCGGTGATCGGAACGGCGCTTTTTACAGACTGGGCGTTTCCCTTCGAGGTCGTTTCGTTGGTGTTGCTGGTCGCTTTGATCGGCGCGGCGGTGATCGCCCGCAGCGGGGACGAGGCGTGATCCCAATCGAAGCGGTCGTTGGGCTGAGCGCGATTCTGTTTGGGGTCGGGCTGTATGGTGTGCTGGCGCGCCGAAACGCCGTGCTGATCCTCTTGGCGGTCGAAGTCATGCTCAATGCCGTCAGCCTGAACTTCGTCGCCTTCGGCGCATTTCATGCCCCCGGCGAACTGACCGGCCAGATCTTCGCCATCTTCGTCATCTGCATCGCCGCCGCCGAGGTCGGCCTCGCGCTCGGTATCCTTCTCCGCCTCTATCGCAACCGCCGGACGGTGGACGTCGACGAGGTAAACGAGCTGAAATGGTGACTACGGCCTGGGCCTGGCTGCTTCCAGCTTTGCCGCTGGCCGCCTTTCTCCTGATCGTCGCCTTACGGCGCTGGCTGCCCGCCCAGGGCGCCTGGATCGCCATTCTCCTCACCGGCGCCGGCGCCCTGCTGTTCTGGCCGATCCTCAATGCGCTGCTGGCAGACGGCCCGCGGCTCTACCAGCCAGTTTGGTTTGCCGTCGGTGAAGATGTCTTCTTCGCGCCGTACATCGTCGACCCCCTCTCGACGACGTTGCTGGGTGTCGTGCTGACCTGCTCGTTCTTGATCCAGGTCTATTCGCTCGGCTACCTCGCCGGAGAACCACGCTTTGGTTGGTTCTTTGCGGTCGTCGCCCTTTTTACGGCCGCGATGCTCGGGCTCGTGCTCTCGGCCAGCCTGCTCACGCTCTACATTTGTTGGGAACTGGTCGGGGTGTGCAGCTATCTGCTAATCGGTTTCTGGTACGACCGCCCCGCGGCGGTGGCCGCCGCCAAGAAGGCCTTCATCACCACCCGGGTCGGCGATGTCGGGCTGTTCATCGGCATCCTCCTGCTCTTTCGCGCCACCGGAACCTTCGACATTCCGGCGATCGTCGCAGGAGCGCGGTCTGGGGCGATCGACGGCGGTTTGCTGACGATCGCGACGCTCTTGATGCTGCTGGGCGCGATCGGCAAGTCCGGTCAGTTTCCGCTACACGTTTGGCTCCCCGACGCGATGGAAGGGCCGACGCCAGTCTCGGCGTTGATCCACGCGGCCACCATGGTTACCGCCGGCGTCTATCTCGTCGCTCGTTTATTTCCGCTCTTCGAACTGGCGCCTACGTCGCTTGCCGTTGTGGCGGCGATCGGCCTGATCAGCGCGTTTGGCGCATCGTTGCTGGCATTGGTCCAGACCGACATCAAACGGGTTCTGGCCTACTCGACCATCTCCCAACTCGGCCTGATGTTGCTTTCCCTCGGGAGCGGCTTTCTTGCCGCGGCGATCTTCCATCTCACGACCCACGCCTTCTTCAAAGCGCTGCTGTTTCTGAGCGCCGGGTCGGTCATCCACGGAAGCGGCAGGCAGAACCTCGACGAACTTGGTGGGCTGCGGCGAGCAATGCCGGTGACTGCGCTCACTCTGCTGGCCGGCGCGGGGGCGCTCGCCGGGTTTCCCTTGACCAGTGGCTATTTCTCGAAGGATGAGATACTGCTTGGACTACTGGAACGCAACGTGCTGCTCTTTGTCGCCGGCCTGGTCATCTCGGCGTTGACGGCGTTCTACACCTTTCGACTCTGGTTTCGAACCTTTCTTGGCGAAACCCGCGGGCATCCGCACGAATCGCCGTGGATCATGCTCGCGCCGCTGGTCGCCTTTGCGGTTCCGGCTCTCGTGGTCGGTGGGCTCGTCTACCTCCCATTCGGCCCCGCCGCGAACGTCATCGCCTTCTTGACGGGCGACACCGGTCAGCCGCCTGCCCAATACGAGGTGATTGGGAGCTACTACCGCGCCCACCATGAATCGCCGCCAAATCTGCTGGTGCTCGGTTTGTCGGCCGTGGCGGCGTTGACCGGGATTGGCGCGGCCTGGGCGCGCTATGGCCGCGGCCTGGCCCCGGCGCGCTCGACCGGACCGCTGGGGACCCTGCTCGAAAACGGCTATTACGTTGACGCTCTGTATGGATGGATCACCGGACGCCTGGTGATGGGAATTTCGGGATTGTTGGCCTGGTTCGACCGCCGTTGGGTGAACGACGCCGGCGTCAACGGCGCAGGTCGGCTCCCGTCGGTCGTCGGCACGCGGTTGCGGTACCTCCAGACCGGCAACCTATCGAATTATGGGTTGGCGATCGTCGCTGGCCTCGCGCTGATCGCGGCGATCGTCTTTTGGCCTGGCCGCTAGCGATGCCGATCCTCTCGCTGATCACCTTGACGCCTCTGGTGGCGGCATTGGTGCTACTGGCCCTGCCAAAGGAGCGTCATGGGCTGATCCGAACGGTCGCGTTGGTCGCGGCCGGTCTTTCTGCTGCCGGCGGGGTGGTCGTCTTCTTCAGCTACGACGTGATGCGCGGCGGCTTTCAGTTCCGGGAATCCCTTCCCTGGCTGCCTCAGATTGGTATCGGCTACTTGATGGCGGTCGACGGCGCTGCGGTCGTGATGCTGTTGCTAACCGGGATCGTTATCGTGACGGGTGTCCTTATCTCGTGGCGCGTCGATCACCGGCCTAAGGATTTCTTCGCGCTGCTGCTGATCCTCGTGGCCGGGGTGTACGGCGTCTTCTGCTCGACCGATCTGTTCTTCTTCTTCTTCTGGTACGAGGTCGCGGTGCTGCCGATGTACCTGCTGATCGCCGTCTGGGGCAGCACCAACAAGGAGTATGGGGCGCTCAAGCTGACCTTGATGCTGGTTGCCGGCTCGATCCTGATCTGGATCGGACTGCTGATGGTCTACGTCGCCAGCGGGATCAATAGCTTTGACCTGATCCGCCTCCAAGAGGTGACCTTCGATCCGGCCACCCAGTCGATCGCCTTCCTGCTCTTTCTGGTCGGCTTCGGTGTCTTGGCTGGCATGTGGCCGCTCCACACCTGGTCACCAGACGGCCATGTCGCCGCGCCGACCGCCGTCAGCATGCTCCACGCCGGCGTCCTGATGAAGCTTGGCGCATTCGGCATTCTGCGGATCGCGATGACGTTGCTGCCTGAGGGGGCGCGGATCTGGTTGCCGCTCCTGTTGGTGTTGGCGACGGTGAATGTTATCTACGGGGCGCTGAGCGCGATGTCCCAGCGCGACCTCAAGTTCGTGATCGGCTATTCGTCAGTCTCCCACATGGGCTACGTCCTGATGGGGCTCGCCTCGCTCTCGCTGGTCGGGACAACCGGCGCGGTCCTGCAGATGTTCTCGCACGGGATCATGACCGCGCTCTTCTTTGCGATGGTCGGAGTGATCTACGAGCAAGCCCATACCCGGGACATCGGAGCGTTCGGCGGGCTGATCCAGCGGATGCCGGCAGTCAGCGTCCTGTTCATCCTCGCTGGACTGGCCTCGCTCGGCCTGCCGGGGTTGAGTGGCTTCATCGCCGAGTTTCTCGTCTTTAGCGGGCTCTTCGAGGCTCAACCTTGGATCTTCGGAGCGCTCGCGGTGATTGGTGTCGCAATCACCGCCACCTACGTCCTCCGCCTGATCGCCCGGGTTTTCTTTGGGCCGCTCGACGACAAGTGGTCGGCCTTGCGCGACGGCCGACCACTCGACATCGCCGCCGGTGTGACGCTCGCTCTCTTTCTGGTGCTTGTCGGGGTTTATCCCGGACCGTTCCTGACGTTGATCACCAGCGGGGTTGCGCCGATCGTTCGACGGCTCGGCGGCATCGAATGAACGCGCTGCACGTCCTGATGCCCGAGATCCTGATCGGGGTGCTCGCCTTCGTCGTGCTGGGGGTGGATCTCGTTCTGCCGGAGCGGCGCAAATCGTTGGCCGGTTGGATCGCCGCGATCGGGATGCTGGCGGTTGCCGCGCTCTGCGCCGCCTGGTGGGGTGGCCGCGGCGCAATCGGAAGTATCTATCGGTTGGACGACTTCGCGCTGTTGTTCAAGGTGCTGGCGCTGCTGATGGGCGCGGTGGTCGTCTTGATGTCGCTCGATTACGCCCGCCGGACATTGAGCGGAGCCGGCGAGTACTACGGGCTAATCGTGCTGGCCGTCTTGGGCATGGTGGTGATGACCGGCGCGACCGAGTTGCTGACCGCCTACATCGGTCTGGAACTGCTGAACTTCAGCCTTTATGTGCTGGTCAGCTACCGCAAGTGGAACCCGAAGTCGAACGAAGCCGGGACCAAGTACATCCTGCTCGGCGCGATCTCGTCGGCGGTGCTGTTGTATGGCATAAGTCTGCTCTACGGTCTGACCGGCGAGACGACCTACGCTGGCCTGAGCGCAAATCTCGTCCTGCCCCCCTCGCCGGGGCTGATTGCGGCGCTGGTGCTGGTGCTAGGCGGGCTTGGTTTCAAGATCGCTGCCGTGCCGTTTCACATGTGGGCGCCGGATGTCTACGAAGGCGCTCCGACGCCGGTGACGTCGTTCTTGGCGGTCGCGGCCAAGGCTGCCGGCTTCGGGCTGCTCGTCCGCCTTTTCGCCGAGGGGTTCCTGCCGGTCGTCGGATTGATCTTGCCGGCGATCGCCGCGCTCGCGGCAGTGACGATGGTTCTCGGTAACACGGTGGCGATCCGTCAGAGCAACATCAAACGGCTGCTTGCGTACTCCTCGATCGGTCAGGTTGGCTATTTGCTTGTGGGCCTGGCAGTTCTCAACGCTGCCTCGGTCGAGGCAATCGTCCTTCATATCGCCGGTTATGCGGCGACGAACTTTGCCGCGTTCCTGGCAGTGGTGATCGTCGAAAACCGTACCGGCGACGAAAATGTCGAAGACTACGCCGGACTCGCCGAGCGCGAGCCGTTCGCTGCGTTTGCTCTCGTGGTTGCCTTCTTCTCGCTGGCCGGAATGCCGCTCTTAGCCGGGTTCGTCACCAAGTTCTATCTCTTCCTGACCGCGGCGCAAGCCGGAGTACTCTGGCTGGTCGCGATCGCAGTGACGATGAGCGTGGTCTCGCTTTACTACTATCTCATGGTGATGAAACAGATGTACGTCGCTCCGCCGTCGAAGCTCGGACGACTGGGAATGACCCGCGTCGAGCGGTTGCTCCTTGGGACTTTGATCGCCCTCGTCATTGCGATTGGCATCGCCCCGGAGCCGCTGTTTGTGGCGGTGCGGACGGCGGTTCGGCCGCTGTTCTGAAAGAGACTGTACTTTAGATCACCTCGACACTGTGCCGAAAGGCCTGTGTAAAGCTGGAGTAGATCCGATACACTCACTGTGTCGGCGTGTTGACGCGTCCGATTTCGGAAGGGAGGACAATGATGTCCAGCAAGTTCGCGTGTCCGAAATGCCACCGGCCAGTGTTGATCCGGTGTGACTGGCGGGCCATCCCGTACGTGCAGTGCGTCTGCGGGTACGCGAGGTACAACGCGAAGGATCTCGCCGAAAAAGACCTTGCCGTGACTGAGCGTGTCGGCCAGGAACACGTCACGGTCTAGCCGCTCGTCAACGAGAAGATTTTGCGGGGTGGAGTGATCCACCCCGTTTTCACGCCCCCGCTCAGCCGCCTCGTCCATCAAAAGGCGGCTGGTCGTTTTTCGACCGGGACTCATCGGCCAGGCGTCGTTGGTAGTCGACCATCTTGGCAAGCAGCAAGCTATCGCTCGCCGCGAGGATCCGCACCGCCAGGAGGCCGGCGTTCCGCCCACCGCCGATCGCCACCGCTGCCACCGGCACCCCCGCCGGCATCTGGACGATCGACAGCAGGGAATCCATCCCCGAGAGCGCTTGGGAACGTACCGGAACGCCGATCACCGGCAGCGGGGTGACCGAGGCGAGCATCCCCGGCAGATGGGCCGCCCCGCCGGCTCCGGCGATCAAGACCTTCAGCCCGCGATCGTGCGCAGTGCGGCCATAGTCGATCATGTCGAGCGGCGTCCGATGCGCCGAGACGACCCGAATCTCGTAGGCGACATCGAATTCTTCAAGGATGCGCGCCGCCGGTTCGAGGGTGCTCAAGTCCGAGTCGCTGCCCATTACCACCCCGACAATTGGCCTCATCCTTCGCTCCCTCCGCCAAATGTCAGCGCAGCCGCCGCCTCTCGCGCCAGTCCGAGCGCGTCGTCGAGCGCATCACCAGTCACCGTCAGGTGGCCCATCTTGCGGCCGCGCCGCGCTTCTCGCTTGCCATAGAGATGCACCGCTGCCCCGGGCACCGCGAGCGCGTGGTCAAGACCGGCCGGATGACCAGGGCCATCGCCACCCGCAAGCAGGTTCACCATCACCGCCGCGCCTACTCGCAATGATGGGTCACCCAGCGGCAATCCCAGCACCGCTCGAACATGGTTTTCGAACTGCGAGGTGATGCTCGCCTCGATCGTGTAGTGACCGGAATTGTGCGGCCTCGGCGCAAGTTCGTTGACGAGGATCGCCCCGTCTTCCGCCTCAAAAAGCTCGACGCCGAGAGCGCCGACCACTCCGAACGCCTCAGCCGCCAATCTTGCCAACGCCACCGGCAGGTCACCCGCATCGGACGGTACGTGCACCTCATGACAGATGTTATCGCGCTGAAGGGTGAAGACCGGTGGGTAGACCACGATCTGCCCGGCATCGTCGCGGACGACCATCACCGCAAGTTCGCGGCGAAATCGAACGAAGCCCTCGACATAGAGCGCACGACCTTCAAAGGCGGTGAATGCATCGGCAACGTCCTCTGGTCCAACCACCAGACGGTTCCCACGTCCATCGTAGCCGCCACGGCGCGCCTTAAGCAGCACCGGCCATCCCAACGCCCGGCCCGCCTCCACCAGTTCCATCGGTGAGCCCACCGCCCGGAACGGCGCCACCGCAAGACCGGCCGCTTCGAGGGTTTGCTTCTGAACGAGTTTGTCCTGGATCGCCCGCAATGCCGCCGAGCCGGGTCGAACGCGCACGCCGTCCGCTTCGACCGCAGCGAGGCCGGCGGCGTCGACGAATTCATGATCGAGCGTCAGGGCGTCAAGCCCAGCGGCGAAGCGGCGTATGGTTTCCGGGTCGTCCCAGTCTCCAATAACCTCGCGGGCGCCGGCCAACGATGCCGGGCTACCCGGCGATCGTTCGAGGACGGTCACCTCCGCGCCCAACCGGTTGGCGGGCGGGATCATCATTCGGGCCAGTTGACCGCCACCAACGATGCCCAGGCGCGGCGGACGACGTTCGAGAGGCAACGAAATTGGTCGATCCTTTCCGCGAAACGGTCCCCTGGCCGACGGTGTTTTTCTACCATAGCGCAGGCGTTGCCTGTCGTCAGTCAGAATGGAACGAGCGGGCCGACTCGCGGCGTTGATCGAATCGTGCGAACCGCACCGGGAGGTACGCAACTTGGACCAGCAGCCCGCGCCACCGCCGGACCCGCTGCTCGAGCCTTCCACTCGCTGTTTCCACTGCGGAGGCCAGATACCCAGCGGAGCGAACTTCTGCCCAAGCTGCGGATCGACCCCTGGTGTCACTGCCGAGAACGAGCGCGGATACATCGCCTACCTTCTCACCGCAGTGGACGATTGGACGCGCACCCGGGGTCTCAGTAACGCTGTCGCGTCGCGATTGACTGCCCGATACCGAAAGCAGTTGGGCGAGCCAGACTCCGTCGGTCAACCACACCCGACCGCCCCACCCGCCCCACCGCGTCAGCCGGTCAATTTCACCGTGATTTGGGCGAACGCACTGCTCTACGTCGGGGCGTTCTTCGTCGTCATCGCCACGCTGTTCTTCCTGCTCATCATCGGGAACAACCTCGGACGCACGATCATCATGGCGGGATTGGCCGGACTATTCCTCGCCACCGGGCTGATCGCCCGCCGGGTCGAAATCGTCCGCACGGCCGGCGCCACCCTCACCGCGGTTGGCGCAATGCTGGTGCCGATCGTCTTCATCGCCTTCGTCATTTGGCTGCAGGACAGCCAACGTCTCCCGGAAAACCAACTCTGGCTGCTGGCAACAATCGCCTGTTTCCTGCTCTATCTCGCCTTTACCCTCACCGGTTTCGGCAAGTTCTATGCCGTGCTGACGCTGATCTCGTTCTCGGCGGCGGCCTCGGCGGCCTTTCGGGTGGCCGACCCCTTCCCGGAATGGCTGGGGAGTTGGTGGGGCGGCCAGGCGCTCGTCCTCGCCGCAGTCCACTACGGCTTCCGCCGCTTTCTTCAGCGTCCATTCGGACCGCTTGTCCTCATCTGGTCGATCTTCTGGTCGCTGGCAACGTTCGCCTTCGCCATCCCGGTCAGTTTCTACGCGAGCGATCCGGCCCCAGCGGTCTGGCCGCTCCTCTTTCTGATCGCCGTCACCATCTTGATCGCCTGGCGGCAACGCGACCCGGTCAGTCCGGTCTTCGCCGGTTTGCTGATCCACCTCGCTGCGGGGCAGGTCGTCCGTTGGGCCGAGGGTCCGGAATGGGCCGGCTCGCTCTCGGTGATTGCTCTGGCCACCGGCCAGATCGGCTTCTGGTGGTTCCGGCGCGGTACGACAATCGGCCGCGAACAACTCGTCATCGGCATGATTGCCGCTTTTCTGGCGCTCTCTCCGCCGATCTACGGTGACGTTGAGTGGGTGGGAGCGGGCGCCGGTCTGTATGTAACCTCGCTGCTGGGCGCGGTCGCCATCCTGACGCGCAAGCCCTGGCTGCTCGTCCCGCCCGCGCTCACCTTGGCCGTTGGCTGGAGTTTCCTACTCCAGGCGATCGGACTGACCAAAGTCCACGAGTTCGGCCTCGGCTTCCTCGTGGTGGTCGCCGGGTTGGTGCTTGCAGCGGTCGTCCTGCCGCTACGGCTGACCTGGTGGCGTTGGACAACTGCCGCGATCGCCGCCGCCTACGCGCTGGTGGTCGCTATGCTGACGCTGCCGGAGGAGCTCCCTTCTGCGACCGCGGCCTGGACCATCACCGCCCTAACGCTGCCATTCGTAGCGCGTTGGCGCAATCCGCCGCTGTTGGCAATCGTCGGGGGCGGTCTCATCGGTGCGATCGCGGCGACCCTGCGCTGGCTCGATTCGCCGATTGAGACGCTTGGCCCGCTGCTCTCGGTGGTCGCGATCGGCTGGGTGCTGGCCGGCCATGCCCTCGCCGGGCGCTTCGGTCGTTGGAGCGCGGCCGCTCGGCTGGTCGGCCTGGGAACCGGCCTTTTTGCGATCGTGGTCGCCGGCGCGGCCCAGGCCGAACTCCGTGACCCAGACCGCCGCCGGTTGGCCGGCCATCTCACTGCTCTCACCATGGTGGTGCTGGCCCTGCTGGTTGGGCTGGAGGTGCGCTGGCGACGCCTCGCGCTGTATCCGGCCAGCTTTCTCGCGCTGGTGGCGGTCCTCTGGGAACTGGCCGTCTTCAAGGTGGACAACCCGCAATGGTACGCCGTTCCGGCCGGCGTCTATTTTGCCGTGGTCGCCATCCTGAGCGCTCGCGACCGCGACCTCGGGACGTCCGCGCCGATCCTCTCGGCTTTTGCCTGGGTGATCGGCGCACTGACTATCGGCTTGACCAGCCTCGGGCAGACCTTCGGAGACGACGCGTTCCTTTACGGAGTGGTACTGATTGGGCAATGCTTTGCCTTGCTCGGGGTTGGGGCGGTGGTACGGAGCCGGGCCTTGTTGGCGACGACCGTGCTGCTGATGGTGCTCGGGGGCTTGCGCCTGCTCTTTGCCGAACCTGCGGCGATCCCCTTCGTGCTGTTCTGTTCTGGATTTACCCTGCTTGGTGTCGGGGTCGTGGCGCTGATTTTCGTCGGGCGGCGACGTGCCCGGACGCTCCAAGCCGAGCCAGACGCCGCCGTTGCCTCGTCCGATCCCCTGTGATAGCATGCCAGCACAGACGGCCCTCTTTGGGGCGCGGAACGTCCCCTGCGGCCGGCCGGGGAGCTGTCGATGAACCAGCTACGCGCGACCATCCGTGATCGCCTTGCCGCCCTGGGACTTTCGGCTCGTCAAGCCTCGATCCGCGCCGGGCTGAGCCACAACACGCTCCGCGTCATCCTTGCCGGCGCGCGGCCAACCACCGAAACCTGCGACGCTCTCGAGCCGGTGCTGAGCCTGGCGCCCGGGACGCTTCGGCTGCTCGCCGGGTGGCCGGTCGACGAGCGCCGCACCGACCCCGATATCGAGTATGCGATCCAGCTTCTCCGCCTCGCCCGTCCCGAACATCGCCAAGCCGTCATCGGATTCCTGCTGGTCAACCTCACTCCGCCCGCCAAAGTCCAGGCGCCGGTTCGGCGAGCGCCGCGCTCCGCAACCGGTGTTCCCTAGCTTTTCGGGTATCATCCGATCATCTGGCTACGGGAGAAACGCGATGAACGACCACGTCTATAAAGTCATCGAAATCGTCGGGACGTCGAGTGATGGGATCGAGGCAGCAGTCAAGAATGCCGTCGATCGCGCCAGCCAGACGCTCAAGGGTCTCGACTGGTTTGAGGTGCGCGAGACGCGCGGGGCGATCCGTGACGGCGAAATTGCCTGGTATCAGGTCAAGCTCGGTATTGGCTTCCGACTGATGGAAGAGCGAGATCGAGGACGACGACGACTAGCCAATTCCTCCGGCCCGTCTCCCGAAGGGGGTCCGCATCCCGACGGGAGCCGCTATCATCCAGTCATCTCGGCTGCTGATGGATAGCTCGTGTCCCTTCGTGTCCTTTCCCTGCTGATCCTCTGTTCGCTCGCCTGTTCGGCGACCGGTTCGCCCGCACTGCCCGGCCTGCAGCCCGCGCCCGACCGGGCAGTCATTGCCGTCCAGAACCTGCCGCCCACTCTCGACCCGCACGCGTTTGCCGCGCTCAGCCCACGCCGCTACGGTCTATTCGAGGCGTTGACCGCTATCGGCCCGACCGGCGCCCTTGAGCCGGCGCTCGCCCGATCGTGGGAGATGATCGATCCGACCACCTGGCGCTTCAGACTGACCGAGCGCCGCTTTCACGATGGCGCCACCCTGACCACCGAGAGTGTCAAAGCTTCCTTCGACCGGGCGCTCGACCCGGCCAACAAGCTACCGATCGCCGCTCGCGCCGCCACCGTCCGCGACGCCCGGATCATCGACGACACGACAATCGACGTCATCACCAGCGTCTCGGACCCGCTTCTGCCCAAGCGGCTCTCCCAGGTCGCGATCCTGCCAACCCGACTGGCGGTTCGCCCAGATGGCTCAGATTGGAGCAGTCGCGCTATCGGCTCCGGCCCCTATCGCCTGAAGGAGTGGGCGCCGAACGCTCAGCTTTCGCTCGAAGCCGCCGACCACCCGGCGCGTCCCGCCATACGTTCCGTGGTGATCCGGCAGATCAACGACGGCGCGGCGCGGTTGGCGGTGTTCCAGCGCGGCGACGTAGATGCCATCGCCGGTGTTCCTTCTGAGAGCGCCGAGACGCTGCGATCCGCCGGAGCAACAATCCTCTCCGGGGAATCCGGGATCTCGGCGGGAATGCTGCTTGATGCCACGGCAACGCCGTTGCGAGATGTGCGCGTTCGCCAGGCGTTGAACTACGCCATCGACAAAGAGGCGATCGTTCGGACGGTCTACCACGGCGCAGCCACCGTCGAGCCCGGCCAGCCAGTCGGCCCGGCCACCAACGGTTTCAACCCTTCGCTCCAGCCGTACCCCCACGATCCGGCACGGGCGAAGACGTTGCTTGCCGAAGCCGGTGCAAGCAGCCTGGCGCTCCGACTCGACCTCTTCGTCAACGGCTCGGAGGTGCGCGAGACCGCGCTGCTTGTCCAAAGCCAACTTGCCGCCGTCGGTGTCGTGCTGGACGTCCAAATTGTCCCTGACCAGGCGGCGTATCTGGATCGGCTCTACGGCCGCACCCCGCGCGGCGAACTCACCTCGATCGCGCTCCTGAGCGTCCCGTTGCTGGACGCCGAGCCGGTGCTCCAGTGGTTTGTTTCGACCGCCCCGGCCGGGTTGCGCCGCCATGCCAACGCCGACCTCGACGCCGCCGCGCTGGCCGCGTCCACCGAGCAGGACCAGGCCAGGCGCCGGCAGTCGCTCCAGCAGGCGCTTGCCATTCTTCGAACCGATCCCGCCTACCTGTTTCTCGTCCAGCCGCACTGGCTCTGGGCAAGCCGTGGCCTGGCCGGCCTCGAGCCGCGCGCCGACAACGAGATCCGCCCCGAGTTGCTGCGCAAAGGGAGTTAGCCCTCGACGGCCGAACGAAGATGGGTGACGCGCAGAAGCCGCCCGTCCGTCGTAAGGGCGATCGCCACGAGGTCGATCCGCCAATCGGCACCCTCTCGTCCGGTCGCGGCAAGATACCGCTGAGCAGCCAGCACGAGGTGGGCTTGCTTGCGCGGCGTCAGCGATTCCTCAGGCGTGCCAAACGCCTCACCACGGCGCGCCCGCACTTCGACGAAGACGATCGTGTCGCCTTCCTCGGCGACGAGATCGATCTCGCCCTCACGGTAGCGAACGTTACGCCCGACGATTCGCAGCCCGCGCTGCGCGAGGTGATCGGCCGCGATCCGCTCGCCGAGAGCGCCAAACTCGTTCCGGCGCATCAGAGCAACCGAACCGGAGCATAGGATCGCCGGTGGAGCGCCGACGGGCCAAGCCGGTGGAGCGCGGCAAGATGTTCGGCGGTACCGTAGCCTTTGTGTCGGGCGAAGCCGTAGCCGGGATACCGGCGATCGAACTCGGCCATCAGGCTGTCGCGCTCGACCTTAGCAATAATTGACGCGGCCGCGATCGACCAGCAGCGCGAATCCCCTCGGATGACCGACCGCTGTTCGAGGTCGAGGTCAGGCAGACGGACTGCGTCGATCAGCAGCGCAGTTGGCTGGACCGGCAGGGCGCGGACGGCCCGGCTCATTGCCAAGCGGGTCGCGGCGGCGATGCCGATCGTGTCAATCTCCTCGACGCTGGCCAGGCCGATGGCATAGGCCACCAAGCGCACGAGTCGCGCGGCGAGGTGTTCCCGCCGACGAGCACTGAGTTGCTTGCTGTCAGCGACCGGTTCATCCCATGGGGCATCAGGCGGAGCGAGCACGGCCGCTGCGACCACTGGCCCGGCAAGCGGTCCGCGACCAACCTCGTCGATCCCAGCAACGAGCGCGTGCCCGGCGGTGTGCAGGGCACGCTCCTCCGCCGAACTCGGCCGCCTGGTCATCGTTTCACCCGACAGATCGGCATCGCTCCGTCTCGTATGGTATACGTTCCGCCGATTTCAATTGCGAGGACGCTATGGCCACGATTCGGCCGTTTCGCGGCTGGCGCTACGACCCCGCCCAGGCTGGTGCACTTTCCGACGTCACCTGCCCGCCCTACGACGTCATTTCTGCGGAGGAACAGCGCGGCTTTTATCAACGCAGCCCCTATAACATCATCCGCGTCGAGTATGGCGAGATGCGGCCCACCGACACGCCGACCGACAATCGCTATACCCGCGCCCGCGCCGAACTGGAGCGTTGGAAGGCCGTCGGCGCACTGCGCCAGGAGGCAGTCCCGGCTCTCTATCTCTATGAGCAGCAGTTTCAGGCCCGCGGCGAGTTGGTCCGCCGGCAAGCCTGGTTGGTGGACTTGAAGGTCGAGCCATGGTCGAGCGGTGTGGTTCTGCCGCACGAAGAAACGATGTCCGGCCCCAAAGCCGACCGGCTTGAAGTGCTGCGTACCGTCCAGGCCAACACCAGCCCGATCTTTGGCCTCTATCCGGACCCAGATCGCCTGATCGGCGCCATTGCCGACGAGGTGGCTGCCTCGACCCCAGACGCCGACCTGACCGACGAAGCCGGTGAACAGCATCGCCTCTGGGCTGTCCGCGACCCGGCAACACTCGAACGCCTTGTCCGCGCCTTTGCTGGCCAGCCGATCTTGATCGCCGACGGCCACCATCGCTACGAGACTGCTCTCGGGTATTCGACCCGGGCCGATGCCACCACTGGTGCGGACGGTATTCTGATCGCGCTCGTCGCCGAAGACGACCCGGGCCTGCGGATTTATCCCACCCACCGCACCGTTCAGGACGCGGACACGGCGTTGCTCGACCAACTTCCGTCGCGCGTCGCCGACCAGTTCGATATCCGACCAATCGGGCCGCTCACCACCCTCCGCTTCGAAGATGTGGAGGCGGCGCTCGCCGCGTCGAGCCAGCCGGCATTCGCCCTCGCCGGGTTGCCAGCCGGCGAGGTCTCGATCCTGTCGCCACGGGGCGATTGGCGCGCCAAGCTGCCACCGAAATCCACTGCGTGGCAGGATCTCGATCTCGTCGCTCTCCATGCGCTTCTCCTCGAGCCGTTGCTGGGGATCGATGTGGACCAGGAGGGCGAAGGCCGGGTCCGGTTTACCCGTGACGCCGAAGGGGCGCTCGCCGGCGTGCGCGATGGATCGCTCCAACTGGCAGCATTTCTCAGTCCACCGCAGGCGCGGGCAATCCGGGAAGTCGCCCAGGCCGGCGACCGGATGCCGCACAAGTCGACCTACTTCTACCCGAAAATGCGCACTGGGCTGGTGATCCGAGGGATTGGACCGAATGCGTAGTACCGAATTTTCGGGCCTCGGTATAATCTCCGAATGGGTCCGTCGCCAGTTGCGACGGATGGTGTAGATCCGGGGGAAATCGTGGCGAGTCGTTTTCGCCGTATTCTCGTACCGGTCAAGGGCTATTCATCCGACGCCGATGCGATCGGTCTGGCGTGCATGCTTGCCAAGCGTGATCGCGGGCAGGTCTTTGCCATTTATGTCATCGAGGTAAAGCGTTCGTTGCCGATCGACGTCGAAGTCGACGAGGAACTACAACGGGGCGAGCAAGTCCTTCAGCAAGCGGACGAGGCGGCCAAACGGAGTGAATACACCGTGGGTACCGAGTTGCTCCAGGCTCGTGAAGTCGGACCGGCGATCGTTGACGAAGCGATTGAGCGCGAGGTCGACTTGATCATCATGGGTACGAACTACAAGCAGCGCTTTGGCGAGTTCGATCCCGGTCGAACGATGCCCTATGTCCTCAAGCACTCCCCTTGCGCGGTCTGGGTGCTGCGGGAGTCGGCGCCGGTGGCAGCGGTGCAGCGATGAGGATCATCATCATGGGCTGCGGCCGGGTCGGCGCAACCCTCGCCAAGTTGCTCGACGACGCCGGACACCAGGTGACCGTCCTCGATGTGGACGCGTATTCATTCCGCCGGCTGCACGGTGAGTTTCGGGGCAACGCCTTGGTCGGCAACGGGACCGACCAGGAAGTCCAGGTGCGCGCCGGGATCGCTCAGGCCGACGTCTTCGTCGCCGTCACCCAGGGCGACAACCGCAACGTGATGGCCGCACAGATCGCCAAACACGTCTTCGGTGTCAAGCGTGTCGTCAGCCGGATCTACGACCCTATCCGTGAGGAGATGTACCGCGAGCTTGGATTGGAGACCTTCTCGCCGACGATGGTCGGCGCCCAGCACATGTACGCCTTAGCCGTGGGCGAAAGCGCTCCGGCAGCACCGGCGATGGAGCGCTAGCTCATGTATATCATCGTCGTCGGCGGTGGCCAGGTTGGCTTTCACTTGGCAAAGGAACTCATCTCCGAAGGTCACGAGGTGCTGCTTATCGAGAAGGACGCTCGCACCTGCGACCGCATCAACGAGGATCTTGGGAGCGTCTGTCAACGCGGGGATGGTTGCGAAGCGACGACCCTCGACGAAGTCGGCGCAGGCCGGGCCGATGTCCTCATCGCCGTAACCGGCGAGGACGAGGACAATCTGGTCAGCTGTCAGGTCGCCAAGGTGCGCTTCGGCGTCCGCCGGACGATCGCACGGATCAACAACCCGAAGAACGACCGGATTTTCCGCCTCCTCGGCATCGACGCCCCGGTCAGCAGTACCCAGGTCATCCTCGAGCATATCGAGCACGAAGTGCCGCAGCATGCGTTGATGCACCTGATGGACCTTTCGCGCTTTGGGATGGAGATTGTCGACATTGTGCTGAGCGAGGACAGCCCGGTGCTTGGTCGCCGGCTTGGCGATTTGCCGCTGCCACCGAACGCCTTCGTTTCATTGGTCATCTCGGCGAGGGGCGGGCCACTTGCTCCTCAGGCGGGGCTGACCCTTGAAATCGGCGACGAGTTGATCGCCGTCACCCCAATCGACCAAGAAGCGCGCCTTCGTCGCGCTCTGACCGGGGTCTAAGCGCCGTCTTCGCCCAAGATCGCCGCCAACGTCGCCGGGTCGATGTTGCCGCCGGACAGGATCACGCCGACGCGGCGCCCTCTGGGGATCAGCCCGGCGAGCAACGCAGCCACACCGACGGCGCCGCTTGGCTCGACCAGCAACTTCATGCGCAGCAGTAGCAGACGCACCGCCTCGGAAATTCCCGGCTCAGACACCACCAGAACTCCAGCGGCCAGACGTTGGATAATCGGAAAGGTGAGCGCGCCCGGACTGGTTGGCCGCAGTCCGTCGGCGATCGTGTCCGGCGGCGTGATTTCGATCCGGTGACCTGCCCGGAGTGACTGTGCGGTATCGTCGGCTTGTTCCGGCTCAACGCCATAGATCGTCACCCTCCGGCCCGCCGCGGCCAACAAACTGCCCGCCAGCAGTCCGCCGCCACCCACCGGAACCAGCAGCGTCGAGGTCCGGCACCTCATCGAACAGTTCCAGCGCCGCCGTCCTGGCCGGCGATCACCGAGATGGTCAAACGGCGGTACGATCGTCGCGCCGGTGTCACGAGCAAAGCCAGCGGCCAGGGCTGCCCGATCTTCGGTCAGCCGGTCGTAGCGGCGGATCGTCGCACCATAGCTCTCGGTCGCTGCCAGCTTCGAGGCTGGAGCATCATTTGGCATGAAGATCGTCGCCCGCGTACCCACCAACGACCCGGCCAACGCCACCGCCTGGGCGTGATTGCCCGACGAGAAGGTGACAATCCCAGCGCCGCGCTCGTCGTCGCCAAGCCGTGAGATTGTGTTGTACGCCCCCCGAAACTTGAACGCCCCGGCGCGCTGGAGGTTCTCACATTTGAGAAAAACCTGGGATCCGGTCAGATCATCAAGGGTGCGAGAGGTAACGACCGGCGTCCGGTGGGCGATACGTTCGAGGCGCTCGGCGGCCGCTCGAACGTCCTCGCCGGTTGGGGTCATCCTTTTTCCTCCAGCGAGATTGGCAGGCGTGGGTCTTCGACGGTCGTCAGGACACCTTGTTGGGCTGCCCAGCGCGCCAGACCGAGAGACCGGATGTCAAGTGCGCATTGTGGAAGCTCACCAGCGCGATAGCGCCAGGCATGGAAGCGCAGCAGCTTTGCCAGAGCACGATCGAGCGCCTTGGCGCGACCCTGGGTGACGGCATCCAACCCGTCCAGCAGTGGAGCGTTCTCACCACGCGCCGTGGTGAGGTCCTTCGTGCGACCCGCCCCGATGGCGTCGCGGGCATAGGCGATCGCTCGATCGCGCGCCAGGGCGTTGCCACGCGCCGCGCTGGAAACCGCAAAGGTGGCGAACATCGCCGGCTCGTCGGGCCGCGCCCGGTTCTTCGGCCGATAGGTTTCGGTCGGCAGGCTGCCAAACGACGCCGCCAGGTCAAATCGTCCGGCCGCCCAGGCGGTCAGCACCGCGTTCAAGACGACTCCGATGTCGATCAAACCGGGGTCGATCACCTCGTCTCGGCCGATCCCACCCAGCAACCGTGCGAAGCCATCGGCAGCCAGACCGAGCGCTCTCTCCCGCTCAGCGGCACTTCCAATCGAGTGACAACAGGACGCCACGTCAAGCGCCGCCTCCGCCGCGTCCCGAGCGGCGGCGCGATCCCCGCCGGATTCCAGACGCCTGGTTGCGACGGTCAGGCGTTCCCTTGCGTCGGCGCAGGATGCCGCCAGAATGGGTTCCACCCGCCGAGCCTAGCAAAGACACGGCGGACGCCGCAAGGCTCGACTGCTGGCCGCCGGGCTGCTATCGTCCGCGCCGTGTGGGACCTGCTGATCGTTGGCGGCGCTCTTATCGACGGAAGCGGCGCCCCGGCCAGACCCGCCTCGATCGCTCTGCGCGGCGACCGGATCTCTGCGATCGACCCACCAGACGACACCGCGGCGGTCAGGTTGGATGCGTCCGGCTGCGTCGTTTGTCCCGGCTTTATTGACGTCCACGGCCATTCGGATTCGTCGCTCTTTCTCAACCGGCGGATGGAGAGCAAAGTCCGCCAGGGTATCACCACCGAGATCATCGGCAACTGCGGAACGAGCCTCGCGCCGCTCGCCGGGGAGGCAGTCGGGATCGTCGAGCGTGAGCTTGATGGCTACGGCGTTCTGCTCACCTGGCGCTCGGTGGCTGACTATCTCGCCGCAGTCGAAGCGGGTGGGGTCGCGGTCAACGTCGGGCTGCTGACCGGCCATGACGCTCTTCGCCATTCGACAGTCGGGACGACAGCGCGGCCGGCGACGATGAGCGAACGGACGGCGATGGCCCATCTGCTCGACCGGGCGCTCGCCGATGGCGCTATCGGCCTCTCCAGCGGGTTGGCTTACACCCCCGGAGCATTCGCCGAACCGGACGAGATCGCCGCGCTCGCCTGCGTCGTCGCCGGTAGCGGCATCTACGCCACTCACCTGCGCGACGAGGGAGCCGGACTACGCGCGTCGATCGCCGAGGCGCTCGACGTCACACGGCGCAGCGGCGTCACTCTGGAGATCTCCCACCTGAAGGCAAGCGGCGCGTCGATGCATGGCTCGCTTCCGGCGATCCTCGACTGGCTGGCCGCCGAGCGCGACGACGGGCTCGACGTTGGCTGGGACTGTTATCCCTACACCGCCGCCAGCACCACCCTTGCCGCAACCTTTCCGCCGTAGGCTGCATGACGATGGCCGCCACCACCGCCGGCCGGCTCGCCGATCGGCGACCCCGCGAGCGGATCCGCGAAGGCGTTCGCGGCCAGTGGCTGGCCAGCCTCGCGGTGGATGCTGGTTGGTCGGATCATCGTCACCAGCGCACAGGGCCGCCCAGGCCTGCCGGGCGCTCGCGCGATCGCCCGCGCTCGCCGGCACCTCGCAGGCGCGATCGATCGACAGGCGATCGATCTGCTGGTGGCGAGCGGCGGTTCGGCCCAGGGCGATCTTTCTGGTGCTGGACAGATCGGACGTCCGGGCGGCGGTGGCCCACCCGGTGACCGTCTTCGGCACCGACAGCGCAGCCCGTGCCCCGGAAGGGCGGCTCGGGCGCGGACAGCCCCACCCGCGCGGGTACGGTGCATTCCCCCGCTTGCTAGGTCGCTACGCGGACTCGCTCCCTGACCTGGTTCGTCGGATGACCGCACTCCCGGCGGAGCGGTTCGGGTTGGGAGAGCGTGGGTTGGTCATCCCCGGTGCCGCAGCAGATCTGGTCGTCTTCGACCCGGCCACAGTCGCCGACGTCGCGACCTACCAAAACCCCCACCGATTTCCGGTGGGGGTTCGTTGGGTCATTGTCAACGGAACGGTCGTCGTCGGACCCGAAGGTCAGCGCGACGCGCTGCCCGGGCGAGTGCTGCGCTCTTGAGTTACTTCTCGCAGACGCGCATTGGCTGGTACATCTGCGGTGTGTGGTTCTCGGTCACCTTGAAGCCAGCGCGACGCAGCATCCCGGAGAAATCCGAGTAGACAAACAGGCTGGCGTAGGGCTCGCCGTTGTCATGCGTGTCGAAGTCGCGGAAGTAGTCGTCCGCCGGCGAGGTGAGCCCCGGCGTCCGGTTGGCGAAATCGATCACGACGTACAGTCCGCCCGGTCGCAGGATGCGGTAGGTCTCTCTGACAACCTGATCGGCGACTTCGGGCGGAAGTTCGTGGAACAGGATCCGAGAATAGACCAAGTCGAAAGAGTTGTCCGGAAACCGGGTGTCCTCGGCTGCCCGCTGGGCGAAATGGACCTCCAGTCCCATGTCGACGGCGCGCTTGTGAGCATAGCGCACCATCGGCGCGGCGATGTCGGTACCCCACACTTCGGCGTTCGGGAAGCGCTCCTTGAGCGCGGTCGAACTCTGGCCGGCCGAGCAGGCCTGATCCATCACCCGATTGACCACGCCGTCGGCTGGCGCGGGGGCAAGGTTCACCCATTCGCGCTGGACGCCGTCCTGGTTGTTGCGGCCGGTGTAGAACACCTTGGTGCCATAGTGGTAGATATAGCCGGCCAGCGGGTCGGCATGGTAGTTGCCGGGCTGAATGTGGAACTCGACTTTCGAGAAGTAGTCAGGATAGGCGAAGTTCGGGTCCCACTGGATCGAGCCAGGGCCAAGTTTCTCGTAGCGGTCGAGTTCGGCCAAGAGTTCGCCCTCGCGCTTGCGATAGGTCTCGGCGACCTGCTTCCACATCATTTCCTGACTGGAGCGCATAAATCGGTTGCGCGTCGCGATCACTGGCACCGGGTCGAGCGCCTCCCGGGCATCCTCGATCGAGGCGGCTTTGTGGCCGGCGCGCGCTTCGTATTCGGCCATCGCCGTAGGGGTACGTTCTTTGACGACTGGCGACACCTTGGTCAGGGTGAAGGTACGCACGCCTTCGACGAAGTCGAGATAGGAGTCGTCGTCACGCTCTTCGCCGAGCGGCAGCGTACCAAGATAACCGCGATCCATCGATCCCTCCCATTTGGCGACCGGGGCACATCCGCCCCGGCCAGACCACACACTACTTGTAGCAGACCCGCATCGGCAGGAACGTCTTGGCTGGCTCGTAGTGCTCGATAACCTCGGAGAACACCTTACGAAGTTCTCCATGGAAGTCCGAGTAGACGAAGTCGCTGGCGTAAGGCTCGCCGTTGTCGTGGGTGTCGAAATCGCGGAAGTAGTCCGACGCGGGATTACTGGCCCGGTGGTTCGGCCCGCGGGTCACGAAGTCGACGATCGCATAGACGCCTCCGGGACGGAGCACCCGATGGGTCTCGCGGATAACCTGCTTCATGATATGTGGCGGAATTTCGTGGTAGAGGATGAAGGCCCAGACGACGTCAAAATGATTGTCCGGGAATTTGCTGTTCTCGGCCAGGCGTTGGGCGAAATTGACATCCAACCCCATGTCGATCGCCCGCTTGTGAGCGTAGCGCACCATCGGCGCACCAGCGTCAATACCCCAGACCTCGGCTTCGGGGAAGCGCTCCTTCCAGGCGGTGGAACTCTGACCCACCGAGCAGGCCTGATCGAGCACCCGACGCACCACGCCATCCTTCGGCATCGGAACCGCCATGACCGACGAACGCTGGACATCGTCGTTGTTGTTGCGCCCGGTGAAGAAGACCTTGGTGCCGTAGTGGTAGATATAGCCGGCCAGCGGGTCGGCATGGTAGTTGCCGGGCTGAATGTGGAACTCGACTTTCGAGAAATAGTCAGGCTGCTGGAAGTTCGGGTCATACTCGACCGAACCCGGGCCTGAGCGGTCGGCGACGGCCAACTCGCGAAGCAATTCATCTTCACGCTTGCGATAGGTCTCGATCACGCCATCCCACATCATCTCTTGGACAGTGCGGGCGAATCGATTGCGCGTCGCAACGACCGGCACCGGGTCGAGCGCTTCGCGAACCTGCTCGATGGACGCGACCTTCTGTCCAGTTCGAGCTTCGTACTCAGCAACCGCGTCGTTTGACTTTTCGGTTACCACCGGCGACATCTTCGCGAGGGTAAACGTCCGAACGCCTTCGACGAAATCAAGATAGGAGTCGTCATCCCGCTCGGCGCCGAGCGGCATCGTGCCAAGATGTCCACGATCAACCATGCGATCCCCTCCTTCGCAGCAACCACTGGCGCTCGGCCGTACGACGGAGGGCCAGAGCACCTATCGAACTACTCTATCGTAGCGCTCCGGGCGCGTCAATTTCCAAAGTGCGGGTGAGCGACTGGCGGACGAGCAATCCGGTCCCAACTGCCATCGGTCAGTCGATTGCCCGGCGACAGGCTCGTCCGTCACGGTCTTGGCGAGCCAGTCCTTCCGATGCGGTGTCCAAAACCGTTTTGCGTCCGGGGGTAGCACGCCAACCCGATGTCGCCTGAGGGGACTGTCCATCGGATGCCACGGTCAGGTGTGACAAGGGGAAACAAAAGGGCGTCGGGGGGTTCCCCCGACGCCTTGAGTTCGCCCGATGGGACCTACTTCGTCGCCACCCGGATCGGGATCCAGGACTTGTCGGAGTAGTTCAGATTGACTTCGCGGAAGTGGCGGCGGAGCAACCCCGGGAAGTCCGAATGGACGAAATCGGGAACATACGGCTCGCCGTTGTAGGTGCTGTCGATGAAGCCGGAGTACTCGGACATCACCGGCACCTCACCGAGTTTGCGGTTGCCGAAGTCCTCGACGCAGAAGATGCCGCCTGGACGGAGCATCCGAGCCGCCTCGGAGACCACTCGCTCGGCGATCGGGGTCGGGATTTCATGGAAGAGGATAAAGGCGTTGATGATGTCGAAGTAACCATCCGGGAAGCCGGTGTCCTCGGCCATCCGTTGGGCAAAATGAACCTCGAGGCCCATATCGACGGCGCGCTTGTGAGCATAGCGCACCATCGGGGCGCCGGCGTCGACCGCCCAAACTTCTGCCTGTGGGTACTTCTCTTTCCAGGCGGTGGCAAATTGACCGGCGGAGCAGGCAAGGTCGAGAACCCGCCGGACCTGGCCGTCGGCCGGGTCGGGGAGGAGTTGGCACAGCCCGCGTTGGACGTCGTCGTTGTTGTTGCGCCCGGTGAAGAAGACCTTGGTGCCGTAGTGGTAGATGTAGCCGGCAAGTGGGTTGGCGTAATAGCCACCCGGCTGAATATGGAAGTCCACCTTGGCGAAGTACTCAGGATACTGGAAGTTCGGGTCCCATTGGACGGTCCCCGGGCCCATCCGGTCGTAGCGATCGAGCTCAGCAAGCAACTCCGGCTCGCGATCCTTATAGGCGTCCATCACGCCGTTCCAGATGCCTTCCTGGCTCCAACGCCAGACCCGGTTGCGGGTGGCAATAACCGGCTCGTGCTCGATGATCTGCTTGACCTCCTCGAGGGAGGTGACTTGGCGGCCGGTGCGAGCGCGGTACTGGTCGATCGCCTCAGCGCCCTTTTGCTGGAACACCGGGCCGACCTGGGCGGCGTTGAAGACGCGCACTCCTTCGACGAAATCGAGATAGGAGTCGTCGTCTCGCTCCGTGCCGAGCGGCGTCGTTCCAAGAAATCCGCGATCTACCATGGCCTCTCCCTTCCGACGGTTCGTGTCCGGTGATGATACAACAAGAATTCAAACGATCACCGGGCGGGGCGCACGTCATTCCGTTACGGGCGCGATCGAACCAAATGAAACATATCGGAATGCTCCATCCCGGTCAATTGGCCATTCGGCCCGCCCCGGGTCTACCAGCCGCCGGCCGGCCGCAGGAACGACCCTTGCTGTACGGTCCCGCTCGGCGCACGGTGGAAGATCGCGCCGTTATCCCCCACCACCCAGACATCGCCGCTCGGCAACGCCGCCAGCGACCGGAGCGGGCCGACGCCGCTCAACGGAAACAGAACATTCGCGAGCCGCCAACTCCCCTGCTGCCAGCGGAGGATGACGTTGCCATCGGCAAGCGCCCAGCCGTCGCCCGCGCTCACCAACGCGATCGAGCGGATCGTCGCCCCGGTCGGCGACGGCACCGTCACCCAGGCATCGACGATGCTTGGGTCGTACATCAAGATTGCGCCGCCTTCCCCGCCGGCGAAGGCAAGCCCGGTTGGCAGGGCGTTGACTGTATAGAGGTGGCCAACCGGTGGCGTGGAAATCAGCGAGAATGAACCACTCGTCCAGCGGCCGATGGCCCCTTTGGCGAGCGTCGTACTGTAGCCAACCGTCCAGGCCAGGTTGGCTTGTGGCATCGCCACTGCGTTCCAGGTCGTCCGGCTGGTGTCGAGCGGTTGGTAACTCCAACCGGCCGGCGCACGGACGATGCAGCAACCCGGTCCGTCCGGCACGTCGCCAACCGCAATCCCGGCATTCGGGTCGAACAGGGCAACCCCGACGATACTCGTCGAGGCCGTCGGCACGCCCGTTCCTGCCAGCGACCAGTTACCGCCGACATAGCCGCCGAGGCTGTTGTTCTGACCGACCGCCCAGACCGCCCCGCCCGAGGTCGCGGCGATCGCGTTCCAGGTCTGGGTCGTCGGCGAAGCGACAGTGATCCAGTACGTCCCATCGAGCGACTGGAAGATCGTCCCGCTCACCCCCACGGCAAACGCGAGGTTGTGACCGGCCGCCGCTACGCCGGTGAGGTGCACCGACGGTGTCACCGTGGCCGGGGCTTGCCAGATCGCCGTCGGGGTCGCGGTCGGCGTTGAAGGGACGACGGTCAGATCGACGTACTTGGCAATCGTGCCGTTCGCACCGACGGCCCAGACCCGCGCCGGTGAGACCGCCGAATCGCCATAGAGGGTGTTGGTCGTCGAGATCGGGCTAGAGAATGTCCCCGAGGGCGTAAACCGTACCGCCAGCCCACTCACGCCGACCGCGCCGCCATAGCCTGCCGTTCCGAGGTCCACACTGAACAGATCGCCGCTCACCCCAGTCACCGAGATCGACGTCCAGGTTGCGCCGTCGAACGTCTGAGCGATCTGCCCGCTCGCCCCGGCAACCACCACCCGCCCGCCTGCGTACGTCGCCGAGGAGAGCGCCGAGGTTGCGCTCAGGGTCTGTGTCCAGGCCGCGCCGTCCCAGAGGAACGCACCCGAATTCTGACCCGCCGAGGTCGTCGCTAGCGCCCGATTTAGTCCAACAATCGCCAGGCCGGTGACGTGCGGGTTACCCGGCACCGGCGGCAACGCGACAATCTGGGTGAGATACTGGGTCGTGGTGAGCGGCGGCGTCCCGCTTACTGCCACTGTCCCGGTGATCTGGTAGACCGCCCCGACGCTCGTGCCGATCAATCCATAGGTGCGCGAGAAGACCGCGATCGCCGTCAGGTTCTGAGCGGCCGCCGGGGGCACAGCGCTCGCAAGGTAGCTGCTGTGGTCTTGCCAGGTCTGGGTCAGGACGGTCGGGTTGTAGCGAAAGCTCAGCAACGTGCCGTTGTCACCGACTGCCCAGCCCAGTTCGGTGTCGGCCATCGCCAGCGAGCGGAGCGCGTTCGGCGACCCGGATATCGGTGAGGTAACGGTCAGCCATTGACCGCCCTTGAGCCGCAAGATCGTCCCGCCATCGCCGGCAGCCCATCCCTCGTCATCGGAGGTGAGGGCAATCGTCCGAAGGGTTGCCAGGGTGACGGTCGGGACGACGCTCCAGCCGGTGGTCGGGATCGGTGTGGCAGTCGGGGTAGCGGTAGTCGTCAGGACCGGGCTGCCGGTTGCGGTCGCCGTACCAGGCGTTCCAGACGGGGTGGGCGAGGGGGTCGCGGTGCGGGTCGCCGACGGCGTTGGCGTCGCAGGCGGCACCACGCCGGCCGAGGCGTAGGCTTCCACCACGAAGTCGCCACCCACGTCGCGGTCCATCGGCACCGCAAAACTCGCCGAGCCGTTTGCCGGCAGCGGGTCGAACCGCTGTTCGATCTGACTGGCGATCACCGTCCCATCGAAAGCACGCAGCACCGCAAACACCGACCAGGTCGAGGCGGGCGTCCCGGTCCCATTGGTCACCGTGCCAACGACGGTTCTCGGGCTTCCGCCGACCGCCGCGACGTTTGATGTTGTCAACGCATAACCCGGCTCGTTGGCCGGTGTGCCACCCACCTCGCAGGTGACGCGCGTCCAATTCGCTGGAACGCCGGCGATCTGGTCCTGCAGCCGAAAACCCATCGAGGTGTTTGGCGGGAGATAACTCGTCGCCGCCGCCCCGGTCCAGACGGCGACCTGGCTCCCGCCAGCATCCAACCAGCGCACCGTCACGAACGGATTGAGTAGCCCGGTTGTCAGAGCACCGCGAATGATGCCGGCAGCGGCGAGAAAGTCGGAGAAGAAGAACTGAAACGGGTAGGCCGCGCAGCCGTGAACGTTCCAGACCGCTGGGACTACCGTAGCGGTCGGCGTTGGGTCCTTCGGAACCAGGGGAATCCAGACCTCGTGCGGCTGTTGAGCGTCCGCCGCCCCCCCGCCGACGACCACGGCCGCCAGGACGAGCGCCATCAGAAGGAGTGCCGCGCTCAGGTTCCAGACCGGGCGACCGCCCACGCCGCTCACCTCCGCCCCGGCGGATGATAGCAACCACCCGGCCGAAAAGTACGAAGCAGCCTGGCCGAACCTGGGGTATAGTCAAGGCGACCCTTAGAATTTTGCTGACCGGTCGTCAGCGTTGACGGATGCGAAGCATGAAAAGCGATGATTCACCCGGCCACCAACTCGACGGTGAGAGACTGGACCGGGTCTCCACAACGAACCCTGGCGAGCCCACCCCCGGCGGGCGTGAAAACCGGCGCCCCGAGCTAACCGCAACGCCAGCAGAGATCAGCCTCAGCACTGGAGTGGCAGTGCTGCTGGCCGAGGCGATCCGCCAACGCGGCCACAGCCTGGTTGCCCTCGATTCGTTTGGGCTGGCGCCACCGGCGGACGCCCAGTTCGACCCAGCCAGCTTTGGGGCTTCCGAAGAAGCGCTGCGTGTCCTACCCGCGACTATCATTCGTGGCCCCCTCGTCGATGGCGCGCCAAACGCCGCCGCCGCGATCGACGCCTTGCGCGAGGTCTACTGCAGCCGTATCGGGTACGAATTCAGCCATCTCGCTTCGGCCGACGAGCGCGCCTGGTTGGCAAATGTGGTCGAATCTCGCCAGTTCGCCCCAGCGCTCGATGCGACCGCCGCGCATCTGATGCTCGACCGGCTGACCCGGGTCGAAGCCTTCGAGCGCATCCTCCATCGCGCCTTCGTTGGACAGAAGCGGTTTTCCGGCGAAGGTCTGGATATCGTCGGACCGATGGTCGACGACGCCGTCCGGCTTGCCGAGCAAGCCGGTATCGTCAACGTGGTTCTGGGAATGGCGCACCGCGGCCGGTTGGTGATGAGGACCTTCCTCACCGGCGTCCCGTTTGCCGTCACCTTCCGAGCATTCGCGGAAGCGACCCGCGGCGGCGGCGACCCGTCGTATGACCCCGGCGACGTCAAGTACCACCTCGGTGCAACCGGCCGGCGATCGGAGGATGCCGGCGGTCCACTCGTCCATCTCCGGCCAAATCCCAGCCACCTCGAGTTCGTCAATCCGATCACCGAGGGGTATGCGCGCGCCCTTCAGGACGACCGCTCCAATCCGGGAGCGCCAGGCTTCGACGTTGGCCAGGCCCTGGTCATCCAGATCCACGGTGACGCGGCTTTTCCGGGCCAGGGCGTCGTCGCCGAGACCCTCAACCTCGCTCGCCTCGCTGGCTATTCGACCGGCGGGACGATCCATCTGATCGCAAACAACCAAGTTGGGTTCACCACCAACCCGTCCGATTCGCGTTCGACCGCCTCTGCGTCTGACCTGGCCAAAGGCTTCGATTTGCCGATCCTCCACGTCAATGCCGACGACGTCGAGGCCTGCGCCGCGGCGATCCGGCTTGCCTTTGCCTTCCGTCAGCGCTTCGCTCGCGACGTCGTAGTCGACGTTGTCGGTTATCGCCGTTGGGGGCACAACGAGGGCGACGAGCCGGCCTATACCCAACCCTTGCTCTACGCCAAGATCGCTCAGCATCCAACCGTGCGCGACCTCTGGGCGCGGACGATGGAAGAGCGTGGCTGGCTGCGTCCCGGCGAAGGCGACCAACTGCTCGCCCAGATCGATGCCGAACTCCGGGCGGATGGCGAACGCACCGACATACCGGTGGCCGATCGGAGCGATCGACCGCGCGCCGGTCACGACCCTATCGAGACCGGAGTTTCGGTCGATCGGCTGCGCGCCTACAATGTCGAACTCCTGCGCCGTCCCGAGGGATTTGTCCCAATGGCGAAGCTCGACCAGCAGCTTCATCGGGTACGAAGCGCTCTCGAGCCTGGCAAATTGCTCGACTGGGGGCACACCGAGTCGCTCGCCTTTGCCAGTATCCTTGCCGAAGGCACGGCAATCCGTCTGGCTGGCGAGGATAGCGAGCGTGGCACCTTTTCCCACCGTCACCTGGTGCTGCACGACACGGTGACCGGCGCCAAGATTTCGCCCCTCCAGCGCCTTCCGCAGGCAAAGGCGAGCTTTGCCGTCTACAACAGCGCCCTCACCGAAACCGCCGGTCTCGGCTTCGAGTATGGCTACAGCGTCGGGGCGCCTGAGTCCCTCGTCATCTGGGAAGCGCAGTATGGCGATTTCGCCAACGTCGCCCAGCCGATCGTCGACCAGTTTATCGCGGCGGCCTGGGCAAAATGGCGGGAACGCTCTGGCCTGGTTCTGTTACTGCCGCATGGATACGAGGGCCAGGGGCCGGAACACTCGAGTGCTCGGGTCGAGCGCTACCTCCAGTTGTTTGCTGAGGACAACCTCCGCATCGTCGTCCCCAGCACCGCTGACCAGTATTTCCACCTCCTGCGCCGTCAGGTGGCCTACCTTCGGCGTGGTGACGCCAGGCCGTTGATCATCTTCTCGCCAAAGAGCCTGCTTCGCAATCCGGCTGCCTCGGCGACGATCGAGCGCCTCAGTCGTGGCGGCTTCCGTTCGCTGATCGACGATCCGGACGCCGCTTCGCGGGCCGCCTCGATCACCCGCCTGGTTTTGGCGTCGGGGAAACTGGCCATCGAACTCCTCACGAGCCCAGCACGCTCTCAGCACCCGCATGTTGCGGTTGTTCGGCTGGAAGAGATCGCCCCCTTTCCCACCGGGCAGATCGCGCGGGTCATAGCGGGCTTTCCAAATCTTGAGGAGGTCGTCTGGGCGCAAGAGGAGCCACGCAACATGGGCGCGTTCAACTTCGTCATGCCGCGCCTCTGGACGCTGTTGCCCCAGGGCGTCCGGCCGCGCTACGTCGGCCGTCGCGAACGCGCCAGCCCGGCGGAAGGCTCCGCTCAGCGCCACGCCGTCGAGCAGGCGCGCATCATCGCCGCCGCGTTTGCCGACTAAGGTGGGCGAGCGCATCCCGCTGGGCGAGCACACGGTCGGCGAGGGACATCGCTTCCGTCTCAGCGCCGAAGTGCGCGAAAGTGAGGGCAACCTCGTCGTCGCGATCTTCGCCGCGCCCGCCGACGCCCCCGAGGATGCGACGTTGGTCAGCGAGGAGCGCGCCCGCTACTCGATCTGGCTGACGCGTCTGGGAGATCAGCCCTGGCTGCCGGTCGACCACGCCCAGGGGCTGGGCTCGATCGCCGAGCGCGAGGGTGAGCCGTATCTCTACTGGCACGGCAAAGCACCAGGGCTACGACCGTTCACCTAGCCGGCGCTGGTGACCTTTCGAGACAATCGAGCACCGATAGCGGAGTTTCGCGGCGAGTTAGGCAGGCAGTAACTGCTGACCGGCGACCTCGCTCATCCGAGTGATCGTGACCTTGGTGTTTGGCATCGTTGCAAGCGCGGCGCGAGATTTCTCGCGAAACTCCGAGGACCTGCCATATCCGAGCGCATCAGCCTCCTGCTCCCAGAAGGCGAGGTAGGCGAACATCGTCGGGTCCTGGTTGCTCCGGTAGAGCGCACGTTTGATGAAACCGCTCGCTTGCTGCTGCATCGCCCCTTCGACGTTTTTCCACTCGATGAAGGCGTCGGTCTCTTCTTCGGGAACGTGCCAGATCGCATGAAGTATGAACACAAAGCATCCTTTCTGGACGGGGAAGCCATTCTACTCCCGCTGGCGGCAGAGGCTCAAAACGGGTGCTCCGCGCCTCGGCGAGCGGACGCTTGATGCTCGCCTGCTCTTACTGGTACAGTAGGCAAGCAGACAGCGGAGCCGGGGTCACGCACTACCCCGGCCAGGGAGGAACGATGCGGCGTCTCGTCCTTGCCGTCCTCGCGGCCGTCCTCGGGCTTTCGGCTCTCGCCACTACGCCGAGACAATCCGATGCCCAGGGTCTGATCGTCGTCACCCGGGTCTACTCGGAAGTCGCTCGAAACGGTTGTTTGACCTACGTCTCCCAATGGTCCGACGGGTCGTTCATGATCGTTCCTTGGATCTGTCCGTTCCCGGTGGTGCCGCTGCGCCATGACGCACCGGTTCCGGTGGTCCGCTCCTACACCGAGCGTGGCCGCGAAGGTTGCGTTTGGTTCGTCTCGCTCTGGGCCGACGGCGTCTTCACCGGCGTGCCGTGGAGTTGTCCGTGGGGCGTCACCCCAATCAAGCCGGGGACGGTGCCGCCGGTCTTCTTCGCTCCGCCACCTTTCGCTCCCCAGCCTTTCATCCCGCAACAGCCGTTCGGTGGGCAGCGTCCGCGCTAGGCGACCGTTCGGCGAACTCCTCGGGCCATTGGAGCCACGCGACCCCGGCGGGGCTGCGCTCGTGGGCCGGCTTAGCGGCGGATGTTTCCGACAAGCGCGGCGTCTCCGACGGCGTCCCGGCCAGTGGCCGAGATCCGTCGGCCGGTATCCACGTCGTACAGCCCGGCGAGGAGCCGGTACTCACCGGTGGGTAGCCCGTCCGGTAGGTTCAGGCGATGCCGCTCGACGATTGTCTCGCCGGGCGCCCAGCGCGTCGTCGGGTAACTGCCAGCCAGCGGCTGGGAATCGTGCTGGGCGATGACTCGGCCTGGCCCATCGAGCAGTTGGACAAAGGCCGTTAATGGTCGTTCGGTCGGCCCGGCGGCGCGCCAACTGAGCGTCAATTCGAGGATCCGGCCTTCCAACCGGACGGGAATGGCCGCACCCACGATCTGGCCAGCCTCGGCAAAGAGCGCCTCGACGGGTCTGGCTGGCGGGAGAATTGGCACGCCGTCGACCGGTGTCAGCACCGCCCAGGGCTGTGCGACGGGATCGAGGACACCCATGGTCGGGGTCGCGCCCGGAAAGGCGTCACCGAGGGCTGGCTCGGTCGTCCGATCAACCCCGACGACGACGCCATAGACCGCTGGATCGCCCGCCGCCAAGATGATCCCGGCGCGACCGTCATACCCGCGGATATCATCGCGTCGGCTGGCGAAGACGAGCGTCGGATGCATCCCGGAGATTGGCGAGACGTAGGCTGTCCGGCCGGCGCCAACCGAGCGCATCGCTAGCCCGAGGTCATAGATCCCGGTGTCAAACGCGGTATAGGTGCCAAGGTCGTTCGCCCAGACGTCAAAATAGTCCCAGACGGTCAGCCGCGCCGACCAAACCAACGCGCCGACTGCCAGAATCGCCCCAACCGCCAGGCCACCTCGCCCAAGTCTCTCTCCCAACCGAACCACCGTCGCCAACCCCAGTCCGGCGAGCGCCGCCGCGGCCGGAAGTGCGCCGATCGCACGGGCATAGTGCGGAGCGTAGGTGCTTATTGCCGACGGGATCGCCATAATCACCAGCCAGGCCAGCACAAAGATCCCACCGAAACGTCGTTGACCAGTGACGGCCGCCACCAATCCGAGGATGAACGCGGTCCCCATCACACTATCGAACACCGGCCGGCCGGGCAGGTTTGTTCGCAGGTTCTGGTCACCGGCGATCAGGAACATCCCGGCAGTTCGCAGCGGATTCTCGCGAATCGATCCAGGATCGCCGGGGCCGAAGCTCGGGTTGGGTGCGGCTGCGTCGCCCGCAGTCACCTGATCGACGCGGCCGCCAAACGCGAGTGGGTTCTGGATGAAATACCAGCCAAGCGGCAGCAGCGCGATGGTGGCGACGACCGGCAGCCAAAGCGCAGCGCGCCAACGCCGGGCCGCCAATCGCGGGCGGATCAGGAGAACGCCGAGCGCTGCCAGTCCAATCAACAGCGGAACCAGGCGCGCCGCGGTATAGGTCGCGAGGCAGCCGGCAAATGCCAGGCCGGCGAGCGCGAAGTCGCGCCCTTTGCCGGTGCGCAGTCCGCGCGCCATCAGCCAGACAGCGAGACAGAGCAGCAGCGGCAGGAGGACGAACCGCAGGGCGATCCGCGTCACGATCAGATGCCAGAGCGTGAACGGAAGGATTGCCGCGGCAAAAAGCGCCGGCAGCCGGCCCAGCAACTCACGCGTTGCGAGATAGAGCGCCGGAACGGTCAACGCGCCGACCAAGCCCGCCGTCGTCCTGATGACCACGGGCTCCGCGCCAAAGAGCCCCTGGCTGAAGGCGAGCAGCCAGATAAACAGCGGCTCGCGCCCAAAGTTGCCGGGAAAGAAGACCGGCAGCGTCCGGTCGCGCAGCATCGTCAGCGCGTCAAGCGCCTCGAACGCCTCGTCGTAGTACAGCCCGGGAGGGATCTCGTCGAGCCAGATCAGCCGAGCAACCAACGCCGCCCCGGTGATCCCGACGACGACCGCCAATTCAAGCCAGGGATTGTCCCACCAACGCCGCCCATCCCAATCGTTTCTCTGCCGGTCGGAAGAGAGCGGGCTAAGGTCGGGAGAGCGGGAGGCCGGGATCAGACCGTGGCGGGGGTCGCGCTGACCGGCTTGAAGACCGGATAGACCGGACCAGCCTTCAGCATCCGGCTCGGCAACGGCTTACCGAGCATCGACTGCAACCAGCGAGCGCTCTCGATCAAGCTGTCGAGGTCGATGCCGGTTTCGATGCCCATCCCGTAGAGCATCTGGACGAGGTCCTCCAGACAGATATTGCCGCCTGCCTTGGGGGCAAACGGGCAACCGCCGGAGCCGCCGAGCGACGCGTCATGGCGCAGGACGCCGAGGTCGAGGGCGGTAATCAGGTTCGCGAAACCGGTGTTCCGGGTATCGTGGAAATGAGTGCCGAGCGTGATATCCGGGTAGGTGCGTTGGATCGCCTTGATCACGTCGGCGACTTGCCTCGGGGTTCCCATCCCGACGGTGTCGGCAACACCGACGTCGCGCACGCCGATCTGATAGTAGTGATCGACACAGTGCATCACGGCGGAAACCGGCGTTGGGCCGACGAAGGGATCGCCAAACGACCCGCCGATTACCGCTTCAATCCGGACCCCGTCCTGACGTGCCCGCGCAACAATCTGGGTGTGGTCGGCGAGCGATTCGTCGATCGTCCGGCGGAAGTTCGCCTCGTGCAGCGGCGCGGACGCCGCCACCACCAGCCGGACGTCGGTCACTCCGGCGGCGACGGCGTTCTCATAGCCTCTCATATTTGGCACGAGGCCGTGATACCGCACAACCGGGTTGCGAATGGCGGTCTTGAACACCTCGTCCGCGCCGGCCATCTGTGGCACCGCCTTGGGCGAGACGAAGGACCCAAATTCAAGCTCCGGTAGCCCGGCCGATCCGACGCGCTGAACCAACTCCGCGCGCTGGGAGGGGCTGAGGATCTCGGATTCGTTTTGCAGGCCGTCGCGGGCACTGACGTCGATGATGGTCACCTGGTTCGGAAGGTTCATATGATGCCTCGGGATGCGAGGTCCTGGATCTGCTCGTCGGAGAGGCCGACAACCTCGTGGAACACTTCCTGATTGTGCTGGCCAACCTGAGCCGGGCCGGTCCACTTTACCCGGCCGGGGGTGCCACGCAGTTTCGGCATCACGCCGGGCATCGGCACCTTGCCAAGGTCCGGATCCTCGACCTCGATGATTGACTCACGCTCCCAGAAGTATGGGTCTTCGTAGATCTCCTTGGCGCTGTAGATCGGCGCGGACGGGACGCCCGCCTCCTCCAGAAGTTGGGTGATCTCCTCGGAGTCATGCTTGGCCGCCCAAGCGCCGATCCACTCGTCGAGTTGGTCGGCCGCCTCGTAGCGCCCCTCGTGGCTCATGTACTTCGGGTCGTTGGCGACCTCCGGCATCCCCATCAGCTCGAACAACCGCTTGAACGGGTTGTCGGCATTGGCCGCGATCACCATCCAGATACCGTCCTTGGCCTCGTAGATGTTCGACGGTGCGACGCCCGGCAGGGTCGACCCCTGACGCTCGCGAACGTAGCCGGTGAGAGCGAACTCGGGGATCGCCCCTTCGGTCATCGTGAACACCGCCTCGGTGATCGAGACGTCTACTTCTTGGCCGATGCCACCGTTGACGTCGCGCGCCCGCAGCGCCAGCAGTCCACCGATCACCGCCTGCCATGACCCGAGCGAATCTTCGAGAGACAGCCCGACCCGCGTCGGCGGCCGATCCGGATAGCCGGTCAGGTGGCGCAGGCCACCCATCGCGCCCGAAGCCGATCCAAAACCGGCGCGGTTGCGGTAGCGGCCGGTCTGGCCGTAGCCGGAGACGTGGATCAGGATGATCCCCGGATTGCGCTTCTTCAGCTCCTCGTAGCCGCAGCCCCAGCGTTCGAGGGTGCCGGGTCGAAAGTTCTCGACGACGATATCGGCTTTGTCGATCAGGGTGCGCGCCAGTTCCTGGCCCTCGGGCTTGCGCATGTTGATCGAGACAACCTTCTTGTTGCGCGACTGGACCGGCCAAACCAACGCCCGGCCTTTGTACTTGGCCGGCCCCCAGTCTCGCATCGGGTCGGGCGCGTCGGGCGCTTCGACCTTGATTACCTCGGCGCCGAAGTCGGCAAAGAACCGGGTGCTGAACGGGCCGGCCAGCAGGCTGCCGAACTCGACGACGCGGACGCCTTCCAGGGGCAGACGGTAGCCGGCGGATGAGCCGTTGGAGTTCATCGTTCTCTGTACCTCGTTAGTGTGTTCCGGCGACGGAGCGGGCCGGCGCGCCCGGCGCTTCCCCCATCACCGGCAGCCCGGCCAGGTAGTCGAGCGTCTCATCGAGCGACACCACGTCGCCGTACTTCGCCTGGATGTCGAAGAGGTTCGCCTCGTGCGGCCCCGACGCACGGTCGCCGACCGCCTCGCGTACCACGATGGTCCGAAACCCGTTCTGGACCCCGTCCACCGCCGTCGCCCGGACGCAGCCGCTGGTCGTCACCCCGGAGACGATCAATGTGTCGCAGCGTTGACCAGTGAGCAATGAGGCAAGATTTGTCCCAAAAAAACCGCTGGCAAATTTCTTCACCAGCACATGCTCGCCAGGTCGGGGAGCAAGCCGTGGGTCGATCGCGGCCCAGGGCGAGCCGGCTTCGAGATTGGCGAGCGCCGGTACCTTCTTGATGAACCAACCGGCATCGGCGAACCCTTGGTCGTAGACGACAGTCGTATAGGCGATCGGGATGTTCTTGGCGCGGGCCGCCTCGAGCAGCCGACGGGTTGCCTCGACCTCGCGGTCGTAATCGGTCCCGAGCGGGCAACTCGGGTCGGTAAAGCCAACCACCCAATCGATGAGGACGAGCCCAGGACGCTCGCCGAACCCAACTTGGTTACTAAAGCCTTTGCGACGGTAATCCGCCGCGGTCGCCTCGTCCGTCATCCTCGCTCCCTCGGGCGCACGCGTAGGCATGGCCGGACTTCGATTGTATCAGGTTCGTCCACCGATCGAGCCGCCAAGCACGACGATCACCACCGTCGCATACAGGTTCGCAACCAGATGCGCCAGCAGCGGCGGCAGCACCGACCCCGACCGCCAGCGCAGCCAGGTCAGGTAGGCGCCCAGCAGCAGCACCATCGCGAGCGCGAACGAGTCTGTCCCGTAGGTTGCGACGTGAACCAGCCCGAAGAGCGCGGCAGTGACGACGAAGGCGGCGGCGCTCCCCCACCGGCGTTCGAGCGCGCCGTAGAGCACGCCCCGATAGACCAACTCCTCGACGATCGGGGCGCCGATCACGACCGAAAGCGCCATCGCCAGCGTATCGAACCCGCCCGAGAAGAACGGAGCAAGTTGCTGCGGCACAATTGGACGGCCGGATAGTGCCGTCAAGGCGTCCATCGCCACCACCAACGCCAACGTCGCGGGCGCAACCATCCAGAGCGGCAGCCGGCCGGGGAAAAGCGCGAGCGCCGATCGCCAGTCTGGCCAGCGCCGCGCCAGTAGAACGAGCAAGCCCAACGTCAGCGCGTTGGCCGCGAGACTTGCTGCCCCGACGAACGCCCCGCGAGACAATCCCGCGTAGTCTCCACCCGCCAGGATCAGCGCCAGCGGGGCGACCAGCAATGCCGCGATCATCTGGGCGACCAGAAGTTGGGTGACGACGAGGATCGCCGCGCTCATGATCGAGGGCGATCCCGGCCGCGCTGATGCGTCGGGCTCGGTCACCGCCCGCCCGGCAACAGCGAAGCAGCCGCCTCGTCGATCAGCCAGAGTGGCAGCGCCGGCCCGCCGGAGATCTGCTGAGCCGGCCACTCGTCCGGCTGCTCCGGGCCGGTCAGCACGTCACGCACCGGTCCTGCTTTTCCCACTCCTTCGACGAGGAAGATCCGCTCGCGTGCCGCATTGATCAGCCGCGGCGTAAAGGTCAATCGGCGGACGCTCGGCGAGGGACCGGCGGAGCCGGCGACCGGCGGATCGCCGGCCACCACCAGCCGGTCGCCCGAATCAAGCTGACGCGAGTGCGGGAAGAGCGATGCGGTATGCCCGTCGTCCCCGAGACCGAGGATCAACACGTCGAATACCGGCAGCGCCGACCCGAATACCCGCTGGAGGGTCTCCTGATAGTCGTCGGCCGCCGCATCGAGATCGGGCTGGTCGGCTGGCATCCGGAAGACCGCATCGTTCGGGATTGGCGCCCGCGACAGCAGGGTCTCGACCGCCATTCGGTAATTGCTTTCCGGGTCGTCAGGAGGAACCGCCCGCTCATCACTCCAGAACACTTCGACCTTCGACCAGTCAATCCGCGATCGATACGGCTCGCTCGTCAGCCGTTCGTGGGTCGCGCGCGGGGTGCCACCGCCGGAAAGACCGATCCGAAAGACACCAAGTGCGTCGATCGCCGCTTCGGCAAGGTGGGCGATCCGTTGGGCTGCTTCGTCGGCGACCGCCTCGGCGTTGGGCAAGATGACGACGGTTCCTCGCCGATTCATGGATGCACCAGGCTTGCCGCCACGCTCATCGCTGCCTCCCATTCCCAATCCCGTCCGGTTCTGACCATCTCGCGCATGACGGTCGCGCCATCGGATGGAACGACCAGTCGCTCATGGCGCACCGACCCCGCCCTTCCGGCATGCGTCAGCGAGATCAGCGCCTGACCGTCTTCGTCAGCGGAGACCGTCGCTTGAAAGCCGCCTGCGACGAGGACAATCCGGCGCACACCGGCCGAGCCATCTTCGCCGACGAGGCGGACCGGGATCCGCGCCCCCGGCCGAACCAGGACGCCCTGTCCCTGGTTGCCGGCAGCCGGCGGTCTCGCCACTTGCCAGCCAAGCCGCGCTGCCAGCCAGCCAATCAGGAGCCGAGATTCGACCGAGGCGCCGGCATTACCAACCTCGATCGAGTCGATCTGGCGTACCAATCGGTCGAGTGGCGGCCGGTCGAACAGCGTGGCAACGACGTCTCGCCAGCCTCGTAGGCGTCCCCAGGCGAGGTCCGATATTGGCAGTCGGGCCGGTAGGAAGTCGGTCAGCGCGCGCAGCCCGCCCGAGGCGAACGTGGCCGAATCGACGATCAGCCGATCGACCAACCCCAGCAGACCAGCAAATGCCGGGTCATCGAGTGGCGCCTGGCCGACCCACCAAACGATTGCCGGCAAGTCCGCTTCGAGCACCGGCGCAACGATTTCAGCCAGATGACGCACCGCCGGCCCGCCGACGTCGATCTCGACCGACTCGAAGAAGAGCGGGCTGCGACCCTCGCCCACAACATGGCAGCGAACCGATGGCACTGCTCGCACCCCGTCCGGGCCGTTCGACGCCAGACGCAGGTGTACCAGACGCGACGGATGGGCATGCTCCAACCCACGGAGCGCTTCGTCCGCTCGCCGAGCGACGACCGCATCGGCGGAGACAACCACGAGATTGTTGAGCCGGGCAGTCGCCGCTGGCCCGGCTCGCAGTGTTCTGCTCGCCTGCCGAGCAAGTTCGGCCAGCACATCTTCGACGCCGATCGTCGAGGAGAGCGGTTGGTTCCAGAGCGCGGTGTAATCGTCCATCGCCCGCCTACAGTCGCCGCCAGACGCGCCCGTCGCGTTCGAGCAAGGCATCGGCAGCCGCCGGTCCCCAACTTCCCGCCTCATACGGCTGAACCGCCAGCGCCGGATCGGTGTGCTGAGCCTCGAGGATCGGGTCGAAAAGCTGCCAGGTCGTCTCAATCTCATCGCGCCGGGCGAATAGCGTCGAATCTCCGAGCAAGCAGTCGAAAATCAGCCGCTCGTAGGCCTCCGGCGGGTCGGCTTCAAACGAGCTACTGTAGAGGAAGTCCATCGTTACTTGGCGGAGATGCATCGCCGGGCCCGGCCCTTTGGCGGCAACGCGCAATGAGATCCCTTCGTCCGGCTGGATTCGTAAGACCAGCACGTTCGGCGCGGGAACTCCGTCGCGCAGTCCTCGAAAGAACTGACGGGGCGGATTCTTGAACTGGATCGCGATCTCAGTCACCCGCTTGGGAAGCCGCTTGCCGTGGCGCAGGTAAAAGGGCACGCCGGCCCAACGCCAGTTCTCGATCGCCAGGCGCAGGGCAACGTAGGTTTCGGTTGGTGACTCCTTCGAGACCCCCGGCTCTTCGAGGTAGCCGGCCACCGACTGCCCGCCCGGCCAGCCTGGTCCATACTGTCCACGCACAACTTCGCCGAACTGGCTCACCCCGAGCGGCTCGATCGCACGGAGTAACTTCACCTTCTCGTCGCGTACCGAGTCCGCGTTTAAGTCGACCGGCGGCTCCATCCCAACCAGTGAGACGAGTTGCATCATGTGGTTGGCGACCATGTCGCGCAGGGCGCCCGCCTCTTCATAGTAGGGGGCTCGCGACCCGACGCCGAGCGTCTCGGCAACGGTGATCTGGCAATGGTCGACATAGCGCCGGTTCCAGATCGGCTCGAGGATACCGTTGCCAAAGCGAAAGACGAGGATGTTCTGGACCGTCTCCTTCCCGAGGTAGTGGTCGATCCGGTAGACCTGGCGCTCGTGGAATACCTGGTTCACTTCGGCGTTGAGCCGTGCGGCGCTTGTGGCGTCCCGCCCGAACGGCTTCTCGACGATGATTCGAGCGAACCCCTCGCTCTCGCGAGCCATCCCGGCATCGCCAAGCCGATCGATGATCAGCGGAAGAGGCTCGGCGGCACCGAAAGGTAGAAGACTCGGTTTCCGCGTGTCCCGCGCTCCTGGTCGATCGCGGCAAGGACCTGGCTGAGCGCGAGATACCCCTCGGGGTCGTCGAATTGGACCTGACAATAGCGCAGCAAGCCGGCAAAGCGGCTCCATAGCGCCGGGTCTAGCGGGCGGCGCGAGTGACGTTCGAGCGAGGCGCGGACTTGGTCGCGAAAACTCGCGTCAGTCTCAGCACGTCGGCCGACCCCGACTATGGCAAACCCGGCGGGCAGCAGTCCGTCGAGCGCCAAGTTGTAGACCGCCGGCAGCAATTTCCGGTGCGTCAAGTCGCCGGTCGAGCCGAAGATAACCAGCACCGCTGGTGGCGCGACTCGTTCGCCCCTGTCGCCTGAACGCAACGGATTTTCCGCCATGGCGCCCTCCCGTCGCCGCCTCTGCTGTCATTGTATCGGCCCACCTGCCTCCGATTACATCACCGGGTTGCGCAGACGGTGTCGAACGCAAGAGGATCTCCCGAGGAGGCCAGATGTCGTCAGAGACCCCACCTCGGGTTGCCTTGACCGGCGGCGATACCGAACTTGGACTGGTTACGATCCGCGCGCTGGTGCGCCTCGGGGCGCCGGTCGCCGCCGTGTCCCGCGGCCCACGGGGAGCCGAGCGGATCCGTCGCGCCGGTGCCGAGGCCGTTGTCGGCGACCCCGCCAAGCCGGGCGATCTTGCGTCGGCCTTCGGCGGCGCGGACGTGATCGTTCACCTTTCGCCCCAAGTCACCAATACCCTGGTGCATGACGGGCGGGCCTGGCGAGGCTGGGCCGAGCGCCTTCCGCGCGAGGCCGCTGCAGTCGCCGACGCGGCACAACGAGTGGACGCTCGCTATCTCGTCGTCGCCAGCTATGCCTGTCTTTATGGGGAAGCGCTCGACGCCGACGAATCGACTCCACTTGTGCCACCAACCGACCGGGTATTCGAAGCCGCCGCCCGCGCCGAGCGGATAATCGAGGCGAGCGGCGGTCGGCACTGCCTGGCTCGCCTCGGCTTTCTCTACGGCCCGCAATCGAAGGACCTCGCGCGCTATGTCACCTCATTTCGCCTTTGGCGTCCCTACTACGCTGGACCATCCCACACCCTTGGCAACTGGCTGCATTTCGATGATGCGGCCGACGCGCTGACCCGGATCGTCGTCCGCCGGCCGGCCGATTCCATTCTGAATATCGTCGACGGCCATCCGGCGAACTTCGGCGCGGTGATCGACCATTTCGCGACCCTCAACGGGTTCCACCGACCCGCTCACCTGCCACGAACGATACGGCGGGCGATCCGATTCTTCATCTGGAACCCGCAGCAGGTACTGCTCGAAACCACCACGACCGTCCAAAACAAACGGGCATCCGCCATCCTGAACTGGTCACCGCGTTACCCCTCCTATGTGGATGGCTTGCGCCAGACACTCGCCGTCTGGCGGTCCCATCCCCGGTAACGGAGGGCCGCTGCTTGGACCCTGCGGCCGCCTTTCTTGTTGCGATGATTGCGAGCACTGCCCGGGCTCACCTGGCGATTTCCGGGAGGTGCGCGCCCGGCGACATCATCAGTCGAAGGCGGACGACTCTCACGCCATCGTCGGTTGCGCCTGCCTCCGGAACGCTCGTATAGTGCGGCCCTGATGACGACCCACACGAGGGCAGTCCAGCCATTGGCGGCGATCCAGTTCCCGAGACTGGTGGACCTTGGAGTTCGCCATGCCGTCACTCTGCGCACCGATGGCATCAGCCAGCCACCCTACGACCGTGGCAACCTCGGCTTTGGCGTCCCCGACGACCCCGCTGCCGTCCTCGCCAACCGGGAAGCGGCGGCCGCCGCAGCGGGCGTCTCGCTCGACGACTTGGTCGTCGGCCGCCAAGTCCACGGCGACCGGATTGCCGAGGTCGGCCCAGCGGAGCGCGGCCGTGGTGCGCGTCGCCCAGACGGATTGCCGGACACTGACGCGCTAGTCACTCGCTCGACGGACCTTGCGCTCCTTTCGCTCATCGCCGATTGCTCCGCACTGATCCTCTATGCGCCCGATATTGGCGCGATCGGCGTGGCCCATCTCGGGTGGCGCGGCACGGTCGCCCGACTTGGCGAGACGCTCGCTCGCCGGATGATCGATCACCTCGGGGCGCAGCCGGAGCGACTGGTTGGCGCCCTCGCTCCCGGTATCGGACCATGCTGCTACGAGGTCGGCGAGGATGTCGTTTCCGCGGTCAGAACTCAGTTTGCCAGGCCACATGAGTTAATCGTGGCCCACGGCAGGGGCGTTGCCTTTGATATTCCGGCGGCGATCCTCCAGCAACTTGAGGATGCCGGCCTGCGCGCCGAGCAGGTCGAACGAACCGACTATTGCACCGCCTGCCGCACCGATTTGTTCTTCTCGCACCGGGCGGAAGGTGGACGCACCGGCCGCTTCGGCGTTGTCGCGGCCCTTCCGGTGGCCTGATGGAGCATCTCTGGACCCCCTGGCGGTTCGATTACGTGACCGGTGACAAGTCGGATGGCTGCGTGCTGTGCGAGAAATGGCAGGAACGGACCGACCGCGACAATCTCGTCCTGCTGCGGGGCGCACACACCTATATCCTGATGAACCTCTTTCCCTACAACCCGGGTCACCTGATGGTTACCCCGGCTGCCCATGTCGCCACCCTTCCGGAACTCGATGCGCCGGCCCGCGCTGAGATCTTCGAGTTAGCATCCCTGGCGACCGAGGTCGTTGGCCTCGTGATGACACCCCACGGATTCAATCTCGGGATGAACCTCGGCCGCCCCGCCGGAGCGGGCATCGCCGACCACCTCCACCTCCACGTCGTCCCACGCTGGAACGGTGATACGAATTTCATGCCGCTGCTGGCAAACACCCGGGTGCTGCCCGAAACGCTCTTCCAGACTTACGACAGACTTCAGCCGGCCTTTATGGCGGCGAACGGCTGATGCACCGTGCGTCTGGCGGTCGGGGCGTTGCTCCTCCTGGTTGCCGGACTAGCGGCCGCCTCCGCTGAATCGCCTCTCGTCGTCAACGGGGACTTCGAGCAGGTCGACGCATCGGGCGCGCCAGTTGGCTGGTCGGTGGACGGCGGCGCCATCGAAACCGTCAGCGGTCAGCCGGGCGGAACCGCCGCCGTCCTCATCCCAGCCGCCGAGATCACGTCATTGTCCCAAGCATTGACCGGACTCGCCGGCCGGACGATTACCCTGACTGCCTCCTTCAGCGGAACGCCTGGCTCAACCGCCTTTCTCGACGTGCTCAGCGAGCAGCCCGGACCAGCCGGGGTCGGCGTCCAAACCCTCCGGACGCAACTCGAACTTGTTCCAACGCCGACGTGGCACGCAGCGACGTTGACTGCCATCGTGCCGGCTGACGCCCTGCTCACGAGAATTGGCGTCCGTCTGGCCGGTCGAGACGGCGGCGATCGGCTCTGGGTGGACGAGGTTGGCCTCGCTGCCGGTCCCGCCCCACCGACCGCAACGCCGACCGCCACTCCTGAGCCTGACCCGACGAGCGCCACTCCACCTGTCAGCCCCACCCGCACGACCACGCCGACGCGCACCACCACGCCGACACCTACCGCGACTCCGACGCGCACCCTGACGCCGACGCGCACCACCACGCCGACGCGCACCGCGCTCGCAGACCCAACGTCCAGCGCGACGGCGACCGCCGCGGCCGCCCCGCCTGCCGGTTCAGTTCCATCGGCAGCGGGCGACGTGCTGATCGCCGAGGTTCAGGCAGATCCGCTCGGCACGCCCGATCGCGCGTTCGAATGGGTTGAGTTGTACAACCCAACCAGTCAGACGTGGGTGCTGGATGGCTGCCAACTTGAGGACAACGGCGGCCAGACGACGCTCCCGCCAGGGACATCGCTGCCCGCTGGAGGCTTTCTCGTGCTCGCCGCGTCCGCGCCGGCCGGTCCGGCCAACCCCGTCCTGAGCGCTCTAACGGTCGGACCGATCGGCAACGGCCTGGCAAACAGCGGAGACCGGCTGACCCTGCGCTGCGGCGAGACGATCGTCGATCGGCTGTCGTGGGGGAGCGACGACAGCGTCATCCGGCCCGCGCCGCCCGCACCTGGCCCCGGCCGATCGCTGGCTCGAGCCGACCTCGTGCCCGGCGGACCGCCGCGCTATGTCGTCAACCGGGCGCCTTCGCCGGGATGGGCGGCCGTCCTGACCCGCGAGCCGATCTTCCTACCGGCGATCCCGCACGGTCGCTCTACGGCGTGGTGAAGCGCAAGATCACTCCGTCGCCGACCGCCCAGGCCTCGGTGGTCGACACCGCGAAGACGCTCCGCAAGTTCGCCGAGGTGGGCGAACTGGTGTAGCGGCTCCAGTTGCCGTTCTGCAAACGCCAGATCTCGCCGCTGTCGCCGACCGCCCAACCATCAGTCGCCGTCGCCATATCGACATCGTTCATCGTGACATTGCTGGGCGCGGAGACCGAGGTCCAGTTGCCGTTGTATTGGACAAGCGTACCGCCAGCGCCAACCGCCCATCCGGCGCTGCTGCTGAAGACGTAGACGCCATGCAGCGCATTGTTGGCGGTGAACTGCGCGCCCCAGTTTGTGCCACCGGTCCATTGGTAGATCCGATTGTCGCTGTCGCCGGTCACCGCCCAGCCCTGGCTGCTGCTCAAGAGATCGATCGCCCGGATCCGCACCGTCTGGTTCGGCGCGATCAATTGGGCGCTCCCGAAGGACGAGCCGGTCCACTGATAGACGGCGCCGTTGCTTCCGCCAGCCCAGCCGCTGGTCGTCGACCCGGGTAGCAGCGAAAGCGCATGGAAATCCGGAGTATCGCCGGGCAGCACGTCGCTCCAGGTCGAGCCGTTCCAGAGAAGGATCGTCCCGGCAAACCCTGCCGCCAGGGCAAAGCTGCTGCTGCGCGCCTCGATGGAACGCAAGTTGACCGAGACGCCCGAGGATTGGCTGGTCCAGGTGTTTCCATTCCAGCGGAAGATGTTTCCAGAATCTCCCACCGCCCAGCCATCGGTCGAACTGTACAGTTGGACGCCGTACAGGTTCGCCCCGACCGTCTGGAACTGCCGCCAGACGCCGGCGACGGTCGTTCCGGTCGGCGTCGGGCTGACCGTCGGCGATCCGGTTGGCGTTGGAGATCCGGTCGGTGTCGGCGACCCGGTCGGGGTGGCGGTCGCCGAGGAGGGCGTCCGCGTCGGGGTCGGCGAGCAAGGCGGCACGTTCGACGCCGGCGGGACGACCCCGAGATCGACCGCCTGGTGGCGTGGTTCGAGCATCGGGGTGAAGCGCGAGGTGTGGCCGTTCAAGCTAGAGACCGATTCGGTCGCCACATCGAAAACGAACACGAGGTCGACCGTCTGCCCCGCTGCCACTCCCGTGCCGACACCGCCGCGCTGGTACCGCGCCTGGGCAGCGCTCTGAGCGATCGGCACGGCCAGGTCGAACATCCGGCCGTTGCCGTCCTGGAGCCGTAGGTCGCCGATGTTGATTGCGTTACTGGTATGGGCCTGGTTGGTTACGGTGGCAAACACCGCGATGTAGGTACCGGTCGCCAAGGTGCAGCCGTTCGAGATCGGGAAGGAGTTGCGGTATTCCGCGCCCTTGACCACCATCGCCCAGTGAACGAACGAGATGGCGTGACCGAGCGGAACTGGCGGCAGAAAATGCGGCGGGTCCGGGATGTGATAGTCGTAACCGGGGATCAGCCCGCCGTTGGTCACCTCGACGTCGACGTCCCAGACGACGACGAGGTCCATGAAGAACGACGGTTCGATCACCTGGTACAGCCCCGGCCGGGCGTACTGGTCCTGGGCCGCGTGCTGGGCGCTGGCGAACGAGACCGTCCCGGTCCGGCCGTTCGGGTCGCGGAAGATGAGATCTCCCGGGAGCACCGCGTTTGGCACGAAGCCATTGTTGCGCACCCGGAGCAAGACGACCGCGAACTTGGCGAAGGCATTGACCGGCCCGCTTGCGCCGTTGATGACGGTGACATAGTTGACACTCTGGATGATCGCCTCGAAGGAGTCGAAGCGGATCGTCCCGCCCGCTGCCGGCGTTGGCGTCGAGGTCGGCGTGCTGGTCGGTCCGGGGGTAAAGGTCGACGTCGGTGTCGGGGTCAGCGTCGGGGTTTGGGTCGGCGTGCCGGTCTGGGTGGGCGTGCCGGTGATCGTCGGCGAAAGCGTCGGCGGGGCGTAGAGTTGGCCGGAAAGGGTCGCCGGGGTGACCGCGACCTGGGGCAACAGCCCGGCGTCCTTCAGGATGTCGCCGCCGTTGGCGACCGTCACCTGGCCGACGCTGGCCCAGGGGGTGTTCACTTTCCAGCGCTGGAACGCGGCGCGCTGAGCACGGATCACCATTACGTTGCCGAAGTCCCGCGCCCCCATCGGCAGCCCATAAAGCTGGATCGCGTTGTCCTGGGCGAAATAGGTCGCCCGAATCGCCGGGTCGAGATCGAGCAGCGCAAGGTGCGAGGCCACCACCTCCGGCCAACTCTTCCCGGTGTCGCTCGACCAATCTTGGGCCGGCGGAACCTGTTTGGCTTCGAGCAGCCACGGGTCTTTGCCAGCCGCCGATAGGTCGTCGAAGACGTTGACAAACTGGACCGTCCCAGCGGCGGCGTCCCATTTGAACACCGCTTTCTGCATCGCCTGCGCCAGCACGCCGTTGTAGGTGAAGCGATGGGAGATCGGAAACCCAAGCACCGGCACGCCGCCGTACCGTTGGAACCAGGTCCAGAACTGCGAACTGGAATCATCGGAAATCATGAAGCCATACTCGGGCGGAGCGCTGCCGCGCGCCTCGGTGTAGAACCAGCCGGACGGAACCGGGAAATTCGCCGGCTGCTGAGCGTCGGCCGGGCCAATGCTGCCAGCAACCAACAGCAATGCGAGGCCGATCAACCAGAGCGGCCAGACCAGGCGGGCAAATCGAACGCGCGTGCTCACCGGATCACGCGCGGGGGAAAACAAGCGGACAAGCTGCCATTAGCCCCGGTTCTACCCGACCAGCGCCGCCTATTCAACTGGATCGGCGCGACTGGTCGAATGCTGCCTCTTTATGGTAACGACCTGACGGTCCCAGGCGCACAGACCAAGCCCGGTGGACACCCTGAGGCCGCCGGTTCCGGCGATGATGTTGGCCAAGTGGGTGCGTGCCAACCCGCCCAACCGACATACGAGCGATCGTCAGGGGTACCCGAGTTTTCGAGCCGATAGGTCAGGCTGATGAAAGGCCGGGCTTGCGGCAAACGAGTGCTATACTGCGGGCGAGGTGCGTCCCGGTGAGCACACGTAGCGAGCAGATCAGCCGGTTGTTGAATGAGAAAGGCTACTCAGTCACGCCCGGCCGGCGGGTCGTGATCGATGCCCTCGCCGACCGGGAGACGCTCTTTACCGCCAGCGACGTCGTCGGCTGGGTCGACCGGGTCGATGCCTCGATCGGCCGAGCGACGGTCTTTCGCACGCTCGACCTGCTGGCCCAGATCGGCGTGCTGAACCGGGTCCACGGCGACGACGGCTGCCACCAATACACCGTGTGCGAAGCCGGGCATCACCATCATCTCGTCTGTACGGGCTGCGGCCGGGTCATTCCCTTCGAGCTAACCGGGATTGAGGACGAGGTATACGAGGCCGCCAGTAAAGTGCGGTTTACGATCTCGTCCCATCGGGTCGAGTTGTTTGGCATCTGCGCCAACTGCCAGAACGACCCGCGTCGTCTCGCGGCCGCCCGGCTCTAACGGTGCGGATCCGGGCGATCACCCTCGGCATCCCGATGAACCCAGCCGGGGTCGAGGCCCAAGTGGAAGCCGCTGGGGCGTTTCTCGCCCGCGCCGCCATCGCCTTTCGATCGGGTGGCTTCGAAGTCGATACCCTCCGGCTCACCACCCAGCCCGTCGACCAAGTGCTCACCTCGCCGACAGATCTTGCCGGCTACGGCACGGCGCTGGCGCAGGCCGCCACTCGTGCCGGTATCGACTATGCGGCGCTCGGCCCGGCTCGCCTGGCCCACCCCGACGCATCCCTGGTCTGGATCGACGCGGTGGTCACGGCCATCTTGATCAACCCGACATTGTTTGGTTCGGTCCAGATCGGACTGGCCGGCGAAGGAGTGTCGGGCGCGGCGGCACGGGCCTGTGCGGCAGCAGTCCTGCGGATCGCCCGCGAAACCGACCAGGGCTTTGGTAATCTGCGCTTCGCGGTGCAAGCCTGCACCCCGCCGGGCGGGCCGTTTTTCCCGACCGGATACCACGACGAAGGGCCACCACGCTTTTCGATCGCCCTCGAGGCGGCCGACCTGGCAGTCGAGGCGTTTGGCGAACCGACCCTCGATACCTGCAGGGATGCCTTGCTGTTGGCCCTCGAAACGGCCGGATTGCAACTGATGAGTATCGCTCAAACCTTGGTGGACGACGGACAGAGCTTTGGCGGGATCGACGTCACGCTTGCCCCGTTTCCGTCACCCGACCGGAGCATCGTCGCCGCGCTCGAACGCCTTGGTGTCCACTTTGGCGGCCCAGGCACTCTGGCGGCGGTCGCCTTTCTTGCCGATGCCTTGCGCCGAGTGGATCTGCCGCGCTGTGGGTTTTCCTGGGTGATGCTGCCACTGCTGGAAGACGACGTTCTGGCCGCCCGACAGAGCGAGGGACTGGTCAGCCTTGAGGGGCTGCTGCTCGCCTCGACCGTCTGCGGCACCGGGCTGGACACCATCCCGCTGCCCGGCGACATCTCCGAGGCGGCGGTCGCCGGGATCTTGCTTGACCTCGCGGCGCTGGCGGTGGTGTTAGACAAACCGTTGACCGCTCGGTTGATGCCCGTGCCAGGGTTGGTCGCCGACGAACCCACCGCTTTCACCTTCCCTTACTTTGCCAATTCGACCCCTGCCAAGGTCCGTGCGCCGGGCCCGGGCGGCGCGCTTGGTGGAGTGGGCTGGCTGGATCTTGCGCCGCGCTCGAGCAACCGCTGAACTTGCCAACCAGGCGAATCGCCGACAGGCCGATGATACAATCCCGGCAATGCGTGTGGGGGCGGGTCCGTCTCCGGCGCGGGCTGGCCGTGGCCGACCTTATCCGGGGGTCCTATCGTGGAAACCGACGTCACCGAGTTTTTGAACTTCCTGGCGATCGAGCGCAAGTTCTCGCCAAACACCCTCGCCGCCTATCGCAACGACCTCTCCCAGTTCGTTGCCTACCTTCGCGCTGAATGCCCGGCTGTCCAGGTCTTGGAGGAATGGTCCGCCGTCACCGCCGACGATACCGTCAACTACGTCTTCATCTTGCGCGACCGTAACTATGCCCCCGCCACCGTTGCCCGCAAGGTCGCGGCGATCAAGTCGTTCTTCCGCTTCTTGCGCACCGGCGGCCTCATTGCCACCGATCCGGCCGAGAATCTCGAATGCCCCAAGGTCGGCAAGTCGGTGCCGCGAGCCGTTTCTGTGGAGGACATCGCCCAACTGCTCGCCCAACCAGCGCGCGCCGTCACGCCCGAGGCGCGCCGAGACAAGGCGATGCTCGAATTGCTTTATGCCACCGGGATGCGGGTGTCCGAACTCGTCGCCCTCGACGTCTCAGACCTCAATCTGCTCGCCGGCTTCGTCCGTTGTCTTGGCAAGGCGGGCCGCGAGCGAATCCTGCCGATCCCGGCCTCCGCCGCCGGGGCGATCCAGGCGTATGTCCCAGAGGCGCGCGGCCACCTCGTTCGCTCGCCGGAGGTAACGGCGCTTTTCGTCAACCACCGCGGCGAGCGGCTCACCCGCCAGGGGTTCTGGCTGATCATCAAGGCTCATGCCCGATCGGCCCGGCTGGATGTCGAGATCACCCCGCACACCTTGCGACACAGCCTCGCTGCCCACAAACTTGCCGAGGGCGCGGACCTCAAATCCGTTCAGGAACTGCTCGGCCATGCCTCGATTGCGACCACCCAGATCTACGAGCGTATCCAGCCGGTCGCGGCCGCCCGACGCTAGCGTTTGATGAACACGCTGTTCGGCTGGCTTCGCCGCCGGGCGCTTCACCAGACCGCACGCCACCTCGAACGGCAGGAGACCCAGGTGCTGCAGTTGTGGAACCGGCTGCTGACCGACGCCCAGGTTCCGACCCGGCGGGGCAATGCCGGGATCGTTGCTCGTGGTCGCGACAACCTCCAACTCCTGGTTGGGGCTTTACGCGCCGAAACCGCCGACCAAGAGGCGCAGGTCGCCGCCGAAGCGTCACGCTGGGGCGCCGAGCGCGCCCTCTGGGGAATTGATGAGGGTCTCGAGCCGGACGACCTGCTCCAGCCACTGTCGCTTTTTCGCGCCGCGGTACAGTTGATCGTCCAGCGGATGCTGGCCCGTCAACTCTGGCTGGCGGTGCCGAGCGACGTCCTGACCGCAGTTGCGCGGATCAATGCCGCAATCGACCTTCAGGTGCTGGCGATCACCAAGGAGTATCTCAAGGCGCGCGACCAGATTATCCGCGTCAACGAAGAAGCGCTCGAACGCAGCAACCGTCAACTGCTCCTGCTCAATCAAGAGATGCAGCATCGCGTCCGCAACAATCTCCAGACAATTGCCGACCTCTTGTCGTTGGAGATCACCAACGAGATAACCAAACCGCCCGCCGAATCGTTGCGCGAAAGCCTCGACCGGGTACGCTGCATCGCGGCGGTGCACGATCTGCTGTCGCCGGAGGCGGGCGAGACGACCAACATGGCCGAATTGGCCGACCGGGTCGCCGAAATCGCGGTCCGTGGACTAGCCGGGACGCGGCCGGTGGCCGTCAGCGTCGGCGGCGAAGCCTGGCGCTTGCCGACCAAGGCGGCGACCTCGCTCGCGCTCGTGCTCAACGAACTGATCAGCAATGCCCTCGAGCATGGCCTTCCCGATCAGGCGCCGGGGTCGATTGCCGTTACCTTCGCCAGCGACGCCGGCGCGGGAGAGATGCGAGTGGCGGACAACGGCATCGGCCTCCCCGAGGGCTTCAGCCTAGAAACCGGACAGAACCTCGGCTTGCGGATCGCCCGCGCCTTGATTGCCGATGACCTCAAGGGAACCCTGACGATCCACTCCGACGGTGGCGCCGTCGCCACCGTGCGCTTTCCCCTGCACGCTCTCGAATCGCGCTCACCGCTCGCCGAACTTCCCGACCGCTAGGGCGTGTCGTCCCCGAAGCGGTCGCTCCGCTGCCGACCGTCAGCCCGGAGATAGGGCGTGGTCGCGCCCAAACGACCACGTTCTCGTTGATGTGAGAGGGGTTAGGGTGGGGTTGGAGTTGATTGGGGCGCGGACTTGCGCCGCTTGCGCTCGCGGGCGACCAATGGCGGCTGGGCAGCCTCGGTCTGTCCGAACAAATAGAGCCAGTCCGAGAGCCGGTTGAGGTAGCGCCGCGAATGCGGATTGCCGAGTTGGCCGGTCCGGTCGAGCGAGACGACCCGCCGCTCGGCACGTCGCACCAACGACCTGCCGAGATGGATCGCTCCATCGAAGGGCGACGAACCGGGGATGATGAACTGGCTCGGTACCTGCTCCCGCCACTGGATGATGTCCCGTTCGAGCGCGCCGACTTGCTCCTCGCTCGTCGCGAGGTCATAGTCGCGAACGATCCGGTCGCCGTCGGGTTGACCACTGGTTGAGATCTCGCCCATCAGCCGGTACAGCGCCCGCTGGATCTCCAACAACCGCTCGGCCGCCGCCGGAGCGGCAAACGCTCGGGCCAGGCCGAGCGCCGATTGGGCCTCGTCGAGCGCGCCGAGCGTCTCAATCCGCGGGTCATCCTTTGCCACGCGCTCTGGGCCGAGTAGCCCGGTGGTGCCATCGTCGCCAGTGTGGGTGGTAATCGTCGCCATCGTACTCCGCCCGCCGCGGTCAATAGTAGGGAATGATTCCGCCCGCCGCCATCTGCTTTCAGCCCGCCTGGCTGGTCGCTATACTCGCCGACATGCAGGTATCTTGGCGGGCGATCGCCCGGCACGGCGCCTTGCCGCTCAGCGCGATCGCGGCGGGCGGCGGGGCGGTCGCCGTCGTCTTTTGGCTTCGGCCGGATGACTATGTCAATCTGGTGTTTCTTATCACCGTCCTGGCGATTGCCGTCTTGCTCGTCGTCGCCTCGGCTTTCGAACTGGTATCGGTCGCGCGGCGACAGCCCTTCGGCCTGCTGCGTGCGGTGGTACTGGCAGCGCCGTTTGCCCTCTTCGTCGCCGCGCTGGCTGGATTGCAGAGCATGCGCTTGGTTGGCCCACTCACGATTGGCGCCGGGGCGTTGATCGTCCTGCTGGCAAACTACGTCCTCTGGCCGCGAGACGAAGCGTGACCTCCGACCCGTACGCGCCACTGGCCGAGGTATATGACCTCGAGCACGATGCGTTCGACGACGACCTCGCGCTCTATACCGCGCTCGCCCGCCGAACCCGGGGAACCGTGCTGGAAATCGGCTGCGGTACGGGCCGGATCACCGGCGCGCTCGCGCGAGCCGGGTTTCCGACCATCGGGGTCGATCCCTCCCCGGCGATGCTTGCCATCGCTCGCGCCCGCGCGGATGGGCTTGAGCGCGTTCGCTATCTCGAAGGCGACGCTGTCGCGCTGCCGATCGACGAACCGATCGGGCTGGCGATCTTCGCGCTCGACACCTTCGCCCATCTGATCAATAGCGAAACCCAGCTTGCAGCGCTCCGATCGGTCCGGCGGCTTCTTCCAGCGCGTGGTCGATTGGCGCTCGACCTGTCTGCCCCGGACCCGGCAACCTGGCGGCGGGAGGACAACCTCTTGATCCACGCCTGGACCCGGCCACTCGGCAACGAGCAGATCCACAAGCTCTATGCGCGCTCGGTCGACGAGCTTGGTCAGGTTCAGACCCTGCGGCTGCTCTATGAGCGCTGGGTCGACGGACAGGCGCCACGGCGCTACGGCAGTGAGTTGCGGCTGCGCTACTTCTTTCCGAGCGAACTCAGCTTGCTCGTCCAACTTGGCGGCTTTGAGCCCGAGGGGTGGTATGGCGACTACGATCTGTCGGCGCTCGACGACGAAAGCCCACGCCTCATTCTGATCGCTCGTCCGGCTCGCCGGCGAGGGGGAACGCGATGACCCCCTCCGACCTCGCTGCGCTTATCGCCGGTGGTAAGCGCCTCGCCGCCAGCGGCGCCCACCGGGAAGCCGAGGCGGTGCTTCGCGCCGCCCTGACGATCGATGTCGAGGAGGTCGAAGCGCTGCTCTGGCTCGGCGCGATCGTCGCCGACCCGGCCGAAGCGCTCGCGCTGATCGGACGCGCCTATACCATCGAGCCGACGAACGAGCGGGCGAAGGCTGGGCTGGCCTGGGCACGCGCCCGACAGGACGACCGAGCCGGATTGGCCGCCACTCCAACCATCGCTCAACCCCTTGCCCCCGAGGTGCTGGGTCCGCGTCCGCTCGAGGTAAACGACGCCAACCGGCCGGCGACCCAGCCGCTACCGGTCGCGATCGCCGCCGAACTGGTGCGCCCAATTCAACAGCAGGTCGCCGCAGCACGTCTGCAAGGTCTGCTCGATCAGGCGCGAGGGGCGCTCGATGTCGCCGACTTCTCGGAGGTGATCCTGGCGGCCGACGAGGCAGCCCGGCTCGATCCGCGCTCGGTCGAGGCGCTGGCGTTGCTGGGTGTTGCCTATTATCGGCTCGATCGGCCAGCCGATGCCGAGCGGGTCTATCGCCGGATGCTGGCGATCCAGCCGGACCATGCCGAAGCCCTCGCAAACCTCGGGCTGCTTGCCGCCGAAGCGGGCCGAGACGACGATGCCGAGCGTTCCTACCGCCGCGCGCTCGACGTCGACCCGGCGCTCGACGAAGTGCGACTGGCGCTCGCCGACCTGTTGGCCGCCCAGGGTAGGACCGACGCTGCCGTTGCCGAATGGCGTAGCGCATCAGACCGCAATCCGGCGATCGCCGAGTTCCAGGTCAAGATCGGCGACGCGTTGGCCTTAGCCGATCGCTACGAGGAGGCCGCCGCCGCCTACGCCCGCGCCGTCGATCGCCATGGCGACGACCCGTCTCTCCGGCTCCGGCTGGGACGAGTGCTGCACGCCGCCGGCCGCACCGGCGCGGCGCTCGAACAGTTCCGCGAGGCGTGTCGCGGGCCTCATGCTCCGGTTGAGAGCTTCATCGAACTCGCCGCCGCCCTGATGGAGATCGGCCGCCTCGAGGAGGCGCGCGACGCGCTCGACCAAGGGCTCGCGCTGTCACCGGAGGACCCGGCGGCGCTCGATCTGCTTGCCCGACTCCAGCCGCAACGCCGCGTCCCTGCCAGTTGGGATCGCGCGCCAGCACGCCGCCCTGAACGTGGTCCCCAAGTGATCGGCCCAGCACGGGGTATCCTGGATCGGTTCCGGCTGCAGTAGGGAGGCGTGGTGGAGATCGTCGTCGACGCGATGGGGGGTGACCGCGCCCCGGGTGAGATCATCCGTGGCGCCCAGGCCGCGATCCGGAACCTCGCCGTTCAGGTCACCCTCGTCGGCCAGGCCGCGGCGATCGAGAAGGAACTCGCCGGCACAAGCCGCGACGGCATCACCATCCTCGATGCGCCGACGGTTATCGAGATGGACGAGCACCCGGCGCGGGCAGTTCGCTCCAAGCGAGATTCCTCGATTGTCGTCGGCATCGATCGCGTCAAGGAGCGTGGCGGCGCTTTCGTTTCAGCAGGCAACAGCGGCGCGACGATGGCCGCGGCCCTGCTCTATCTTGGCCGACTGCCGGGGATCGACCGGCCGGCGCTTGCAACCGTCTTTCCGACCCGAACCGGCCGTGTCGTGCTGATCGATGTCGGCGCGAACACCGACGTCCGTCCCGAATGGCTTCGCCAATTCGCGATCATGGGCAGCCTCTATGCCGAGAAGGTGCTCGGCGTGTCGCGGCCAAGGGTCGGCCTGCTCTCCAACGGCGAGGAGGCGACCAAGGGCAGCCAACTTGTCCAGGAAGCCCATCCGTTGATCGCCTCGACCGGTTTGAACTTCATCGGCAACGTCGAAGGACGCGATATCCCGAGCGGCTCGGTCGACGTCGTGGTGACCGATGGCTTCACCGGCAATGTCGTGATTAAGTTGGCCGAAGGGATCAGCGAGACGCTGTTCGGGATCTTGCGCGCCGAGATTACCTCAGGGCTGGTCAACAAACTGGCGGCAAGCGTCCTACGTCCGGCCTTTCGACGCGTTGCCAAGACGCTCGACTATGCCGAATATGGTGGCGCACCGCTGCTGGGAGTGCGTGGACTGGCGATTGTGGCTCATGGACGGTCGGATGCGCGGGCGATCGCCGCCGCGATCCGGGTCGCCAAGCAGGCGATCGACCAACGCCTCGTCGACGCGATCGAGGCCGGCGTCCCGACAGCGGAGGGTCCATGAGCGGTCCATCGGTGCAGTTGGCGGCGCTCGAGGCGAGCATGAAGGATTGCCAGAGATGTCCGCTCGCTCAGACGCGGACGCTGGTGGTGCCGGGCGAGGGGCCGGTCGACGCCGAGATACTGTTCATCGGCGAAGCGCCGGGGTTCAACGAAGATCGGCAGGGCCGCCCCTTCGTCGGCCAGGCCGGCCAGTTCCTCGGAGAGTTGCTCCAGTCGATCGGGCTGGACCGAGCCCCTGTCTACATCACCAACATCGTCAAATGCCGCCCGCCGAACAACCGCGACCCGATGCCCACCGAGATCGACGCCTGCCGCCCCTGGCTCGAATCCCAGCTTGGGGTGTTGACCCCGCTCCTGATTTGCACGCTCGGCCGCCATTCGATGGGGCGCTACTTCAAGACCAGTATCTCGCGGATTCACGGCCAACCGGCCAGGTTCGGCGACGTCTGGGTGATGCCGCTCTTTCACCCCGCCGCGGCGCTGCACAACCAGTCGCTGCGTCCGGTCCAGTTCGAGGATTTTGCCAAGATCCCGCCGTTGCTCGAAGAAGTCCGCGCCGAGCGCCGGGCAAAGCCGCCCGAGCGGCCCCCCGAGCCAAAGCAGCTCAACCTGTTCTAGTCAATCGATAGCCGTCCCGATCGCCATCGCCTATCCTCACGCTCGATGACCCGGCTCCGCGCACCCTTCGTCGCGCTGCTTCTGCTGGCGGCGCTCCTTCCAGCTTGCGGCGACCCGCCAGCCCATTGGCAGGCGATCGCCCTGCCGGCGGTCGTACCGGCGGCCAGAGACGGCGATATCGACCCGCTCGTCCTTCGCACCCTTCGCCTCACCCTGCCCGACGGGTCACGGCGCGTTCAGTTCTCCGAGGAGGACGAACCGGCGCTCGGCGGCCCCGGATCGACGCGCTCGATGCGCTTCACCGCCACCAGCCGCTTTCGCCGCGCCGGGCTTCTGGCCGCGACCGACGGCGGTGATGCGACGGTGCTGCTTCGCCTTCGCGACGGTACGGATGGCAGGCCGATCGCGGAGGCGCGCTTTGGCGATGTCCGCGATCGCAACTGGCTCGATCTCGACCTTCCCGAACAAGCCGAAGGGCCCTACCAACTCGAACTGACCGTCGAACGCGGAACGGCGGGCTGGTGGAGCCAGCGGCTGTCCACCAACGACGCGGCGCCGGCAGGTTTCCAGATCGGCAATGTGCCGCTCGTTCACAGCGCAGCGATCAGCGTCGCCGTCAACGCTCGCGCCGCGCGGATCGCGATCCTCGGCGGGGTGAGCAGTTACGACCACGGCATCGGCTGGTGGCGCGACTACGAGGTCCAGGGCGACACGGGCGACCGTCAGTTCGTCGGCGACGAGGCAGGCACGATCGAGATCCGCTACGCCTCCGGAGCGGTCGACCGGGTGCCGCTCATCTATGGCTGGACGCTCTGGTGGCGCACCCATCTCCAGTCCGAGGAGTGGGGCGGTCCGTTCGACCAGCCATTTTCCTCGCCGGAAGCCCGCGCCGCGCTCGATGGCGCGTTGCAGTTGACCCCCACCGGCCATCCTCTTGCTCCGTTTCGCCTCGACCTCACGCCGCGACCAGAGCCGATCTCCTCGATTGCAATTGTCGACAGCCCGGCCAAACAGGGTGTGCCAATCGTTGCCGCGATCTCGCTCTTTGGCCGCGACCAGGTGGCTGGCGCAGCGCCACTCGATTCCGCCCCCGGCCCCGACGACAAGGCGATCGCCACTCGGGCAGCCACCCCGCCAAGGCAGGCGCTTGCGGCGCTGTCCGCCCTCCTCTATCGTCAGACGCGCCCAACCGTCGGCGTGACCTTGCCAGCGGCTCTTGGCGCCGACCTGGCTATCGGCGGTCCCGGCGCCCTGCTCACGGGCATCTGGCGGGCGAACCGGCGCGACCTGACCGACAAATTCGCCACGCTTCCACCGTTTCACACGTCCACTCCCGGTGCGCCCAACTACGGAAGCTACCAGGGCGTCGGCGGCTGGCGAGACGGCGCGGGTTACTTTGCCAAGCAAGTCTGGGCGCGCGATCTGGGTCGCGCCGCGATCGAGGTGCTGCGTCAAGGAGAAAGCGTGCTGACCGAGCCGGCGCTCGTCTTCGCCGGCGATCGGCTCTACGACCTGCCGAACGGGTTTCCCCGGTATGCCCGCGACAGCGAGCTCATTCCGCCACACTGGACGACGGTGCTCGGCGAGCCGCTCTATCTCGACGGAGACAAGCGCGGCGATGGTAACTGGGAGAACGATTCCCAGGCGCTCCTGGTACTCGCCTATTGGCGCGCCTGGCAGGTCCGTGGCAACGACCCGGGCTGGCTGGCACGGCACGCCGGCACGGTGCGCGACGCGTCCGACTGGTTTCTGGTTCAACTGGACCGGCCAGACCGTTGGCACAGTCGCGACGGACTGCTCTGGGGCGAAGGCGAGGCCGCCAACGATGGTGGCTACGACGTGCTATCCAACACTCTGGCCTGGCGCGCGCTGCTGGGCGCCGCCGAGATGAGCGACTCGCTCGGCGAAACCGACCGTGCCGCGAGATACCGCAGCGCCGCCGAGACGATCCGCGCCGCGGTCAACCGCCAACTCCGCGACGCCGACGGCTGGCGCGCCGTTGCCTGGAACTGGGGCTACGGGCACGAAGCGCTCGCGCCGGTCTTCACCGCTGCCGACGTGTCCGACTACGACCTGTCCACCTTGAGCCCCGAGGAGCGGGCGACTGCCGAGCAGACCTACCGCCGCCAGCTACGTCGTTGCCCGGATCTGGCGTGTGTCCGCGCAGTCGGCTACGGCGTGGGCTTTCTCGCGCAGACCGCGCTCCTGCTCGACGACCTCGACACCGCTGCCCAACTCCTTGAGAACCTCGCGGCGCTTGGCTACGACGAACGTCGCCACCCCTTCCTCGTGCCGGAAGGGATAGCCCGCTCACCCGATGGAACCCGTTGGTATCGTACCGGCGATCTCGGCAACGCCGTCCACCAGGCCGAAGTGCTCAAGGCGCTCGCGCTGGTTGCCGGCATCGAGAACGGTCCGGGCGGCCGCCTGAGGCTCCTGCCGCGCTTGCCGGCGGCCTGGCCGAGCCTGACCGTCACAGACTGGTGGACGCCAAGCGGGCCGGTCTCCTTCGATGTGCAGCGCGACGGCGCGACGCGACGCTACCGGCTCGACCTGCCGACGACGGCGTCGCTTCGGGTGGGACCGGCGACGGGGGCAACCGTCACGGTCGACGGTCTCACCGTCATTGGACGGCCGACGGCCGGCGGCTGGGTCTGGCTGGACGACCTGCCCGCCGGCCGGCACGAGATCGTCGTGACCGGCCGATGAGGCGGGCGTTGCCCTGGCTCGCGCTCGGGGTACTGGTGGCGGCTGCAACAGCGCTCCGATTCTGGAATGCCGGGGTCTGGCCATACGGCCTGGAGTACGACGAAGGATTGGCCGGTACCGACGTACTCGGCATTCTGGCTGGGTCGCCGCAGATCTACTTCCGAGAAGCCTATCGAGAACCTCTCTACGTCTATCTGATGGTCCCGTTCGTTGCGCTGATGGGACGCGAGGCTTTGGCATTGCGGCTCCCGATGATGCTGCTGGGTGTCGCCACCGTCCCACTCGTCTTCCTGTTGGTGCGGGACCTGTTCGGCTCGCTTGGCGGCCGCCGCGCCGTGCTCGTCGCGCTGGTTGCGGCCGGGCTCTGCGGCTTGAGTTTCTGGCCGTTGGTCATGAGCCGCAGCGCGATCCCCGGCGCGGCGCTGCCGCCCTTTGCCACGTTGACGATCTGGATGTTCTGGCGAGCCTGGGCTGCGCCGCCGCCGGCCCGGGGGCGCTATCTCGCTGCCGGACTGACGCTCGGCGTAACGCTCTACTGCTACCTACCGGCGCGGCTGTTGCCGCTGGTGATCGTCCTGTTCCTGGCGGGGCAGGCGGCGCTGAACCCGAGCGAGGCGATCGTCCGTCGAGCCTGGCGTCCGATGATGCTGGCGGTGGCGGCGAGCGGCTTGGTCTGGCTGCCATTGGGTCTCTACTACCTCGCGGACCCGCCCGGCTTCTTTGGCCGCGCCAGCCATGTTTCGATCTTCCGCCCCGGCGTACCGGAAGGGTCGGCGGTGCTGGCGCTTCTGCGGACCGGCCGTGAGGCGATCGGGGCCTTCCTCTGGCAAGGGGACTCGAACTGGTATCACAACCTGCCTGGGCGGCCGATTTTCGACCTGCCGGTTGCCGTGTTGGCGGTCGCCGGCCTGGCGGCGCTGATCTGGCGGCTGCGACGGCCCGAATCGCTGCTGGTGCTGATCTGGGCGGCGGTGATGCTTCTGCCTGGGGTCCTCTCGGACGACAACAACCCCAACACCGCCCGCCTCGTCTCGATGATCCCGGTCGCTTTCATCTTCCCGGCGGTGGGGCTGGATGCGCTGATCCACATCGCAAGCCGGCCGCTGCCGCGTCTCCGGCCGTTCGGGGAAGCGGCTGTCGTGCTTCTACTGCTGGCGGTGGCGGTCTCGACCGCGCGAGATTTCGCCTACTGGGCCGAACAACCGGAGGCGTACGCGGCGCGGAGCGGCGAGGCATTTGACGCGGTGGCGGCGATGAACGCCCGTGCTGCCGAGCCTGGGGCCTTCTTCTTACTGCCGATCAGCAACGCCTGGCCGGAAAGTCGCGCCTACCAACACCGCTCGATCCAGTTTCTTTATCGCGGACCGGCCCCGTACGCCTTCCTGCGTATCGACGACGAGCAGTCGCCGGCCGCTCTGGCGGCACTCTGCAACGGTTGTCGGCAGATTTACACGGTTGCCTGGGAAAAGGGACCGCACGTCGACGCCGACCCGAAGGGATTGACGACCTTTCTGCTCAATCGCGCCGGACTGGACGTCCTCGGCGAGGAGCGGCGCGGGTTTGATCTGCTTGGCTTCGAAATGCCCGAGCACCCGGCCTTCGTCGACCCACCGCTATCGCCGCTTGGCGCACGACTGGGCGGGCGGCTGGAGGCGACCGCCGCGAGCATCAAAAGCACCTGGACCGGGCGCGACCTCGCGCTGGTGGTGGACTGGCTCCTGCTCGCGCCATCGGGACGCGACGAAAAGCTGTCCTACCGGGCGATCGACGAAGGAGGCCGACTGGTCGGCCAGGTCGACCGGCCGTTGCTGGCGAACGATCACCTGGGCACCAGCCGTTGGGAGGTGGGCGCAGAGGCGATCGACCGGGCGATCGTGCCGCTCCAGCCTGGCACGCCGCCGGGACGGCTCCGGGTCGAGGTGGTCGCCTACGAGGGCGGCGCGCCGACGAGCGCAACGCTCGGGACGGTCGACTTGGGACCGGCGCGCGTGCCGTATCGTCCGGACGACCTCGACCTTGACGCTCGCTCGGAGTTCGAGTCGGGCGGAGTTCAACTGGTGGGCTACCTGATTGAAGATGATGGAGCGCCAACCGGCGGGAGTGTCCTGGTCACGCTGATCTGGCGGATAACGACGGCGGGGGCGACGCCGCCGTCGACCGACGTCGTGTTACTTGGCCCGGTTGCGAATGGTGGCGACCGCACCGGGTCGGCGGGTTCGTTCGCGCTGCGGCCCTTTCCGACGGAACTTCCGCCCGGCCAACTGGTGGCCGACCCACGTCGGGTGTCGATCGCGCTGGGAGGCCAGTCCGGCGCCTTTCGCGTCGAGGTGCGGGTGGGGAACCGTGCGGTGGCCGGCGGCGGCACGGTGACGATCGCCGAGCGATGAACTTTCATTCGTGTTAGAATGCTCCGAACTTATTGTCTTGCAGATGCAGCCAGCCGAGTGATTCTCGTACAGTTGAACAGAACTCCGAGAGCTAGGAACGAACCGTGAGCGAGACGATCTTCATAGGCGTCGCGTGGCCGTACGCGAACGGGCCGGTGCATGTCGGCCAGTTGGCTGGCTGCTATCTGCCGGCGGATATCTTCGCCCGCTTCCATCGGCTCAAGGGGAATGCGGTCTTGATGGTCTCGGGGAGCGATCAGCATGGCACGCCGGTCACCGTCAAAGCCGAAACCGAGGGGATCACCCCGGCGGCGGTAGTTGCTCGCTATCACAGCCAATTCCTCGAAACCTGGACGCGCCTGGGGATCACGTTCGACCTTTTCACGACGACCGGAACTCCAAACCACGCCGAGGTCGCCCAGAATCTCTTCCGTCAGTACCTCGCCCAGGACGATCTGTACCTGCGGACCGAAAACGGGGTCTACGACCCGGTCGCCCGGCGCTTTCTTCCGGACCGCTATGTCGAGGGCACCTGCCCACACTGCGGCTATCCCCGGGCGCGTGGCGACCAATGCGAGAACTGCGGCCGCCAACTCGAGCCGACCGAATTGCTCGACATGCGCAGCAAGCTTTCGCAGGGGACGCCGGAGATCCGACCAACCGAGCACTACTTCTTCCGGCTGTCGAAGTACAACGCGCCGCTCTTGGAGTGGGCACGCCGCCAGACACATTGGCGACCGAACGTCCGCAACTTCACGATCAAGTTCCTCGAAGAAGGACTGATCGACCGCGCGATCACGCGCGACCTCGAATGGGGCGTGTCGGTGCCGGTCGATGGGTTCGAGGGGAAGCGCATCTACGTCTGGTTCGAGGCGGTGATGGGTTACCTCTCGGCGAGCATCGAATGGGCGCAGCAGCAGGGCGACCCCGAGTTGTGGCGGCGTTGGTGGGCGCCCGAGGCGAAGGGCTATTACTTCATTGGCAAAGACAACATTCCTTTCCATACGATGATCTGGCCGGCGATGCTGCTGGCAGCCGGCGGTCTCGCGCTGCCCTATGACGTGCCGGCCAACGAGTTCATGAACCTCGAGCGCCGGAAGATCTCGACCAGCCAGAACTGGGCGGTCTGGGTGCTGGATGTCCTCGAGCGCTATGACCCGGACCAACTCCGCTACTACATCTCAGCGGTGCTGCCCGAGAGCAACGACGGCGATTTCTCTTGGCGCGATTTCTGGCGACGAAACAACGACGAACTGGTGGCGACCTACGGCAACCTCGTCAACCGCGTGCTGACGTTTACCGCACGCCATTTCGATGGCAGAGTGCCCGATCCGGGGCCGCTTGGCGACGCCGATCAGGCGCTTCACCGGCGGATCGACGAGGCGTTCGAGGCGGCATCGACCGCGATCGGCGCGGTCCGGCTGCGCGATGGGCTGCGCGAGGCGATGGCGCTCGCTCAGGAGGCCAATCGCTATCTCGACGAGCAAGCGCCGTGGGCGGCGATCAAGGTCGACCGTCAGCATGCTGCCCGGGCGCTCTACAGCACGATCCAGGCGATCAACGGGCTGAAAGTGCTGTTTGCGCCGTACCTTCCGTTCAGTTCGGCGCGGCTGCACGAGATGCTTGGCTTTTCCGAACCGCTCGAAGCAGACGGGTTCAAACCGTCGCGCGTGCCTGCTGGTCAGGTGTTTGGCACGGTGGCACCGCTCTTCAAGAAGCTCGACGAGGCGTTGGTGGCTGAGGAGCAGGCGAAGCTGGGGTCGGCCGATGTTGGTTGACGCCCACGCCCACCTCGACGACGCCCAGTATGGCGACGAGATCGATGACGTCGTCCGCCGGGCCGAGGCCGCGGGGATCTCGGCGATCGTCAGTTGCGGCGTCGATGTCGCCAGTAGCCTGCGGACGATCGCCCTTGCCGAGCGCTTTCCGGTGGTCTGGGCGGCGGTCGGCATCCACCCGAATGACAGCGCGGCTGCCCGGCCCAGTGACCTCGACGAGCTTCGGCGGCTGGCGACCCACCCAAAAGTGGTGGCGATCGGCGAGATCGGGCTGGACTATTATCGCGATTGGGCGCCAAAGGACGTTCAGGCTCGGCTCTTTGCCGCCCAACTGGATCTGGCGGCAGAGTTCGACCTGCCGGTCTGCATTCACGCGCGTGACGCCTATCCGGCGGTGCTCGCAGAGCTTCGGGCTTGGCGCGACCGTGGAGCATCCTCCCGCCCGGGGATGCTGCACTGCTTCGCCGGCTCGCCGGAGGAAGCGCTCGACGGGGTGGCTCTCGGGATGGCAATCTCGATCGCCGGGCCGGTGACCTATCCCAAGGCGACCAATATCGCCGAGGTGGTGCGCGCGGTGCCGCTCGAGTGGCTGCTCACCGAGACCGACAGTCCTTACCTTGCGCCGCAGGCCGTTCGTGGGCGGCGTAACGAGCCGAACCGGGTTGCCGAGGTGGCAGCGCGGGTCGCCGAACTGAAAGAGGCTTCGCTGCAGGAGGTTGCCGCATGCACCGAGACGACCGCCCGCCGGCTCTTCACGATACCGGAATGACCGAGCGTCGATCGCTGGCAGACCTCTTTGCTCCGATTGCCGCCGATCTTCCCGCCGTCGACCGGACGCTTCAGAGCGTCAAGGACGTCCCCTTTCCTTTGCTGGCCGACCTGATCGGCCACGTGCTGGCCAAGTCCGGCAAAAAGCTGCGACCGGCGCTCACCCTTCTGGCTGGCCGGTCCTTCGACTATGAAGCGAACCTTCACCGGCTGATCCCTATGGCGAGCGCGATGGAGTTGTTGCATACGGCGACCCTCGTACACGACGACATGGTCGACAATGCTGCCACCCGGCGCGGCCAGTCGACGCTCAACAGCTTTGTCAGCCGTGGCGCGACGGTGTTGGTCGGTGACTACTTGTTCGCCAAGTCAGCCGACCTGGTCGCCGAAACCGAAAATGTCCGGGTGATGACGCTCTTTGCCCGAACCTTGATGACGATCTGCGATGGCGAACTCCACCAGTTGTTTGCGAGTTTCAACTGGAAGCAGAGCCGAGACGAGTATTACCACCGGATCAACGGTAAGACTGCCTCGGTCTTTTCGACTTCGACCGAAGCCGGCGCAACCCTCGCCAATGCGAGCGCCGATCAGATCACAGCGATGCGCGATTTTGGCTACAACCTCGGGATGGCCTTCCAGATCGTCGACGACATTCTCGACTACGTGGGCAGCGAGGATGAGTTGGGCAAACCGGCGGCAAGCGACCTGCGCAACGGTACGGTGACCCTGCCGGCGCTCCTCCTGATGGAGCGGCTCAGCGAGCCCAACCCGATCAAGGCGCTTTTCGAGAGCGGCCGGATCGACGAGCAGTTGGGGCCGACGGTCGCGCAGATCCGCGAGTCTGGCGTGATCGAGGACAGTTTTGCGGTGGCGACCGACTTCTCGCGCAAGGCGATCGAAGCGCTCGCTCCGGTGCCGGACGGCCCGGCCAAGAGTACGCTCCTCGCCCTGACCGACGAACTGATTTCCCGGTCGTTCTAGCCCGGCTGGTCCAGCGCGGCTACTCGCGCCAGCGCCTCGCCGGTCAGGCGGCGAGTATGCCAATCGTCGAGCGCCGCTGCCCCGAGCGCCTGGTAAAAGCCGATCGCCGGTTCGTTCCAGTTCAGCACGGCCCATTCGAGGCGCCCGCAGCCGCGCTCGACGGCGATCGCCGCCAGCCGGACGAGCAACGTCTTGCCGATCCCGACCCCACGATGTTCTGGCTCGACGAACAGATCTTCGAGGTAGATACCCGGTTGGGTCAGGAAGGTCGAGTAGTTCGGGAAGAACAACGCAAAGCCAACGACACGCCCTTCGCGCTCCGCGATCAGCACTTCGGCGGAAGGTCGGTCGCCAAAGAGGTGCTCGCGCAGACGCTCGGGGTTCGGCTCCGCAGGAAGGTGCTCGTAGTCGGCCAACCCACGGATCAAGCGGACGATCTCGGGGATGTCGTCAGGCGTCGCAACGCGGATCGGGTAAATCATGTCCGGCAGTGTAGCCGACGGCCAGTGTAGAATTGGTCCGTCGCGGGAGTAGCTCAGTGGCAGAGCGCCTGCCTTCCAAGCAGGATGTCGCGAGTTCGACCCTCGTCTCCCGCTCCACTCTCACGCTCAGGCAACCGCTCTGCCATTGAGCTACTCCCGCAATTTGTGCCAATCTCAGGCAGTCCCGGGAGGATTGACCACAGCCAGTGTGGTCAAGGTGTGGTCAGTTCGCCTGCTGTGACGGACCCTCTTCGGTTCGCGTTTCCCCTCTGCGCAGACTTCCGCCGGGTGACCACCGGCGAAGCAACACTGTGCTGGTGTCATCCTATTCGATGGGGTCACCCGAGCGCCAGGGGACGCCAGCCCGGCAGCCGCTCCACCTTCAACAGGCTGTGGCGCAACCGTTTCGGCTTCACCTTCGACGACCCGACGCGCGAGCAGCAAGAGCGCGTCATCCGCGCGTTCCTCGCCCGCGTCGGCCCCGAACTGGAGCAGGTCGCCGGGGTGCAGTTGCTGCCCGCGTTCGTTGGCACCGGCGCGTGGGAGGGCGCTCCCACCACCGGCGTCCACCTCAGCCTGCGCGAAGAGACCCCCGGCGGGGCGCTGGCGTTCGCCGCGCTCCTTGGCGCGATGACCGAGCAGGACGCGGTGCTCGTCGGCAAACTCGACGACGCCGCCGAGCAGCAGGCCATCGTCGTTCGCTCCTTCGACGAGCGCTTCCGCACCGAGGAGGCGGTCGCGAGGTTCCTTGACGCGGTCGTCGCTGGCGACCCCGAACTGGGCAGTTTCGGCCCCCTGCGCTACCGCGACGCTGGCCGCGATGTCTACGGCGTCGTGATGTACAATCTTGATGAGCGGTGGGACCAGGCTGCCATCGACCATCGCGTGGATGTGTTCAACCGCGCGGCGGCTACGGCGGGACTGGACGCGGTTGCCGAAGACTTCGAGGCCGACGTCGCGGCGCTGGGTCCCTTCGGAAAGGATGCGGACTATGCCGGGAGTTATCTACAGGAAGACGAGCATCGCCGGACGACCCGCTGTATCGGGTTCCTTCATGCGGTCTGGTTTCCCCACCAGCGCGATTCGAGCGCATTGGCCGCGTCGTCGACGCCCTCATCGCCGAGGGAACCTCGACGCCACCCGCGCCCCGGCAGCCGGAGGCTACGCCCCCGCCGACGCCTTTGACGCCCAGGCCGAGCCGGATAGCTTCCCCAACGAGGCCGTCACCGTCACCCCCGGTTTTCGGGCGTGGTTTCCGGGACAGCGTCGTCAAGGATGAAGCGCGGCAGGCCGCTGCCGGTCTACCACGGCACGGTCGCCGAGGCGCTGTTCGATGTGTTCATGGCTGGCAGGGTTACGGTCGACCACGCCTTGGCATGCACTCGGCGTCGAACACCGGTGCCAGTGCTGCCACAGCCTCCTTCGTGATCGCGGAGTTGCTAGAACTCGATGACGAGCAGCAACGCCGAAATCTCCTCAGGCACCCTGATGGCTTTCCATAACCGCCCAAGGGCGGCAGGCACAGTGCGTACGCTGCTTCTTCTCCGGTGCGCCCGTTCAGCCGCGTTTCTGCCCAAGATCGAGCCGTACGGTATTCGTTTCTGCGGGGGGAGCCTTTCGACGTCCACAGGTCCCGCGTACTTGACGGTGTGAAGCCAGCGCAGCGATTTTGGGGCGCAGCCCGGTCACACAAGTCCACGCGTCTCCTGAGATGGTCGCTGATGGCACTTGGCAGTGGGAGGCCGTGAGCGGCATTGGCATCGCCTATGAGGAGGAAGCTCGTGCGACGCCTCAGTAGGCGCGTAGAAGGCCCTGCAGTGTCGCTAAGGCCGGTCAGGAGGGTGAGAGCGCCCGTCTGACGCGACGAGCGAGTAGCGCTTTGGAGCGCCTCTCACGCCGCACTTGGGGTCGCATTGGACCTTCCCGTCGTGATCCATCGCGGCAAGGATCCGCTGCAGGCTGCTTCTTGGCAGGTCGATGATGTCGCATAGCTCGACGAGGGTCGCCGCTCTTCGAACCTTCAAGACGCCGACGATCTGGGCAGAAACCCCATGCCTTCGCTGCGCCGCTTTCCTCATGTGGCGAAGGTTGGCAGCCTCGGTCCGCGCTGTCTTGACGTAATCCCGTAGCGGGCGGCCTGGCGGCTGAGCAGCCAGCCACCGTGCCATGTCCTGCACCTCACACTCGGGAAGCGGCGGATTGCACCTGCGCTCGTTGACCAGGCCAAGTACGTCGTTGATTTCTGCCGCGTCGAACCCATGGTGACGCAATGAGCCGCCGAGCCGCATCAAGGCGTCGTGGCGCTCCCCTTCCGGGACGATTCGCCCGTTGGCGAACGGGCTTTCGCTACCCGGTTTCCTGGCGGTCAGAAGCTGCAGCAGCCACGGCGGCATCTCGGCGACGTCGACGTCATCCGGGGATTGTCCTTCGAGCCAGTTGTATGGGCCGTTCCCGTTCCTGGACGGCGGGGCGAGGACATAGCCGCCCTCGCCTTTCAGGTCGAGCCCGGGCAAGAACCCTTGTCGACTGGCGACTTTCGATCCAGCGGGCGGCTTGAAGTAGAAGTGCCGCCCTCCACTTCCGGATGCGGCAGCAACCGTCTTGGGGAGCGGCCCGTGCTTCGCCTCAAGCTCGTCGAGGCTGGCGAAGCCACCGGTCCTGACATCCACGTCCAGCACGACGAGGTCGCCGCCGGTGCCAATGGCGACGTTCGCGTCGGGCGAAAGACGCCACCGCTCCACCTGCGATCTGCCGGGGTCGGTGGAAGCGTCCTTGACGCCATTTCGGGTCTGCGGGTGCTTCGCCCAAGAACCGACCTCGCACCGGCGTTTCGGACCACGACGGCGCCCTTCCCCATCGGCCAGACGGGCAGGACGCGCCTCGGCGGGCGTAGCCCCAGGCGCGGCGGCAAGGAACTCGCAATCGCGTTCGTAGAGGCTGGGCCGGAAGGCCCGCTGGTCGCGACGAAACCACGTCCAGAACTGGTCGCGCAGAACGACCTGCTCTCCGGTCGCGGCCTGTTCGGGCAGGCTGCAGCGGTCATCGGCTGGCGCGCCCAGGCACCAGGCTGTTCGGCCATCGATGAACTGCATCAGGATTTCGGTTGCTCCGGCGGCACGTGCGGCGGCGATGACTTCGACGTGGAAGCCGTATCCTCCCCGAGCGTGCCAGCGGTGGCGGCGGGGATCGGCGCTGGACCGGACGAGGACGACGCGCCCATCGCTGCAGCGCCAGATCGCGGCGACAGCGCGGCCCCCCAGCGTCCCGGACCGGGGCGATGCGACGTTCAGGACGAGGAAATCCTCGAGCCGTGGTAGGATTCATCTGGAAGTCCCTTCCAGCAACGCCTCGGCGGTCGATTGGAGCCGTCGCCGAGGCGTTGCGCTGTGACTCCTCTAGTTAGGCCGCCGGGTCAAACTTCCCCAGCGCGGCGCGGATTACGACCCCCTTGGAGACGCCAGCGTTTCGGGCCACCTCCACCAGCCGCCCAACTCGGCAGCCGTAAGCGCCACCTTGACCTCCTTGACGAGCACGCTTGGCACGAGCGCTTTCGAGTACGGAGTCCACTGACCATGGGCTCCTCCCAGAAATTCAATGAGCCTATTATGCCCGGTTTCGCGTCAGGGCGCAACATATGGTATGACCAACTATCCATGCAACATGTAGTGGTCAGTGGGTAGTGGGTGGTGGGTGGTGGGTGAATGCAGTCCGTAACGAGAGGGCCTGTGAGCCGCCCGGCCGCCCGGGCGCGTCAAGAAGTGGTCGGCTGAAGCCTGGCTAGCCCGCAGCAGGGGGAACTTGGCGCTCACCTTGCAGGAAGCGGGCGACCTCCTCGGCGTGGCGACCTTTGGCAATGACCAGCGCGGCTGACCGAGGACGACGACCCCAAGTCGCTGCCACGTCACCGGCGCGTCTTGCTGCTCTACGACGCCGATGACACAGCTGGCGGGCGACGCTGGAGCGCGACGCCTTGCCGGGATGCTCCCGAACGCCTGCATCGTCCGGCTGCCGCCGGGGCCGTGGAAGGATGTCGGCGAGCTTGCTGCTTCGGGGAGGCTCCATCAGTCGCTCGCTCGTCCAATCGCTGATCGCTGCCGAGCACCCGGGCGTCAGGTAGACGGCTCGCACTACATGCCCGTGCAGCGCCGAAGGGTTGGTTCGCCGCCCCGGCGCGTTCATGCCAGCCGGGCGCGTTTCGCCTTGTTTTATGGTGTCCGAAAATCCCCCTGAGGCCGCGCTCGATCCGTCAGAAAGGGCAGGGGGTATGGCCGTGAGGGTTCTCGTCGGGGTGGCTAGTCCTGCGTCTGTGTGCCGTCGGTGTCTCGTTCGAGGAAATGACCATCGCTCGTGGCGAGCTCGGTCTGCTTCCCGAAGAGCAGTCGCCCAGTGACGTTCGGACTGAGCGATACCAGCATCCGATAAGGCTCGGTATGAATCGGGTCGTCCGGCGGCAGAAACCCGCCCAAGATGACCTTGGCCTTCTTTTTCTTCGCCATGCCAGTCATTGTGCCTCTCCTCCGCGAGCAGTTGCGGTCAGCCACCGAGACGTCGAACCACCCTCAGAACGAGTCAGCCAAGCCCCCAGAACACGCCCAAGACCAGCGTCCACTGGACAACACCAGCGACCGCCCAGTACAGCAGGTTTGGGACACTCGACCCGAGGAGGAAATAGGCGGTCAGCACCTGCATCAGTACGAGGCCGCCCAAGAGCCCGAGGAACCACTTCATGACGGCTATTCTTGCGCACGGCACCCAGCTAAGCAACTGCCGATCCGACGGTGAAGCTGCGCGCCATCGGCCCACCTGTTCGGCAAGGCAGTCGCACTGTCGACCGCGCTGCGGAGACGCGCTGGACCTGGCGGTTTGCCGCTCTGAAGGGGGCTACGATGGAGGAGTTCAACCGGTTCGTCTGGAAGCTGCTGCGCGCCGTCTTCGCGTTCTTCGCGGTGGTGCTGTTCGCCCGGGCGGTCGGCGTCGTCGTGCTGCTTGTTCTTACCGGTGGCAGCGGCATCGTCGACATCTCCCTGGAGGCCCTCGGGCGCGCCATCGTCACCGTGGTCGGCGTCACCTGCGCCATCCTCCTCGGACGACAACTCGGCCATCGCATCACCGTCTGGTTCGTGCTGATTTCGCTCTTCTTCTGGCACTTCCAGACCGCCTACCTCGCCTTCCGGGGCAGGGTAGCGGCCCCACCGCGCCACAACGCCCTCGCGCCGACCAGTCCGCCCCTCCCGCCGGATGCGCCGCCGAGCTAACGGCGAAGGCCGTTTGGGACTTCCTGGTATCCTGTGCATCCCATTCGCACGGTCGGAGGAGGGAAAGGTGGCCAAGCGCGACACCCCGGAAACCGTCCAGCCCTATCGCTACGACGTCAAGCGCCCCAACAACCCGCCCGCCGCCCTCGCCGCCTCAGGCGTCATCCGCGAAGCGCCGCGCATCGCCTACCACTACGACCCCCACCTGCCGCCGGTCCTGCGCTTCGACCCCACCGGACGCGCCGACCGCCTCCCCGCGCTACTCGAAGAGGCAAAGAGCCGCCCCCTCACCGCCGACGAGGCCGAGCTGCTCGCCGACGCCCTGCGCACCCACCAGCCCTGGCTGGAATGGGCGGGCAAGGCCGAAACCCCCGGCTTCGAGGTCGAGCCGGTCGCGCTGCACATCCACGAGCGCGTCTCGGCCCAGGCCATCCTGCAGGTCGCCGCAAGGCAGCCGGTCCAGCGCTCGATGTTCGCCGACCATGACCTCGACTACGCCCGCGCCCTCCAGTTCTACCAGCACGAGGTCGATTGGGCGAACCGCCTCATCCTCGGCGACAGCCTCCAGGTGATGACCAGCCTCGCCCGCCGCGAGAACCTCGCGGGCAAGGTCCAGTGCATCTACCTCGATCCGCCCTACGGCATCAAGTTCGCCAGTAACTTCCAGCCGCTGGTCGGCAAGCGCGACGTTCAGGAGAAGGACACCGACCTGACGCGCGAGCCGGAGATGGTCAAGGCCTACCGCGACACCTGGACCCTCGGCGTCCACTCCTACCTCGCCTACCTGCGCGACCGCCTGCTCCTCTGCAAGGAGCTGCTCGCCGACAGCGGCAGCATCTTCGTCCAGATTGGCGACGAGAATCTGCACAGGGTCAGATCACTAATGGAAGAGGTGTTCGGAGCGCAGAACTTCATCGCAGTCATTGTCCTGCAGAAGATCGCTGGCACAACAACTGAGCTGATCAGCAATCCAGTTGATTACCTCATCT